>DFRY01000006.1 GCA_002378845.1 Ruminococcaceae bacterium UBA3451 | reverse complement strand
AATTATTTTCTTATACGGATGAATTCAGGGGTTTGTACCCGCCGGCATTTTCTCACTACCAAAATTACTATTTCACAGCAGGCGGAATTGCCTTTGCAAATACAATTGCAGAAGAAATCATCCAGAACAATATAAACCCGGTGTATCTTGATGAAATCGGCCCGGTCGAGCTGATGAAAAGGGGTTTTTATCCCATAGTATTGACAATGCTTGCCTGTAAAAAGGACTTATTCCTTGTGGTTCGCTCTTCCTGTTTAGAAGACGCAGAAAACCTGTTTCGTATTCACGCTGACCGCATCCTAGCTCTTTAGGGGGAAATACTCCCCTTGGCAATCTTATTTGGGGACTGTTACAAAGCCCCGATTATTCTGTGAAAGACTTTATGGCGGTTGCGGTAAACGGGTACNNATCCTTACTTACCGAGCTGATGCATGTTGACTTAACGGAAACGCTGAAAAATACAACGGTTCCATACCGGATTCTTCAAGGGGATACGGACATTGTTACTTCCACAAAAATGATAAAGTCGTATATTGAAAACGCCGAAAATTCCAACCTGTCCGTTGAAACGGTTGCTCACAGCGGTCACTTGCCCAGCGCAGCGGGAATGAATACAGTAATTGAAACAGTATTTGCGTTTTTTCAAAAGTAACGCACCTTATTAGCAGCCCGCAGATTCATAAGCTTTCCATTAAAGGTGTTTACAGCCAAACAGACTCCGGTTCAGGAAACCGGAGTCTGTTTTTTGTTTTTACAAAATCTGCCGGCTTATGCGCATAACAGTCCGCCGGTACCATATTTAGTTTATGGTCTTTGCCATTTTTGTACGGTTAAATTCAAGCTCGCAACATTCAGGGTGTTTTCAAAGGCATAACTAAATTTGCTGAAATTAGACAGCACTACCCGTAACGTAGGATTCGCAGACGGAGCATACATAAGCACCGACCTTGAAAGCAGAACTTCCGCCAACGCTTCGTCCGCATCATTCGGTACAATGCCTTCATAAACCAAAGAGGTGACCACAAAATTTGTATCATCAAGAACATTGAAAATAATCTGATACGAAGACCCAAATGTCGGCGCGGGTGAAGCATATAAGAAACTGGCAATTAAAGAAATATCAATATGGTAAATTCCCGGTTCCGGCAAATTCAGAGTGTCATTTTTTACTGTAACTGTGGAAAGAGAGTAGTCCCCGGTGGTAAATATCGGGTTAATTCCGCTGTCTGATAAGTTTAACGGAGTACTGTTTGCTAATAATTCATTGGTAAAGTTGCGGTCATAAAGCTGAACAAAACTTTGAGGAGCAAGAGGACCTGTAACCCCCTGCGGGCCTGTATCCCCTGTTGGCCCCGTCGGCCCTGTTGACCCTTGGATTCCTTGCGGGCCAATTGGTCCCTGAATGCCTTGCGGACCGATAGTCCCCTGGATGCCCTGTGGGCCGGATGGGCCAATTACGCCTTGAATTCCTTGGGGCCCTATGGGGCCTTGAATCCCCTGCGGGCCAGGAGGCCCCATATATCAGCAACAGTTTGTATAATCAAAACCCATATCTTATCCTCCATATAACGAAAATTGATCTTTTCTATAATATGAAGTCTGATATTTGGATGATAACGCGGATAGATGAGGATTCGATTCCGCCGCTCTTTCTACCAAAACCCCAAATGCGCAAAGGCAGGAAAGTTTAACTTTTATCTAATTCACCACCGACTGTTTCAATCATATCTGTCAGAAAATCAGTAATACAGACGCAGCGGTCCACGCCCATTTCATAAAACAGTTCTGTATTTTGTGAATCTTTTATAACTGCCATAGTCCGCACAGGGAACTGCTTTTTTACAATTTCGCAGAGAAGAAGATTGGCCGCGTCTTTTTCTTCCATCGCAACCAGAAGATCCGTTCCCTCCGCACATGCTTCCGAAAGAATTTGTAAATTTTGCGCATCCCCGCAAACAGCCGTCACCTCATATTCATCCGCAAGCAATTTGCAGAACGGCTCATTCCGGCTGACGACGGTCACATGATGTTTTTTCAGCTTTAAAGCTCGTGCAAGAAATCTTGTTTCCGTATTTTCCCCTGCCAGTATAATATTCATTACTCCATTTCCTCCGTTTTTAACATCATGTTTTCCGCCTGACGCAATGCCAGTGAAATTGGGCAGATGCAGGGAATTGCAAGGGCATCGCAAAGGTCTTTTTTAATCAGGTCGTTAACCACGGCAAATACCTGTAATTTATGAAACCGGTTCTTTGCCGTCTGTACAATCATAATATTGGTATCATCATCTTCTGTGGCGGCAACGATTATATCACTGCGCAAAGTTCCCGCCGCTTCCAAAGCTGCCAACTCTGTACCGTCCCCAATTACCGTAGCCCCGTTAAAAGAAGCGGAAAGCCGTTCAAAAGACGACTCGACCGGGTCGACANNTGCGTTTCCATGCGGCTTGTGCAATTGCCGCTCCAAACGGAGTGCATCCAATGATTAAAACAGTTCTTCTGCCATTATTCTGCAGCATGTGGTACCCCCCTTCCATGCCATTATCTTATCATGCAAAATGTTTGTTCGGTATTAAGAATTCAAAGAAAATATAAAGATTCTGTTAATGCACATACTACTTACATAAATTTTCTGCTGCATTACACTCCCACATAACCGGTAATTTAAAAAATCTTTTCACAATCTTAACACGGCAGGAAAAAGCCTAACAGAATCATTATAGCCGCGATGCTATAATGGCAAAAGAAACGGAGGGAAAGATTTTGCAAATCATTATCGGAATAACCGGCCTTATCTTTGCGGCATTGCTGGTGTATTTGATTACTATTCTATTTAGGAGCGATAAGATATGAGTGGAGAAATATTACAGACGATTTTATACCTTATTTTGCTGGTAGTTCTTGCTGTTCCACTTGGCAAATACATTGGAAAAGTCATGAACGGGGAAAAGGTATTTTTATCCCGGATTGCAGAGCCGGTAGAGGGGTACCTGTACCGCACCCTGAAAATTGAACAAAACGAACAGATGAGCTGGAAAAAATACGCCGGCTCGGTTTTGCTGTTTAATCTGTTTGGGCTTATCCTTATTTTTTTATTGAATCTTCTTCAGGGCGTTCTGCCCATGAACCCCCAGCACTTTGGTGCGATTCGCTGGTATTTGGCGTTCAATAACGCAGTCAGCTTTGTGACCAACACCAACTGGCAGGCCTACTCGGGTGAAAACTCCATGAGTTACCTGACCCAAATGCTTGGATTTACCGTGCAGAACTTTTTATCCGCGGCGACCGGAATCGCGGTTTTGTTTGCTCTGATTCGTGGGTTTATTAAAGTGAAGGAAAACGGAATCGGGAGTTTTTGGACTGATTTAACCAGAATTGTGCTGTACATTCTGCTGCCGCTTTCCCTGATTACGGCAATTCTTCTTACTTCTCAGGGCGTCGTTCAGAATTTTAACAGTTATGACAAAGTGGACCTTTTACAGCCGGTCACGCTATCCGACGGAACAGTCGTTACCAGCGAAGTAATTCCGCAGGGCCCCGCGGCCAGCCAAATCGCCATTAAGCAGCTTGGCACAAACGGCGGCGGCTTTTTCGGGACAAATGCCGCGCATCCGTTTGAAAACCCCAACGCCGTGTCCAATTTGATCGAGCTTGTCTCTATTCTGCTTATACCCGCTGCGCTGTGCTTTACCTTCGGGCGAAATGTGAAGGACAAGCGGCAGGGCGCCGCACTGTTTTTGGCAATGTTTCTTGTTATGGCCGTATGCCTTAGCATTACACTGACAGCGGAAGCCCATGCAACGCCGCAGCTTGCGCAGAACGGAACAGTAGACACTTCGTTTCTGAACCAGTCCGGAGGCAACATGGAAGGAAAGGAAACCCGGTTCGGAATTGGGGCTTCCAGCACATGGGCGGTGTTTACCACCGCGGCTTCCAACGGTTCCGTTAACGCTATGCATGACAGCCTGACCCCCATCGGCGGAATGGTTCCCATGCTGCTGATTCAGCTGGGTGAAGTCATATTCGGCGGAGTCGGCTCCGGACTGTACGGCATGCTGGGGTTCGCCATCTTCACTGTTTTTATCGCCGGGTTAATGGTTGGCAGAACGCCGGAATACCTGGGAAAGAAAGTAGAACCGTATGAAATGAAAATGGCTGTGCTGCTCTGCCTTGCTACCCCGGTGGCTATTTTGGTTGGCAGCGGGGTTGCCTGCATGGTACCCGGTATTGCTTCTACACTGACTAATACCGGCGCGCACGGCTTTTCTGAGATTCTGTACGCGTTCACTTCGGCGGGCGGCAATAACGGTTCCGCCTTTGCCGGAATAAATGCCAACACACCCTTTATGAACCTTTCCACCGGCGTCATTATGTTATTCGCACGTTATGTTCCTTTGGTTGCGGCGCTTGCCATGGCAGGCTCGCTCGCACAGAAAAAGAAGGTGGCGGTCGGCGTAGGAACCCTTCCTACCCACGACGCCATGTTTATCGGAATGTTAATTTTCGTCATTATTCTCATCGGCGCCCTGAGCTTTTTCCCCGCGCTGGCGCTCGGGCCGATTGCCGATTTCTTTAAAATGTTTGGTTAAGGAGGCTGCCTTATGAGTTCCCGTCAAAAAAGTCCTTTTGCAGACAAAGATCTGATTGGAAGGGCTCTTCAGGATTCCGTTTTAAAATGCAATCCAAAAATACAGATTCAAAACCCGGTTATGTTTATTGTTTACGTCGCGTCCGTTCTTACAACCGTTCTCTATTTTATTTCCCTGTTTGGTCTGAAAGACGCACAGCCGGGATTTATTCTGAGCATAGCCGTCATTCTTTGGTTTACCGTTCTGTTTGCAAACTTTGCGGAAGCAATTGCGGAAAGCCGCGGCAAAGCGCAGGCGGATTCGCTTCGCGCGGCAAAAAAAGACGTTCCCGCACATAAAATCCCTTCCCCGGAGGAAAAAGACCGGTTCGAGGTTGTTTCTTCCGTCGACCTGAAAAAAGGCGACCTTGTTATAGTCCTTGCAGGGGAGCAAATCCCCGCGGACGGCGAGGTTATTGACGGTGCGGCTTCGGTTGATGAAAGCGCCATTACCGGCGAATCCGCCCCCGTAATCCGCGAAAGCGGCGGCGACCGCAGCGCGGTGACCGGCGGAACCATGGTGATTTCCGACTGGCTGGTTATCCGCGTGACCAATGAAGCAGGCGAAAGCTTTTTGGACAAGATGATTGCCATGGTAGAAGGCGCCGCACGCAAAAAGACGCCGAATGAAATTGCACTTCAGATTCTTTTGATTGCCCTGACCATCATCTTTTTATTAGTTACCGCAGCGCTTTACCCCTATTCGCAGTTTGCCGCGGAACAGGCCGGTATTCCGAACCCAAGTTCTATAACCGCATTGATTGCGCTTTTGGTTTGCCTGGCACCGACTACCATCGGCGCGCTACTTTCCTCCATCGGAATCGCAGGCATGAGCCGACTGAATCAGGCAAACGTGCTTGCTATGAGCGGCCGGGCGATTGAAGCCGCAGGCGATGTGGATGTTCTGATGCTGGACAAAACCGGCACCATTACACTCGGCAACCGGCAGGCGGCCGAATTTATTCCGGTAGACGGTGTGGACATAAAAGAGTTAGCCGACGCCGCGCAGCTTTCGTCCCTTGCGGACGAAACACCGGAAGGCCGAAGCATTGTGGTGCTTGCCAAAAAAGATTTCGGAATCCGCGGCCGCGAATTTGGCGGGCAGTCCCCTGAATTTGTTCCGTTTACCGCGAAAACAAGAATGAGCGGTGTGAATCTTCCCGGAATTCAGATTCGTAAGGGCGCCGCAGACGCCATTCGCGAATATGTAGAGGGGCAAAACGGCACCTATTCCGTCGAATGCGAAAACGCGGTGAAACGCATTGCAAACAGCGGCGGCACCCCGCTTGTCGTAGCCAAAAACGACAAAGTGCTTGGTGTGATTCACCTGAAGGATATTATTAAAAGCGGCGTAAAAGAGAAATTCGCCGACCTGCGCAAAATGGGCATTAAAACCATTATGATTACCGGCGATAACCCCATGACAGCGGCGGCAATTGCCGCGGAAGCGGGCGTGGACGATTTTCTTGCGGAAGCGACTCCTGAAGGCAAGCTAAAAATGATCCGCGACTTTCAGAAGCAGGGGCATCTGGTCGCCATGACAGGTGACGGCACCAACGATGCGCCGGCACTGGCACAGGCAGACGTGGCAGTAGCTATGAACACCGGCACACAGGCGGCAAAAGAAGCCGGAAACATGGTGGATTTGGACTCCTCCCCCACAAAGCTGATTGACATTGTTCGAATTGGAAAACAGCTGCTTATGACCAGAGGTTCCCTCACCACATTCAGCATTGCCAACGATGTGGCAAAATACTTTGCCATTATTCCGGCCATGTTTATGGGCCTGTACCCCGGCCTTGCGGCACTGAACATTATGGGGCTGCACAGCTCCAATACAGCCATTCTTTCCGCGATTATTTATAACGCGCTCATCATTGTGGCATTGATTCCCCTTGCGCTGAAAGGCGTAAAATACCGCGAAGTTCCCGCTAAAAAGCTGCTTTCCAGAAATCTTCTGATTTTTGGGCTTGGCGGCCTTGCGGCGCCCTTCGTCTTTGTAAAACTGATCGATGTCATTCTAACCGCGTGCGGCATTTCTTAAGGAGGTTTCACCATGAAGATTGTAAAGTCGGTGTGGGCAAAGGCGCTTGCCGTTCTTTTGGTTTTTACGCTGCTGTGCGGGGTTATATACCCTTTGGCAGTCACCGGGATTTAACAGCTTTTGTTCCATAATCAGGCAAACGGTAGTATAATTGAGGTTAACGGAAAGAAATACGGCAGCACACTTCTGGCGCAGCAGTTCACAGGGAATCAGTACCTTTGGGGACGTATTATGAATCTTGATGTTAAAACCTATCAGGATGCGAACGGAAAACCCTTACTGTACGCGGTACCTTCCAATTTAAGCCCCGCCAGTGAACAGTACAAAAAACTGGTACAGCAGCGTGTTGCGAAAATACAGGCGGCGAGTCCTGACAAAAAGGGCGTGCCGATACCGGAAGACCTTGTCACCTGCTCCGCAAGCGGGCTTGACCCTCATATTTCCCCGGCTGCCGCGGAATATCAGGTTGACCGCATTGCAAAAGCCAGAAATATTTCCGCACAGCAGGTGCGCANNGTGCGCGACCTCATTGCCAAATACACAAACGGTAAATTTCTGGGTGTGTTCGGCGAAGTTACGGTCAACGTTTTGGAAGTCAACTTAGCGCTGGACGGCATTTTAAAAGCCGCTGATTAAGCGATACCTTGAACCGCCACTGACTTTAGGAACAAGAGGTGACAAATATGAGCGACGAGCGCCCTAACCCGGAATCGCTGCTGAAAATGCTCAATAACGAGGAAGGCCGCGCCAAACGGGGAAGGTTAAAAATCTTCTTCGGTTACGCCGCGGGCGTAGGAAAAACTTACGCCATGCTGGACGCTGCCCATTCCGAGCAAAAAGCCGGCGTTGACGTGGTACTGGGCTATATTGAGCCGCACTCCCGCCCTGACACAATGGCGTTAGCGGAAGGCTTCGAGTCCATTCCGGTTAAAAAGGTTGCCTACCGCGGAATTGTTTTGAACGAATTTGATTTGGACGCGGCTTTGGAGCGCCGCCCGGGTCTGATTCTGGTTGACGAGCTGGCGCATACCAACGCGGCAGGCTGCCGGCATGTGAAGCGTTATGATGACATTGAGGAACTGCTGAACGCCGGGATCGATGTTTTTACAACAATGAATGTGCAGCATTTGGAAAGCCTGAACGACATTGTCGCCTCCATTACCCATGTTACGGTAAAGGAACGGGTGCCGGACTTTGTTTTTGACCGGGCAACTCAGGTTGAACTGGTTGATATTGAACCCGACGTTCTTATCGAACGGCTGAACGCGAAGAAAATATATAAAGAAAATCAAGCAAAACGCGCACTGAATCATTTTTTCACCCGAGATAACCTGGTGGCACTGCGTGAAATTGCACTGCGCCGCATTGCCGATAAGGTAAACCGGGAAATTGAGTCCAGCCGTACCGAAGTGAACAGCGACACCTACTATACCGGCGAACACATTCTGGTGTGCTTAAGCAGTTCCCCATCGAATGCAAAGGTCATTCGCACCGCCGCACGGTTTGCCAGCGCGTTTCACGCATCGTTTACTGCTCTTTTTGTTGAAACGCCTTATACCAGCGAACTGAACGAGAAAAACCGCGCCCGCCTGCGTGAAAACTTAAAGCTGGCGGAACAGCTTGGTGCGAAAATCGCCACCGTTTTCGGGGATGATGTTGCCGCCCAAATCGCGGAATATGCAAAAGTGAGCGGCGTTTCCAAAATTGTAATGGGCCGCTCCAGCAACAAAACCAGGCTTCCCTTTACGTCATCGAATTTCGTTGAACGCCTAACCGCCCTTGCACCCAACATGGATGTTTACATCATACCGGATGCTCTTTCTCCCCGTCGGGCCAGACTGGCAAAGCCGAAACTTGACCTAAACCTGAATTTTCCGGATTTTCTAAAAACGGTTGGAATTTTAACGTTATGTACCTTGATCGGATTACTGTTCCACCGGTTTAATTACATGCAAGCCAATATCATCACCGTTTATATTCTTGGGGTGTTGATTATTTCCAGCCAGACCCGGAGCCGGATGTATGGGCTGGGGTCCTCCGTTCTCAGCGTACTCGCGTACAACTATTTTTTTACCGAACCGCGGTTTACCCTTAACACTTACGGTGCGGATTACCCGATTACCTTTCTCGTTATGCTGATTGCGTCGCTGATTACAAGCTCGCTTACCATGCGGGTTCGGCTGCAGGCCCGTTCTGCAGCGGTTAATTCACACCGCACCGGAGTCCTGCTGGAAACCAGCCGAAAACTGCAGCGTGCAAATGAATTTGAAACGATTCTGGAAAAGTCATCCCAACAGCTGTCAAAGCTTTTGAATAAACCGATTCTGTTTTTCCCTTTAAAAAACGGAGAACTGCAAAAGCCAAGTGTGTTTAACAACGACCCGTCACATCCCTTACCGCCGGAATACTCCGGGGACGAAGAATATGCCGTTGCGGTTTGGGTTTTTCATAACCGCAAACCGGCGGGAGTTTCCACCGATACGCTGCCCGGTGCCAAAGCGCTATACCTTCCGGTGAAAGGCAAGGACACCGTGCTTGCCGTAATCGGAATCCCCATGCAGTCCGGAAATCAGCTGGAAGTATTTGAACGTTCCCTGCTGGACGGAATGATGTATGAAATTGCACTGGCTATTGAGAAATACAACCTGAACGAAACACAGAATCAAATTGCAATGAACGCGGAAAAGGAACGGCTGCGTGCAAACCTGCTGCGTGCCATTTCGCATGACCTGCGTACCCCGCTGACCAGCATATCCGGAAATGCGAGCATTCTTCTGAATGAAGGGAATTCCGGTGTTGACCTTGCAGAGCAGCACAAAATGCTGGAAAACATTTATGAAGATTCGCTGTGGCTGATCAATCTGGTGGAAAATATTCTTGCCGTAACCCGATTGGACGACGGGCGGCTGAACATTCAAACCCAGCCCGAGCTGGTACAGGATTTGGTTGCAGAGGCTCTGCTTCACGTTGACCGGCACAGTTCCGAACATCAGATTGAAATTCAGTTGGAAAATGAACTTTTAATGGTTCGGGTGGACGCACATCTGATCATTCAGGTAATTATCAACATTGTAAATAACGCCATTGCATATACACCGACCGGTTCCGTCATTGTCATTCGCGCAAATCGAAAAGACAAATGGGTTTACCTTGAAATTGCAGACAACGGAAACGGCATTGCCGACAAAGATAAAAAGCAAATTTTTGACATGTTTTATACCGCGAACAATGCAAGCGGCGACAGCCGAAGAGGATTGGGGCTTGGTCTTTCCCTGTGTAAATCCATTGTGAACGCACATGGCGGAGAAATTTATGTAAAAGACAATAACCCCCAAGGCACCGTATTTGGATTTTCGTTGTTACTGGAGGAGATTAACCATGACGGATAAGGCGTTGGTTCTGGTTGTGGAAGACGACCGGGCGGTGCGAAGCTTAATTTCCGCAACATTGAATGCAGCGGGCACCTACGCCATTTTGACCGCTGCCACCGGGGAATCTGCCATCATGCAGTNNACAAATCCGGACATTATTATTCTTGATTTGGGATTACCCGACATGGACGGAATGGAAGTCATTGAAAAAGTACGCACCTGGTCAAATCGGCCTATTATTGTTGTCAGCGCGCGCAGCGAGGACAAAGACAAAATCGAGGCCCTTGACGCGGGTGCAGATGATTATCTGACTAAACCGTTCAGCGTGGAAGAACTGCTCGCCCGAATCCGAGTGGCAATACGTAAAATGAAATATGACAACCGGCCCATTAAAGACGAAGCGGTTTTTGAAAACGGCGGATTAAAAATTGATTTTTCCGCCGCGCAGGTTTTTACGGAAGGGCAGGAAGTTCACCTTACTCCAATTGAATATAAGCTGCTTTGCCTTCTGGCTAAGAATGTAGGCAAGGTACTGACCCACAATTACATTTTGAATCAGGTCTGGCCAAACCCAGTGGAAGCGGACTCTTCCCTGGTTCGCGTTTTTATGGCGACCTTGCGAAAAAAGATTGAAAAAGATTCTTCTAAGCCGGTCTACATCCAAACCCATATTGGCATTGGGTACCGCATGAATCAGGTTTAATAAGTCATGTTCATAATGCGTGACTTTACTGAAACAATCACATCCTTATGAATCCTAAATAATCAACCCGGCATAAATGGGAGTTTCATATTAGAAAAAACAGAAGCAAGCTGTAACCCAGCTTGCTTCTGTTTTTGTGAATATGCATATATACGAAAGCAATCTTACCCTTTGGCGCACAGACAGAACGGATGCCCCGCCGGGTCTAACATGGTGGTAAAATAAGCTCCCCCAAACTGCTGCTGGGCTTTTACCGCGCCCAACGCCTCAGCTTGACGAACAGCCGCTGCTACATCGGGTACAACAAAGTCAAAATGCATTTGTTTTTGTTGTTTGCCATCCTGTTCCGGCCAAATTGGCGGGACATAATCTTCTTCCTGTGCAAAAAGAAACACAAGGCCGTCCTGTCTGCGCACACCGGGAATCTCATACATTTCACACCGTTCCCAACCGAGAAGCTCCGCGTAAAACTCGCGTAAAGCCTGGCCGTCGCCGCAATCAATTATAATATCGCCGATACTGATGTCCTGATTCATAAAAAATCCTCCTGTTTAATATTCATTCTTTCGTTTTGCAGATTATGAACAAATCGACAGATTAAAATATGTCAATCCATCGCCTCTTTTCAGCTCATAATCGGGCACGTTATTTTGTGTTTGCACTGTAATAATTCCCCGATTTAAATATATTATAGCATGGAAAGATGACGGCGGTATGTCTTCTTTTAAAATAATTTCTAATGTGGTAAAACAATCTTCCGGCGCATTCGGTAAATCTATAAACTATACTTGAATTTTGGTGTAAATTGAAAACATTACGGCAAAAATATGAAGGATTTCAGCTATAATTACAATTTTCTTTATGGTATAATAACAAGCAGACAAACTGTCTCATAACAGGAATTCGAGGTAATGCAATATAAATACTTATACACAAAAAGAAATAGAAGACGCGGTGAAAGTTATATCTGCCACCATTTTAAATTGTGAAAAAGCACAGCAAAAATTTACGCAGGGTACTTCCCAATACTCCCTTCTTAAAAACAGAATAAATGCGCTGTATCTTGCAAAAGCATTGATTACTAACGATCATACCGCGGGCAAATACACGAAAAAAGAGTTTGAAAAAGCTTTGCCGCCCGTATCTTCGATTATCAGCAAATGCAAAAAGGCGCAGTTAAAATTTGCGGAGGGTACCCCTTATCATACTCGCCTTAAAAATATAATAAACGCGATGAATCTTTCAAAAGCGCTCATAACTGAGGAAATTGACAAAACAGATGATCGATGAAAAATCCAAATTAAGATTGGAGTAGAATGAAGTGGAAAAACAGGAGCTTGGACTTAAGAAAAAGTCATTCCAGTTGCCTTATCATGGCGGGGAAATATGGTGCGAACATTTGGATTCTTTGTGCAGCGAAAAAGACCTGCTTAAGCAAAAATTTGAGCAGGATTTGGTCTCCATCAGCAGGCCGTCAACCAGTTCTTTCATTGCCGTCGCTTTGGATGAAACGGATGTTGACCAGGAAATTTTAGAGCTCATCGTTAACCGCTTTGTCCTGTTAAACAAACCGCTTCGAAAAGTTGTATTTGTCGGATTAAACACGAAACAGAAGAAGTATATTAAAAAGAAAAGTACAGAAACAGCCTTTGCAATGACTTGCATTGATGATTTTGAAAAAGCGAAAGAGTGGCTTGTTTAACCCCCTTATTTCAATAAACGGAGACAAATAATGGAAAATTTATATCATCTTTATCAAATTGATTCGTTCACAAAAGAAAAATTAGCTGGGAATCCGGCCGGAGTAATTACGAACGCGGACGGTTTGTCCGATTTACAAATGCAAAGAATCGCGCGTGAATTAAACAATTCCGAAACCGCCTTCCTTTTTAAACCGGAAAATGATACATACGATATGCAGGTTCGTTTTTTCACCCCGACAAAAGAAGTCCCGATTTGCGGTCACGCAACAATTGCGGCACACTATGCCAATGCAATGGAAAAACACCTTGGTACAACACGGGTTTTGCAAAAAACGGGAGCCGGTATTCTACCCGTCGACATCGTTCGGGAAAATGATGACTATAAAATTATAATGACACAGGGAAAAATCGAAATCAGCGATGCCCTCTCCGCCAAGGCACAACAAAGTTTAATCAAAGCTTTAAACATTACACAACAGGATATTATGGAAGAATACCCTATTGCCATTGCTTCAACGGGACATTCCAAAGTCATGCTGGCGATAAAAGATGTTAACTTGCTTCATAGGCTGCAGCCCAATATGGACGCCCTGTCAAAACTCAGTGATGAGATTGGCTGCAACGGTTATTATGTATTCACCATGAATCCGAACGAAACACCAATGATCCACGGAAGAATGTTTGCGCCCGCCATTGGAATCAATGAAGATCCTGTAACCGGTAATGCAAACGGCCCCCTTGGCGCCTATTTAGTTCACTATGGGCTTGTTAATCACAACGGAGCTTTACTTACTTTTTATGTAATACAGGGGGAAGCGATTGGCCGGGCAGGTACGATGGAAGTACAGGTAAAAATAAAAGACAATCAGCCTACCGAAGTGAAAATTGTTGGAAATGTGGTCATTGCATTTTCAACCGAACTACTGCTGTAGAAAAATAAAAGCGCCAGTCCCTTTTTAATAATTAAGATGCTTCGATAAGGTAAGGCACAGAAATCGGTGATTTATGAAAACAGAGATGATTTACTTTTCTGCAACCGGCACAACAAAAGCAATCGTAAAAGCTATTTCCCAGGGGTTAAGCGGCGAGATCCATTTCACGGATATTACCTTGCCCGAAAGCAGAAAAAATGAAATTAAAGTCAACAGCGACCTTGTCCTTCTTGCAGTACCCATTTACGGGGAAAAAATTCCACCTTTTCTTTTTAAATTCTTACAGCAGATAAAAGGAAACGGAACCCCACTTGCAGTTGTCGCTGTATATGGTAATATGGGATTTGGAATTAGCCTGAATCAGTTTAAAGAACTTTNNGGAAACGAATCGTTTTAACTCATTGCGGCGGGAACATTTATCGGCCAGCACACCTATGCAACGAAGGCGGCTCCGGTCGCTTATGGCAGGCCGGATGAAACCGATTTGCAGCAGGCGCGCAGTTTTGGCGAAACCATTCAAAAGAAAATAAATAACAAAGACTTCGAGCCGGTTCTTCTTCCAAATGCGGTATTGCCAAAATTCATTACCGATTTTCCCGATTCGGGCACGCGCTTTTTAATCCGGCAGCCACAGGTAAATAAGTCCGTTTGTACTTTCTGCGGGGCCTGCGCGCGCAAATGCCCCGTCGGTGCAATTGACCGTACCACCATGGAAATTAACGAACAAAATGCCTTCGCTGTTATGCCTGTGTGAAAGGTTGCCCCAAAGCTGCCAGAAAAGCAGAGTTCCGATTTCCCTTCTTCCGGGCAGCGTTTCATCATATGGGTAAAAAGGGAAAAGAAAATCAAACCTTTCTATGACTTTGCCAGCTAGTGAAAAAGAATAAAAAATAATCGGGAGGATTTTTACGATGCATTTATTTAACGCCAGTTCACTGTTCAATGAAAATGCAAATATGGAAGTATTGAGTGTGATCAATGATCCAGAACAGGTAAAAAACAGATTAATTGAAACCAAAAAATCGCTTTTAAAATCATATCACTTTCAGGCATATCATGTGCCGGATAACTTCACTACTACTTCCTATATTATCGCGACGAATCATTTAACCGACTCAGACGCTCCGCTCATAATGAGCTTTTACTACGAAATAATGCATGAGGTAAAAAAAACATATCCGGAGTTATTTGTTTTCGCAAAAGAAAATTGCTTTAACGGAGTTTCCATCCCTAAAGAATTAACCCCAATCTTGGAATTTGAAAAAGTTTTTGCAGTTGACCGCAACAGCTCCGGCGGATCAATGGCGGCAATAAGAGCAGCAGAAAAATGGTTTAACGAGGGAGAAAAGCCAAAGCATTTCCTCATATTCTCCCAGGGAACTATTTACGACATAAATAAGGACAAAGCCGAAGATATTGAGCGAGGGGCATTTTGGTTAGCCAGAATGCTGGGCATCCCTGTTTTGCCGGCTTTTATTGAACAAGCTGTCGAGGGAGCCGAGAATCGACTCGTATTTGGCGAACCGATTCCCATTCCGAAAGACTGCCGGAATTTTGACGATAAAAAGCAATTATGGTTAGACAGAGTCATTCAGGCACAGAATGAATTAGAAGCTCTTACAGGTACTCCTGCCAGAGAAGCCGTGCTCGATAAAGAACATCAAACGCGAAAAAGATTCAAACCAAACAAAGCAGAGTAAACATAAACGATTCGACAACACAATCGTAACCCGTAGGTTGCCCGTTCTTTTCCAAGAATCTCGATTTTTGAAAGGTAATAATACGGAATGGATCATGGTTTATTTGCCGGTATCGGTAAAGCGAACACTATAGCGGCTTGCCGACGTCATACCGTCGGTCTGAAATCGGACGGTACGATACTGGCCATAGGTGATAATAAACATGGCCAATGTGATGTAAGCAGTTGGAACGACATGATAGCAGTCGCGGCGGGTAACGTTCACATGGCAGCAAATACAGGAAATGCCCATACAATCGGTCTTAAGTCAGACGGTACCGTGGTGGCAGCAGGTTGGAATCAGCATGGCCAATGCAATGTAAGCGGCTGGAGCGAGATTGTAGCGGTCGCGGCGGGGTGGCGTCGTTCTATCGGCCTGAAATTGGACGGAACCGTAGCTGCTGTAGGCAGAAATAAGGATGGAGAATGCAACGTAGGCAGCTGGCGTAATATTGTGTCAGTTACGGCTGGCGACTGGCATACCGTTGGGCTTAGATTGGACGGTACGGTGACCGCTGTAGGAAACAATCGCTATCACCAATGCAATGTGAGCAGTTGGCGCAATACTGTTGCAGTTGCAGCAGGTTATCTTCATACCGTCGGTCTGAAATCGGACGGGACCGTAACGGCTGTGGGTGATAATAAATATGGCCAATGTGATGTAAGCAATTGGCATAATATTGTGGCCATAGCAGTTGGCAGCTGTCATACGCTCGGCCTGAAACCGGACGGCACAGTGATTGCTGCTGGCTGGAACGAATTTGGTCAATGCAATACAAGCAACTGGCACAATATCGTTTCGATTGCGGCAGGATGCGCTCATAGCATCGGTCTTAAAACGGACGGCACAGCAGTTGCTGTTGGGGATAATGAATATGGCCAATGCGACGTAACGAACTGGAGCGGTATTAAATTACCGCATGCAGATTGATTCAAAAACAGGCCTTAAAATTTTCCTGATCAAATCGACAGGAACGGAGGATTTTGTATGGTACGACATATTGTTGCTTGGAATTACAAAGATGGATTTTCCGCAGATGAAAACATAGAAAATGCTTTAAAAGTTAAAACCGAGTTGGAATCTTTAACTCAATGTATAGCCGGGATAATGAAACTGGAAGTACATATAAATACTCTTCCTTCCGGCAACCGAGACGTTATTCTGAACAGTTTGTTCGAAAGCGAAGAAGCGCTGGCCGCTTATCAAATTCACCCCGAGCACAGAAGAGTCAGCGAGTTTGTTGGTACCGTAATGCAAAACAGAACATGTATGGACTATTATGAATAGCGCGAAACCCACTGCTTACATCTATGTATGGCATTGAAAGTTGTACATATGAATTGTATTACGATTAAGCCACATCATTAAAATTTCGCTTGTCTAAAGGTTAACCGGGAAATGTTTGCAAAGCCAATTTCACCTCTTTCGTAAAGCAAAGGAGATACTGAAATGTTTCGATACGTTCACACGAATATTATTGCCCAAAACGTGGACAAGCTGATAGATTTTTATAAAACTGTGCTTCACTGTAAAAGCATCGGCGAAACGCGCGACTTGAAAGGTGAATGGTTAGACAGACTTACCGGTTTGAACGGGGCCCACATCATTGGTGAACATCTGCTGTTACCCGGTTACGGAGATGACCACCCAACGCTTGAAATATTTTCTTACGATATGCTTAAAGAAACAGTACCTGCGGAAATTAACCGCCCCGGCATTGCACATTTGTCTTTTGAAGTGGATGACGTTGAAAAAACACTGAAGGAAATCATTTGTGCCGGAGGAAAAAGCGTTGGAGAATTGGTTACCGCACCTTACCCGGATGGGTTGGAAGCAGTTTTTGTGTATGCGCAGGACCCGGAAGGCAATATTATTGAATTGCAGAGCTGGAGAAAAATAAATCTTTAAGGCGAAGAGGAATTTCGAAATTCATCGATCCTTCGTCAATCAAATTTGGGAGGAATTTATGGAGCCGAATACTATTTGGGAGCAAATGGCAAGCCGATATGACACGGAAGACAGGGTAGCTATCGCCAACATCATCGTTCAGGCGGTGCGTTCTGAACTGGAAAAGACAACAGATACAAAAGAGAAAACCGCACTGGATTTCGGCTGTGGAACCGGACTGATTGGGTTAGGGCTTATCGACCTTTTTCAATCCGTGCTGTTGACGGATACATCGCCGCAAATGATTGAGCAGGTAAACCGAAAAATAGAATACAACCATATAACATCAGCCAGAACGCAGTGCTGCGATTTTCTGACTGAGACGCCCCCTGCCCTGCAAGTCGATTATATTATCCTGTCACAGGTTCTTCTTCACATAAAAAACAGTGAACGGATTCTAACCAGATTATACAATATGTTGAAAATTGAAGGGCATCTACTGATTGTTGATTTCGATAAAAACAAGGATATTCATTCCGATCAAGTACACGCCGGGTTTGAGCAAAGAGAATTACTAGACTTAGTAAAACAAATCGGCTTTACATCGGCAAATTCGCATACATTTTACCACGGAGAAAAGATATTCATGAATAAAGACGCTTCCATGTTTCTTCTGAATGCCACAAAGTAAATAAGGGGCAAATATGCAGATATGACGAAAGAAAAAATATACCTTGCAAATATTCCGGTTATCGTATGGGGGGAGCAATCGGCTAAAGCGTACCTTTTTGTACACGGAAAAATGTCCAGTAAAGAAAGTGCCGAAGCCTTTGCAGAAGCTGCGGCGGCGAAAGGTTATCAAACCATTAGTTTCGATCTTCCCGAACACGGCGAACGCATTGCCGATTCCGCATATAAGTGTAACCTTGCCAATGGAATTTCGGATTTAACGCAGGTTGGCGATTTTGTCTTTGGCAAATGGAAAACGGTATCGTTATTTGCATGCAGCTTAGGCGCTTATTTCAGTCTTCAGGCTTACCGCGAAAGGCATTTCGAAAACTGCCTTTTTCAATCACCGATTGTAGATATGGAATATCTCATCCGACAAATGTTTTTTTGGTTTAACATAACGGAGGAGCAGCTGCAAAAAGAAGAAGAGATTCCCACTCCCGTTGATACCCTGTCATGGCCTTTTATCAATATGTTAAAGAACATCCGGTTGATAAATGGGCGGTTCCGACGCACATATTGTACGGTGCAAAAGACAACCTTCAAAGCCGTGAAGTAGTGGACCAATTTGTCAGCAGGTTTCACTGCCGGCTTACCATTTCGAAAAACAGCGAACACCCTTTTATGGGGGAAGCCGACCGGGCGATTGTGGAAGCCTGGATGAAAAACAATCTTTAATGTAGCCGGAACAAAAAAGTTGCAAAAGCAATGCTTTTGCAACTTTTTTGTTATTGTATCTTACTATGCGCCCTGTTTTTTGCCGGGTTTCTTTTTTGTCGGCTCTTTCTTGTCTTTGCCTTCATTCTGCTGTTCAATGCTGGCTTTCAGTGCGTCCATAAGGTCAATGACTTTTCCGACCGGCTCTTCTGAGCTGGCGGCCACAACGTCTTTCCCCGCAATTTTTGTTTCAATCAGCTCTTTTAGCCTTCCCTGATACTCGTCCTTATATTGAGACGGGTCAAAAGGCGTATCCATTGAATTAATCAGTACCTGCGCCATTTTTAATTCCTGTTCGTTGGGTGCCGGAATATCGTAGGATTTTTGCAAGGCCTTAATATCTTCCTGATAAAACATGGTGGAAATCAATACCCCGTTTTCACGCGGAATAATCGCCATCAACGTGTCTTTTGTTCCCATAACGGTCTTCCCTATAGCAACTTTTTGTTCCTGCATCAGGGCAGTCCGTAAAAGCTCAAACGCCTTTTCTCCGCCTTTATCCGGTATCACCTGATAGGTTTTATCGTAATAGACCGGAGAGATTTGGTTTAACTGCGCAAAATGCAGGATTTGAATCGACTTTTCTTTTTCGGTCTTAATTTTATCGATTTCATCCTCCGTTACAACGACATAGTGATCCTTATCGTATTCATAGCCTTTGATAATGTCTTCGCTTTTCAGTTCTTTCCCACAGTACGCACAGGTCTTTTTATACCGCACGCGGCTCTGGTCTTCTTTATGCAGCTGATTAAAATGTATATCGTTATCCTGCGTAGACGTGTACAACGACACAGGAATCGCCACTAATCCAAATGATATAACCGAGTGATATGCAACAGGCATAAACTCACCTCCGCAAATAGTTTAACCAAAGAATACGGAAATACAATCCGCGCACAGCGAGCTTTATTTGCAAAAGAATAAACCTTATGTTAGCAGAGGATAATAACAAAAACCGCAATTAACCGGTAACTATGCTGAATTACCGCAATTCACAATTAAAAATTCACAGGGCAGTCCGTAAAAAGGTGAATCCAATGGATACAAAACTGAATGAGTACAACCAAAAAAGGAATTTTGAAAAAACTGAAGAACCTGCGGGCACAACAGAAAATTCTGAAGAAAGTCTGTAGTTTGTTGTTCAGCACCATATTGCCCGAAGGGATCATTTTGATTTCCGTCTGGAGTGGAACGGCGTGCTTTTAAGCTGGGCGGTACCCAAGGGGCCTTCCTATAACACCCGCGACAAGCGACTTGCCGTACAGGTGGAAGATCATCCCCTGGAATACCGAAACTTTGAAGGGGTAATTCCCAAGGGGGAATATGGCGGCGGAGCTGTTATGCTTTGGGACGAAGGAACCTGGGAACCGCAAACGAATGTGGAGGAAGGGCTCCATTCAGGTTCGCTAAAATTCATTCTAAAAGGAAGAAGACTGAAAGGAAAATGGGCGTTGGTTCGGCTAAAAGCAAAAGAAGGTGAACCAGAGAACAACTGGCTTCTGCTAAAAGAAAAAGATGAATATGCTCAAACTGAAAATGGAATTGCTCAATTTACCGCCAGTGTAAGAACCGGCCGCACAATGGAGGAAATTGAAGCCGGCACCGATGAAAAAATAAAAAAAAATCCATTTGAACGGGCCGACGCGCAGCTTGCCAAGCTGGTCACTTCGGTTCCCGATGGTGAAGATTGGCTGTATGAAGTAAAATATGACGGATACCGAATCATAGCGTTTTTGGACAGTGGCGTTCGGCTTATGACCAGAAACGACAATGATTACTCCGGCCGGTTTTCAAGCATTGCCGATTCCCTTATGGATTGGGCTGCCGGAAGNNTTCTGGACGGGGAAATGGTAATTACAGACACGAATGGCAGAACGGATTTTCAGGCGCTGCAAAATTACATGAGAAACCCAAAGGGCAAAAGTCTAACTTATATTATTTTTGACCTTCTTGCACTGGACGGAACAGACTTACGCGGGCGCTGCCTGCTGGAACGAAAAGGGACACTAGAAGCACTTTTGAAAGATTCGCCGAAAAACCTCCATTATAGCCAGCATCTTATTGGACAAGGGAAAGAAAGTTTTGCCGCGGCCTGTCAGGCAAACCTGGAAGGAATCGTAGGCAAAAAAATCAACTCCGTATACAGCGGCACCAGAAACGGAGACTGGATTAAGCTGAAGTGCGATAAACGGCAGGAATTCGTCATTGGAGGATATACTCTTTCGGATAAAAAGACAAGCGGAGTGAGCTCACTTCTTCTCGGTGTGTATGAAAAGAACCAACTTGTCTATGCCGGCCGCGCGGGAACAGGACTGAGCGAACGCACCACAGCGGAACTGGAGGACAAATTTCGGAGTATAAAAACCGACATCTCCCCTTTTGCGCAAGCGCCGCAGGCGAGGAATCAGGAAAAAATAACTTGGCTCGAACCCCGACTGGTTGCGGAAATTAAATTTGCCCAGTGGACCGAAGAAAACCTATTGCGGCAGGCAAGCTTTAAAGGCTTGCGCACCGATAAAAATCCAAAGGAGATTCGAAAGGAAGAAGCGGCGCAAGAAGCACAGCCTCAAACTTCCAATGAAAATAGGAGCAAACCCATGCAGACAGATGAAAAAGACTTAATCATACAAGGCGTAAAGATTACCCACCCGGAGAAAATCATATTTGATGACCCCGAAATCACCAAAGCGGATGTGATTCGCTATTACGAGAAAGTGTCGCCGTACATGCTGCCTTATGTATCGCGCCGAATTTTAAGCATCGTGCGCTGTCCCAAAGGCGTAGCGCAGGCATGCTTTTACAAAAAGCATCCGGACACGGATGGAAAGGGAATCACAGCAGTCACTGTTCCCACCAAAGACGGGGAAACAGAAGAATACTTTTATATTGAGAATGTAACCGGCCTGATAACCGAGGCACAGATGGGTACAATTGAATTTCACACCTGGGGAAGCAATGTGGATCATTTGGAAAAGCCCGATATCATGGTGTTTGACCTGGACCCCGACGAAGGATTAGACCTTGACAAAGTACGCCGCGGCGTATTGGACTTAAAAAGCGTTCTTACCGAGCTTTCAATCAAAGCCTACCTAAAAACTAGCGGCGGCAAAGGATACCATGTGGTCGTTCCGTTTCAGCCCGTCGTTTCTTGGGACGTATTTCACGATTTTGCAAAACGCGTGGCAGAAGTAATGGAACAAAAGTGGCCCGACCGCTACACCAGCAATATTCGAAAAGAAAAACGAACAAACAAAATTTTTATTGATTGGATTCGGAACGGCAGGGGTGCAACCAGTGTTGCTCCGTATTCCGTCCGAGCCAGAAAAGGGGCCAAGGTTTCTATGCCCATCACTTGGGACGAACTTGAAACAGTTGCCCCCAACGGCGTCAATATGGAGAATGCGCTAATGCGAATCGGCGCCGACGACCCGTGGAAAGGTTTCTTTCAAAACAATCAGTCGCTGAAATAAGAAGGCGATCAAACCGTGTAAAATCGTTATAATATAGAAAGCAAAAGGAAATCGGGGTATTGCTGAGTTCCTTTTTGCATTTTAAGATTGTAAAATAATTTTAGAAAAGCAATTGACATTTCATATACTTCTTTATAGTATAAAGTTTAAGGATTTTTCGACTACAGTCCACTGCAAAGTATTTTGAACTTCTAGATTGGAGCAAACAAATGAACCTTAAATCTTGTAATCCCTGTGGCCGTTCCTGCGAACGGGCACAGACTTTTAATATTAACGCCCATTTTATCGCGCCAAATCCTCCTACCTCCTTTCATCGAAAAAGCGTAAGCCCGTCTGTTGATTCAACGGCATACATCGGTCCCTTTTCATCCGTCATTGGGGACGTCATAATAAAAGAAAACGTGTTTATCGCTCCCAACGTCAGCATTCGTGCCGATGAAGGGACTCCGTTTTTCATCGATGCCAATACCAACATTCAGGACGGAGTAATTCTGCATGGTTTGCTGCAAGGGCGGGTCATTCATTGTGGTAAAAAATATTCGATTTATATTGGAAAATACGTCAGCTGCGCGCACGGCTGCATCATTCACGGGCCATGTAAAATTGAAAATTACGTTTTTGTTGGGTTTCATTCCGTTGTACTAAATGCCATTATAGAAGAGGGCTGCTATATTTCTCATAATGTTTTAGTAACCGGAGGAGTCCGAATTCAAAGCAACCGTTTCATCCCTGCGGGAGCACTCATCGACACACAGGAAAAAGCGGATGCATTAGGGCCGGTTCCCGGCAGCCAAGCTGAATTTGCCAAGGAAGTACAGAATGTAAATCAGGAATTCCCCAATTCCTATTCGCTACAGTTCGGGGCAATAAGATGCAGCTGCGGCCTGGCATGTGACCCCGAAACCATTCAGGACGTGCTGGATTAACAAACGCTCTTTAATGTTCCAGTAAAACGGAGAGCGCTAAAGAGCTTTGATAAACTTGCTGTTGGACAGTCTGCATCTGCCGGCATTTAAAGCTTAGAAAGTTTCTAATTTATTTTAAGGAGGATTTCCAAATGGATGGAATGGTAGGCATCTTTATTTTAATCGGTTCACTCTTTGTCATTTTTGGTTTGGTATTCTGGAGCTTTATCCATATGCGCCATAATCTGGAAATCGGGAAGGGCTTAACCGACGACATGCCCCCGACAATAGAGACCTATGCTACCCTGCTTGACAAAAATGTAATTATGGAAAAAGACGGTTCTGTTAAAATGCCGAGCCATCGCATTTCTTATCTTGCAAAATTCCGTTTTGACGACGGAAAAGAAACCACGATGAATATTCCGCAAGAAATATACGACGAGCTTCCTGTTGGGTCGCGTGACATTCTGATTTCACAAAATGGATATTTCATCGATTTTGGCGGCCGCCTGGGGGAAGATCTGATTGAATGAACTTCGTAACATTATATTGAATTTCAAAAAAGGGGCTCTCTTTCAGGCTTAAAACACCTTGCCTGAAAGAGAGCCCCCGCATTGTTATGAGCGATTCATTTGAAAGAGACTATTGTGCCACGGACTGTATTTCCGATTGGCTTAACGCACGATTATAGATTCTGAAATCGTCTATCACGCCGTTCAGATACGGATCGGACCACTGCGATTTTCCGATGTAATTCAGATTCGTCTCCCCCAGACCGGACGGCTTCATCGTCATACTTGTATTCTGACCGACCTGCGTACCGTTTACATATAAGGTGCCTGTCGTACCGGAAAGCGTTACCGCCACATGTGCCCAAGAGCCGGTTGGCAAAGCGCTTGTTCCGTTAATTTGCTGTTCATTCCCGTTACCGGAGGTTGTGATGGCGAACCGAATTGCGCCGTCGCCTCCCTGCGGGGAAAGAAACATATAGTTGCTGGTACCTGTGCCAAAATCAAAAATCCGAGCCCATGTGCTTACACTGTTGAGCTTTACCCATGCGGAAATCGTAAAATCGTTCAGATTGCTCACTACTCCGGAAGGCAGTGCGGCATAGGCATTTGTTCCGTTCACACTTAATCCATTGCCGTTTTTTCCTATGGCAAACGCTGCTCCGCCGTTCAGTACGGCGGAACTGTAGTTCCCGGTGCTGTCCTGTGCAGTTGCGCCGCCGGGCTCGTTAAATTCATACCAGGCCGCTGGGGAATCCGGCGAATCATTCTGCGCGGGGGCTCCGTATACTTTCCATTCCTCTATTCCGGTGGAAGCGGTTGCCTGCGCCGTAATTTGCAGCCGAAGTTTCGTGGTAGTAACAGGCGTAAAAGTAGTTGTATTATAAGTGTCCGCCGCTACACCCAAACCGACTGGATTTGGAACCGCTGTCCATGTGCTGCCATTCCAATATTGATAGACACAGGATGCAGGCGTGCAAACCCCGCCGGCGGAAGCCTCGGAATCTTTAAACCAGTAAACATCCGACTTGGAAATTTCGTAAGGCTGACTGAAATCATATTCTACCCATTGCGTCGTGCCTTTATTGTCCCAGTTTCCATAAACCGGATGAGAACGGTCGTTGGAACTGGTGGGGTCAAACCCGTCATTCAGCGCGGTAATAGACTCCCAGGAGGAACAGAACGACGTAGATGCTGTTGCAAGCCCCGCAATATTGGCTACCGTTCCGGCTTCGTTCACGGTCACTGTTACGGTGTCGGAAGATGACAGCACCCCGTCATTTGCAGTAAGCATGAACTGATAGGTTCCGGGAACTGTAACCGATGCGGTTGTGTTTAACGCAGCGGCATTGGAAATTGTGGCTGCTCCTGGCCCGCTTACCAAGCTCCATGAAGTATTTAATGTGCCGTTTGGAAGGCCGTCGTCATTTGCTGTTCCAGCCAACGCGATTGCTGCCGGCAGTGTAACGGAACTGTCCGTCCCCGCGTCCACTACAGGCGCTGTATTGGTCGGAGTGCCGCCCCCGGCGTTAAAAACCTGAATTTCCTTAATTCCCGTATTGAACCCACTCTTATGGGTAACCAGAACTCTGATTTTCTGTGCCGAAATTGGTGCGAAGCTGACTTTATTATAGTTTGCCTGCGGTGCATTCGGCGACTTGGACTGCCCGGGGATATTCGTCCAGGTCGAGCCGTTCAGATACTGTACGGTATAGCTTGAGGGTTCGCTGTACCCCGAATTGCAGCGGTCATTATAAAAATAAAGCTTTACCGTATCCAATGTCTTTGCGGCACCGAAATCAATTTGCAGCCAATCCTGCGTATTTGAACTGCCTTTGGTTCCCCACAGCGTATTATCTACGGTGTACCCGTCCACTGCTCCCCAAACGTTCATACCGGAAGCGGTGTAGGAAGCGGAAGGTGTGGGGTACCCTGTTTTGGCGCTGTTCTGGGCGAGATTGGTCGGTTCTGTCGCAGAAGTAATGTCTCTTCCTGCTTTCTGGAAGATGTCAATCATTCTGCTGTCGGTAAATGTAACGTCTTTTGCTTCCTTAAATGCGGTATTCGACACATTATAAGTAGCGGTTGCACCGCCTTCGGGGAAGGTTACCGTACCCGTCTGCGAATTCCAGATCACATGCTTCAGCGCATTTGCCGTAAACANNTTCCGGAACGTTTCCGTAATACGTTTTGCCGTCACCCGGGTTATCCCAAACAATTGTAACATCACTGTCATGGTAGCGGATTCCGTTCACGGTAAAATGATCCCACCCAATGTCAATCGGGTACAGTTCAATCTGTTTGTCTTCGCGCGGAGTGAACCCAAAAACATCCTCAATTACATTGGAATTCATTTTTGACAGCAGATTATGATGTATCCATGACCTTACAATTCGCCCGGTCTGCTGCATGTCGGAAGTCACCTTGGTATCACTGTTTGTATTTTCCAGCCAGAAAAATTCATTGGCGTCCAAATAATTGGCATTGCCGTCCTGTATGCAATGCATCCAGGCGTCCCAATACAACGTTTTTTTGTAAGAATCCGCTGTAATATAGGAGTTTGGATATTTTTTCAGTGCCGAAGACAATACGGAAAGATTTACTCCGCCGTTGCAGAAGCCAAAGGTGTTGGCGTACCATGTGTCAAACTGCCCGGTGGATTTCAGTTTATTATAGCGAGCCGCAATATCATTGTAGTCCCCGGTTAAAAACGGGAAGTTGAAGTAATCGCCGCTGTTATTGAACAGCTTGAACATCTCGCGGTATTTTGTTTCGGTAGTCGGAACAATTCCCATCCAATAACCGTTAAAATTATTATCTTTCCAAAGCTCCCGCTGCGCGGAGGCGGTATCGTAATGCAGGAACTGCTTGGTGGATTCGTCCCAAAAATAATTTAAGAAGTTGGATTGGATTGTGCTTGCAAGGGTGTTCATTTCCGTAGCTTTCGATGTATTCCCCATGTAATTATACATCTGCGCCGCGGCGACAACGTTGCCGTAATTGTATGCCGAAGCATCAATCCGTTCCGAATTCCGCTCTGCCCCGTTCGTGCTGAAATACTGCATGGATGGCAGGCAGCCGTCATTTCCGGTCAACGTACTGTCAGAATAAGCAAGAAGCTTATTGTTGTTCTGGTCATAAGCTGCAAATTGTCCATTAATATCGTTCACAGCGTATTGGGAGAAGTTATTCAAAATCGGCAAAGGTCCGCCGTGAACCTTATACCCTTCCCAACCGGCTTTGGAGATGTACTGCATCATCAGTTTGTTCCACATCCACCTTCGGGCGGGATTGTCACGGTATGCCCCGGTTTCGGCAATTTCCCCTTCTGTTAGGAAGGCGCCGTAATCGTAAATGGGGTTGCGCAGATACTTAATGTCATCCATAATCCAGGGCACACTGACCGTAATTTGGTTTGCATACCCCAGTGCCCCTTCAATCGGCGCCGGGAACTGCCAGTCGTTCCCCGGAATATTGCCGTCGATGGAATTAAACCGGTCAAGCCACCAGCGATAATATAAAATCTTTTTTATATACGTGTCGGGTACGTCAATATAAGGAATATTGTCCGCCCACCACTGATTATATGTTTTCACCTGATTGGAAAACGCGGTGTCATTACTGTATCCTTTAAAAGCCGTATATTCCGTCATAGATTCGGGAAGCTCCGTAGTAGTCCACCCAAGCTGAATTTTCGCCTGTGAAGTGGCACCGGCTGCCAGCTGAATGGTGCGGGTCAGATTGTTTCCGCTTACGGACATTCCGTCACCGCTGAAATATACCCTTGCGGTAGTTAAGCCGTCCACATAAGGGTACCGTGAAGCGTTATATTCCTTCCACATCATGGGGGAAGCGACCGAGCCGGTCAGTTCGTTCCCGCTTGACGAGGTAGTAAACGGAGAGCTCGCCGTAATCACTACATTTTGCGATGAAGTACCGGTATTTTTAACTGTCAGCAGCGTAACCGCAACATTGTTGTATGTAATAAATTTAGTTTCCTTAACATTGATGGAAGAACTTGTGTTATATTCGGAAGCCCAGTAGCTGGGATAATTGTTCCGGGAGGCAACATTCTCCCTTAGCGTACCTGGGGTAACCGTAACCGTATAAATACTTTTATTGTCGTCTACCACATCACCGTAATGCGTTCCGCCGGAAAATCCCAACACACCGGGATTGTGAGCCTTTAACAGCAGCATTCTGCCCCGGGAAAAAAGGTCGTTTGTGTCGGGGCTGTTCCCCGTTTGGTCAAGCATTCGGTCCATCCAAAACGAGGTGCCATTTTTCTCCGCGTTATAAATTGCCTGCATCATATTGTTTGTAGTATAAGAAACAGGTTCTGCCGGAGCACCATTGCCAGAAAAAGCAGGATAGCCGGGATCTCTCGGAGTTGTAAAGTTATAGGTCATGGTATATGCCAATGCACTTACATTTAAGCTTGTAATGCAAATTGCAAGAACTAAAAAGGCCGCCAGTGATTTCCGAATTCCCTTTTTACCCTTTAACATACACTTTCCTCCTATTTTTATTTGGCATTCTCTCCGCGGGCTTACAGAACAGAAACAGTTCAGACGAATTCTTCCATCCCCCCTTTGACAATTTCCGGATTATCTCACCCCTTTCAATCTCTGAGTTTTTTAAATATAGCAATCCGAATACGGAATTACTATCAAATTTGGTTAAACGATTAGGTAACTAAGGAAAAATAAAAGAGCATAATCGCTCCTGCAGTACTATTTTTTTCTACATATACTCTTCTATCTAATGTATATCATATTCTCACAAAGAAACAAAGTCTCAAATTCGCAGATTATTTCATTCTACCCCCTTGGATTGCCGCCAATCTACCTTAATCTTATGCTAGCACGGTTTTTAAATTTATTTTTTGGGTCTTTTTCCCTCACCCAAATGACTCCTCTGTAAAAAACGATCTACATTATCACTTAATTAAACGATTAGGTGACAAATCATAGATAATCGGCATAAATTCCCTTAAAATCCCCCCAAATACGAAAAGCTGCGTGAACTGACTCCCGTAAGGGAAAATAATATGATATAATAATTTAAAAATAATAGAAAAACACAAGTTAAAACAGATAAGAGATGAGAACAAATTGGTGAAAAAGAAATTTTTGATTGCCGGACACACGGCCACCGTATTCTCTGCCGCAGATAATACGGATTGCCCTGTAATTTACACCCATATTCCTAATGAAGAGGCAGCGGCCGTTGCCGCTTTGCTCAAAGGTACCAATGCCATTCTTGTCTCCGTTGAACAAATTGATTGGAACTGTGACCTAACGCCATGGCCGGCACCGGGCGTTTTCCGCAACCAAGGTGATTTTGTGGGCGGAGCCGACGCTTACTTAAACGAACTGACCGAACACATTGTTCCGGCTGTAGAAGCACAGCTTGGTTTTATCCCGTCTTTTCGCGCCATAGCAGGTTATTCGCTTGCCGGACTGTTTGCAGTTTATGCCCTGTACCGCACGGATATATTCCAGCACGCAGCAACAATTTCCGGTGCATTGTGGTACGACGGTTTTCTGGATTTTATGAAAAAGAACGGCCCGAAACGATTGCCGGAACGTGTGTACTTTTCACTGGGGGACCGTGAAAAGGCAAGTCGAAATCCACGCCTTGCCGCCGTGGAAGATTGTACCGCGGAAGCGGAAAAACTAATACGGGGCCTTGGAACCGAAACAATATTGGAAATGAACCCCGGGAATCATTTTATGAACGTTCCGGAACGTATTGAAAAGGGCTTGCGCTGGCTGCTAAATCAACCTGGCAAGGATTAAGATACATATAATTAGGAGGTTAAAATGAAAGTACTGCTGTTTTTGGCAAAAGGATTTGAAACGATGGAATTCAGCGTATTTGTGGACGTAATGGGTTGGGCAAAGAACGATTTTCACTGTGATACGCAGGTTATTACCTGTGGTTTTCAAAAAGAAGTGGAAAGTACCTTTCATGTGCCGGTGCTTGTCGACACGTTCATCGATGAAATTTGCGTTGACGAGTTTGACGCGCTGGCAATTCCAGGTGGTTTTGAGGAATACGGTTTTTATGAAGAAGCGTATGACGAACGGTTTTTAAACCTGATTCGGAGTTTTGACGAAAAAGGAAAAATCATCGCAAGCATATGCGTAGGTGCTTTGCCGGTTGCAAAAAGCGGAATATTAAAAGGCAGAAATGCTACAACATACCATTTAAAAGACGGCTGCCGCCAAAAGCAATTACAGGCCTTCGGTGCCCACGTGATTAATGAACCGATTGTTGTGGATAAAAATGTGATTACCTCGTATTGCCCGCAAACAGCCCCCGGAGTTGCGTTTACTCTTCTGGAAATGCTGACATCCAAAGAACAGGCGGAATCTGTAAAGGCGGCAATGGGGTATTAGAACCGGAAAGTCTTCAAGAAAAATGCTTCGTCTGTTCGCAATACACAAAAAAGAAAGGTTTCTTTCGGAAGTACCGGGAAGAAACCTTTCTTTTTATTTTTCAGGAATCGTTAGGAATTCTTATATTCTTTTCGATAATTCCAGCCAGGTTTCCTTGGTCAAAAAGCTCTGTTCAACCTGCTCCTCCAGTTCCAAATAGCGCGGATAAGGCATACTGAAAGACAGCAAGTCCTTGTTAATATACTTTCGGGCAGAAGGGTCTGTCAGCCCAACTACACACTTAGGGTTTTCCGAGCCAATCTCTTTCATGGCATAGAGAATGGATTGCGCACATCCCGACCCAAAATCAATCCTCACATTGTCCTGCGTAGGACAGTCAAAATTTGCAAACTGCGCAAGTGCCGACAGTTGATCCGCATTCACCAAAAATATAATAACTTCCGGTGCATCGTCACCGTTCAGCTTTTCCAAGGGTTTCATAACAAGATAATTTTTGGGTTCGATCTGCGGCAGTTTCGTAGCAAATTCCTTTGCAAGTTCCGGATTCTTCTTATAATACTCCCCTTCCTTGTCCCCAACCCCGCCGGTAGACAGGAAATATTCGATAAACCCTAATTTATATCTGCTGAACCCCAGCCCGGCTTTTCCCCCGAAACACTTCGTTGTTCTTTCTTCAAAAACAGCGGTGCGTCCTTTGGACGCGGCGTTAAGTAAAGAAATGGCACAGCCCCATCTCCCCTCCAAAAATTGAACGGCTCCTTCCGGTTTCACATCTGAACGAAATACTGCGACCGGTTGATTTTTCAGCTTTATTGCTTGGCCTATCTTACTAATCATACTTCTGATTCTCCTTCATTTAAGTTTTTGTATATTTGATTGAGAAGCCCTTTTAACTGCTCCACTTGATCCTTGTTGATCCCTTTCGTGCCCTCATCCAATAATTGCTGTGCGATTGGAATCAGCTCGTCCCTAAGCGCCCAGCCGCGTTCTGTTACAAAAATTTGGAACGCTCTGTTATCCGTTGGGTGAGGCTTGCGTACAATAAAAGCTTTCGCCTGCAGTTTTTCAAGAATTCGGTTGGTATTCGGTTTGTCTTTAAAACTTTTATCCGCCAGTTCCTTTGGGGTAATGCCTTCGTGTTTCCATAAAAAATTCAAAACAGACCACTGCTCCGTAGTAATGTCATATTCCCGAAAACGCCGCATCAGTTCATTTTTTAATCTCATATCCGTCCTGCTTAATAAAAAGCCCAACGAGTCCTCCAACATAAAATCCATTTGATCCACCCCTGTGTTCTATAATAGTTGTTATGACAACTATTATAGAATAATTCAAACGGGAAGTCAAGAACGCATTAAATCCTTTATAAATTTTTGCTTGACATATTACAGTTCATTTGTTACCATAGTGATATAAACAAAAGATTATTTACATAAACAAATGATTACGTATTGTAAGGAGGCGAAAAAATGATAACGGAAAGAGAGCGGCAGCTTCTTCGTTGGATTGAAGAAAACCCTCTTATTTCACAGCAGGAGCTTGCGGAAAAGGCCGGAATTACCCGTTCCTCCGTTGCTGTCCACATTTCGAACCTGATGAAAAAGGGGCTGATTCGCGGCAAAGGGTATATTTTGCAGCAGGAGCCGTATGTTGTTGTGATTGGCGGAGCGAACATCGATATTGCCGGAAAACCGTTTTCTCCGCTGATAAAACGGGATTCCAACCCCGGGTTGGTAACACTTTCGCCAGGCGGCGTTGGAAGAAACATTGCTCAGAATTTAGCCCTGCTTGAAGAAGAAGTCAAACTGATTACTGCCCTTGGAGAAGACGCCTATGCCGTACAGCTGGCTGAAACCTGCCGCAAGTCGAACATTGACATTGCAGACACGCTGATTGTGCCGGGAGGTTCTTCTTCAACCTATGTTTATATTGCAAACGATCAGGGTGAAATGGAGCTTGCTATTTCCGACATGCAAATTTACAATGAACTGACACCGCAGTATCTGGAAAAAAAGGCGGATTTGATTGAAAACGCCGAATTGTGTATTCTGGACACTAATCTTACCGAAGAAGCGGTACGGTATATTGCTGAAACATTCCATTGCCCGCTGTTCTGCGACCCAGTTTCTACAGCAAAATCCAAAAAGCTTTCCGGCCTTTTGGGGCACATCCATACACTGAAACCCAACCTGCTGGAAGCGGAAATCCTTAGCGGAGTTAAAATTCAGAATGACCAAACGCTGCGTGAAGCGGCAGATGTCCTTTTGAATACAGGACTGCAGCAGGTATTTATCTCCCTCGGCGAGGACGGAGTTNNAATCAGAACGAGCACGTAAAAATCCCCTGTTTCCCGGTGGAAGCGGTAAATACTACCGGAGCCGGCGACAGCTTTATGGCTGCCATTGCATGGAGCTGGCTGCGCGGATTTCCCCTGGAAGAATGCGCCCACGCCGGACTGGCGGCAGCCGCTATTTGCATTGGCAGCGCGGAAACCATCAGTTTGCAGCTGAACCGCGAAAGCCTGCTGAAACGTATGGAATTGCAGAAACAGATGGAAGCCTCCGCAGAATAGCAACAGAAATTTATAATTTATATTCATTTTTAAAGGAGTTATTGTGATGAATTCATTGGAAAAATATCTTGACGTATCCCCCGAAGTAAAAGAAGCACTTGCGGCAAATAAGCCGGTTGTTGCACTGGAATCCACCATTATTTCCCACGGCATGCCGTACCCAAAAAATGTAGAGACCGCTTTGAACGTGGAGCGAATCGTACGCGAAAACGGTGCGGTTCCAGCCACTATCGCCATTATTAACGGCCGGCTGCGCGCGGGCCTTTCGGAAGATGAAATCCGGTATTTGGGGCAAAAGGGTCTGCAGGTAACGAAGGCAAGCCGCCGGGACCTTCCGGTGCTCGCGGCACGCGGCGAAGACGGAGCAACTACGGTAGCCGCAACCATGATGATCGCCGCTTTGGCGGGAATCCGAATTTTCGCAACCGGAGGCATCGGCGGGGTTCACCGTGAAGCGGAAGTAACCATGGACATTTCCGCCGACCTGGAAGAACTGGCGGTTACACCGGTTATGGTCGTCTGTGCCGGTGCGAAATCAATTCTTGACCTTGGGCTGACTATGGAATACCTGGAAACAAAGGGCGTATCCGTTCTGGGCTATCAGACGGAGGAACTTCCCGCATTCTTCACCCGCAAAAGCGGTTACAAGGTAGATTACCGTGTGGACACGCCGAAAGAACTCGCCCGCATTTTCAAGGCAAAAGAAGACCTTAGCCTGAAAGGCGGACTGCTTGTGGCAAACCCGATTCCGGAAGAATTCGACATGAATGCAGACTATATTTCAGAATCCATTGACGAAGCCTGTGCCGAAGCAAAGAAGCTCGGCATTAAGGGTAAAGAAATTACCCCTTATCTGCTGGACAAAATTCAGAAAATTACTGGCGGAAAAAGTCTGGATGCTAACATTCATTTAGTTTACAATAACGTAAAGCTTGGCGCGCAGATTGCAAGCGAACTTTGTAAATTATAAGAAGTATTTCCGTTTCAAAAAACTACTAAAAATCCCATGGCTATTCTGTAGCCATGGGATTTTTTATATTATCTCTGTGTTGTGTTCAGCAAAACCGGATTATCCGGCGTAGAAGCAAGACTGCATAACTTGGAAATTTATGCCAATTATACTGTGTATAACCTTTCTTTTGGGGGTGATTTTATTGGCCGGCAGCAACCCTGTAAATTCAGAAAAACAAGCGCTCTCCACCAGCTTGGCAAGCAATATCAATCTGATTAAAAATACATTTTCCAAAGATGCCACCCTGAAAATCCGGACTTTGAAAACTTCGTCCGAACCGGTCATAAAATACGGGCTGGCCTTCAGCGACGGCATGGTCAACAACAAACTGATTAATGAAGATATTATTCGACCGCTGTACGAATATCATCCAACGAAAAAGGATTCGGATTTACTTGATATTATTGCCGAACAGGTGATTTTATCGGACACCGTTGAAAAAACCGGCGACATGCAACAAATTATTCAGGCAATTATTTACGGTGACTGCATTTTATTGATTGACGGCTTTGCGGAAGTCCTTATTTTAAATACTAAAGGTTGGGCTACCCGTTCCATTTCCGAACCGGAAAATGAAAAAGTACTGAAAGGGCCGAGGGAAGGCTTTACAGAAAGTTTAATAATGAACCTGTCCCTGATTCGCCGCCGGCTGCGCACCCCAGACTTAAAAATGGAATACCGGACTTTTGGTACAGTAAGCCAGACCCAGGCGTGCGTATGTTATATTGAAGGAATTGTCAACCCGGAAGTACTTACCGAACTGAATAAAAGGCTAAACCAAATTAATATTGACGGCACGCTGGATGTGAACTATATCAGCGAGATGATTAAAGACGCGCCGAATTTCCCGATTGAAACCGTCGGCAGTACCGAGCGTGCAGACATTGTTGCCGCAAAACTGCTGGAAGGCCGCGTTGCCCTGTTTTTGGACGGCACACCCGCCGTACTGATGGTACCCCACCTTTTCATTGAATATTTCCAAAGTGATGAGGATTACTACACCAATTACTTTTTTGGTTCCATTAACCGTGTTCTGCGGCTGATTGCCTTTATCATGTCAACCTGCGTACCGGCCTTTTATATCACGTTAGTAACGTTCCATCAGGAGATTATACCGACCGCGCTTTATATGAGCATCTCCGCAGCACGCCAGGGGGTACCGTTTCCGTCTGTAGTGGAAGCCACCCTGATGCTAATTGTATTTGAAATGCTGCGTGAAACCGGTTCGCGCATGCCGGGCAGCATGGGAACCGCTTTAAGTATTGTAGGCGCACTTGTAATCGGTCAGGCCGCGGTTCAGGCAAAAATAGTCAGCGCGCCAATGATTATTGTAGTCGGCATAACCGGGATTTCCGGACTAATGATTCCGCGCGTAAAAGGCCTTATTATTCCCTTACGGTTTGCACTGCTCTATATATCCTCCGTATTGGGATTGTACGGATTTTTGTTCGGCTTATTGGCTGTGTTAATTCATTTGGTGGGCATTAAATCCTTCGGCATACCGATTATTTCGAACTTCGAGCCAAATACTCCGCAGAACAACAAAGATATTTTCATTCGTGCCTCCTGGCGGCATATGATTACCCGGCCAACCCTTCTGTCGAACAATCACATTCGAAATTCGAGTAATGGGAACGACGGTAGTAACAACGGCAATCAAAGCAGTTAAATGCCTTAATTACCCAAAGTGATGCTGTCGTTTTAAGCAGAACAAGGAGAATCAAGAAAACCATATGAAACGCATAATTTCGCTTCTGATTATAGTATCCATGATTTTCTTAACCGGATGCTGGAATTACAGAGAAATTGAAGAAATGTCGATGGTTACGGGAATGGCTGTAGACACGGGCAAAAACGGGAATAAATTTCATTTAACGTTTGAATTTTTGGANNAAGCAGCAGCCTTCCCCCCAACTTTTGGAAACGGACGGGAACACAATTTTCGACGCGGTAAGAAACGCGGTTGCCATTAGTGAACGAAAGCTCTATTTTTCCAACTGCAAAGTTTTAATCATCAGCAAAGAAATTGCCCAGCAAGGGATTTCGCCTATTTTCGACTGGGTAATTCGTGACCAGGAACCCAGAATGACATTAATTCCGTTAATTTCGAAAGAGGACTCCGCCAGCGTATTGCTGAAGCAGGAGGGCGTTACGAACACCCTCATCGGGATTGAAATCTGGCGAACCATTTCAAATAATGAAACATCTTTATCGGAAGCGGCAAATGTTCCAATTTTTCAGGCGATTGACCTGCTGGGCGGCGAAGGGGATTCCATGATTCTTGCAGCCGTAAAATCCACCGCTGTCAATGACAGCGAATCGCCCGAGTTGGACGGTTCTGCGGTATTTCAAAAGGATAAGCTGGTAGGATTTTTTGACCGCGACGAATCAAAATTTTTTCTCTTTATCCGGAATCAGGTGAAGGGCGGCCTGCTGGTATTCAGCCCGGAAAACGACGGACGAAACGTTACATTGGAACTGCAGAACTGCAAGTCGCAAATTATCCCTGTCATTTCGGAGGAAGGTGCATCCATTTTGATTAAACTGGATGTTCATGCCGCTTTGGCAGAAAACGAAACAACCGACAGTTTGCAGGCAGATGGCCAATTGAAAAAAGCGGAAAAGAATGCGGAAAAATATTTAAAAGCCGGAATGGAACAAGTGATTAAAAAAGCGCAAACACAGTATGACAGCGATATTTTTGGGTTTGGGGCCAAAATTCACCAAACCGACCCGGAATACTGGAAAACAGTAAAATCCCAGTGGCCTCAGCAGTTTAAAAAATTGAAGTGCACAGAACAAATTACGGTAACCATTGACAATTCGGCAACGGCAAAGGATAAAATAAAAGTGAGTGATTAATTTGGATTTATTCCTGGTTTTCACCTTTCTGTATGTCGTCTTTATTTTTTTTGACCTGATCCCTCATATTCGGAATAAGGAGAAGAAAATTTTATTTTTCTCTGTTCCAATTTATTCAATCACGTTAATTCTTAATTTTATGATTGCATTAGGTACCCCGCTCCCAAACCTGAACCTTGCACTAAAACAGTTTATTTCGTCCATATTCCACATGCAGTGAGGATTTTGCTATGAACAACGACCGAATTACCGGAAAACAAATGGAAAGTCTTTACGTTATGTACTGGATGGGCAGTCTAGTTGTAATTGGCGCCAGCAAAGACGCAAAGCAGGATTATTGGATTTCCATTTTGATGACCGTTGTATTATTTTTGCCTATGATCGCGCTGTATTGCAGGCTAATAAAGCTTTTTCCGAACAAAGACCTGTTCCAAATCTTTTTTCAAACTTACGGAAAGATTTTCGGACGAATCGTAACCCTGATTTATGTTCTTTTTGCTTTACATCTTGCAAGCATGGTAACAAGGGTTTTCAGCGTTTTTATCCGAATTGAAAACCTGCCCGAAACACCGGAGGCGGTTACGACTTCTGTCCTCTTAATTCTGGCTGCAATGCTGACCTCCGGCGGCCCTGTGAACATTAGCCGGGTCGCAAAATACACGTGGAAATTCATTATCATCTTTGTGCTTTTCGCAACGTTAATTGGTCTGAAAGATATGAACTTTTCAAGTATTTTGCCAATTATGGACAGCGACCCAAAGGGAATTCTTTCTGCTTCCTATTTTCTTTTTGCACTTCCNNTCCTTTTTTCGCTGTAATAGATAAATCGGCAAACCCTGCTAAAATTATGCTGAAAGCTTTGGGAATATCGATTCTCACAATTTTGATAGTCGCGATGCGCAATATTATAATTTTGGGATTGCCGGCTACCGGATTATTCTATTTTCCATCTTATCAGGCGATCAGCATTGTATCAATCGGAGAATTCTTTTCTCGGTTCGAGGTACTGGTCGGTGTAAATCTGGTGCTCGCCGGTTTTATAAAAGTATGTATTTGTTTGCATACCGCTTCGCTTGGCCTTGCCCGAACCTTTCAAATGGACAGCTCAAGCGGCTTAGTGGTACCGTGCGCTTTAATCATTATCGTCGTATCCCAATTGCTCTATACCAGTGTTCAGGAGCTATTCGATTTTATTCCCTTTTTTGTTATTTACACAATTCCGTTTGAAATTATTTTTCCGGTGATTACATTGATAATTGCAGAAATACAAAATCGCCTTCATTCTACAAATCAGCCGAAAGCGGATACGCAAGGTGAAACGGCAACCTCTTAATCCACCTATTCTGAACAAAAACATTCATATAATACTTTATCCGGCTGTTTCATCAGGGAAGATGAAACAGCCGGATATTTGTTTACTTTAAACCTATTGGCATCTTTCGTTTAAGGTGTTATTATAATAAAGAAATTTTATTTTGTTCTGTTCTCCGTCGCACGGCGGTAAAAACACAGTTTTTCTAAGGAGTGTCCGATGATAAAAGTAACCAGAAACATTGCAAAATTAAAAAACCTAGATTTATTTTATCTTGACACAAGAACGAACGGGCCAATCATTCTTTGCCTTCACGGCCGATGCGGCAGAGCAGAAACCTGGTACGATTTCATGCAGCATTACGGGGACAGGTATCGGATTATTGCTCCTGACCAAAGGGGTCACGGGTTAAGCGGCAACCCGGATTCCGATTATACCGACAAAGCAATGGCAGAAGATGCCGTGGAACTGCTGAAATTACTGGATATTGATTCCGCGCTTCTCGTTGGCCATTCCATGGGCGGGGCCGTTGTCGGTCACATCGCCGCATTCTACCCCGAAAAAGTAAAAGCGGCGGCAATCCTTGATAAATCCGCAGACGGGCCAGACAAAGCAAGTGACCATTATTTGCTTTTCAACCCAACGAAAGATTGGCCTTTGCCCTTCCCGGCAAAAAAAGAAGCCTCGGATTTTATTAAACAGGTTTCCTGTTCCGAACTGGAATATCAGTATTTTATGAACAGCCTGACAGAAACGGTGAACGGCTATGAAATGATGTTCCGTTCAAAGGCAATGGCAATTGGAATCGCAAACTATACGAATTGGTATCACCTGCTGCCGCAGATTACATGCCCTGTTTTGCTGGTACGGTCAAAAAGCCACGAAGCTGTTCCCGACGGGGATTTCGCAAGAATGCAATCTTTACTTTCCAATTGTACCGCCCGTGAAATGTCCGACCCGGACCATAACGTTCACCTAGCCAACAAACCGGAATTTTACGGGTACTTTGATGAGTTTCTAAGCAGCATAAATGATTCCATTTAAAAGGAGAGTTTGTTATGGCAATAATAGCAGCAGCGCAGCTATTTACGGTTCTTTACAATGGTTTAAAAATAACAGCTCTTGTTCTTGCGATTCTTTGTATGATTAAATATTTAAAGAAATAAAGAGCTTTGCTTCAAAAGGAAATTGAGCTCACATATTACAAAACCGGATCATAATAATAATTAGGTTCCTAAATTAATGCTTGACATTGTTGCTTATGCGCAGTATGATTGCATTAGTTAGGAACCTAAATTAATATTTAGAATAGACAATATAGTGGAGATAAACGAAATGAATGAAAATACTGTAAGTGATTCGATAAAACTATTTACTGCAATCCATCGGCTAGGGCGGCAAATGCATCGCTGTGCACATTCTGTCGGCCACGCAGACGGTTATTATCGCGAGCAGTCCAGACTTTTAATGCTCATTGCAGAAAACGAAGGGGTCATTCAGCGCGACCTTGCTGAGGAAATGGATGTGCGCCCGTCGTCAATGACAGAAATGCTGTCTAAAATGGAGCAGCTCGGGCTTATTTATCGGCAGCAGGATGAAAGAGATCAGCGCGTCTTGCATATCTTTTTGACAGAACAGGGAAAGAATGCGGCAAAAGACTCCCAAACAGCCACACAAAAAATAACCGGTGCTTTGTTCGGTGGCCTAACGGACGATGAAATTAAACAGATGCTGGCGTTAACGGAAAAATTATGTTCTCATTTAGACGCCATTGATTCCACGGAATCGAATCATGATATATTCCATCATCATAAACATTACGGCGGTCAGGACTCCTACCACGAATCGGCTTACCACCACCACGGATTTTCCCACCATAAAGTTTAACTGACAGGAAGGTACCCCGCCTACGGGGTACCATACCCATAAATTAGTTAGGTTCCTAACTTGTTTTGTACGCAATCTATTTCCATAGTTTAAGAGGTGTTTATTTTGAATTCGATACAATCCGGTGATTTACCGGCGGAAAAAAATCAAAGAAAAACTTGCCTTATGGTTGGCGCCGCCGGAATTTGCATAAACGGCTTGATTTTTTTGATTGAATTATTTTCCGGCCTGTCCACCGGGAGCAGTTCTGTGACAGCGGATGCGTTTCATAATCTGGCAGACTCGTTATCCGCGGTGGTGACCGTCATAACCTTTCTGCTGGTCGGCAAACCTGCCGACCGCAGGCATCCGTTCGGATTCGGCAGAGTAGAATATTTGTGCTCCTTTCTTATGGGATTGGTAATTTTGGGAATCGGAGTGTTTTTCAGCCGAACCTCCTGTGAAAAACTGTTACACCCATCTTCGCTGCAATTTGATGCCATATCATTTTCTCTCATGGTAATTTCTATTCCGCTGAAACTTTTCTTCAGCCTGCTGAACCGAAAATATGCCAAAAAAATGGCGTCCCCTATTTTAAAAGCAGCATCCGTCGACGCCTTAGGCGACGTTTTTATTTTGACCGCAACGACATTTTCGCTGTTATTTTACCGGCTGACAGGTATTTCGGCCGACGGTCCGCTGGGACTTATCGTATCGGGATTTCTCATTTACTCCGGTATTTCCGTTACAAAACAGGCGGCATCATCACTCATCGGCGAAGCGCCTGACCCCGTATTATCCGAAACAATACGCAGTGCCGTATGCAAATCGAAGTATGTAACCGGCGTTCACGACCTGATAATTCATGATTATGGCCCGGGGAAGGTGATTGCTTCCATCCATGCTGAAATTCCGTCCTATATTCCGCTCACAAAAGCGCACCAGGCTATGTATCAAGCGGAAGAAGAGCTGGTTAAACAAGGAGTAAGTCTGGTGATTCATATTGATCCAGTCAACGAAACGCCGGACTATAGCCAGCCGATGCAGCGCCGCCTGCTTTCATCCATAATGAGATAAATTATGAAAAAGGTTAAGAAAAAACAAAACAGGCAGGTGAGTAAATTTTGAGCTGTAGTTTATCTTATTCCAATCGAAGCTATTTGAACCTGATTTATCAGTTAAGTAAAAAGCAAGGTTACGTTCGGCCCATTGACATTTCGAACGGCCTGCACGTTACAAAGCCAAGTGTTACAAGGGCTATCAAAAATCTGGAAGCCGAAGAGATGATTGAAAAGAACAATTCGGGTGAAATTGTTCTGACCTCAACGGGAATTGCCGCTGCAAAGTCGTTTAAAGACCGATGCGAAATTCTAAGAAAGCTATTTCGCCGGATTGCGGAAGATTCTTATGAACTGCCCGAATCGGAAGCGAGTAAAATGGCTTATTTATGCAGTGAGGAAACTATTCTTGCCATGATGGAATTCATTCAGGAAGAGGAACTCTGTCCGTTTGAATCGGCACTATAATTTTTAAAGCCGCAATGTGAAAGAATGGATTAAAAATCCATTCTTTTTTAGTTTCTTAAAATACTACAAAGCGCAAGTGGAGCCGGTCTTCCCGGCCTTTCAGGAACGTGAGTTCCATTGATTTTTCGGGTTTTCGTGCTATTATAATGATAAACAATCCTTGTATTTCTGCGAAGTGAAAAGGAGATTCAAATGAAAATTGCCGCGCTTCAGCTCGCATGCAAATTTGCGGACGTTGAATTTAATCTGACAAAAGCCGCTCGGTTCATTCAGCAGGCTCGCACTGCCGGCGCAGATTTGGTTTTACTGCCGGAGTTCTTCCCTTCCGCCATCGGCTTTTCGCCGGAAATGGATCCCGTTGCTCTGAAAGGGAACCGCGCGCATAAAGTTATGACAACACTTTCCAAAGAGATGAACCTTATTATCGGCGGGTCCTTCCTCTCTTTTGACGGCACCGATTGCTACAATATGTTTGAATTGATCTTCCCGGATGGCAGCGTATATCAACACAAAAAAGACCTTCCCACCCAATTCGAAAACTGTTACTATAGTAACGGGGACACGTTACATATTTTGCATACTCCCATTGGAGAAATCGGAGTGGCACTGTGCTGGGAAATGATTCGGTGGGATACCGTAAAAAGGCTTTCCGGCGGCGTCGACCTGATTCTTGCCGGTTCCTGCTGGTGGGATTTGCCGCAGAACGCCCCCATGGAGCGCGAACCGCTTCGCCGGTACAATCAAAAGCTGGCATTGGAAACACCAGTTACCTTTGCAAAACTGCTTCACACGCCACTTATCCACGCAAGCCACTGCGGAACCGTGACTTCCTGCAGCTTTCCGGCTGGCAATTTTCTTCAGACAAGGCAATTTGTCGGCGCCGCTCAAATTATAGACGGAAATGGCTTTGTTGCAGCCCGAAAAGAATTTTTCGAAGGCGAAGGGTTTGTTCTGGCCGAAGTTCCATTCAGTCATAACAATCGCCGTGCCGCGGTTATTCCTCCCAAAAAATACTGGATACCGGATTTACCCGACTCTTATTTGCAGGCTTGGCAAAAAATCAATCCAATTGCAAATGAATATTATTTGAATCATACACTGCCATATTATCAAGAAAACTTCAGTCAGGCAAAATAGACAAACCGTTTATACAGTCAAAAAACAAAATAAAAGTGCACGAGGTAAACAACATGAAATTACAAAGAGCAAAAGGATTGCTACTGAGCGGCTTTGCTATGCTGTTCCTGCTTCTGCTGCCGTTAACCGTCGCCCATGCGGACTCCCCGCCGCCGCCCAACTATTTTTATATTTATGTATCCAGTGATGATGCCAATGTAAAATATGTTGACGTTTTAATTAAAATGGAGAAAGATAACCAATATTATTCGGCCTTAAATTCGGCCAGTGTAAGCGCTCACGGTTTTGACAGCTCGGCAGAAATTGTAGCCTATGAGAAAGACGGATACGAAAGCGTTACGTTCCACTGTAAAAATTTACATTCGGAACCAAGTATTTATCAACCGGATTTGGGCTTCGCAAATTACTCGAAAATGATTCTTTTGGACAGCAGCAATACCCCAATCAGCGCAGTCAGCGATTCCATTAAAGTTGCTTTAATCGACAAAAAAGGAAAAATTCTAAAGGTATCGGACCCCGTAAGCGTGATTCCCACAGACAAAAATAAGTTCCCCCGTTCCGTTCATTACGATGCAGCAAAAACAACCCCAACAATTGAATTTGATCCGTTTTACCACGGGTACCAAAACAATAATATCCTTATCTCCGTCCCGTTTCTTCTGGCTTTTTTAATCCGAATGATCCTTTCTACGGGAATAGAAACGGCAATTGCAATTCCTTTCAAAATCCGGCCGCTTTGGAAAATTGCCGCAGTGAATATTGCCACTCAGGTGCTGCTTTTTATTATCATTATAAACAATACCCGAAGTTACAACGAAGCGGTGATTGTGGGAGAAATTCTCGTGTTCATAGTGGAATTTCTGGCATATATCTTTTTGTTTAAAAAGGTTTCCATTCGAAAAATCGCGGTTTATACCGTTCTTGCCAACGCGGTTTCGCTTGCAATCGGTTTGGCATTCAATGCTCTTCATCTTTTTGTCGGGCAATAATTGGGCCGCCCAGTGTGGCCAGCGGAGCAAATCGAACCGAATTTAAAAATTTATGAAAGGAAGAAAAACGATGAACCAAAAAGAAAGAATGCTGGCCGGGCTGCCGTATAAGGCATGGATGGACGGGTTACCGCAAGAACACCTGGATAACAAAAAAGAATTTATGCTTTTAATCAATGCCCGCCTGAGGATAAAGCACGACAAGAAGAACTGATTCGAAGCATTTTGGGTAAGGCAGGAACCGGGGTGTACATTGAGGCACCGTTTCACTGCGATTACGGAAAGAATATTGAAGTAGGCGACTTTTTCTTTGTCAATTACAACTGCGTAATTTTAGACGTTGGAAAAGTAACCATCGGTAACAATGTGCAGTTTGCTCCCAATGTTTCACTGTATACTGCCGGGCACCCCATTCACCCCGATTCCCGAAACTCAGGGTATGAGTACGGAATTGGCATTACAATTGGAAACAACGTGTGGCTTGGCGGCAATGTGGTTGTAAACCCCGGGGTTCATATTGGAAATAACGTGGTTGTGGGTTCGGGCAGTGTGGTAACAAAGGATATTCCGGACAATGTAGTCGCCGTTGGAAACCCGTGCCGGATTATTCGAAAAATTACGGAAGAAGACCGAAAATATTATTATAAGAACCTTGAGTTTGATGTGGCCGATTACCGGATATGACAAATAAACAACCTGTTCCGCTCAATATCATCTTTAATGAGGTAACGAATTTAAATGAAAATCAACTACAAGTGCCTGCCCTGTTTGGTCAACCAAATTGTCAGGGTAGCAGACATAACCAATGCCGACAACAAAGAAGCTCTATTTAAAAATGTATTTCAATACCTGGGAACATTGGACTTTACACAAACAAACCCCGAAATTATCGGTTCCACATTTCAACTTCTAAAAGAACATATTAAAAACGAAGATCCCTATTTCGACATCAGAAATTATTACAATGATCTGTTTTTATCCCTGTCGGAAGAATTTGAAAAGAAAATCGACCGGTCGGAACATCCCTTTGAAGAAGCGATTAAATACGCGATTGTCGGGAACATTATCGACTTCAGCCCGATTCACAACAGCGACATCGATCATATTATGACCTATTTTAATAATATCGACAGTTACCGCCTGACCGTTGACCATACGAAGCAGTTGAAACGCAACATTCAAAGCGGGAAAACGCTGCTCTATCTTGGCGATAATTGCGGAGAAATTTGTCTGGATAAACTTTTGCTCAAAAAGATAAAAGAACTGAATCCGAACATTGACCTGTATTTTGCCGTACGGGGAACCGCGATTGTCAATGATAATATTGAAGCGGATGCGTACCGGGTCGGAATGGATTCGTGCGCAAAAATTATCAGCAACGGGGACAATTCGCTCGGCACAGTTTTAAGCAGAACCGGTGAGGAATTCAATGAAATTTATCGCATGGCAGATGTTGTAATTGCAAAAGGTCAGGCGAATTACGAAAGCCTGAACGAGCAAACGGAGAAAAATATTTATTTCCTGCTTATGACGAAATGTGATGTAATTGCAGAAGACATTGGAGTCCCCCAGAAATCTGTTTTATGTTTAAACCGCAGTTACTTCTAAGAAGATATAAAATAAAGGCACAAGCTGGAACCGCCAAAACGCGGAACCGGCTTGTGCTTTTTCTGAGGATTTACTTCCTTTTTTGCTGCTTCCAAAGGCCGATGCTTTTTTCGTTGATTTCCTTGATTTTTTCCGGTTCCACTTTATAGTTCCGGTCAATGTCCATAAGACCGTTGATTTCCTGCTGCACATCGGTCAGCTGTGTATAGCAATACCCGCAGATAAAAGGCAGCTGTTTCATTGCGGTGGTAATGTGGTCAAACCGTTCCACGAAATTTTCTTTCGTGGTTACTTTATTGCCGTAACCCCACCCGGAAGCATCATTGTCAAAAGCGATTCCGCCATACTCGCTGATAATAATTGGCTGGCCTTTGTATTCGTATCCGTCCGCCAATGCCGACCTGGAGCCGCTGTGGTAAACCTCTGCGGTCAGGATTTTTTCTGTAAAATTGGAATAGCGTTCAAAAAACGTCTTTCCGCTCTCTTCATAATCGTGTAAGGTTAAAATGTCTGAAACCGTATGTTCCCAACCGTCGTTAACAATGACCGGTCGGCTTTTATCCACCGCTTTGGTCAAATGATAGATTCCCTCGGTGAAATGCTGCTGGGGACGGTTGAATTTTATCTGTGCAACCCCCCAGGACTCGTTAAACGCAGTCCATGTAATAATAGATGGATGATTATAATTTTGCTTTACAATGTCCAGCCACTCTTCCGTAAACTGATTCACCGTACGGTCTGAAAACAGGTATGCCGACGGGGCTTCGCACCAGACTAAAATTCCTTTTACATCGCACCAGTACAAAAACCGCTCATCCTCCACTTTTTGGTGCATGCGCAGTCCGTTATACCCTAATTCCGTAACGTAATCAATATCTTTCAGCAACGCTTCCTCGCTCGGCGGCGTCAGGTGAGACTCCTGCCAGTAAGCCTGGTCCAGAATCAGTCTTTGATACAACGGTTCGCCGTTCAACAGAATGTTGCTGTTTTGAATGCGGATGTCGCGCATTCCGAAATAGGAACTTACTGTATCGCAAAGCTTGCCGCCGTAATACAGGGAAAACGTAATATCATAAAGCTCCGGGTGCGCGGGTGACCATTTTTTCACACCCCATTCATCCACTTCGATGGATGCCACATTCATGAATGTTTCAAAATGCCGGCCTGTTACGGGTGATGCCACACGGTTTACGAATTTATCCCCAAAACGGATTTCCGCTTCCAATATCAGATCGGTACCGAATACTTCCGAGTCCACGTCCACATTCAGCTGAATCCGGCTGTTTTCCAAATCGGGCGTCATTTTGACTGCGCTGACCGCGTTCTGGGGAACGTATTCCATCCAGACTGTTTTCCAAATTCCGGTGGTCTGAACGTACCAACAGCCAAAGTTGTACGGTGCCTAGCGCTGCTTTCCGCGAAGCTGTTCCGCGTCGGCACGGTCTTCCGCTTTTACGGTCAAAGTATTTTGCCCCGCATGAACCAAATTCGTAATGTCAAAGGAGAAGCGCGTGTACCCGCCGCGGTGCGAACCGGCCAGCTCCCCGTTCACCATTACTTTGGTCAGGTAATCGCAGCCTTCAAAATGAATCATCAATTTATGATTTTGCAGCTTTTCGGCATCGACATCTATATTTTTTTGATACCAGACCGTTTCATGAATCGATTCGTCTTCAATTCCGCTAAGCTTTGTTTCATAAGAAAAAGGAACGCAAATATCGCGCCGTAATTCTGCGGGAAACTGTTTTTCCCAATGTTCTTTTTCCCCGCGGTTTTCATCATCAAATGCAAAATCCCATGTACCGTTCAGGTTCTGCCAGTCTGTACGGACGAATTGCGGTCTTGGATAGTTTTTTATGTAGCTTTTCATAATTTCACTCCTGTATATAAGTTATGTGGTATTTATACTTGCTATTACAAACTGCATCCGTAATGCGGAATGATTGCTGCCTCCTATCTTAAAAATGAAAATAATAAAATTATAAAATAAATGATAATATTATGTATTAATTTAAGTTATAATATAATATATTCATTACATAATTTATGTAGTAATTATATCTCTACAAAATTCAATTTGTCAATATATTTAGCATATAACTTATTATTTTTTCTAAAATCATCAAAATTATGTTGACAATATATAAAATATTTGCTAATATACTTGTGAAGTAACAAATTACTCCAAATTTTTAGTAACAATTTATTCACAAATAAATAAAACAAGGAGGAGAAATTATGAAGAAATTGTTAACAGCATTATTAATGGTCAGCATTCTCGCCACATCGTTTGCCGGATGCGGCGGGGGGACTTCTGCAGGAACCACAACAACACCGGCTGCATCCGCACCGGTAGCTCAGGAAGGAACCGCCGCATCGGGGACGGCGGATGTTAACTCCGACGGAACCGTTAATAACCCGGAAGCGGTAGCGGTCGATAAAGACAAACTGGTTTTATGGTCACTGTTCAGCGGCGGTGACGGCGAGTTCATGGATAAGATTATTAAGGAATATAACGCCACCAATCCGAAAAAGCAGGTTCAGTCCGTTATGCTGGTATGGGCTGATTATTACACCAAACTGGCTACCGCTGTTGCAGCAGGCAAAGGCCCGGACATTGGCATTTCCCACATTTCAAAACTTCCGGAATTGGTAGATCAGGGCATTGTTATTCCGATTGATAACTACACAAAGAATTCCGGTACCGATTGGAGCAAATACACCGATTCAATGAACGCCGGCGTAACATTTGACGGCTCCCATTACGCGATGCCGCTCGACACCCACGCCGAAATTATGTTTGTTAACAAAGACATTATTCAGAAAGCCGGTCTTTCCCTCGATTCAAACGGTCAGCTTCCTGTGAAAAACGCTGACGATTTCCGCAGCACCCTTGGAAAACTGAAATCTGTCGTGCCCGACGGCTCCACCGCGCTTGCTCTGCCGCAAAAGGGCGACGATCCCTACCGTGTTTGGTGGGCTACTTACTTCCAGATGGGCGGCACTCCTCTTGTAAACGAGGCCGGCGATCAGATTACAATGGACAAAGCAATTGCAGTTAAAGCAGCAGAATTTGTAAAGAGCCTTTACTCAGACGGTTACGTTAACCCGGGCATTGAAGACCACCAGAAATATTTCCAGGGCGGTCAGGCCGGCCTGGTATTTGCCGGAACATGGGCAACCGGTGCATTTGAGCAGACAAAAGACCTGAAGTTTGTTGCACAGCCCTACCCGCAATTATTTGACAAAAACTCCTGCTGGGCAGACGCACACACCATGATTATCCCGACCAAAAAATCCCGCAGTGACGAAGACACACAGGCCGCCGTTTATTTCATTAACTATGTTTCCAGCAAGGGCGCGCTGACCTGGGCCGGCTCCGGTCAAATTCCCTCCAATCTGGATGTACAGTCCAGCCAGGAATACAAAGATATGCCGTACCGCAGCGATTACGCAGAAGCTGCCAAAACCGCTGTACTTCCTTCAAAAAATTNNCAATGATTAAGAATCTTGACACAATCTGGACAAATCAAACTTCCCCGACCGATGCGGTCAACAACATTTTTGACGAACTGCAATCCAACCTCGGCTAAAAAACATTCTCGCACCAGACTTGGCAAATTGCTCCGATTGCCTAAGCCGCTGCAAATTGCCAAAAACAGTATGAATCAGGAGGGGGCTTTCGCAAAGAAGCCCCTTCCCTCTCTTTATCCGCAGGGAGCTATTGAATCCAATTTAAGGGAGGTAAACTCATTTGTATTCAAAGAAGAAAACAATCAGGTGGCATGATATGCTTGGAATCATTATTTTCCTGCTGCCTTTCACCGTACTTTATACATTGTTCACCATTTGGCCTGTCCTTCAGGGTTTTTACGTAAGTCTTCACAAATGGGGACTTATGGGCAAAATTAAATTCGTTGGGCTGGACAACTATATCCGTTTTTTTAAGGATAAATTTTTCTGGCAGTCCCTTGGCAACACAACCACCTTCGTTCTCATCTCCGTACCCATGCTGGTCATACTTGCTTTGGTTCTGGCGCTGCTTGCAAACCGCACCAGCAGGCTGAAACGGTTTTACCGGGCAAGCTTTTACCTACCCAACGTACTTTCCGTATCCGTCATCTCTTTTATTACAATTTACATGGCGTCCCCCTACATGGGCTTCATAAACGAGTTGCTGCACACCCTGAACATAGTCCCCGCCAACGTGGAACCGCAGTGGCTTTCGAACGCAAGCCTGACCTGGGTTACCATATCTGTTACAACTGTGTGGTGGACGGTGGGCTTCAGCATGCTGCTTTATATTTCCGCATTGCAGGATATTCCGGACCAGCTGTATGAAGCAGCAAAAATTGACGGCGCAAGCAAAGCACGGCAGCTGTTTAAAATTACCCTTCCGCTTCTTGCCCCCACAACTTACCTTGTGCTGCTACTTCAAATCATTGCGTCGTATAAAGTATTCGGACAAATTTTCTTAATTACCCGCGGCGGCCCCGGCACTTTGACCCGGCCTTTGATTCAGTACATATATGAAACCGCGTTTACGAAAAACGACATGGGTTATGCATCGGCAATGTCTTACGCGCTGTTCCTGATTCTGGTCATATTGTCTCTTATTCAGATACAGCTGCAGAACAGGGGGAACAAAGAATGAGCAAAAAACTGACACCCGGTAAAATTATCATTACCCTTATTTCCATCTTCCTCGCGCTCATTTTCCTTGCTCCTGTATTATGGTCGCTTGCTGTGTCGCTGAAAACGGAAGGAACGCCGATTCACAGCGCATTTGCCTGGTTTGCCCCGCCTTTCACTCTGAAGAATTACCCGGCAATTCTGTTTAACAGCAAGGTACCGGTCTGGCTGTTTAACAGTATTTTTGTTGCTATCGTCAGCACTGCATTGGTATTGCTGGTATCTTCAATGGCAGCATACCCGATTGCAAAGCTAAATTTCCCGGGAAAGAACCTGCTTTACCTCTTCTTTTTAATTGGCATGATTGTTCCCGGCGAGGCCACCATTGTTCCGCTTTTCATTACATCAAACGGGTTAAATATCATCGACAGTTATCAGGGACTGATTTTACCGACTGTTGCCGGTTCCATGAATTTAATTATTATGGTGACCTTCTTCAAAAGCATTCCGAACGAAATGATAGAAGCCGCTAAAATTGACGGAGCGGGCGAATGGAATATCTATTTCAAGATTATCCTTCCCCTTTCGAAAACCGTTCTTGTAACCGTAGGTATCTTCGCTTTTATCGGAAGCTGGAACAACTACCTGTGGCCTTTGCTCTGCGCAACCAGCGAATCCATGTTTACGCTTCCGGTCGGTATTCCGACCTTTGCCGGCACTTACACGGTGGACTATGTTAAACCGATGACCGCCAACATGGTAGCCTCTATTCCCGCGATTATTATTTACCTGATTTTTGAAAAGAGGATTGTAAAAGGCGTTGCGCTTTCCGGTATAAAAGGATAAGGAACCTTTTCCAATGCGGGAATGCAAAAGAGGAAACTCCTTTGCATTCCCGGCTCTTTTATCAGGCTCAATTTCCTTCCGGTTTTCATATTGTTCGCGACTTTAAAGACCGGTGTAATTTTCCACATTGTTTTCTTCCGCAATTCTGATAAAATCAGACAATAATTGGTTTTTGATGATTTATAGGAAAGAAAATATATGCTATAATAATGAAACAATAAATTCACTGTAAAAAAGGGAGACAAGGGGTATATGCTTCAGCTTTCTATTCAAGACCCGGAAATTCTTGCTAAAATCTGTCACGCTCTTTCCACAGAACTGCGGCTTCAAATATTATCTTTGCTGGAACATGACACCTTAAGCTGTCTGGAAATTGCAAAACAACTCGATTATCCGCTTTCCACCATTTCAGCAAACGTAAAAATTCTTGAGGAAGCCGGACTAATTTTAACGGAACTTGCACCCGCCAAAAACGGTTCCAAAAAACTTTGTTCCTCCGTATATTTGGACATATTGATCCACCTTGGCATGGGCGCCATTATACCAAAGAATTCCAAAAAATACGAAACAAATATTCCGATTGGAAATTATATGGATTTTAGTGTTGCTCCCTCCTGCGGAATGGTGATTTTAAAAGGAGATAACACCGCCATAGACGACTCCCCTTTTGACGACTCGAATTATTTTTTAAGCCCAAGCCGAGTGGACGCACAGCTTTTATGGTTTCGAAAAGGATTTGTGGAATATCGCGTACCGGTGTACGATTCGCTTCATTTAAGGCCGGAATACATTTCTTTTTCTTTGGAAATCTGCTCCGCAGCTCCCGGCTTCAATAACATTTGGAAATCAGATATTACAATGTGGATTAACGGCGTGGAAATTGGCACCTGGACAAGCCCGGGGGATTTTGGGGATCGAAACGGCAAGCTTACCCCTTCCTCATGGATGTCGGGCAGTACACAGTACGGTATTCTGACCGAATGGGCTGTAACCGACGAGGGTACCTTACTGAATCAGGAACGTCTTTCCGACGTTACGCTGTCCCAACTGAACATTCAAAAAGAGAAATATGTAACCATGCGTATCGGCGTGAAGGACACCAGCGAGCACATTGGCGGAATCAATATATTCGGTGAAAGATTCGGTGATTTTCCGCAGAATATTATCATGAAAATAGGCTATAAGGACGAACCGAAAAACCGCCAGCCGGTAGAAAAGAAAAAATGACCTCCCGTCGCCAATGTGTGGTTCATTGTCGTAATTTTGTGCTATAATTTAGTTTATACGGAAACTAAAACCGGAAAGGAAGCTTATTATGCTGGAATATCGATTTGACACTCAATTGTTGATTGAAGGAACAAATCTGTCGGAAGATTCAATAAACGATTACATTACCAAGAACATAGCCGGCGATTGCCTGCTTGCAATTGGTGACGAGGAATTGATTAAAATTCATTTTCATACCAATACACCGTGGAAAGTACTGGAGTACTGCGCTTCGCTGGGGGAAATTCATGACATTGTGGTAGAAAATATGGAACTGCAGGCAAATGGTATGCACGGCTGAACAATAGCCTATCCCCGGCTGTACCGGGAGTTTTCACACAAGCAAAAAGTCCTGCAATCAAAATGATTGCAGGACTTTTTGCTTAGTTTAAAATTATGTATTTTTTCCCTTTCCAAATAGCAGCTGCGCTATGCGCCCTTTCATTCCGGTATTGGTGCAGAACGGTTTTCCGTTATGCTTTTTTCTGCATTCAGAACAATTGCCGTGATACTTGCAGCGAACCTTAGGGCAAGAGCAGTTCGGGTTAAGTTTCGTTTCCATTGCAGGTCCTTTCGTACTGTTTCTTTTCTGTATTCTTATCATTTTTATAAAGCTAATATAGTTTCCTGGAAACTATATTAGCAGTAGAAACTGTTTTTGTCAATAGTTTCTTAGAAACTAAATTTATGGTATACTGTTATTATTCTTACCGATTGAGGGGATTTCAATGAAATATAATATAGATAACGGAAAGAACGGCGAAACGCTCGTTCAAGAGATTGAGCGGATATTTTTTGAAGTAGTATCTCGGCACCAAACAGACATGGAGGAAGAAAAAAACTGGCTTTTCTCCAACTGTTCCGACCCACAGCTTTCCGAAATCGTCAGTAATTTATCCATTATTACGTTCCATGTGCTGGACGCGATTGGCCGCTTTCAGCCGGTAAACAGCATTACCATTTCAAAAATGACGGAGATTCCCAAAGGAACCGTATCCAAAAATATAAAAAAACTTTTAACGGAAGGTCTTATTGTAAAACAAGCTTTGCCGGACAACAAAAAGGAATCTGTCTTTTTCCTGACTTCAATCGGAAAAAGTCTTTTCGCACTTCACAAGGAAGTGCACGCCCAGTTTGATTCCAAACTATCCGTATTCCTACAGAAATATGATACGGAGGAACTGCAATTTTTGGTACGATTCCTAAAAGATTTTCAGACTGTTAATTGGACAGGCAACGACACTGATTCTATTTTGTAAATCGGTTCAATGGAAAGGGCTGCACCAAGTCGGTTGGTAAAACCGATTTGGTGCAGCCCTGTTTTTTCTAATATTTAAATTTCATGAATTGTTAATCAGGTCGTCAGTCTTCTCGCACTGACAAACGCTTTTGACCAATAGCTGTTACTTAAGCTTGCTTCCATAACCTTCCCCGCGCCGGACTGCGCGGAAATAAACATATTATTTCCTATGTATATGCCGCAGTGTGTGATTTTGGAGCTTCCGTTCGGGTCAAAGAAAAGAAGGTCGCCCGGCTGCAATGAATTCCGGCTTACCTGCCAGCCATAAGTTGCCTGTGCCGCCGGCGAATGCGGAAGGGAAATTCCGGCTTTGCTGTAAACGTACATTGTAAGCCCCGAGCAATCAAAAGAGCCGTTCGGTGTTGCGCCGCCGTACTGATAAGGAACGCCAAGCTGACTTTTCGCGGCTGTTACCGCCAGCTGCGCTTTTCCAAGCACCACATATACTCCCGATATCCAAGCCGTTTTTCCGTTGTATGTAATCTTGTCCCATCCGTTTACCGTGTCAAGGATTGTCACCTTTGCCCCATTGTACAATTTCCCAATAACCGGGGCCCCGGTATTTCCTGCGGTGCGTACCTGCAGATAAGAACTTACTCGTACGGTTCCTGTGGTCGTGCCGCTTGCTGACGCAATTACTGTCATCATACTGACAGTAAGAGCGGTTGCTACAATCGCAGAAAGTAACTTCTTGAATTTTAACATATTCATCTCCTATAAAGCCTCCGAAGTTAGTTGTCGGGTTCGGGAAATCGGAAGTCCCTACCGCAAAAGCGGATTCACCCCTCTAAATTTAGTTCCTCCGTACCTCTTTGGAAAATTAAAGAGGATTCAGCTGTTCCGACCGTATGCAATTTTAGGCGGTTGAAAAAGATTTCCTCCATCAAAATGCACCAAATCGTTGTCTATAGTATATCGAAATTGCGTAACTATGTCAATGTTGCACAATCAATTGGAATAAATTAACGATTATATGGTCATTTTTAACAATTATATTTAATAAATTATAGAATAGAAAAATTGTATATTTACTAACGATAACATCGCCGTTGCCCGCACCCGAAGCTTTCTGAAAACTAAAAGAACCCGCGGTAATCCGAAAGTCCTTTGGCCAGGAAAATTCAGGAAGATATTCTAACGCACGTTGCTTTTTATCAATATTCTGTTATGATTACATTAAATACATTAAAAGGATCATGTAACGTTTTATGAACAGATCACTCTTTGAACAAGCCTGCGGCAAAGTATTAAATTCCGAATCAAAGCCGAACGGAATTGGTACCCTTGGCGAAAAAACGCTTCATGCCGTTATAAAGAATTATTTTGAGCCTGATCCAGCAAAACACGAAATAAAAATCGGCAGCTACATTGCAGACATTGTAAATGACCAGGGAATTTTAGAAGTGCAAACAAGACAGTTCAATAAGTTAAGGAATAAGCTGGAGGTGTTTCTTTCCGTTTCCGATGTTACTGTAATTTATCCGGTCGCCCACACTAAGTGGCTGATTTGGATTGATGAACAAACCGGCGAAACGACAAAAAAGAGGAAATCTCCGAAAACCGGACAGCCTTATGACATTTTGTTTGAGTTATATAAAATCAAGAATTTTTTACCGAATCCCCGATTAAAGCTTTGCATTGTTTTGCTTGACGTTGAGGAATACCGCTTTTTAAACGGATGGAGCCAAGACAAAAAGAAAGGTTCCTCGCGGTACGAGCGCATTCCTACCGGTCTGATTGACGAGGTATCCATAAATAACCGGAATGACTACTCTAAACTGATTCCCGAAGGGCCTGCCAAACCGTTTACTTCAAAGGAATTTGCGAAATCTGCCGGGTTGTCACTTTCCACTTCCCAAGCCGCACTGAACGTGCTGAATTTTGTCGGAGCCGTAACCCGAACCGGCAAAATCGGGAACCGATACGTCTATGAAAGAACGTTGAACAAGCCGAACGGGCTGCCGCTGAGTGTTCAACACGAAATAAAGGAGTAATGGAATGCAGTTATTTATACGCGAAGCAACGGAAGATGATCTTCCCGAAATTCTTTCCCTTTACCATCAGCCGGATATGGACAGCGGGGATACGTTGTCCCTTGCAGAAGCGAAAACAATATTTCATCGAATGGCGACGTACCCGTCCTATAAGCTTTACATCGCGAAAATGGAGGAGGAAACCGTCGGAACCTTTGCGCTGGCAATAATGGACAATCTTGCTCACCGGGGAACTCCCTCCGGTTTAATTGAAGATGTGGTTGTAAAAGCCGACTGTCAGGGCAAAGGCATCGGCAGGCAAATGATGCAGTTTGCTATGGACTGCTGTAAAAAATCCGGATGCTACAAAGCGGCCTTGTCGAGCAACATGAAACGAGAAAACGCCCATCATTTTTATGAATCGCTGGGTTTTACAAAACACGGTTACAGCTTTTTAATGGATTTGAATTGAACCAACCGCTTCTTTCCAAAAATAGCAAGATATAAAAAAGCCGCATGTTCACTGAACTTCAGTGCCACATGCGGCTTATCTATTCTGTTAATAAAGAATCTGGCTTATTCCAGTTCAAACGCACCGGTATAAAGCTGATAATATTTGCCCTTTTCCTCAATCAGCTGGTCGTGGCTTCCGCGTTCAATAATGCGGCCATGCTCCAAAACCATAATAACGTCGGAATTCTGCACGGTAGAAAGTCGGTGCGCAATGACAAATACGGTTCTTCCCTTCATCAAGGCATCCATACCCTTTTGCACAATGGCTTCGGTTCGGGTGTCGATAGAGGACGTAGCTTCATCCAGAATCATAACCGGCGGGTCGGCTACGGCGGCGCGGGCAATGGAAATCAGCTGGCGCTGCCCCTGGGAAAGTCCGCTTCCGTCGCCTTCCAGCACCGTTTTGTAACCGTCCGGAAGCATACGAATAAATCCGTCCGCATTTGCCAGCTTTGCGGCGGCAATGCATTCTTCATCTGTTGCGTCCAGCTTGCCGTAGCGAATGTTATCCATAACGGTACCGGTAAACAGGTTTACGTCCTGCAGTACCACACCCAGCGAACGGCGAAGAGCCGCCTTACGGATTTTATTAATGTTAATTCCGTCATACCGAATTTTACCGTCTGCAATGTCGTAAAAACGGTTGATCAGGTTGGTAATTGTCGTTTTACCCGCACCGGTTGCGCCAACAAAGGCAACCTTTTGGCCGGGTTCCGCGTAAAGCGTGATGTTGTGCAGAACAATGTTGTTTTCCACATAGCCGAAATCCACATCATAGAAGCGGATATCGCCCTGCAACAAAGTGTAGCTCACCGTTCCGTCATTGTGAGGATGCTTCCACGCCCAGGTTTCCGTGCGTTCTTTGCACTCTTTAATTTCACCGTTTTCCACTTTTGCGTTCACAAGGGCAACATAACCCTCGTCCTGTTCGCTTTCTTCATCCATAAGGTCAAAAATTCTTGAAGCGCCTGCCAATGCCATAACCACCATGTTAAACTGCATGGAAATCTGGCCGATTGGGTTAATGAAGCTGCGGGACAGCGTTAAGAAAGAAATAATGGTACCGATTGTCAGGGCGTTTACTCCGGTCAGGCTAAGGTTCGGAATTCCCGCAATGCCTGCCGCACCGCCGAGAATGGCCAGAAGCACATAAAGAATATAACCCAGATTGCCGACAACCGGCATGGTGATATTTCCGTATTTGTTCGCCTCGGTTGCGCAATAGCACAATTCCTCGTTCTNNCTTTTTGTCAAAATCCTCTTTGGTCTTGTCCTCGTGGCAAAAAACTTTAACCACTTTTTGTCCGTTGATCATTTCTTCAATATAACCGTTTACTTCGCCCAAAGCCTGCTGCTGCTTCATAAAGAAGGTTCCGCTTCTACCCACCAGTGCGCGCATGACCTTCAGCAAAACAAAAGCAAACACGGCAACAAAGGCGGTCAGGCCAACACTGAGGTACAGCATGGCAAAAAATGCCGACGCAACCGATACAATGGAGGAGAACATCTGCGGTAAACTCTGCGAAATTGCCTGACGCAGCGTGTCGGTATCGTTGGTATAACGGCTCATTACGTCGCCGTGGGTATGCGTGTCAAAATAGCGGATGGGCAGGGTCTGCATGTGGGTGAACATTTTATCACGGATTGTTTTCAGCGTACCCTGTTCAATAATAACCATCATACGGTTGTAAAACCAGGTGGCAAATACGCCGATTACGTAAACCATGCCCATCATTAGAACTGCACGGAATAAACCGGCATAATTGGGGTTTGTCTGCCCCAGCAGCGGGACAATATATTTATCAATTAAGGTCTGAAGGAACAGGGACGACCCCGCGCCCGCAGCCGCGCTCACCAAAATGGAAATAACAACAAGAATCAGCTGCACCCGATAGCCGGCCATATAGCCCAGCAGTCTTTTGATCGTACCGGGCTTAAAGCGCTGCATTGGCGGCCTGCCCTTTGTTTTAAGGTTCTCTCTCGTCTGCTCATTACTCATGGAGAGCACCTCCTTTGTTATTCTGAGATTCATAAACTTCCCTATAAATAGAACAGGTTTTCAGCAGTTCCTCATGCTTGCCAACGGCGTTGATTTTGCCGTCGTCCAGCACAATAATCTTATCGGCATCCTGAACGGAGGAAACGCGCTGTGCGATAATGATTTTTGTGGTGTTCGGAATATCCTGCTGAAACGCCTGACGGATGAGTCCGTCTGTTTTGGTGTCAACGGCGCTGGTAGAATCGTCCAGAATCAAAATTTTCGGCTTTTTCAGCAAAGCTCTTGCAATGCAAAGGCGCTGTTTTTGGCCGCCGGACACATTGGTACCGCCCTGCTCAATGTAGGTGTCGTATTTATCGGGAAATTCCTGAATAAAACTGTCCGCTTGGGCAAGCTGGCAGGCATGAATCATTTCTTCCTCTGTTGCGGTTTCATTACCCCAGCGGAGGTTGTCTTTAATAGTACCGGAAAACAGAATGTTTTTCTGCAGTACCATTGCCACCTGATTGCGCAGCGACTCAATATCGTAATCCTTTACATCTACGCCGCCAACGGTGACTTTTCCGTCTACCGCATCATAAAGGCGCGGAATCAACTGGACGAAACTTGATTTGGAAGCACCGGTTCCGCCTAAAATTCCCACCGTTTCACCAGATGCAATGGAGACATTAATTTTATCGAGTACCGGTTTGTCGGCCTTTCTGGCGTACGTAAAGGTGACGTCCTCAAAGGTAATCGAACCGTCTTTTACGGTGTGCAGCGGATTTGCTCCGTTTTTCAGGTCGCTGTCCTCACTTAATACTTCCACAATACGTTCCGCGGAAGCGCGGGAAATGATGATCATTACAAATACCATGGAAAGCATCATCAGGCTCATGAGGATTTGCAGCGCGTACGTAATTAAGCTGGCAAGCTCGCCGGTGGAAAGCCCAAGTACCGGGTTATTATTGCTGGCAATGATTTCTTTCGCACCGAACCACGATAGCAAAAGCATAGTGGCGTACAGGCAGAACTGCATAAGCGGCATATTAAATGCGATTCTTTTTTCTGCTTTTGAAAAGTCCTGGAAAATAGACTGCGAAATACCCGCAAATTTAGACTCTTCGTGTTCTTCACGGATATAGGATTTTACCACGCGGATTCCAAGCAGGTTTTCCTGGACCACATTGTTTAGCTTATCATACGTATTAAACACGCGCACAAAAAGCGGGTGTACGTGTGAAATGATAAACCAAAGGCCAAAGCCGAGCACCGGTATGGTCACAAGGAAAATCAGGGAAAGATGCGCGTCGATTCGGAAGGAAAAAATCAATGCAAAAACAATCATCATTGGCGCACGCACCGCAAGGCGAACCAGCATTTGGTAAGCGTTCTGCACATTTGTTACGTCTGTGGTAAGTCTTGTGATAATGCTTGCAGTTGAGAACTTATCAATGTTGGAAAAGGAAAAGTTCTGTACATTGTGAAACATATCTTGTCGCAGGTTTTTCGCAAAACCGGAAGAGGCAACCGCTGCGCTGCGGCCCGCAAAAATGCCGGTCACAAGTGAAAGCATGGCGCAAACAATTAGCGCAAGCCCGATTAAAAGGACATTGGTCATATTGTTCTGGCTGATGCCGTAGTCGATTAGGTATGCCATTAGGGATGGAATGACAATTTCAAGAATTGACTCGAATGTGACATAGGTTGGGGCTAGTATCGTATCTTTTTTGTATTCTCTCACACTGGAGAGAAGCTTTTTAAACATAAAATATTCTCCTTAACGTTATGCTGAATCTATATAATACCTTACATTTTTTCCAAGCGTGCAGACGGGGCTTAGGACTCAGTAGGTTTGATTTTTGCAATGTTTGTTTTCATTCTTTGCAGGTAGGTGTAAAGTTCCTTAATCTCATCTTCCGAAAAACCATCGGTTAAAATTCGCTCCATTCGCATCGCATCCTCACACATAAGGCCTCTGATTTGCCACGCTTTCTCTGTCAGCACTATTTTTTTCAAACGCGCATCCTGAGCAACAGATTGTCTTTGAATCAGCCCTTTTTGTTCCATAAGGTTCAGTACCCGCGACGCCGTGGAACGTGTGATGGTAAAATGTTCTTCAATGTCTTTTTGAAATATCTCTTTGTCTTTATTTTCAGAAAGATAACCGATAATCCAGCCGTTATTCCCGGTGACGGTTTCAATTTCTTTTCGGTGTGAAGAAAAATCGAAGTAACGCCGAATCAAGTTATTCAGCGACCGCAGTTCAAACCCAATTCGTATCTTTTCCATTCTGCACTTCCTTTCCAAATATGTTTTATGTCGTATAGTTGTATATGACACAGTTTTACATACAACATTATATTCATATTTTCTTCTATCGTCAAGACGAGTATTTGTTGATTTTCAAAGAAGAATTCAATAATAAATTGTTAAATTTGCTGTATGCAAATCACAGAAACCGATTATTTATCTTAAAAAAAATTTATATTGGACTTTTGGAAATTTTCTTTTTTCTGTGCTATAATGTTAATATAGAATTCAGATAAAGTTCTGGCAATGATCATGCGCACTTTTAAAACTTCGAAAATAATACATAAAGGAGAATTTAAAATGAAATTTTTCAAGCTCTTTGAATCTTCTTTTTTGGTGATTTCGATTTTTCTAACGGGCTGTACGCAAGGGGCAACGGGTTTTACTGCTTCAAGTTCAGAGCCGTATGTGCGCCAGCCCATTGTATCTGACGCTGCCGGCAGTCCCGTGCAAAGTCCCCCGTCCTCCCCGCCTATTTCCGGAACAGTTCAACCGGAAGGCTGGAAAGAAATAGCTCCCTTGAATCTGCCAAGGTATGCTTATAGTACAGAAGTAATCAAGAATAAAATCTATATTGTCGGCGGAATGGATCAAAACGGGAAGCTTGCTTCTTTGGAGGAATACGATACGGAAACAGACCGGTGGAGCACACTTACACCAATGAAAACGGCCCGAGGCTACCTGCAAACCGTCCTCTTAGATGGAAAGATCTATGCAATTGGCGGCAACAGCAATGCGCAAAGCCTGTACACGACAGAACGATATGATCCTGCCAAAAACCAATGGACAGAACTTCAGCCCATGCACACTTCACGTGAGTATTTCAGTACAGCCGTATTTGACGGTAAAATTTACGTAATGGGCGGAGCCGATGAATCTACCGTAGTTTCTTCCGTGGAAGTATATGACCCTTCACACAACACATGGGAAGAAAAATCCCCGATGCCAACCAGAAGGATGCATTTCCAATTACTTTCAGTCGGTAATAATATTTACGCAATCGGCGGGTACAACGCGGAAAAGGGGTACCTTTCTTCCGTGGATATGTATGACCCGGTTCATGACAAATGGGTACAAAAGGCCCCCATGCCAACCCCAAGAATGCAATTTGAGGCAATCGCTGCCAATGGTTCTATTTATGCTATGGGAGGAATGAACGATTCCGGCTCTTTATCCGCTTTTGAAATATATAATCCGACCTCCGACACATGGGAAACGGGCAAATCGATGAACGTTGCAAGGCACCAGTTTCAATCCCAACTGATAAACGGCAAACTATATGCCATTGGAGGGCGCAGCGATAAAAATAAACCTGGTAATCCTTTTTTATCCTCTGTTGAGGAATATGACCCATTGAAAAACACATGGCTAACAAAATCCCCATTGCTTACCCCGCGTAGCTGGTTTCAGTCGAAGGTCGTTGGCGGTCGCCTGTTTGTGTTTGGCGGATTGAGCAAACCCGCCGGAAACGGCAATTCCGAGCAGGCTATGTCAAACTCAGAGGAGTACATTTTTTCATAAATATAGTCTGCACGTGCCAAACATAAATCATATAAAGTTTCTGTTGAAACAGGAAAGAGGAAATAAATGAACGGGAAAACAATTCGAACCGGTGGGTTCGCGCTTTTACTATTTTTATTTCTTGGGCTTTGCTCCCTTGCTGTCTTTTTTCTGTCAATCATAAACTCCATCAAATCCGCCACTCCCCTGCTTGGGGTGGCTAGCATCATGTATCTTTACCTTAGCACTTATTGTTTTTCCTATTTGTCAATAAATAAAATCACTATTACTGACGAGATCATTTTTTTTCAAAATTCGACCTATGGCAGTTTTATCCCTTTTGCAGCAGACTCGTTTCAAGTTCCGTTTTCCAACATAAAACATATTTGTTTGGGAAATGAAAAATTTCTTGCGACTTTTCTCAAAGACAGGAAAGACCTGGAACCTCAGTTTTATCATTTCTATAACAGATTCCGTCATAAAATGAACCGTTATGGTGCTGCAGCAAAATCTGCCGCCCATTTTACAGTTTACCTGATGCTCATAACATGCGAAGACCAATTGTATTTTGTAAGTACAAAGCCTTATTCCAAAACGAGTTTCTCATACTTAATGACCGAGTTGAAAAAACTGAATTTGCCGGTATTCACGCAAAACGAGGTCTTATAAGAAGAAAAAACAGCGTGTTGTCAGCACCGCGAATTCAGTTGCTTTTTGCGTATGGCGTGTTATGATAATAGAATAATTAAGCGATGCACAAATACTCATTTTTAAAAGGAAAGCAGGGGCTGCATGAAATACATTTTATTTACCGGAGCAACCGGAGGACTTGGCTCCTTATGTGTAAAAGCCCTTGCTCAGCAGGGCGATTATACCGTGTTTGCGTTTGGCACAAAGGAAGCGGCGTTGGAACAGCTGAAATTACTGCCGAACGTGATTCCAGTTAAAGCAGATATTACTTCACAGGAAAGCGTGGACGCCGCCCGTAAAACCGTGCAAACCTACACCGATACGCTGAACGCAATTGTAAATTTTGCCGGACAGTCCTATTTCACTTCGCTGGTGGAAGGCGATAGTGTGGAATCCACCGAACGGCTTTTGAAAATCAATGTAATTGGCACCGCCCGGATAAACCGAGCTTTCTTTGAAATGATTTACAAAGGACAAGGCCGAATTATCAACTGCAGTTCGGCATCGGGCTGGATGACCCCACAGCCTTTCGCCGGTGCTTATGTTCTGTCTAAATACGCGGTCGAAGCTTATAACGACAGTCTTCGCCGGGAACTGATGTTTTTGGGTATTCCCGTAATTAAAATTCAGCCCGGTTCCTACGAAACACAGCTGACCAAACAGGTCAGCGGAAATTTTGACAAAACCCTTGCCGAAACAAAGTATTATAAAGAGGTTCTGACGAAAATGAAACCGCTGATGACCACGGAGATGAACCAGAAAAACGACCCAANNATCAAAGCCATAGAAGCTGAACATCCCAAATTACAGTACCGTGTCGGTACCGGGAAACTCCTGCGGCTGCTGGAACTGCTGCCTGAAAAAGGTGTGGATATTCTGTATCAGTTTATACTGAAAATGCGTTAGGCTTTTTAATAAAGAATCGGAGAATAATTATGGAAAACGAATGGAACCCGAAGATCATTAAAATTAAAAACAGGAATGTCGTGTTTCAATATCAAATCACGGACTGGAATCTGAATCTTCACGTAATCCTCGGAAATAAGTACAATTACGTAATAGATACCGGGCTTGGCTCACTTTGTGCTGAACCAGTCCTGAATTTTTTGAAAGAATACCCGAACCCGATTCGGGTTGTTAATACTCATTATCACTGGGATCATATTTGGGGAAACGGCTCTTTTGGTGATTGCTCCATTCTGTCCCATACATTATGCAGATATTTGCAGACCGTTAAGTGGGATTCCATGATAGAAAAGAACAGGCAATTTCAGAAAGGTGATGTACAGCTTAATCTTCCTAACCTTACCTTCGACGGCGAACTGTATTTCCCCGATGACAAAATTCGAATTTTTCACACGCCCGGCCACACCGCCGACAGCATCAGCGTACTTGACGAAGAAGAACATGTTTTGAACATGAGTGACAACATAGGCGACTCCATGGAGGAAATTATTCCATCCATGGAAGTTGAAAACGATACCTTTCGAAACACCATACGCAGCTATATGGCACTCAACGTGGACGCCTGTGTTTCCGGCCATAATACCATTGTTGGGAAAGAGGTCTTTCAGACCATTCTGAATGAACTGGATTTAAACGGGAAATGAAAATCATATGGAAAACGACGGCAAAAAGAGAAGGCTCCCAATGGGAGCCTTCTCTTTTTTACTCTGTACGTTTAGGCGGGCTTGGAAAAACACAAATAGTAGTAATTTTTCTCGCCGATAAAATCGGCCCCCAAGCGCGAGAAAATGCCCATAAGCTGATACACCGCAGAGGGGTTTGGCGCAGTGCACACAATTTTTCCGCCTGCCTTTAAAAGGCCAAACAAACCGCGGAAGAATTCTTCTTTTTCCGGAAGTGTGCGGTACGCGCTTTCCACAACAATATAATCATAGAGCCGATGACCAAAATATGTCATATAATCTTTGGCCGGTGAACAAACACATTCGGTGCATATAGATTGCAATTCAGCCTGATTATTCGGCCACTCCGAAAGATAATAAAGCGCCACATTTTTGCTGCCAAAGCTTCTACATAAATTTTTTAGCTGAAGCAGCGTTGTGCCATAGGATTTACCAATACCCAAAATATCAATATTATAAGCACCATTAAACGTTAAAAGATTCAACACATTATAGTCAATCAGACCAGCTACGTAAGAGTCCACTCCGAATTTTTTCATGAAAAGGTCTTGATTTCGGTAAAGGAGTTGATCATCTTTTTTATATTCCTCATTAAATGTCTTCGCTCCGTAATGGTGAACAAAGGTATCCTTTGCCAGAATTATTTTATAACCCATTCTTCGAATTGTGAAGCAGATTGCGTCGTCATCGTAGCAGCCAGGGTTAAAATCTTCGTCAAACCCACCCAGCGACTTAAGAAGTTCTCCACGATAAATCCCCATATAATTTGAAAGTTTGAGCCGCTCTTCCCATAAATTCGGGTTACTTACATTATGCTGTTCCGCAAGGCTCTGCATTTCTTCCATGGTGCTGTATTTAAGAGAAATTTGCTGATAATTACACGAGGCATCGCAAACCGGCACAATCATTCCCACTTTCGGGTCCGTTTCCATACAATATATAAGATTATCCAGCCAGTGCGCGGTAACAACAATATCATTGCTTACATTAAGAATATATTTCCCTTCTGCAAGGTCAAAACCACGGTTAAATGCCTTACAAACCCCAATGTTCTGGGAAAAGCTAAGTTTTTTCTTATTTGGAAGGTGATTAAAGTATTCCTCAGTACCGTCGGTTGAACCGTTATTTACCGTAATCAGTTCAAAATCAAGATAGGATGTATAGGCATATATACTATCAATACATTGCTTCGTGTAATCTAAATGGTTATATGCAAGCACTACAATGCTTGCAAGAGGAACCTTTTCTGTAATTTCCTTTTGCTTTATCTCTGTGGAATCACTGCTCATTTTTCTGACCCTCCCCGA
>DFRY01000031.1 GCA_002378845.1 Ruminococcaceae bacterium UBA3451 | reverse complement strand
CAAGTTGAGTAGGATTATTATCGGCTATACAAGAGACAGCCAGCCGGTTACTGCCGGGCAGCTGAACGCACAGGGTGCAATGGCGGCGCTGCTGAAGGATGCACTGAAACCAAATCTTGTGCAGACACTCGAACATACGCCAGCATTTATACATGGCGGGCCGTTTGCAAATATCGCACATGGCTGCAACAGCATTATGGCGACGACCATGGCATTAAAACTTGCCGATTATATTGTAACTGAAGCCGGATTCGGTGCCGATCTNNAGCATATTGAAAATATCACGAAGAAATTCGGTCTTCCTGCGGTGGTTGCCATTAACCGGTTCCCGACGGATACCGTAGCGGAGCTGAGACTGATTGAAGAAAAGTGCAGAGAATATGGCGCAAATGTTGCTTTGTCCGAGGTATGGGGCAAAGGCGGAGAAGGCGGAATTGAACTTGCGAAAGAAGTTATCCGCCTGGCGGATGGTTCCAATAATAACTTCCACCAGCTCTATGACAATGATCTTTCCATCAAAGAAAAGATCGAGAAAATTGTTTGCGAAATCTACGGCGGCGACGGAGTGGATTATACGTCCGCGGCACAAAAGGACATTGACCAGATGCAGGATCTCGGATTTGGAAACCTGCCAATCTGCATGGCAAAGACACAGTATTCTTTCTCGGATGATGCAAAAAAATTGGGTAGACCGGAGGGTTTCAGAGTTACCGTTAAAAATGTGAAAGTATCCGCGGGTGCGGGCTTCTTGATTGCGCTGACGGGCGATATTATGACCATGCCTGGTCTGCCTAAGGTTCCGTCCGCAGAGAAGATCGACGTTGATTCGAACGGAAGAATTTCCGGCCTTTTCTAAGCACAATTTGGAGGTACTGAATGATAACGGATAAAAGCTGCAAGGAATTTCTCGAAGACCTTTCTTCCGCAGCGCCGGTGCCGGGCGGTGGCGGAGCCTCCGCCATCGTCGGTGCGATGGGTGCAGCGCTCGGGAGCATGGTTGCAAATCTTACATATGGTAAGAAAAAGTACGCGGATGTCCAAGAAGATATCGTGATTCTTCTGAACAGAGCGAAGAATCTTCGCAATGAGCTGATCATGCTGATTGCGAAAGACGCCGAAGTGTTTGAACCGCTTTCCAAAGCCTATGGGCTGCCCAAAGAGACCGACGGGGAAAAGAAATACAAGGAAGAAACGCTGGAAAAAGCTTTAAAGGCGGCCTGCGGAGTTCCTTTTGAAATTATGCTGAAAGCAATTGAGGTCATGGACTTCCATGATGAACTGGTCGTCATTGGCACCAGAATTGCCGTCAGTGATATCGGAGTCGGAGTGCTGTTCTGCAAATCGGCATTAATGGGCGCAAGCCTGAACGTTTTCATCAATACAAAGCTGATGAAGGACAGGGCCTTTGCGGAAGAAATGAATCAGAAAACAGAGGATATGCTCGCAGTGGGGTCTAAAAAAGCAGACCGGATTTACAAGGAAGTGGAGGCTTTAATCAAATGAGCGTGATCATGAAGGGTTCCGAAGTAGCCGCCTCGATGAAGGAAGAGCTGCTTCGTGAAATAGAAAAATTGGGACAGCATGGAATTGTTCCGGGGCTGGGGATCGTGCGGGTCGGCACAAGGCCGGACGATCTTGCGTATGAACGCGGTGCTGTGAAAAAGCTGGAAGGAATGGGAATCCGGTGTAGAGTCTTTGACTTTCCGGAGACAATCAGTCAGCAGGATTTTGAAAAAGAGTTTTCTGCCGTCAACGACAACCCCGAAATTCACGGGATTTTGCTGTTCCGGCCCCTACCGAAGCATTTAGACGAAGAAACGGTCAAAAAGATCATTAATCCTTTAAAGGATGTTGACTGCATGAGTGCAGCTAATATTGCCAAAGTGTTTTCCGGTGACGAAACCGGGTTTGCCCCCTGTACGCCTGAGGCGGTCATGGAAGTGCTCGCTCACTATGGTATTGATTTGCAAGGAAAACGTGTGACGGTTATGGGCAGAAGCATGGTGGTGGGTAAACCACTTTCCATGTTGTTGCTAAAGAAGAATGCGACGGTCACCATTTGCCATACGAAGACCAAAAATCTGGTGGAAACATGCAGCAATGCGGAAATTATGATTGCGGCGGTAGGCAAGGCAAAAGTTGTCACGCACTATCTTGTTGCTGAAAATGCCGTGGTAATCGATGTTGGAATCAATGTTGACGACGAAGGCAAGCTTTGCGGAGATGTGGATTATGACAGCGTTGCGCCGAAAGCTTCTTACATCACCCCTGTTCCGGGCGGTGTGGGAACCGTTACCTCCTCCGTACTCGCAAGGCATGTGGTGCGGGCAGCAGGATATTTGAAAAAGATCTATTGAAGAAACGACGCAGACGAAAATGGAAAAACGTCCGGTCTGTTCTAATTGACCAATTTTCGCAATGTGAACCCGTGTGACAGGAACCGGCGTCATACGGGCTTTATAAAAAATCTGAACAAGAGGGAAAAAATATGAGTAATAAATTGATATCTATGAGCTGCACCGACTTCACCGAAATACTCGCTTCAAAAGCTCCCGTACCGGGCGGCGGTGGCGCGGCAGCACTTATGGGCGCGCTCGGGACGGCGCTCTGCTCGATGGTCGGAAATCTCACGGTCGGACGAAAAAAGTATGCAAACGTGGAAGCCGACGTATATGCCATGCTTGAGAAAACAAAGGTGCTGCAGGCGCGGCTGCTCGAACTTGTGGACGAGGACGCTAAGGCATTCGAGCCGTTATCCAAAGCCTATGCAATTCCGAAAGACGATCCAAGGTATGCGGAGACAATGGAAAATGTACTGAAAACGGCTTGCGTTGCGCCGCTTGAGATGATGAGATGTTGCTGCGGTGCAATCGATTTGCTTGCAGAAATGCTACAAAAGGGAAGCGTGACACTTGTGTCTGACGTAGGAGTAGGCGCGGTGTGTTGCAAGGCTGCGCTTATAGGCGCGAGCATGAACATTTTCATAAATACGAAATCTTTATCGGATAAGGGAAATATTTCTTCAATAGAAAATGAGGCAGATGCTATGCTTGGAAAATACTGCATACTCGCCGATGAGATAAGCAATTCGGTAATGAAAAGACTGCGGCAGGATATCTAAACGGTATCAGCGAAAAGCAAATGATTGAAAAGGATCGTTTTCATATGGATTACAAAGAGGCTATGGGTTACATCCATGAAGCACAGAAATTTGGTTCCAGACCAGGGCTGGACAGTATAGGGAAGCTTCTTGAATATCTGGTAGACCCGCAAAAGAGGCTGAAATATGTACCTGTTGCGGGCACAAATGGAAAAGGATAAACCGTGGCCTTCATCAGTCAAGTACTGATGGAGGCCGGTTATTTAGTGGGAATTTATACATCTCCGTACATCCAGCGTTTTTCAGAGAGAATTAAAGTCAACGATAAGGATATCTCGGAAGCGGATATTGCCCGAATCACAGGAATGATCAAACAAGCGGTTGACCGGATGATTGAAAACGGAGAAGACAACGGCACACGTACCGCGAGTCCCTCCATATTACTTGCCAAAGTGGTGAGACAGGCTTTTTCTCCCGACTTNNAAATGGGTATTCCCTATTTGGTACGAGTGTTCATAACGACAAACTCGGGAATCCGCATAAAATAAAGGTTTTTGGCATCAAGCAAACGAATATTACTTCATTTTATATGCCCATCCCACAGATAATTTGAAATACAACTGCTTTGTATTTTGCTCATAACGTACATCTCATAGCGTGGGATACTGCGCCGAAATTTCTTTTTCATAATTCAAATATCAATAGGAATTTACTGAATATTGATAAACAGAATGAATTACTATATACTGATTTTAGAGGGGTGGAACTGATCAATAGTACATTTGAAAAGCAGGATACAGGTGAAAACATTGGATATAAATCTTATTTATTTAAAAGAAAGGAAAACATAATATGGCTACTCTTATCTTTTTTGCAACAATTGTCTCAATGATTGCACTTGTAATAATACTGTTGGTCAAACTGATCAGGCGCAAACGCGTTACTGCAATTTTACGAGCAGTAGTAATTATTGTTATATCTTATTGTCTATTATGGGGTTTCTTCTATATTAAAAATATAAATAATAAGGTAATTCCTTTCGGAACCGATGTACGGTTTGATGACTGGTGTGCAACCGTCACAAAAATCGAACATCCTGCAACAATAGGCGGAGTAAATCCAAGCGGGCAATTTATTGTATTACATATAACAATGGCAAACCGGGCAAGAGGAATAGCTCAAAAACCATCGGAGCCAAGAGTTCACATCATTGATGGCCAGGGGGATTATTGGGCGTATTCTCAAAAAGGACAGCAGGCGCTTGAAAAAATATCTGGAAAACAAATCCCCCTGGATCAAAGGCTTGAACTAAATCAGGCATTAGATACCCAGCTTGTCTTTGATGTTCCGAAAGACGCTAGGGAAATGAAAATATTAATTGAGGAAGGACCTTTTATCACAAAACTATTATTTAATGAACAAAAAAAAGTTTTTTCGATATCATAAGACGACGCATTAATCAGCAATTCACTGCCCGCCAATTCCTGTTTAGCACTCCGCCAAGTCGCTACAACATCTATTAATTTATAGCACAAAATAAAAATCGTTTCTACAGAATGATCTCAGTTCCTGTAGAAACGATTTTGGTTCCGGTGGCCGGACTCGGGTGGTGCAATAACGGCATGCGTACCGCGAGTCCCTCCATATTATTTGCCAAAGTGGTGGGACAGGCTTTTTCTCCCGACTT
>DFRY01000016.1:36744-43822 GCA_002378845.1 Ruminococcaceae bacterium UBA3451 | reverse complement strand
GTGTCCATTGCCGCGTAATCTTTATTTTTAATGAAGCCCTTATTCTGCTCCATTACATTTTTAATCTGTCCTTTGGTCTGTTTGATGGAATCGGTAATGCTTTTCAGCTGCGTGCTGTAATCCTTCAATTGAGCGGCAATGTCGTCGGGAAGGGCGGTGCCGCTTTTTTTAATTGCATCGAGGGACTGTACCAGTGTAACGNNAATGCCGTGGTACTGACGGTGACTGTCATGACCACTGCCATGATTAGGCTGATTAGCTTTTTCATCTTCAAAACCTCTCTTTATTTAAAAATTATTCTATGGAGTAGGGATGCCCATATCCTGACTGTCAACATCATCCAGACTGCCGACCGTTTCCTGCATGTCATTCAGCGCGGAATAAACATCGTTCAACTGGGACGATGTTTTATTTTTTGCGGTATTGTTCGACTGCGGTTTGGTAGCAGCTGAAGAAGTTTGGGACTGTACGGTTTGTGCCGTCTGTGAGGGCGACGTGTTGCTTTGTGCGGGGCGTTTTCCGGCACAGGCGGCAAACCCGATTGCCATTACAAATGCAAGCAGCAGAATTGCTGTTTTTTTCTTTCTGTTCATGTGTTCACCTCCTGCATCGTTATTATACTTTAAATTAAATTCGTAAATCAAAGGGAAAACTGCGGCAAAATTGTGGCAGCTCTTTTTATTTCATGAAAAATCGATTACAATACAAGCGGGAAGTGATTTCATTGAAAAAAACAATTTATGTAGCGGATGATGAACCGAATATCCGCGATTTGATTTATCTTTTTCTCTCAAATGAGGGGTTCGAAGTAACCTCGTTTTCAAACGGAGACGAATTGCTGGCTGTGTTCCTGCAAAAACCTGCCGATATGGTGATTCTTGATATTATGATGCCCGGCACAGACGGATTTTCCCTGTGCACGCAAATTCGCAGGCGCAGCAATGCGCTGATTATAATTGTGTCTGCCCGCGACAGCGAAATTGACCGCATTACTGGAATTACACTGGGTTCGGACGATTACCTGACAAAGCCGTTTTCGCCCATGGAATTGGTCGCGAGGGCAAAGGCACTTTTTCGCAGGTTGGAACTGGACACCGGCGGGGTTGCCGCAGAAGTGCTTACCGCGGGTAACCTTACCATCAATACCGCTGCGCGGGAGGCGGAAATTAACGGGAAGCCCTTTGATATGACGCCCACAGAGCTGGCACTTTTGGTGTATCTGCTTCAAAACCGCACCAGGGCGGTTTCACGGGAAGAACTGTTGAAAAATGTTTGGAAGTTTGACTTTGACGCGGACACGCGTGCCACGGACGATGTGGTAAAACGGCTGCGCAAAAAGTTGATTACGGCGAGCGCTAATCTTAAAATCGATTCTGTGTGGGGCTTCGGGTTTAAGCTAAGCCAGGAGGAGTAATTCATGAAAAGCATGAGAAGTAAAATTCGCACGCCGTTTCTGCTTCTAATCGTAGTGTTTCCTCTGGTCACGCTTCTGCTCTTTAATGTGGTGGTTCGGGTTTATATGGATCGGAACACAAAAAGTGAGCTGAAAACGGTAGCGGGTTCCATCGGGACTTCCTTTCGGAAAGAAGTAACCGGAAGTTTAAAAAATAATACAAATAGTATATTAGACGAAGCATTTGCTAAAACGTATAAAGCGCTTCGCAATACAAAACTGGCTTCCAGTACGGAAATGCTGCTGTTTGACCGGCGACAGGAACTTCTGTATCCGAAAAGCGGAGAAGAGGGGTTTTTGACGGAAAAGGTAACTTCCCAGGTGCGTTCAAAGCTGCAGAAAATGCAGGACGGCAAAATTTATACGCTTCGTGACGGGCAGGAGAAATATTTTCTGCTGCCGTATTCCCTTACCAATTTGCCGGGGGAACGGCCGACTATTGTTTTTGTTTCCCAAACGAGTGGAACGAACGCGCTGCTGCGTGCCATTAATCTGATTTTGTTCTGTGTAATGCTTTTGGGTGTGGCGCTTGCGGCGTTGGTTGCCAGCCGTTTGTCTGCCCGGATTGCGCGCCCGGTGGTTGAATTGAGCAGACTGACGAAAAATATTGGTCAGGGCGAGTTTACTTTGCCGGAGCAGGCCTTCCGGCCCAATGATATTACAGAATTAAACCTGCTGTACCAAAGCATTGGGGAAATGTCCGCAAGGCTGGCAGCTTACGATAAATCTCAGAAAACGTTCCTGCAAAACGCTTCCCATGAACTGAAAACGCCGCTGATGTCTATTCAGGGGTACGCTGAGGGAATTGCAAACGGCGTTATGCCGGACGTAAAACATGCGGCAGAAATTATCGGCGGGGAAAGCAAACGGCTAAATACACTGGTTGAAGAACTTCTGACTCTTTCCCGCATTGAAAGCCAAACGTACGCAAAGGAACTGATTTCCATGAACCTTTCCGATGTTTTAAAGGAGTACGCGCAGAGGTTGGGCGGGTTTGCTTCCAAATTGAACCGGAAGCTTCAACTTTCCCTGCCGGACGTACCGGTCAATATTTTGGCCGACGACGCACTGCTTTCGCAGGCAGTGATGAATATTGTTTCCAATTGCCTGCGTTACGCCAAAACCGCCGCCCGGATTACGCTGAAAGAGGAACAGGGTTTTGCTGTAATTCAGGTTACCGATGACGGGGGAGGCATTTCCCCAACGGATCTACCGCATATTTTTGAGCGGTTTTATAAGGGGAAAGGCGGAAATTTCGGCCTTGGGCTTGCCATTGCGAAGTCTGCCGTTGAATTTATGGGCGGAACCGTACAGGCATACAACAGCGAAAACGGAGCAGTTTTTGAAATTGCAATCCCGGTTCAGAAATAAAATTAAAGGAGAGGAATCTAAGCGTAACTTAGATTCCTCTCCTTTTGCGAATAAGAACAAAAAATACGGCAAAGTATTTGCGGCATAATACTTTGTCGTATTTTTTTATACCCCATTAGGGAACCGGCACTTGTGCTGGTTGGGGACTTTAGTTAATGGCTGCTTAAACGGTTGAGGGAAGCAAAATTTTTGCGGTTGCTTCGGTAAAGGGACTGAAAAACCTCATAGCCCCTGTCGTAAACAGCTTTGTTTTCCGGGTTTGGGGAATACACTTTGGAAATGGGAATGAATTTCCCCGCATCCTCTATTTGATTAATCAGGCCAAGGCCAACGGCGGTAACCACAGCGGCACCGACGGCGCCGACGTTCTGCGGGTTATGTACGGTTTCTACCCGGCGGCCGATAATATCGGAAAGAATCTGGCAGGTAAGGGCAGACAGCGCCCCTCCGCCGACGAAACGGATTACCTGAGAAGCCGGAACTTTGTGGTTTTCCGCTTCCAGCATCCAGCGCATATGGTAACAGATTCCCTCCAGCACGGCGCGAATCAGGTGCGTTTTTCCCGTGTTCAGGCTGATGTTAAAAAACATTCCCCGTACGTTGGGATTTTCAAAGGGGCAGCGGTTTCCGTGCAGCCACGGGGTGAAAATTACGCCCCCGCTTCCCGGCGGAACTTTCTGAATGACATGCATCATATAATCGTACAGGCTGGTAAAAATGGCTTCCTGAGAATCGGAGACATTCTTTTTATCCAGATAAATATCAATTTCATCCAGTGCCAAATGGTCTTTTACCCATTCCAGGCACTTACCCGCCGTTTCCAGCTCGGCAAAATAATTGTAATAGCGGGGGCTTACCCCCACGATTGCGGCAATCATGGCGTTGGTGTCCACCAGCTGCCGGTCAATTACGGTGGAAATCCACCCCGAGGTACCGCAATAAATGTGAGTGCTGCCCGGCTGTACCGCACCCGCGCCCACGCCGATTAGCGATGCGTCGCCGCCGCCGCCGAAGACAGGCGTTCCTTCGGCAAGTCCAAGCGAGGCCGCGGCGGTTTCGGTAAGTCCGCCGACTTTATCGGCAGAATCAATCACTTCCGGCATATGCTCGTATTTTACGCCGAACATTTTGCACATGTCCCGACTGAAGCCTTCATGCCCTGTGCGCGTGTCGTACAGCAGCGTGGCATAGGCTGAATCTTTTGTCATTACAAACCGGTTCGTGCATTTCAAAATAAGGTATTCTTTTACGTCAAGCCATCGGTACACTTTAGTGAATAGCTCCGGCTCGTTTTGTTCCACCCATTTGTATTTCCAAACAGGGTCTTTTACGCTGGCGGCAACCGCTTTGGTAAAATACAGCGATTTCAGCAGCATGGGCACATTGGCGCCTGCAATCTGCGGGCCGTGCGCCAACCCTTTTTGCAGCTGTTCCTGGGCGCGTTGGTCCATGTAGCTCATCGCGGGCCGAAGAGGGGTTCCTTCCCGGTCGACCAAAATCAGCCCCTGCATTTGGGAGCAGAAGGAAATTCCCCGAATTTTTTCACAGGAAATCTGTGCGGACTCCAATACCGTTTTTGTGGTAAGGCACATGGCGTTCCACCAGTCCTCCGGGTTTTGTTCCGCACCGCCGCCGGGCAAAACGGTAAGCGGGTACCCCTGCGTTGTGTGCGCAATCAGGCGGATTTGGCTGTCTACTTCGAACAGGCAGGTCTTAATTCCGGTGGTTCCTACGTCATAGGAAATAAGCAAGACGCTTTCCATGCAGAACACTCCTTATTCTGAAAGAATTTACGGGGTTCTTATTTATGCTGATAGGAAAATGCCGCCTTGACGAACGCAAGCGTTTGTTCCACAACAAAATCGTCGCGGTCGAAAATATCATCCCCAGCATAAAGCCGGAAACGCTCCTGATAATATTCACAGGAGTAGGAAAACTGAAACATCATGAACAGGTTGTCAAGCAGATATGCGAACAGCTTTGGGTCGAAATCCGTTCGGGCTTCTCCGTCGCTTTGTGCCTTTTCAATCAAACCGGAATAAAGCCGTGCGGTAAACGATTCCATGTTATATGCGGCAGGTTTCACCAGCTTTGGGTTGCTTTGCGTTGTCATTTCGTGGTACAGGCGGATCATGTCGCGATTTTCACGGGAATATTTTTGTACGGTGCGCAGTGTTTTTTCAACTTTGATTAGAATGTCTTCGTCGCCCTGCAAAATTTCGTCCAGTGCTGCCTGTAAGACGGATGAACCGTACTGAACCATACTTAAAAATAAATCTTCTTTGTCATTAAAATACTTGTAAATACTTCCAACACTTACCTGCGCGTTTTGGGCAATTTGATTAATATTGGCGCCATTATAACCAAAGCTTGCAAATTCGGAAATTGCAGCCTGTATAATTTTTGATTGCTTTTCTTTATCAATCCGTTCGAATAATTCGGTCAAAAATACCATTCCACCTTAATTGTTGAATTTTAGCGAAAGAGTGAATGTTCATTCATCGAATTTATTATAACATGTAAATTTTGTAAGTAAAGACAATATAAAACATTTTCATGAATATTTTTATTCTGTATTATTCATTTTTTAAAAAGGAAGCATTGACATTTTTTTACAAAATGCTATACTAGGGCTGAATTGAGTGAACGGTCACTCACATAAATCGCTGCCTGAATGGATAAGGAGGAAAACTCATGGACACAAGATTTGCTATTTCGGAATACCCAGATGCCTCGGCGGTGACAAAGCAACTTGACGAGCTAATCAGCAAGCCGATTTACACCATTAAGCCGGATGTGCTCTCATCGTATGAAAAGAACTATTTTGATGCAAAGTGTGCAAAATCCAAGGAAATGATTACTCAGGCGCAAAAGCTGATTCCCGGCGGGGTGCAGCACAACCTTGCGTTCAATTATCCGTTCCCGCTGGTGTTTAACAAAGCGGAGGGCGCGTACCTTTACGACATTGACGGCAACAAGTACTATGATTTTCTTCAGGCAGGCGGCCCGACGGTACTGGGGAGCAATCCCCCGGCGGTGCGGGAAAAGGTGATTGAGCTGCTGAACGACTGCGGCCCTTCCACCGGATTGTTCCACGAGTTTGAATATAAGCTGGCGAAAAAAATTTCGGAATCGATTCCTTCGGTGCAAATGTTCCGCATGCTCGGTTCCGGTACCGAAGCGTGCATGGCCGCAATTCGCGTGGCGCGCCTTGCCACAGGGAAAAAGAATATTATAAAAATGGGAGGGGCTTACCACGGGTGGAGCGACCAGCTGGCCTACGGCATCCGTATTCCGGGCTCCAAATGGACACAGGCGCACGGGGTTCCGCATTTTATTTTTAAAGATGTCCAGGAGTTTTTCCCAAACGACCTGAAGGATTTAGAACACAAGCTGCGTGCCAATAAGCTGCGCGGCGGTACTGCGGCGGTCATGATTGAGCCGGTCGGCCCCGAAAGCGGCACGCGCCCGGTGGATAAGGATTTCAACAAGGGTGTGGAAAAACTGTGCCGCGAATACGGCGCGCTGTTCATTTTTGACGAAGTGGTCACCGCGTTTCGTCTTGGCATGGCCGGGGCGCAGGGGTATTTCGGCGTATCGCCGGACTTGACCGTATTTGGCAAAGTGGTTGCGGGCGGGTACCCGGGTGCGGGCGGCTTGGGCGGAAAAGAAGAATACATGCGTTACCTAGCAGCCGGAATTCAGTCCGGTGAAAAACATAAAAAAGCGTTAATCGGCGGAACCATGGCGGCGACTCCTATCAGCTGTGTGGCCGGGTATTACACGCTTTGTGAAATCGAACGCACCAACGCGGCGCAGGTGGCCGGGCATGCAGGGGATTGCCTTACCAAAGGACTGCAGGCATTAATCAAAAAATATGATCTTCCGTTTGTGGCGTTTAATCAGGGTTCCATTTGCCATCTGGAAACGGTCGGAACCATGCACTATTCCATCAACTGGGCAAAACCGCTGTCCATTCCCGGTGTACTCAGTCAAACCTCCATCCGCAAAAAAGAAATGGAGTATATGGGCGCAGCCTATATGGCGGAAGGACTGGTGACTTTGGCGGGCAGCCGCCTGTACACCAGCGCGGCGTATACGGATGAGATGATTGACGACGTGCTGCTGCGGTTTGAAAAAATCTTCCAAAACGTAGCGCCCAAGGCCGAATGACGGGAGGGATACCATGACAGAACAGGAAGCAAGACGTCAGGTCGTGCAGGCAGGGCTGGAACTGGTGGACTCTGGGCTGAT
>DFRY01000016.1:0-36735 GCA_002378845.1 Ruminococcaceae bacterium UBA3451 | reverse complement strand
TCCGCAGCCAGAGGTCTTGAGGAATCATGCGAAATGTTTTTAGAGAAAAAATATCTTGAACATAGTCAAACAGCGGTATACAATGAAGCTGAATTATACTGTCACTATGCGTTTTATACCATGAAAAGCCATCTGCTTGTTTTACCCTCCAAGCTGATTCCCCTGGGGAACAGCAGAAGAACACAGGACGGTTTTATTCTGACGATGGAGGATGTGGAGCAGATTTGCCGGTTTGACGACAGCAGTCTGTCCCAGGCAGCACAAATCCACCGTGCCATATACCGACAGCGAAGCGATGTTTCGTTTATTCGGCAGAGTGCCCGGAAGGGGCTTTTTGAAATTTCGGTTACCGGCAAACCGATGAAACCGCGGCTGGACGATTTTGCTCAGATTATCGGAACATCCGCCCGGTGTTCAAAGAATTTGGTGTCGGAGCATGTTGCCAAAGCGCTGGGCAAACATTCTGCGGTTCTGGTTCCCGGGGCGGGGGCGCTTTGCTGTGCGGCAAACGCTTCGGACGCGCATGCCGTGGAAATGGTGATGGAAAAGGGGGCGGCTGCCGAAATCTTTTCCTGTTTATTTGCTCATCCGTCGTTTATCAATCCGCTGGAATGCGTGCTGATGCACGCGGTTTACCAGAAAAGCTATTCCAAACACGCTGCCCAGCAGAACACCGCCGTGGAACAGTAAAACAAATTGGAAAGAAGGATTGTCTTATGCAGGGGAACTATAAGGTTTTTGGTTATCGCTGGGTTATTTTAGCCGCCATTGTACCGATCATTATTTCCACTGAAATGTTCTGGCTTACGCTTTCTCCCATTGCCAGCCTTGCGCAGGAATATTACCATGTGGGCAGCATGAGCATTTCCCTTTTTTCCATGAGCTATATGATTATGTATGTTTTATTCACGCTGCCCGCTTCGTGGGTTGTGGATAAATACGGCTACCGGTGTTCCCTTATCATCGGCGCGCTGATTACCGCCCTGTTCGGCGTTGTCCGTGTTTTTTTCGCCGATACTTTTCCCGCGCAAATTATCTGCCAGTTTATGATTGCCATCGGCCAACCCTTTCTGCTGAATATTTCCACAAAGGTGCCTGCCAGCTGGTTCCCGTTGGAGGAACGTTCCATCGCCGCCGGTATTTTGACTTTGGCACAGTATTTGGGGTTTGTGGTGCCAATGATACTCTCTCCGCTTCTGGCAGAGAGTTACGGCATTCCGGCTTTGCTTACGGTGTATGCTGCAATTGCCGGGGTGTGTGCCGTAATTGCCATCGTATTTACGAGGGAACGTCCGCCGGTGCTGCCCGGCCCTGAAGTTCCGAAAGAGGATTTAAGTCCTGCTTCTATGGGCAGGCTGTTCCGGAACCGTAACTTTTCTTATGTGCTGATCCTTGTGTTTATTTCTATGGGGATTTTTAACACGCTTCTTACCCTGATTGAAAGCATTCTGACTCCGCAGGGCATTACCATGGATCAGGCTGGAATTGTAGGCGCTGTTTTTGTTATTGCCGGGGTAGTCGGGGCGGTCGTGCTGCCCTTAATATCCGATAAACTTCACCGCAGAACGCCCCTGTTCGTTGCCGGCATTACGCTGCTGGTTCCGTTTTATTTGGGAATGACCTTCCTGCGCAGCTTTGCTGCGGTTGCGTTAATTGCCGCATTGGCCGGCTTTACCATTATGGGTGTGGCGCCAATTCTATTCCAGCACGGTGCGGAGGTTGCCTACCCCGCAAACGAAGGAACCTCCATGGGGCTGATTTTGTTAATGGGGCAGATTTCCGGCGCGCTGTTTGTCGCGCTGTTTGAAGCAATCGGTCAAATGTCGCATTCCATGGTGGTGCCCATGCTGCTTGCAATTGTCGCGTCCGCTGCCGAAATTCCCATTACGCTGAAAATGAAGGAATCGGATTATTTAAAAAGCCAGTTTTCCAACGAAGCACAGCCCAAAAAGCTGGGATGAATCCACATGCAATGTCAGGAGGGAATATGCCCTTGACAGAGTTCATACCCCATATTATAATGAATACATAAAACAGGGGCTTTTATTACTGACGGATAATTGTGGGTAAACCACAGGGGAATAAAAGTCAAGAAACAGCCGACCGTCTGGGCAGCATTTGGGCTAAACCAAGTGTTGCTCTTTTTTTATCGAAGAGCAACACGAATGCTGGATGAAATCGGAAGGAGTATTCAATGGACAAGCAGGCATGGGAAAATTTTCACACCGGAAGCTGGCAGAACGAAATTAATGTCAGGAACTTCATTCAGGTGAACTACACGCCGTACGAGGGAAACGAGGACTTTCTTTCGGGTGCAACGGAACGCACACAAGTTTTGATGAAAAAGCTGAATCACTTGCAGGAGATGGAACAGGAGTTCGGCGGCGTACTCGACATCGACACCCGCACCATCAGCTCCCTTACCAGTTACCGTCCCGGTTATCTGGACAAGGAAAATGAAATTATTATCGGTCTGCAGACCGACCGGCCGCTCCGAAGAGGCGTTAACCCCTTCGGCGGATTGAACATGACGCGTAAGGCCTGTGAAGCGTACGGGTACAAGCTTTCGGACGAGGTGGAAAGCGAGTTTAAGTACAGAACAACCCATAACGAGGGGGTGTTTCGCGCATATACGGATGATATTAAAGCGTTACGCCACTGCGGAATTATTACAGGTCTTCCCGACGCGTACGGCAGCGGAAGAATTATCGGCGATTACCGCCGTGTAGCACTTTACGGCGTAGACCGGTTGATGGAAGAAAAGAAAAAAGACAAGGCGCTGTACGGCACAAAAGGTATGGATACGGACAATATCCGACAGCTGGAGGAACTGTACCAGCAGATTACTTTTTTGGGTTACCTGAAGGAAATGGCCGAAATGTACGGCTTTGATATTTCCCGCCCGGCAGAAAATGCGAAAGAAGCGGTACAGTGGTTGTATTTTGCTTACCTTGCCGCCATTAAGGAGCAGAACGGCGCCGCAATGAGTCTGGGCCGCGTGAGTACATTTCTTGATATTTATTTTGAACGCGACCTGAAACGCGGCTTGCTGAACGAACAGCAGGCACAGGAAATCATCGATGATTTCGTAATGAAGCTGCGTATGGCAAGGCACCTGCGCACACCGGAATACAACGAGCTTTTCGCCGGCGACCCCATGTGGATTACCGAAGCGGTCGGTGGAATGGGGGAAGACGGAAGAACTCTGGTTACAAAAAGCTCTTTCCGCATTCTTCACACCCTGTATAATCTGGGTCCTGCCGCGGAACCGAACCTTACCGTGCTGTGGTCGACAAGCCTGCCCGAAAACTTCAAGCGCTTTGCGGCGAAGGTTTCCTGTGATACGGACGCGATTCAATATGAAAACGATGATGTAATGCGCCCGCAATTCGGTGACGATTACGCCATAGCCTGCTGTGTTTCTGCCATGCGGGTCGGAAAAGATATGCAGTTTTTCGGTGCGAGGGCAAACCTTGCCAAACTGCTTTTGATGAGCCTGAACGGCGGCCGCGATGAAAAAAGCGGGCAGCAGGTCGCCCCGGTACAAACACCGTACGAAGGGGAGTACCTGGAATACGGCGAAGTGCTGAAAAAAATGGAATTTTACCGTGCGTGGCTGGCAAAAACCTATGTCAGCGCCATGAACATCATCCATTACATGCACGATAAATACGCTTATGAGAAAATTCAAATGGCGCTGCACGACACAGACGTACACCGTTTTATGGCGTTCGGAATTGCGGGCATGTCCGTTGTTACAGACTCCCTTTCCGCCATTAAATACGCCAAGGTGAAATGTATTCGGGATGAAACCGGTTTGATTACAGATTTTGAAATTACCGGGGATTACCCCGCGTTCGGCAATGACGACGACCGGGTGGATTCCATTGCACAGGAGCAGGTAAAGCTTTTTATCGGGGAATTAAAGAAAAACCCGACGTACCGCAATGCGGAGCATACCCTTTCGATTCTGACCATTACTTCCAATGTAGTGTATGGCAAGAAAACCGGTTCAACACCGGACGGAAGAAAAGCGGGGGAACCGTTTGCACCCGGTGCGAACCCCATGCACAACCGGGAAAAAAGCGGAGCGCTTGCCGCATTGAATTCAGTTGCCAAGCTTTCGTACGATGATTGCAAGGACGGCATCTCCAATACATTCTCCATTGTGCCGCAGGCACTCGGCCACAGCGACGGGGAACGGTACGGGAATTTGGTTTCGATTCTTGACGGTTATTTTGTTCAAAAGGCGCATCACTTAAATGTGAATGTGCTTAATAAGGAGACTTTAATGGAGGCATACGAACACCCGGAACGGTACCCCCACCTCACCATCCGCGTGTCGGGNNAGCTGGAGGTTATTTCAAGGACATTCCACGAGGTGATGTAATGAAAGGAAAAATTCATTCCTTTCAAAGCCTTGGTGCGGTGGACGGCCCCGGTTTACGTTATGTCGTGTTTTTACAGGGATGTACATTGCGTTGCGTTTACTGCCATAATCCGGATACCTGGAGCATGGAAGGGCAGGAATACGAGGCGGAAGAGATTGTCAAAAAGATTCTGCGCTATAAACCGTATTTCGGCGAAAGCGGCGGCGTTACCGTGTCCGGCGGGGAGCCGCTGCTGCAATGGCGTTTTACAGCGGAGCTTTTTCAGCGGCTGAAATCCGAGGGAATCCATACGGCGCTGGATACGGCAGGAATCGGCGATTTGGACGGGGCGCGGTTGGTGCTGCGCTATACCGATTTGGTGCTGTGTGACCTGAAGTTTTCCGATTCCGAGGGGTACCTCCGCTATTGCCGCGGGAATCGTAACACGGTACTATCCTTTTTGAAACTGACGCAGGAAATGCAGGTTCCGCTTTGGATTCGGCATGTGGTGGTTCCCAGCTTAAACGACAGGGAAGAGGACATTCTTAAAATTGCGGAGCAGGCGAGCGTGTTTCCGAACCTGCAAAAGCTGGAACTTCTGCCATTCCGAACGCTGTGTACTGCTAAGTACGATGCACTGGGCCTGGAATTTCCTCTGAAAAACTGCGAGGAATGCACAGACTGTGAAATAGAACGGCTGAACAAACTCATTGAGGAACATAAAAATAGGTAATAAAAAACGAAGCTGTTTTTCACAGCTTCGTTTTTTTATGCCAATCCCAAAAGCCGCGCGATGCTTGCCACAAGAAAGCAAACAATTATTCCTGTCGCCGTGGGAACAGCAAAGGAAACCGCAGTCCATTTCAGACTTTGGGCTTCTTTTTTAATGGTCAGGCAGGTTGTGGAGCAAGGCCAGTGCATCAGCGAAAACAGCATAGTGCAAACTGCGGTTAACCACGTCCATCCGTTATTGACCAGCAGAGTTTTCAGTTCATTCAGGCTGTCAAATTCTACGATATTGCCTGTTGCCATATACGCCATTATGATAATGGGTACAACAATTTCGTTTGCCGGGAAGCCTAGAATAAACGCGAGAAGGATTACGCCGTCCAGCCCCAAAAGGTGTGCAAAGGGGTCAAGAAAGCCCGCACAGCTGGATAGAAGGCTTACTCCGCCGTATTTGATGTTTGCAAGCAGCCAGATAACCAAACCCGCGGGAGCAGCAACCGTAATCGCCCGGCCCAATACAAACAGTGTGCGGTCGAAAATTGAGCGTACAATTACTTTGCCGATTTGCGGCCTTCGGTAAGGCGGCAGTTCCAATGTAAAGGAGGAGGGAATTCCTTTCAATACCGTTATGGACAGCAGTCTTGAAATTAAAAAGGTCATGGCAACGCCAAACACAATCACAGCGGTCAGCATAAGAGTTGAAACAACGGATTGGAACGGAGCGGAAACCGTACCGACGAAAAACATGGTGATAATTGCAATCAGCGTGGGGAAACGCCCGTTGCAGGGAACGAAATTGTTGGTAATCATGGCAATCAGCCGTTCCCGCGGGGAGTCAATGATACGGCACCCGACGATTCCCGCAGCGTTGCAACCGAACCCCATGCATATGGCCGGTACAAATTTGCAATTACGGCGTTAAATCCTCCATTTTATCTGAATATTTTCCCCGTCGATTAAAATAGCATCAATTAAGCTGGAAACAAAAAGCCGTTTTTCTTCAAGGCTTCCGTTTTGCAGTAGAGCATCCAGTTGATTTACAGCGCTTACATACCGTTTGGATGTTTTCTTTTTCGGCAGTTCGGTTAATTGAAGCAATAAGGTGTTTTTTTCCTTTTGAAGAGCCTCAATCCGTTCCGCAATCTGCTCCGCCGGTATGGAGCCAACCTGGTACAACCCGATAATCCGGTTGATTTGACGTTCCAATTCGTTGATTCGGAAAGCGATTCCCTCCGTGTTTGCTTCGGCGTTTGGCTCCTTGTTTTGCAGACTTTGTATGTAGGTGCCGTCAAACTGCAGCGTTTTCAGCTGCCGAAGAATCAGCGAGTCCAGTGCTTCAATCGGCCAATTTTTATTTTTGCAGTCCGGGTTTTTCACATATTTGCAATCGCTTTTCGCGCGGGAGTAACATTTNNGCAGCCGTGGTTCGCACTGTACCGCGCGCCGCACTGGGCACAGTGAATCAGGCTTGACAGCAGGTACCCGGCGCGAAACGGTGTTTTTTGAACACTGCCTTTTTTCTCCGGTTCAGAGGAGCCGTTCAGCAGCTGCTGAACGCGTTCGTACTTTGCTTTTGAAACCAACGGATGCTGCAGCCCGTTGTATTCCTCGCCTTTAAACTTAACCTTTCCAATATAGGTGGAGTTCCTAAGCACGTGAACCACAAGAGTGTGGCTGTTCCAACCGCCGTATTTTTCATGCATGTAACGCTGAATGGAATGAATGCTGTACCCGCTTAAAAATCGGCTGTAAACTTCGCGAATCTGCGCCGCTTTATACGGGTCGGCAATCAGCTTTCCGTCAATATAACGGTACCCGGTCGGCGGGGTGGGGCCGCCGTGATAATACCCGGCTTTGCTGCGCCCAATCCGCCCCATGGTAAACCGTTCGGTGATTTGATCTTTTTCCAGCTGGGCGAACACCGAAAGAATTCCGATCATGGCACGACCGAACGGAGTAGAGGTGTCGAAGTTTTCATTCATGGAAACGAATTCCACATGATTCCCCAAAAATTCATCTTCAATCAGCGTTAACGTATCCTTTTGGGAGCGGCTCAGCCGGTCCAGCTTATAGACGGCTACCATGTCAAGCCGACCTGCCTGAATGTCTGCAAGCATCTGCTGCAGCGCCGGTCGGCTGGTGTTTCCGCCCGAGTACCCCGGGTCAGTGTAAATTTGAAAAATCGTCCAATCTTTGGCAGCACAGTATGCCTTTAGCCGTTGGGTTTGCTCTTCAATACTGTAATTTTCCAACTGGTTTTCGGTAGACACACGGACATAACAGCCAACATGATCAAATTTTTTATTTTGCATTCATGTCCTCCGTGCAGAAAGAATTTGGAATGCGCCTTCTTACAATTTCTTACTATTAAAGATATGTCATATTTTTCGAAACATGAATTCAATTCCTTACACAAAAACCGGGCTATTCCCAATGTAATCGAGAATAGCCCGGTTCTTTTTCTTGTTTTATTTTACTACGCAATTTAGCCGGTATGCTTTTGTCTGTATTTGAATGAAAGTTTTTGAAAAGCAAGGAAAGCCGGTTTTAACAATGTAATCAGCAGTCTGAAAAATACGGAAGCTGCGATGAAACTGATGGCCAATCGTAAGTATGTGTCCATTTCAATTCCCCTTTTTTCACAGGATTGAAAACCTAATCAATATATTATTATGTTACCACAATATGGGGAAATAGCAATATAAAAAAGCAAAAACCCGAAATTTGTACAACCGGTACTTCATACACATAAATGAGGTGATAGGTATGCAGAAAAAGGAAAAACTTCGGTTTGGTCAACCCCCCGCAGCTCAATTCGATGCAAATATTACGAATAGTATGGCCGACGGTTCTGTAAGAAATTCAGTGGAGGGGTACGAAGTTCCGGTCAATCAGTATACGGGCGTTTGTTATGAACTGCTGGCAAAGTTTTCAGAAATACCCGCAAAAAATCCCGATAAAAACAAGTAAGCCGCTCCTTTGACAGAGCGGCCAACAAGAAGAAACTTTCATATGGATGATAAAAATTACTATCTCAACACAAACTACCGGTTTCTCATAGCACTTCTATATTTTACAAAAATCCCTGCCAATTTTCAAATGCAAATGATGGGAAAATGTTTTATAAATTATGGTAACACACAGGAATCATGCGGCAACCAGAATATCAGGAGGACGATTGCTCCATTTCATTTTGCTTTTTGCTGAAACGGGTTTTTATCTCTCCGCCAAGCCAAATGAGCACCGGAAGGATGATTTGGAAGGGGATGACGTAAACTTGATAAATCGTCCAAAAGTTAAACATTGCCATGGCGTCTGGGAAAAGGATACAGCTTAATGCTCCGGATGAAAGGCCAATGGGCATAACCAATTTAAGAGGATCCTTCAGGTGAAACAGGCTGCTTAGTCCTTTCGCGGCGGCAAGAAAACAAACGGAAATTTTTGTAATTCCTCCTAAAACAAAGTTTACCGCGATAAATTCTTCGGTTCGAAAGAAGGAATTCATAATATCAATGACTCTTATCACATTGTATGACGGATAAAGATACGATTTGTTTAAAAAGGGTCCAAGCGTAAGAATGTTCCGCAGCAGGATGAGTAAGAGTAATAACCCGCCGAACAGAACCCCGCCGAAATAAAATTTGTACGGGTTATCCTGCTTTCGAATAGAATCTGCAATTGCCAAAAACAAGACCGATTCGGCAAAGGGAAAAGTGAAAAGCTTATAAGCGCCTGAAAACAGATTGATTGTATTATGCGAAAGAAAAGGCATCATGCTACTGATATCCATATCGGCAGTCAGAATCGCAAAGGTAGACAGGATAATCGCGCAGTAAATCACAAAAACAATAAGCGCCCATCGGCCCAAAATTTTTACACCGCTTCGTGTTAAGTAAACCGAAACAAAAACCAGTATCAAAGTTATGATGACAAGGGGCGTTTCCGTCAGTGAAGTAATCTGAAAGAATACAGTGAAATTGCGTATTACAATAGATGATAAATGAAAAGCATACCAGGTGAACAATGCGGTAATGATTTTACCGAAAAAACTTCCGAATATTATTTGAATAATTTCGTATAAGTTTAATTGCGGGTAAAGCTGAATAATTCTTGCGTAAACAAAAAGAATCGGAAGCACAAACACCTGCGACAATACCAGTGCCACCCAGGAGTCCTGCTCTAACTCGGTTACTCCTCCGGTGATTGCACTGTTCCCTACGACAAAAACTACTAAAATACAGACAGCCTGCCGAAAGCTAATCGTTTGTTTTTCCATGGCAAAAGCGCTCCGTGTCATTCTTATACAAGAGTGACAATCTTACAAATTTTTATAATCATTATTACCTGTTCCGGAAAGATCATGCAAAACAAATCCATGTTTCCCAATTAAATGGCATTTCATTGCAAAATTGTAGTACCCATGCACATGGTCAGCGCTTGCTTCCCACAGGCATGCGCCTTTTTAAAGTATTTATCCAGGTTAAACGCGACTCTTGGCAAATAGCCCAGGTCTTCCAGTAAAGTAAATAAGGGGAAGAAAATTGCCATGGGCGGCAGCATAACGGAAACGACCCATGCCAGTACACGGTAAACACCCATAATCAGTACGCCGCTCAGCCATTGCGGAGCGTTTGCCCTTGCAAAAAGAGATAAAAGAATGTCCTGAAAACGGAACAGCAGGTCGGACAGCAACTGGGACGGGTAATTTGCGCCGGTAATTGTCAGCCAGAAAATTAACGCCAGAAGCAGAATCATAATCGGGAATCCGGTCCATTTATTCGTAAGAATCCGGTCAATTTTGCGGTCGCGCATGTTGTAGTTTTCATTTTCAAACGAGACGGCGTCCGCGCAAATTCCTTCCGCGGCAATGACCAGTCCGGCAACAATTTTATCCCGCAGCTTTTCCAGTGTGATTCCGGAATTTTGTAAGTGTGCTTCGGCTTCCTTCCGCTTTTGCTGAATTTCTTCGTTCGCTGCAATATCCCAGCCAAGCCAGTTTGTAAGGCTTTTCATCAGGCTTTCGTCGTAATCGAGCAGACGAAGCGTGACCCAGCGCGTATTTAGTTTATTACCTATCAGTTTTTGAACCGTTGGCTCCAAAAGAGCAACGGCTTCTTCAATCGGCTGAATATATTTGATTTTGATCGGATTGATGAAATTTTCCGTACTGAGTCCTTCGATTGACGCCATCAGTTTGTCAAGCCCGCGACCGCTGCGGGCGCTCACCCCCACAACAGGAACGCCCAAATCTTTTTGAAGGCTGCCGAAGTCAATATGGATGTGTTTCTTTTTTGCTTCATCCATTAAATTTACACACACAACTACATGGTCGGTAATTTCAATGGTCTGCAATACCAGGTTCATATTCCGTTCCAGACAAGTCGCGTCGCAAACCACAATCACGGCATCCTGACCGCCAAAACAGATAAAGTCCCTTGCAACCTCTTCCTCGGTGGAGTGTGCCATAAGCGAGTATGTACCGGGAATATCGACCATCACATATCCGGTGCCGTTAAACAGGCATCGCCCCTGCGCGTTGGTGACCGTTTTTCCGGGCCAGTTACCCGTGTGCTGGTTCATTCCGGTCAGCGCGTTGAATACGGTCAGTGCATTTTGGAACGCCGGGAGCCGACGTTACCTTGCCGAAAGGAATGACCAAAGAAAGCCCGTTTTCCGTTTTTTCTTTTAGGGCGGCGGTGATTGTTCCATCCGGAAAAACAGTAAACTTTTCAAATACCGTTTTAAGAAAGGCATTGTTTAGCACTTTTTCCGGTTTGGAATAAACCGATTGCATAATTGCCGCGAAATATTGTGGAAAATCGGAAGAAAACTCTGTTTTCCGGCTCCGTGAAGCAAGCGTTGTTTCAATTTCAGTCAGCCTGCGATCAATCGGTTTTAATCTGTTTGTTAAAAACTCCTTGTTTAAACTTCCGTCCAGGTAAACATCCATAATTTTATCCCGCTGTTTTTTCAGCGCCGCTTTTTCTTTCAATAAAGCCGGAAAGCCAAGTTCCTTTGTCTTTTCCAAAGCGAGTTCGTTTTCCGTTTCTTTCTGCACACCGCGGTACAGGGCTTCCGGATTCTCAAAAAGCTGAAAGAAAAAATGTAGAATTTCCGTAAGCATTTGCGTTTCATCAATTTTTACCGTGTTGCGGCACAGGTATGCTCCTTTGTCCCGTTTGGAGCAGGTCCAATAGGTGTAACAGGAACCGCTTGGGTACGTTCGCTGTCTTCGGCGAAAGGAATAATTGTCCTCCGCACAATAAAGCAGGTTGGAAAGCGGGTACCGAATGCTGGGGCGTTTTCGGTTTGAATTCCCGTCCGTGTCCGTTAAAGAATGAAAGGAATTGCTTCTGCTTTCTCGAATGATCTGTGCTTTTTCAAACAGAGCGTCGGGCAGAATGCGGAACTGAGGCCGTTCCACCGTAATCCAGTTTGATTTTTCTATTTTTTTACGGCTGCCGTTTAGAAAATCCGCAATTTCACTTTTTTGATTGCAAACTTCCCCAATATACAGCGGGTTTTTTAGAATGCCGCAAATCACGGTTTGAGACCACCTGTTTTCTCCGCCCCGCTTTGTCGGCACACACTCTTCATTTAGCAACCGGGCTATTTGCAGGCTGCTTGTTTGGCAGTTGGCGTACAGTTCAAAAATACGCTTTACCACGGCGGCTTCTGCGGAATTTGGCGTTAGTGTGAATTTATCAACCCGGTCGTATCCATAAACGCTGCTTGGTACACGCCCGTTTTTCGCGCCCTGCTTTTTCCCGAATTTCACCCGGCGGGAAAGTCCGGCGGATTCCTCCTGTGCTACCGCGGCAAGAATGGTCAGCGTGAATTCCGAATCCATGGTCGTCATATTATAGGTCACGAATTCAATAATGACATTGTGCCGCTTTAATTCCCGGATAACGCCCAAAAAATCCAATGTGTTTCTTGCAAAACGGCTGATGTCCTTGACCAGGATTTTTGTAAACAGTCCTTTTTTTGCGTCTTCGATCATTCGGTTGAAATTTTCCCGCTTTTTTAAGCTTTTACCCGAAATTCCTTCATCAACATACAGTCCGTACATATCCAGATTATTTCTTTCAGTAAACTGCAGAAAGAACTGCCGCTGCTGTTCCAGAGAAAGCATCTGTTCCTCTTTTTTTGTGGATACCCGGCAGTAACACGCCACTTTTGTTTTCTCCACAAAAATGCCTCCTTTCAGCGGGGCTGTGTTGTATCTGATTCGTCGTAACCCTCCGGCTTTTCCGCACTTTTACCTGTTTCTGTTTGTTTCCAGTCCGACAGGGACGTTTTTACCAGCTGTTCGATAAACCGGTGTTCCAGTTCGGCTTTTACTTTCTGTGTGATTTGCATCATGTCATATGCGGGCAGAAAAATAAGCACGGCGCCGCCCCCCTTTATGCTATGAATATGGGGAAGGGCTGTACAAATATTCTGTGCTGTAGGTATACGGAAACTAAAAAGGCAGGCACTGAAAAGTGCCTGCCGAAGTTTATAATTCCGCTTCCTTAAACTTGTGTTCCAGTGCGCGGTTTAAATTATGAAATGGCTTTTTCAGTACGGCCATTAGCAGGAACACCCCGGCGAACAGAAGAAGCGACAGAATATTCTGGTTTACACTGCTCCAGACAGGCCCGGCAATGGCTTCGCGGAAGCCGTTAATCGCATAAGTGAACGGCCACAGCGGTTCCAGTAATCCGAAAATTTTGGGGTTTGTCTGAATGGGGTAAATACCGCCTGCACCGGCAATCTGGAAAACCATAATGACAACCGCAATCGCTTTTCCCACGTTGCCAAAAATTGAAACCAATGTAAATATCATAATGGTAAACACAAGGGAACAAAGTGCGCCAAAACCAAGCATCAGCCCGAAGCTGGCAGGGTGAACGCCAAGCACCAATACGTCGCCGACAGTAATAATTGTAGACTGAATGAGGGAAATGAGCAGGAAAATGAGCATTTTTCCAAAATGCTTTTGCTTCAGATTCAGCCTTACTCCGCCGATTTCATCTTCACATTCCACCGTCAGCAGTGCGCAGGCGAGCAATGCGCCCACCCAAATGGCAAGGACGGTGTAAAACGGAGTCAAACCTACGCCGAACGTGCCGCCTTCGTACACATCAACTTCTTTTACGTCAAGCGGGGACGACAAAAAGTCTGCAACTTCAGACGGATGATTTTCAATAATATCGGTCAGACGGTCAATGTCGCTGCCGGTCAGGTTGTTCATTTTTTCGGAAAGCTGATTCAAGCTGGTCTGCAGTGTGGTTAGCAGGTCATTCAGTTTGTTTGCCTGTTGGACGGAAAGCTGGCTGCTGGCGCTCCCAAATGTGGACAGGGCATTCAGCTGGGGAAGAAGCGTTTTGGTCAATTCCAGAATACTGTTGGTATCGTCCATTTGTGTGGTCAGGTTGCTTACCATGGTGTTCAGTACCGGGGAACCCTTGGTGTAAAACGAATTTGATACTGTTTGCACCTGTGTGGAAATTTCCGTGCTGATGCCCGAAAGGTCGTTCAATGCGGCGGCAACCGCCGTTTTGGAAGAGCCTGCCCGCAGAAGCGGAATCAGTTTGTTCAGCGTGTCTTTTTCATTCAGTACAAGTCCGTCCAGATATTCCATACTGTCATACAGAAAAGTAAGGGAACTGAGGTTTGCCGTCTTGTTCAGGGTGCGAATATTTTCCCTGTCAGCGTCCAGCATACTGTCGACGGCGGTACAAATATTGACGGTTTGCTTAGCAGTGCCGATTAAGTCGGTACTGATTGTATTGTCGTTTATTTTCCCGAGTGCTGCCAAAAGTGCCTGGTTTTGGCTGTCCAGCGTTTGAAATTGAACCATGTCTCCATTGATATCGGAGGAAATGTTCTGCACGGTTTGCTGGGTGTGTAAAGTCAGCGCTTTTCCCGCCTGCGTTACCTTTTCCAGACTGTCAATCTGTTCTGTCATTTTTGGGACAAGGGCGCTTGTGGTGCTTAAATACTGCTGAAAGTTTTTAGAATCGGTATTGGCCTGTGCAATATATTTTTTCAGCTGCAGGATGTTTCCGTTGGTTTCCGTCAGGGTGGACTGCAGTTCGGAAACCTGTGTTTTGCTGAAATTTGCTTCCTGTGCTCCGGATTTCAGCATTCCTAACGCCGTGTCGTTTACGGTTTTTACAAAGTTGCTTTCAATGTTGCTTACCAACTTGTCTTTTGCCACATTTGTAATTTTTGCCGCAATGGCGTTCAGCTTTTCGTTGACACGGTATGTAACAACCGGCTTTTGCGGGGTGGAAGTAGTTAGACTGACCAGCCCGGTGGAAAAGGTGCGTGGAATTTCAATCAGTGCATAGTATTTCCCCTCGTTCAGACCGTAGTTTCCCTGCCAGTCGTCTACAAAGTCCCACCCGATGGACTTATTCTTTTTCAGTTCGTCAATGACACTTTCGCCCACGTTGATAATTTTTCCGTCCAATAAGGTTCCTTCGTCGTTGTTCACAATGGCAACGGGCAGGTTGCCGGTATTGGAATACGGGTCCCAGCAGGCGTAAATATTAACCCACGCGTACAGGGAAGGAAGAATGCAAAGTCCCACCGCAATCAGCAGCGCCGCCGTATTGTGGGTAATCGTGCGCACATCTTTAAAAAACACGAGAAATACCGGTTTCATGCCAGAATGGAATGTATTCCCAACTGCTTTTTTGAATCGATGAAACAGTTTATGAGAAGGTTTTTTTGTTTTTTTCATTGTTTTATCCCCCGTCATTCTCCGATACCGGATTCCCTGAACTTTTCTTCAAACCGGTGAATGCGGCTGTGAAGTGATTCAATCGCGAAAAATCCGAACAGCAGGAACACGACCCCAAATAAAAGCAGCAGTACAAAGTCCTGCACCACGCTGGAAACCAGGGGGCCCGCAATGGCCTCCCTTATTCCGCCCACGGTATAAGTAAAGGGGAAAAGCGGCTGGAAAATACGGAAAAACAGCGGGTCGACCTGAATGGGGTACGTTCCGCCGCTGCCGGCAAGCTGCAGAATCATATAGATGATAGACAGCGCTTTCCCGATATTTCCGAGCGTACTCATCAGGGTAAAAGTAATTATGGAAAAGACCATGGAGGAAACAACGCAGAACATCACAAATAAAAATCCGTTTACCGCGTAAACGTGCAGAATCAGCAGGTCACCAAGTGATACGATCAGGCCTTGAATCATTGCCAGCGCCACGAAGAGCATCATTTTGCCAAAATGCCGTTCCCGCAGTGTGAGCAGCTCTTCGCCCTCAAAATGCCCCACCTTTGGTTTTAGAATGGAATTGAGCAGCAGGCAGCCGACCCATAGGGCGAGTGTGGTGTAAATAGGTGCCATGCTGGAACCGTAGTTGGGAATTGCGTTAATGGATTCCGTTTTCAGGTCAAAGGGGTCGGACATAAAGTTCCCCATAAATTGTGGATTGCTTTGCAACACACTGATAATTTGTGCGACATCGTCATTGCCGACCAGTTCCAGTTTGCTGCTGAGCAGACTGATCACGTCTTTGAATTCGAGCAGCCGCTTGTTCAGGTCGGTCGNNTGAACCATATCCGATAGCTGGGAACTCAGCCCCTGCGCGGATTGAATTAAAGCTGCAGCGTCCTTTGTTGCGGTGGTCAGGCTGTCCGCCATAGCATTTAGGTCGTCTCTCGCACCGGAATGGTATAGCACCAGTGCGGAAGTTAGCTGGGCGTTTATTTTTCCCGCGTCGCTGTTTATGGTGTCGGCTATATTTTTGCTGATAGCGTTAGTTTGGTTCAGCTGCTGCCGAATGCCGCCGAACTGCGTTTTTTCGTCTTCCAAATACGGCTGTATTTTTTCGAGGGAGGAAATGACTTTATTTAAGTCCTCTTTTTTATCGGTGTTAAGCGTTTCGGTGGACTTTAAAAATCCGACTGTCGCATCAATTTGTTTGGTAGCGGTGTCAATTGTCTGAATCATCGTTGTAATTGAGGAATCCAGCGAAGAAAGGGCAGCTTCCACGCTGTCGCGTGAATTTTGAATCGCTTCCAGCGTGCTGATTAAGGTGTCTTTTAAGCCGGAGGACTGAATTGCCTTTAAATTCGTAATCAATTGAGCAATTGCAGGGTTATTCATGGTTTGGTTTAAATCCTCCAGACCGCTGATAACTGTAGTGAGCGATTGATCCAAAGAATCCAGCTGCTGCTCCAACTGCGGTATTGCAGTATTAAGGTAGTCGTACAGCGCATCGAGGTCTTGTTCGGAATTTTCAATTTGGCTCTGCATTGTCACCAGCTGCTGCCGCAGGGTGGAAAGCGAGGTTTTTAAATTTTGCAGGGAAGTAATCATGGTTTCAATATCGGAATTAAAGTCGATGGATTTATATTCTTCTAAATAATCGATGGTGGAATCAATCGCATTGTCCATGGAATCCAGTTCTGCACTGATGCCAGGAACAATGGTATTGATTTTTTGAGAATTTCCCTGCGCGGCGGCTTCATTTAAATTTGCGATCAGGCTTTGAATGCGGGTGTTTGAAGTTTGGGCGTAATTCAGATTTAAATCCAGATTATTAATGGAATCGTTCAGCGAAGTTTTTGTGGACTGGATAATGGCCTGATTGTCCGCATTATTCTTTTCCACTACCTGCAGTCCGCTTTGTATGGTCGGCAGCGCGGAGCTTACGCTGTCAAGCAGCTGGCTTACATTGTCGGATCCGGTATGTATTGTTTGAAGGGAATCTGTAATGACCGTCATGCCGCTGTTGATTTTGACAACGGCGTCCTTCATCTGCAGCAGATTGTCACGGTTTCCGTCCGCGTCTTTTCCGACGGTATTCAGGGAGGAAAAGACGGTTTGATTCACTGTGGAGACAAAATTTGAGGTAATTTCCTGAACCAGATTGTCTTTCGCGGTTTCCGTAATTTTCCCTGCAACCGGGTTCACTTTTGTGTCTGCTTTATAGGTAATCTGCGGCTTTTGCGGGTTATCGGAAAGAACCGTCAGAAATTTTGAGGAAAAATCCTCCGGAATTTCAATTACGGCATAATATGTGCTGTCGGCAAGACCCAGGTCGGCCTCCTTCGAATTTACAAATACCCAGTGGATTTTATTGTTTTTCTTTAATTCATCCACCACATTGCTTCCAATATTTATGGTTTTTCCGTTAAAGTTTGCCGGTTTGTCGTTATTCACCACCGCAACGGGAATGTCGCCGGTGTTCTCGTAAACATTCCAGCAGGCTTTAATATTAATCCAGGCATACAGGGAGGGGATTATGCAGAGCCCGGCAATAATAATGATGGCTACAGGATTTGTAATAATGCTTCGCCAGTCGCGGCGATACACTTTTAAAATGTTATGAAACTTCATTTTTTCATTTTCACCCTATCAGCAAGATTAAACTACGGTTAATACATCTTTTTATTATAAAACATTCCATTTTTGTTTGGTATATATAATAGAAACAGAATTAAGGAAGGGAAGCTTCCTAAAATAAGACATTATTTCGGGTTGCTTTCTGTGTAACTTCGGTCAGAATCCCATCGCGCCATTTCTGCTACGGCAAAATAAACGAAACTTCCGGCGTTCCAAAACGCACTGCCGTTTAATACCGTGCTTTTTCCTACGTTCGGGTTACCAGCCAGCGCTACTACTTTGTCACCGGGGTCTTTCTTTTCAATAACCAGTCCTTCATCCATGGACTTCATTCCGGTTGATTCTACCGTTAAACCCATTCCAATCATCCTTCCAGTATGCAGTACAGCAATTTGGGGCCATTTCAAAGCAATTCTGCAATCGCAAAGTGTTTTTGCGGCTGCAGAATTGTTTTTATCAAGCCATGCTTATTATTACGTTTTGACTGTCTTCGTTCCTAAGTGCGATGACAGCACCTCGAATCAAAAATGCAATCGGGTCGCCGGCCGGGCTTTTTTGAACACATACCACGCTGGTACCTTCAATCAGTCCTATATCCTGAAGTCGCCGCCGCATACTCCCTGTGGATCGTAGGTCTTTTACGCGGGCTGTTTGGCCGACTTTTAAATTGCAAAGTGAGCAGACATCCTCCATTCGGAATCCTCCTAACCGGGCAGAACTTATCTGTTTTTTCCCTTTACCTTATAATATTTTAATTGCTGATTTTTGTACCATCCAAATTTCTATTTCGGCGCAGCAAATTTGCCCCGTCAATCATTGTAAAAGAGGGTGAACTATGATATAACATTAATGTGTGTCAAGACAGGATTTCCTTTTGCTTAAAAACAACCGATCGTATTGTTTGAAAGGACAGAAAAATGGAACAAGGCAATAAACGGATGGATGATAATCCGTTAAACCACTTTGGCGCGGCAAAGCTGACATTTGATGAGCTCGAAACCATAACCAATAGTATTCCGGGCGGAGTAGTGCAGCTTGCGCACGACGAAGGCCTTACCTTGCTGTACGCAAACGACGGATTTTACCGAATCTGCGGCTATACGCGGGAAGATTTGGACGGCAAAACCGGCTTGGAAATTTTTCAATTGCTTTTTACTACAACAGAGTATAAGGCACTTGAAGCGAATGTAGAGGGACAGCTGCGTTTTGGGAGCGAAATCAAATTTGAATGCCGCATAGCGCGGAAGGACGGCCGGCCTACTTGGGTCAGGGTAAATGCCCTTTGTTCGGAGGACAGCCAGGGCCGCAACGTAATTCGCTGTATTTTTATTGACATAACCAGTGAAAAACTGCTCAGCCAAAGGCTTCAAAGTGAACAGGAACGCTACCGAATGATTACAGAACAGTTGAACGATATATTTTTTGAATATAACTTTGAAAACGATACGATTTATACAACCTCAAAGTGGGACGACCTTTTCGGGTACCCGCTGCCCCGTGAAAACGTTCTTGCCTCTCTTCCGAATTCAGAACTGATTTACGAGGACGATAAAGCAGCCTTACTGCAAATTGTGGAGCGCGCCCGACAGGGTATTCCTTCCGGTGAATTGGAAGTGCGCATTCGAAAGGCAGGGGGCGGTTACATATGGACCAGTGTGAGCATTACCGTTTTGAGCGATGAATTAGGCAACCCGGTTAAGGCAATCGGAAAAATTGCCGATATAGACGAACGAATGCGGGAAAGGGAAAAACTGATTTCCAGCGCCCAGCGGGACCCGCTTACCCGGTTATACAATAAAGTCGCGGTCGAGTCCTATATTCGTTCCTGCCTTCGGGCGACGGACGGGAATATTCGCCATGCGTTAATGATTATCGATGTGGATAATTTTAAGGGAGTTAACGATAATCTGGGCCATTTGTTCGGGGATGCGGTTTTGTCTGAAATATCAACAAAGCTTCGCACACTTTTCCGGAGTACGGATATTCTGGGCCGTTTCGGCGGGGACGAATTTGTGGTTTTTCTGAAAAATGTGGGCAGCAACGAGAAGATAGCGCAAAAAGCGCAGGCCGTGTGCGACATTTTTCGCGAAACCTATACCGGGGAAAATAAAGATTATAAAATTTCCGGAAGCGTCGGGATCTCCATCTATCCAAAGGACGGCAAGAATTTTTACGAGTTGTTTAAGAACGCGGATTCTGCGCTTTACGAAGCAAAGGCGCGCGGAAAAGACGGCTTTGTTATTTTTGGCGAACAGGAAAGAGCCGGGGAACGGGGGGCTGGTTCCGGCACACACCCGCTTCGGCGCAGTTCCCAGCAGATTATGAAAAATTCCCTCACCATGGATATTTACGAAATGCTGTGTGAAACGAAAGACAGCCACGGCGCGATCCAATTTATCTTACGCATGGTCGGGCGGGAGTTCTCTGCCGAGCGGGTATATATTTATGAAAAGAGCCGGAAAGGCTTTTTATGCACTTACGAGTGGAATATGGAAGCGCAAAACCGCGAAGAAAATGAAACGCTCCTTTACGGGGATTTCAGCGGGATGCGTTCCCATTTTTTGAACAATGGCTTTTACTTTTGTCCGGACTTAGAGGAAGAAGAAGAAAGTGAAGCGATTCTTCTGCTCAGATCCCGCGGGGTAAAAAGTTTGCTTCAGTGCCCGGTGTACGACGGCGACGAGCTGCGGGCGGTATTAGGGTTTGACTTTCGAACTTACTGTCAGGAAGACGAACTGGAAACGCTGATTGAAATTGGGAAAATAATCGGTTCTTTTCTCACAAAGTACCGTCTTCGACAAGGGTTAAAAGTGGAACGCGATTTATTTCAGGCAATGACGGATAATATTCAATTATGGTCTTATGTGGTTGACCCGGATAATTACCGTCTTATGTATTTTAATTCAACAGTGAGACGTGCTTCGCCCGGTGTAAAAGAAGGGGATATTTGTTACCAGACGCTTAGAAAGCGGGAGGAACCCTGCGAAAACTGTCCAACAGGAGAATTACAGCGTACGGGGGAAGCCGCCAGTTCCGATGTTTATGATGCAAAACGGGATCGATGGTTCAGTGCGACTTCGGCGCCGGTTGACTGGGAAGGCGGAAAAAAGGCACTGGTCTGTCAAACAGATATTACCCGTTTTGTCAAAAACAGCGGAAAATCCAATACTTAGTGACAGACTCAGTGCAGATTGAAAATTGAAATAGCAGGTGGAATAATATGATTCGAAATATTGTTTTTGATATGGGTTGGGTACTTGTGGAATATAAACCGAAGGAATACATATCGGAATTTATTCAGGATGAGGCCGATGCCGCCGAAATATATGAAAAAATGTTCCGGGCGCCGGAATGGCTGAATAATGATCGCGGAACCGTTGACCCGGACGATTTTATCCAGTTGGTATGTGAACGTATTCCCGCGCGCCTGCACCCTGTGGCGCGGCAAATCTGGGAACACTGGCATGAATACTTAAAGCCGATTGCGGAAACCAATGCACTGGCACTGCAGCTGAAAAAGAACGGCTATCATTTGTATCTTCTGTCCAATGTAAGTACGCGGTATCATTTGTTCCGCCATATTATGCCGGCAACCTCCTGTATGGACGGGGAATTTATTTCCGCAGACGTCCATTTTATTAAACCGGAAAAAGAAATTTATCAGCTGTTTTTGGGACGTTTTGCACTAAATCCCGCGGAATGCTTTTTCATTGACGATATGCCCGAAAACATTGCGGCAGCAAAACAGGCGGGGATACAAGGATTTTGTTTTAGTCAGGACGTCAATGCACTGAAAGACGCACTAAAAGACGCCGGAGTAACCGTATGAAAAAGGCGGCAGTTCAGCCGCCTTTTTCTGTTGAAATAAACAGTATATTCAAAGGATAAGATTATTGGGAAATAAAGGAGATTACAGTATGAAATTCGGAACCGTTGGCACAAGCATGATTACCGATCAATTTATTCAAAGTACAAAATTGGTGGACGGTCTGGAACTTGCCGCCGTCTATTCCAGAAATTTTGATAAGGGTGTTGAATTCGCAAAAAAGTATGCAGTAGAAACTGTTTTTACGAATTTGGAACAAATGGCTTCCAGTGATGATATTGAAGCGGTTTATGTAGCCAGCCCCAATTCTCTGCATTATGAACAGTGCAAGGTGTTTTTGGAACACGGCAAGCATGTGCTGTGTGAAAAGCCGATTACCGTTACTTCCGTTCAGGTGAAAGAATTGCTAACATTGGCACAGCAGAATCATGTGATTTACATGGAAGCAATTATCATGCTGCATCTTCCGGCTCGCTTGCTTTTGAAAGAAGCCATTCGGAAAATCGGGCGAATTACGACTGCGCGGTTCGATTATTCCCAGCTTTCTTCCAAATATAAAAGCTATTTAAGCGGCGAAGTACCCAATATATTTAACCCGAAGTTTGCCACAGGCTGTTTGATGGATTTGGGCGTTTACTGCGTTTACCCGGCGCTGGATTTTTTCGGGCTGCCTGAAAAAATCACCGCCGCGGCGGGTTTCCTCACAACCGGAGCAGACGGTTTTGGCAACAGCATCTTTTCATACGAGGACAAGCAGGTAAACTTAAGCTATTCCAAAACAGGGCAAAGCCGAATTGGCTCCGAAATTTTAGGGGACAAAGGAACTATCGTCATCGATTCTATTTCCAAACTGACCGGAATTCGAATTATATGGAATGACTCAACGCAGGAAACGGTGGTCGGTGAAAATCCGAAAGACAGCGCAATGAGCGGCGAAGCCCGCAGTTTTTATAATTACATTACCAATCGGTCACGTTATGAAGGAGAATACCAGTATGCTTGTAAGCTTGCCGTGCAGGTAAGCGAAGCGATGGAAACGATTCGGGAACAGGCGGAAATTAAATTCGGTTAAACCTCATACTTTTATTACGACGAAAAACGTTCGCTTTCAGGCGGGCGTTTTTTTCTTTGCATCAGAAAGATTTTCGCGGTGAGTAAAAATTACGAATGATACTCGACAACTTTCTCCTGTCTGATCCCATCCGATTTGCAGGTTTTTGCAGTGCAGGGGGGAGAAGCACCAAATTATATTAAGTACACGATTGTTGGGCTTTGAATACTATGACAAAAGGGTAACAAAATAATTACATAATTTTTTAGAAATAGAATATTCTTCCGAAAACCGGGAAAAATATAAATTGTTACTTGTTTTTTCAGTCTTTGCAAGAATATTATTTTTTAGAAAGAGGAGCAAGGAACTACAATGGCAAGCGATAAATCGAGAGGATTATTATATGCGCTTCTCATGATTTCAATCATGGTAGTTATCGGTGTACATTATTCGGTACAGTCTGCTCCGCAGGCTGTGGCGCAGCCGTCTTCGTCTTCTTCTGCTCCGCAAAGCGCACAATCGGGTTCAATATTAAACTCAGTCAGTTCGGTAAGCAGCGAAATTGCCGTTCCGACAGTAAATCCGCATTTTAGTCAGACGGTCAGTTCGGAAAGCGTGTCGGAAACGAAAAAAGCAAATTCACAGCCGGTGCCGGCATCCTCCGGTACGCTTACGCCTAAGCAGGCCATCAGGCAATACTATGACGTGCCTTTGTCAAACGATCTGCAGGATTACCTGTTCGACGAGTGTGCCTCAAAAAAAGTTCCTGCCGATTTGGTACTGGCACTGATTAATGTAGAAAGCGACTTCAATCCGAATATGATCAGTAAAACCGATGATTACGGCCTGATGCAGATTAATATTTGCCATAAGGATTTTCTGCGAAAGACACTGAAGGTTACCGATTTATTGGACGAGAAGCAAAACATAAAGGCCGGCGTATACATGCTTTCGGGAATCGTGGATAAATACAGCAATTTAAATCAGGCGCTTATGGTGTATAACCGAGGGGAAGCGGGCGCAAAAAAGCTATGGAATAACGGAGTTTATTCCACCAATTATTCCAGAAATGTCATTGCTAAAATTGATGAGATAAAAAGACTGGCATAATCTTTGCGTATAGCCAGAAATAAGAAAGACCTTCCGGTACAGCCGGAAGGTCTTTTTCGGGAGGATTTAAGCTCTTTTTACATATTTTTCAACAATATCAGGATCGGGGGAAACCATGTCGAGTTCGGACTGCTGCAAAACGAAATCCGGGTAAGCAAGGGCACCCATTTCGTCCAGGTCAAGGCCTTCGATTTCGGTTTCTACATCTACTCTTAAGCCCCAGAATTTATTCAGAGCCTTGAACCATACATAGGAAACACCGAAGCCCCAAACAATCAGAACCAGAATGTTAATCAACTGTGCGACCAACTGGGTCGGATCCCCGTAGAAAAGACCTCTTACTCCGCCGGCAACGCCGTTAAATCCGTCGCCATAGGTTCCGTCAGCGAATAATCCAAGAGCGAGTATACCCCAAACACCGTTAAGGCAGTGAACGGAAATAGCGCCGACCGGGTCATCGATTTTCAGCTTGTTTTCAATAAACGGAACGGCAACGCATACTAAAATGCCTCCAACTGCTCCGATAAAGAAAGAAGCAATTCCGTTAACAAACGCACAGGGCGCCGTAATGGCAACCAGCCCGGCTAAAGCACCGTTGCAGGTCATGGACGGGTCCGGTTTGCCGTATTTGATCCACATATAGAACATTGCGACTAAACCGCCGATTGCACCGGCAATCATCGTGTTGGTTGCAACAACCGCAAGGCGGAAGTCCCCTGCGCTGAGGGTAGAGCCTGCGTTGAAGGAGAACCAGCAGAAGAACAGGATAATTGTGCCGATAATCGCCATAGGAATATCGTGACCGGGGAATGCTCTTGCGGTACCGTCTTTTTTGAATTTTCCGATTCTCGGCCCGATGATGATTGCACCGGCAAACGCCATCATTCCACCCATTGCATGAACAACAGAAGATCCGGCAAAGTCAACCGCGCCGTGGCCAAGGCCGAAGTTCGTACCAAGGGTTGCCAGCCAGCCGCCGCCCCACATCCAGTTGCCGAACAGCGGGTAATAGATCATGGAAACGAAGAAAGAGGAAATTACAACCGCGGAATATTTTACGCGTTCTGCAATGGCTCCGGTTGGAATGGTGCAGGTTGTATCCATAAACACCATCTGGAAGAAGAACAGGGCGTATATGCCGGCGTCGTATGTACCGCCGGACTGTAAAAAGAAGCCCTTGTAGCCTAAAATTCCGCCGAATCCCGGAATACTAAGCAAGCCGTTCAGTGCGGAACCGCCGGAACCCAGGTTTGCGTTGCCGCCCGAACCGCCGAACTGAAGTGCAAAGCCGACAAGGAAGTAGCCGATTGCGCCTACCAGGAATACCATGAAGTTCATGGTCATGGTGTGTGCCGCATTCTTTCCGCGGCAGAAGCCTGTTTCCACCATGGCAAAGCCGCACTGGAAAAAGAAGACCATAAAGCCGGTAATCATAACCCAAACAAAGTTTGCGCTCAGCTGAGCCTGACTTGTTGCTACCGCAACATCCTGAATGGTTTCAGTCCCTTTCGCCGCGGCATACGATGCGCCGGTCGGGTCTGCTCCGGTGCTGGCAGCGAACGCAGTCGTTGAAAACAGCGCGACAGCGACAATAACCACGGAGAGAACGCCTAGAATCTTCCATAATTTTTTCATGTCAATTACCCCCGATTTAAATTAAAATATCCTCAACAAAATAAGTATGCATTAGGATCGAACTGCGGGTTTTACGTAAAAAGCGGGAAACTGTGCTGTTAAAGAGCTTCCTCGTTGCGTTCGCCGGTTCGAATTTTAAGCGCCTGCTCCACATTGTAAACAAAAATTTTGCCGTCGCCTACTTCACCGGTTCGTACTGCCTCGGCAACTTTTGTAATCAGTTCATTTACAATTTCGTCATGAACAACGGTTTCTACTTTTACTTTCGGAAGAAGGTTCATGCTGAATTCGGTGCCGCGGTAAATTTTCTTTCTGCCTTTCTGGTTTCCGCAGCCGGATACCATCGTTGTGGTCATGCCGTGAATTTGCAGCTCGTTTAATAGCTCCTTGACTTCCTCAAGCTTTTCTGGACGAATAATCATCTCAACTTTTTTCACTGGGTTCCATCTCCTCTTTTAAAGTTGTAATATAAAAAGAAAGGCCGGTTTCGAGTACTCGAAACCGGCGCCGTTGCCCGTTACGTAATTTAAATGATTCAATTTTGGATAAAAATCAAAAAGGCGCTGGAATTATTGTCAAAACAATTCCGGCGCCATTGCCTCTTTGTATGTAAGCAAGCTATTTGCTCTTTTTGGAAGAATCTTTTTTGAAGTTACTCCACGAGAATCGGGAAGTGGGTTTGTAAACTTCTTTTCGAAGATTCATCAGCGATAAAAAATAACGTATTCCCAAATAAAGAACCGCCGCCCCGAAAATAACCCCGGGAACCTGCGTGTTCAGTACCTGAAAGCTGATGTTATAAATCAGACTGTAAACCGAGAAAAAAACTCCGGATGCACAGATTGCCAGAGCAACCACAGAAAGAACGGACACCAGAACTTTTTTCTTTGTGTCAACAGGATAACTGTTTTTAGATTGCATCGTCACCACTCTCACCTGTCCGGATACGTATGGCTTGCTCTACGTTATAAACGAAGATTTTGCCGTCACCGACCTCACCGGTTTTTACCTTTTCGGTTATTTTTGAAATCAGTTCGGCTACGATTTCATCGTGAACGACGGTCTCTACTTTCACTTTCGGGAGAAGGTTAATGTCCCGCTCGGTACCGCGGTACCAGCTTTTTCTGCCCTTTTGGTGCCCGCAGCCGGAAACCATGGTTACAGTCATGCCGTGAATTTGCAATTCGTTAAAAATTTCTTTTGCTTCTTCGAGCTTTTCCGGTCTCAGTATCATCTCGACTTTTTTCATAGCCTCATCCCCTTTGATCTTATTTTATTCATCGCAAGGATTTCTTGCTCCTGTTGCCAAGTTGTACAGAAAATATTTTTGACTGATAAACGAATAAAAATTGCATATTTTGCAGATTGCAAAGCTGATTTTATGAATTACTGCATTTTTTAATCGAGAATAATTCAAAATTACTGTACAAGACCTTTCGCGGCTAAGAAGAAAACGGTGTAAGTTGTTCCTTATGCACATCATACACTATACGGTTGAAATGTCAATCCCCTTTGTTCACAGTCTGTTAAAATTCATCAAATTGCCATGAAAAACAAAAAATATACAAGCTGTTTTTGACAGAATCCACAGCGATAAAAAATTTATTTTCATAACGAAACAGTGAAAATAAATACACTTTCCGCTTTGTTTTCTTTATTTCAACACCTTGTTTGTTCAGCTTTGGGGTAGAAAAATCCCCCTCTACGCTTTTTGCTGCGCAAGGGGGATAAAATTCATGGTGTTTTTCGGCTGTGAAAGAAAAATTATTGTAATGCTTTTACGGCATTTTTAGCCCAGTCAGAGTCCTTAAAAATCGCTCGCCCCACACCAATCAGGTCAGCCTTTTCCTGTATAAGCAGTTCTTCTGCCGCCTGCGGCTCGGTAATACCGCCGGTAAGCAGAACCGGAATGCTTACCGCCTGTTTCACCGCCTGGGAAACAGAGGAAAAATAACCCTGTCCGGTCAGCTCCGGCACGCTGTACCGGCAAAGACCGCCGGTAATATCAATCAGGCTGACGCCCGCTTTTTCGAATTCGCGGCAAGCCGCGGCACTGTCTTCCTTTGTGGTGCCGCCCTCCATGTAATCACATGCGCCAAGACGAAGCAAAATGGGGAAGTAATCACCGACGGCAGCGCGTACGGATGCAATTACTTCAAGATGAATGCGAATGCGGTTCATAAGGTCACCGCCGTATGCGTCTTTGCGGTGATTCGTCAGGGGCGAGTAAAACTGATTCAGTAAATATCCGTGTGCGCTGTGCAGTTCTACGGCGTCGAATCCGGCTTCTTTTACTCTGCGTGCGGCACGCGCAAACGAACTTGCAATGTCCGCAATTTCCCCTTCGGTCAGTTCGCGCGCCACTTTTCCCATTGGGGGTACCGGTACTGCAGAAGGAGCGAGTGGCTCTGTTCCGGTCACAGCAGCATCTGCCTGTGCTCCGGCATGGTTTAGCTGCATGGCACATTTGCTTCCGTTTTTGTGAATGACTTCCGCAAGCTTGCTCAGTCCTTTTATATCGCTGTCACTTGCAGCAGAAAGCTGGTTTTGACTTGCTTTTCCGTCCATACGGATAAAGCTGTGTTCAATAATGATAAGGGAAGGAGCTCCGCCGTTGGATTTTTCGTCATAATAATCCAGCAGTTCCTGACTGATTTTTCCGTCGCCGCCGCTTTTGGCTGTTGCCATAGGCGGCATAACAAGGCGGTTTTTTAATTGCAGGGTTCCGACCTGCAAAGATTCTAATAAGTGGCTCATAAGTTACATCTCCTGTCTGTTTCATAATTTGCGCAAAGCAGAGCAGAGTTTTTTACAAAGTGCTTCGTATTGCGCAGCACGTATTCTGTATTTTCAATGAAAAATTATGGTCTGGTTAAAATTTTGCCCACGGCACATCCTAGGAAACGGAATAGGAAGCCGAAATCAGTTCGTTTTTTACCGCGACAAGGAATTGATTCATGTGGATTTCATCTTCCGGTGTGCCGTACAGATTGCTGCTCAGTGTACAAACATTTTCGTATGTGGAAACGGCAATCTGAAAATAAGGAACGTATTTCACCGCGCCGGTCAAATAAACGTCTTTTATGGCTGTGCCCTTAAACCGAAATCGATTCTCATCCATTATGCCCAAATTGGTATAGGAAAGCACCGGAATGGTGAAAATTTGATAGAACACCTTTTGCATCAGGCGAAAGGGCAGGAAGCGCATTGCTAGTTCCAGCATCATTACAGGTTTGAGGCAGCTGTCATTTGATTTTTGCTGTTTCATTTGGTTGCTGACCTGTGCCAACGTGGTTTCATACGGATCGTTTTTGTGAATGGTCACATCGCAAAGGTAATTGCTGGTCAAATTGCAGATACCGTGCGTCCGGTCTTCGGACAGATATTTTCTAAGGTCAACGGGGCAGGGAAAAAGGATGCGGTCGCTTTTTAACTCGGCCCGTAAAACACGCGCATATGCGGTAAGAACCATGTCGTTTACGGAAGCGCCCCTTTGTTTTGCAAAGCGGCGAACTGCAGAAAATTCATTTTGGTCAATGGATTGTACCGAAAAAATAGGGTTGTCTTTGTCACCCTGTAAACGGAAAATGGCCTGTTCTTTTTGTTTGGAAAGGCTGTAATTCGAGAAGAAAATTTGAAGCCGTTCGGGTACGGAAAATTTGGAGTATGCCTGTGCCGCGTTTCTGGAGCCGCCGGGCATTTTTTGTGTGCTGCTCCCGTTTGTATAGAGCTGGCAGAGCAGATACAGGTATTCTTTAAAGCCCGCTCCGTCGCAAAGCATATGGTTTATAACGACACAAAGCGTATCGGCGGCTGTTCCCCGAAGAAGCAAAATTTTCAGCTGCGGTTCTTTGGTTACATCAATAACGGTGGCAAGCGCGTCACGCTGCCGCTTTTCCGTGTCGGTTTTTGCATCGACCACAGTTACAATGTCGTCCGCGGTAAACGACTGCTTGACCCAACACGGGTGGTAACCGGATGGTTTAAAACAACAGCCAATCAGGGGCAGTGCACCTTGTGAAAGCATGACCGCATTTTTCAGTGCCGCTTCGTCCAGAAAACCGTCAAAATGCACCAGACAGTGAATTAAGGGGTTGTGTACCGCACCGTATAAATATTGCATTATGTCAAAAGCTTCTGCTTTTATCGTTTGATTCTTTGCCATTTTCAGCCCTTTTCCGCTCGTTTCTCATTTGGCGGGCAATCATTGATTTTTTTTTATTATATTCCCAAACAGAGTAATAATCAATGTGGATTTTCGCCGCATTTTAAACGCTTAAGGCGGAACAAAATAGCATCTGTCACCAAAGTGAAAGGGGCGAGCAGAGCGAGTTTTATTTTATACCGGCTGAATTTCACGGCAAGAAAGCAAACCAAAGGGCATATGGTTTTGTGAAAGTATCTTTTTTTACAAAATGCGATGAGAAATGATATAAGAAAAAAGAAGAAATATTGTTAATTGCATTTAAAAATAGTATAATTATAATGTTATGGATTTTACGGAGAAAAAAGGGGAGTATCAGCATGAGCAAGGTTATATCCGTTTCCAATCAAAAAGGCGGAGTCGGTAAAACAACTACAACCTGTAATCTGGCGGCGGGTTTGAAGAAAAAAGGCTTTCGCGTTCTGATTATCGATCTGGACCCGCAGGGGAATTTGGGGTTTAGCGTTGGGGCGGATTCCGAAACCAGCGCCACGATTTACGATGTGCTGAAAGGCGACGTGAAAACGCAGTTCGCAATTCAGAAAACGGATACGACCGATATTATTATCTCAAGCATCCTGCTGAGCGGAATTGAATTGGAGTTCACCAATACCGGAAGAGAGTTTTTACTCAAAGAAGCAATTAAGCCGATTATGGATTTGTATGATTATATTATACTGGATACCCCGCCGGCGCTCGGTATTCTTACCATAAACGCGTTTACCGCGTCCGACACAATTATCGTGCCCATGCTTTCCGATATTTTCAGTCTGCAGGGAATTGCGCAGCTTTACGAAACTGTGGAGCGCGTGAAAAAGTACTGCAACCCCGGCCTTCGTATTGCGGGAATTCTGCTTACCAAATTCAACCCGCGCACGCTGCTTAGCCGTGAAATTCGAGGAACGGCGGAATTGATTGCGCAGGATTTGAATATTCGCCTGTTTGACAGTTATATCCGCAACAGTGTCGTTGTCAGTGAAGCGCAGTCGCTCCAGCAAAGTATTCTGGATTACGCACCGCGCAACAATATTTCACTGGATTATCTGCAGTTTATTGACGAACTGATGGCAAAGGGGATATAAACATGGCGAGAACAAAAAAGGAAATTGATAAAGACTTAATGTATAAAAAGCTGATGCCCTCCAGCCCGAAAGCGGCTAGGGCATCCTCGGCGGATACGGCGGAAGAGGAGCAGCTTCCGACTGCGGCCGCTGCTCCGGCGGAATTTATGCCTGCGGAAGAACCGCTGAATCCACGCCGGGTGAACGTTCGCCGTGAAATAGGCGTTCCTTCTATGGACACTCAGCCCACCGTACTGATTAACTCGATGGAAAGTATTGTGCTGGAAAAGCTGGATTCCGTATTGGCACGTTTTAAATGCTGCAAATGCGACCGGTGCAAAAAAGACATTGTCGCCCTGTCACTGAATAAACTTCCCTCCAAATACATGGTACTTATGGACGGCCAGCCGACCCCCGATATTGACCCGCAGACCAACGCGCAGGTACTTACCGCTATGATACAGGCGGTACTGGCTGTGCGTACCCATCCCAGGCACTGATAAAATATAAAACAGGAAAAACCCGCAGACAATCCGGTGTTCCGGCAGTCTGCGGGTTTTTATGTTTTTCTGGCTGTGCAGACCTGCGCTACTGGCTGCACAGCTGGTCGAGTGTGCCGAACTGATACCCGTCGTCCTGCCATTTGGTCAGCAGTTCATCCAGTATTTCCGAATTAGTTTTGGATGTGCTGTGCAGCAGAACGACCGCACCCGGATGAATTCTGGGCAGCAGCTTGGAAAAGGCTTCTTCCTTTGTCGGCTGCTTATCCTGGTACCAGTCCACATAAGCCAGGCTCCAGAAAATAGTATGATAGCCCAGCTCTTTTGCCTGCTGCAGGTTGCTCACACTGTACTTCCCCTGTGGCGGGCGGTAATATTTCTTCATATCCTGACCTGTAATTTCTTTAAACTTTTCTTCTACGGCTCCGATTTCTTTTTTAAACGATTCCATATCCGATATTTTTGACATATCGGGGTGGGTATTCGTGTGGTTTCCCACAATATGGCCTTCGCTTATCATCCGTTTTACCAAATCCGGACTGGTATTTAAATAATTCCCCACAACAAAAAATGTGGCTTTTACATTATGTTTTTTCAGTGCGTCCAAAATAGCCGGAGTGTACCCGTTTTCATAACCCGCGTCGAATGTCAGATAAATAATTTTTTTATCCGCGGCCCCCACATAATACGCATTGTACTGCTTCAAAGTGGCTGCGGAAGCATTCCCGGTCGGCTGTTTGCCGTTTTCGTGAAACCCTAGTCCCCAGTTTGTGTTTGTGGTGCTTGCCTGTACGGCTGCCTGCGGTCTTGCGGTAAAAACGATAATTCCGGTTACAATTGCCACAAGGCAGGCCAGTGCGATTCCGATTTGTTTCTTTCCAATAATTACAACCACAATACAATGCCACCGTCCATAATAAGATAATTCATTATATTGTCTGTGAATAAATAATATGTCAGTTTTAGGTAGATTTGGTTGTCCTATTGCAAAAGGAAACGGCCTTATCCGGTTGTAACGGATAAGGCCGTAGAAAAATTACAGATTAATTACTTTTCCCGCCGGCAGCGCTTCGCCGGTATTCTTTTGCGTTTCTACGCTTTTTGCTCCGGCGGAATCCAGGTAGGAAAGAAGCGGCTCGATTTTTTCGTAAAATACAACGATCAGGTCGTTGCTATGTGCTTTACCTACAGCGGCTTTCAAAGCGTCCAGTTCGTTTTCGATAATATTTACATCTTCTTTTGGGTAACCGGACTGCAGAATGGTTTTGTAAAACAGCCCGGCGACTTCACCCTCTTGTCTGCCGCGCAGGTCTGTGTCTTCCTTAATATAAATGCGGTCAAATGCCTCCGCACTCAGGTGAGCAGCCTGCTGAATGGAACAATCCATCCGGTCGCCCGGCATGCCGATTACTCCGATGAGCCGCGCGTAACCCAGCTTTCTGCAGGCTTCGGTCACTCTGGTGTAACCCGCGGGATTGTGACCGTAATCCAGCATAATCTGAAATCCGTTCAGCTCAAATAAATGAAAACGCCCCTTGTTTTCCGTAAAACTCAGCAGTCCGGCTGCAATTGTGTCGGGTGAAACACGGAGCCCGTACAGTGCTGCGACCGCCGCGAGGCAGTTTTCAATGTTGCACGCAATCATTCCGCCCCGGGTAATGGGAATATCGGAAACCCGCGCAATACGGATTAAATCCAATCCGTCTTTAATTTTGATATAACCGCGGTCGGTATAAACGCGAATGCAATCCATGGCTTTGTACGGAACCGCCGCTTTGGAATCCCGGTAAAACAGGATTTTGTTGGCTCTTACGCGTTCCAGAATGGCCGGAGTCATTTTGTCCTCCGCGTTTACAACGGCGTAACCGTCCCGCTTTACAGCTTCCACAACCAGGGCTTTTACATAAGCAAGGTCTTCCAGGGTGTCGATTCCGTCCAGCCCAAGGNNAACCCAACCCTTCCCGCACCATGCCGCAGCGTGCAGTTTCCAGAACGGCAGCTTCAATCTGTTTGTTGGAAAGCAGCGACTTTGCGCTTCGCGGGCCGGAATTGTCGCCTTTGTAAATGCATTTTTCCCCTATAAATGTGCCGCTTGTGCTGGTCATTCCGACCACTTTCCCCGTTTGGGAAAGAACATGCTGAATCAGCCGGACTGTGGTTGTTTTTCCGTTGGTACCGGTTACGGATACAATGGGGAAACGGCAGGTTTCTTCATTTGGAAAAAGCAAGTCCACAATGTCTTTTGCCACGTTCCGCGGTTTTCCTTCGGTGGGGTAAAGGTGCATGCGAATGCCCGGGGCGGTGTTTACTTCCACAATCGCGCCCCCGGTGTCTGAAATTGATTGGGAGATGTCTTCCGTTACAATATCGATTCCAGCAATATCAATGCCAATGGCGTTTGCCGCCCGTACCGCCAAATCGATATTATCCGGGTGGATTCGGTCGGTACAATCGATGGCCGTACCGCCGGTGCTCAGGTTTCCGTTTTCCCGCAGAACAACACGTCGGTCTTTTTCGGGAATAAAATCCGCGTTCATTCCGTTTTTTTGCAGCACATTCAATGCAACGGGATCCAGCCGGATTTTGGTGAGCGGCTTTTCATGCTGTTCGCCGCGGTTTTCGTCTNNTCTTGATTTGTAATTTCCACCAGTTCGCGGATGGAATGAATTCCGTCCCCCGTTACAGAAGCAGGCAGCCGTTCCGCAACGGCGCTTACATGGTCGCCCACAACCAGAATACGGAAATCCCTGCCGCTTATAAATTTTTCCACGATGATTCCGTTGCTGTATTTGGCCGCTTCCTGAAATGCGGCTTTTATTTCCGACTCGCTTTTCAGGTTAAGGTGCACTCCCTTTCCCTGGTTCCCGTCAAACGGTTTCATCACGACGGGCAGCCCGATTTGGTTCGCCACCATCAGCGCGGAAATTTCTGAATAGACTACTTTTCCGTACGGCACCGGAATGTGGTGTTCGCTTAAAATTGCTTTCGTTAAATGTTTGTTGGAGGAAATATCGGCACAGATGCAGGGGGTAACGTCGGTCAGGGTGGACTCTGCCAATCGGCTGTGTTTTCCGTAGCCCAGCTGCACCAAACTTTCATGACCAATTCGGGTAACCGGTATGTTTCTCTTTTTTGCTTCTGCCACAATGGCGGAAGTGCTTGGCCCCAATTCCGCTTCAACGGAAATCCGTTTCAGGTAATCCAAAAACTGGCCGGTGTTTACGTCCTCTCCGTTCAAAAAGCAATTAAGAATAAAAACGGCGGCTTTTCCGCATTCCAGCCCGCATACTTCGTTTTCGAATTCATAAATCAGGTAAAAAAGGGACGGTTCCTCCAGCGTCCTGGTTTTGCCGTAGCTTACGTCATACCCCAACATGAACTGCATTTCGAGTATGGTGTGCTCCAGTACATGGGCCAGATAAGTGCCTTCGTTCAGGCGTTCCAAAAATCCGCCCTCGTGGCCGCAGCTGCAGCAGTTTGTTTTCAGGCCGGGGAATGCGTTCAGAAGCTTTTCATTGAAGCCGGGAATTTGATTCGTCGGCACCGTTCCGTATTTTCCAATGTCTACAATCATTTTCATTACCGGACGGTGACTGTAAATATTCCGGCCGTTGTAAATCGTAAAATCATTGATCTGAATTCGTTCCATTTCCATCCTTTAAACGCAGAACCTTTCTGTTTTCTAATTCAAACCCGTAGCCCTGCGGCAGGGTGTGAACGGTTACGCCCATGATTGCCAGAATTTCGTCGGGGTTCAGTTCCGAAACATTGGAGCTTTGTATTGTACTGCCATCAATAATGGTAACGGCATTGGAGCCGATGATTTCAAAATGCATGTCGGGAAATAACTTGATTGCAGTATCTTCGTCAATGCCAATGCCCAGTACCTCTGGGTTTTCAGCAACGCCGCATAGTAACCTGCCGAACCGCCCGCGCTGGTCAAAATGCTGGTCAATGATGACTCCGCTGCAAAGCCCCAGCCCCGGTGCCATTTTCAAGGTGCATTTGCGCGCCGGTTCGTTGTCGTTTCCCTGCACTACCATGGTTGAACTCATGACGGAAGCTCCGGCGCTGGTTCCCATAATAATACCGCCGTTTTCATACAGTTCTTTCAGCGCACATCCCGCAGGGGTACCGCCCAATATGCTGGTAATCCGCAGTTGATCGCCGCCGGTCATAAAAACGCATTTTGAACTTCGAATCGCATCACAGTGGTCGGTGTCGCCGGCGTCGTCGCGGGTATTGATGTTCAGTCTCTTTACATTTTTTACGCCGAGCCGCTCGAATACATCTTTATAGTCCCGCCCTGCTTCCTCCGGTTCTTCGGTTGCGGTTGTTAAAACAGTAAGCGTTTCTTCCTCAGATAACATTTCGGGAGCCTGCCGCAGAATAACGCTTTCTCCTTTTTTATCCTCCGCGCCCCCGATAATCACCAGGTATCCGCTTGTGCTCATATTTTTCTCCTTATATCATCCGTTTCGGGAATCTTGATTTGTCGGTTTATTCTTTGAAAATCATTTCTGTTACCACTTAGCTAGTATGGTTCAGTAATTGCTTTCCCATGCAAAACAATTTTTGAATTGTATAGTTTTTATCTGTAATTAGAATATCTGCATCGCTGCCCTCCTGCAAAGAGCCTTTCTTAGGATAAAGCATCAGCACTTTTGCCACGTTTTCCGTTACCAGCCGAACCGCGGTTTCGGGGTTGATATCCTCCTTCTGNNGCATTGAATTTTGCCCGCTCCGCCGCCCGGAATGCTTCCGTTAGCGTCGGAGCTGACCGTAACGCCGGAAAGCTCCGTCTTACTGTTCAGCAGCCTGCGAACGGCTTCCGGTACCGGCAGCCCGGCGGTTTCGCCCGCGGTAAGGTCAATATTGCCGCCTCGCTTCCAATATTCCTCCGCCTGATGAAACAGCAGGGCGTTGCGGTTGACGTGGGTGGGTACGAACTGGTCTTTCGGCAGGTCGGATGCATTTACAAGCTGTAAAAGAGGGAACAGCCCCGCTTTCCCGTCCCCCATGTGCAGGTGCACCACTCCGGCTTTTCCGCCGAGTAAACCGCCGATGTGCGTATCAGAGGCAAGCTTCAGCAGCACGGCGGTTTCCGCGTTGCTGGAACGGTGGTCTGAAAGCGCAATTTCCCCGGTTCCAATGACTTTATCAATAAGAACCAGATCTTTGACAATACTATTTGTAAAAGTAATTGCAGGAACAGAATAACTCCCTGTATAAATATAGGTGCTAATTCCCTGATACTCCAAATCTTTAGCTTTGGCGTACAGCGCTTCCAAACTGCGGGTGCAGGCGTCTGTACCGAGCAGACCGACCACTGTGGTTACGCCGGCTTGCAGAATATCCTGAAAATCAATTTCGGGAAGACGACTGGAAAAGCCCTGTTCGCCGCCGCCCCCAATAATATGCACATGCTGGTCGATAAACCCGGGAAATGCAAGCAGCCCGCTGCAGTCAATGGTTTCGTCAATCAGGTCGCACTGCCAATTGGCTTGCGAACGGATTTTCTCAATTTTGTCGCCGGCAATGAGAATGTCGTTTCTGCCAATGTACTGCGGGCAGTAGCATTCGACTCCTTTTAATAAAGTAATCATGTCATCCTCCTTTTCCGGCAGTAAAAATCAGCATAAGAATTAGTTTAAGTAGCACAGGATGAATTATTCAGCAAAATAAAAAACACCCTGCCGCAATTTCATTGCAGCAAGGTGTTTTTCGTACAATTGTCTTATTTCATCATTCCCATAATCATCCCGGACAGGAATGGAATCATCCACAAAATCCAGACAAAAATACTGAATTTATGGAAGCCCGCTTTTTGTTCCGCCCGGTTTTGGCGTAGCACAATGGTTGCCCATACCGCATGAACCAACATGAGGA
>DFRY01000048.1 GCA_002378845.1 Ruminococcaceae bacterium UBA3451 | reverse complement strand
GCGATGCGGAAAAAGATTTGGCAATGGGCAATAATTATAATAACTGCTCCAACAATTACGTTCACAGCAATTGGGCGGATGGAGTGAAATATAAATATGTTCTTGCTTCAACCTTAGACCAACTCAACAGTTTGGAATATGCCGAAGACGGTGCCACTATTTTGATCGGAGACAACATCAGCGATATTGACAGCAGAATTGTTGTCGACAAAGCAATCACAATTGACGGCAACGGATACCAGCTTGCTTTTACGGATGAGTTGAACGAATTGGACGACGGTTATCGGCAGGGGATTCTCGTAATCGCAGATAATGTAACAATCGAAGGCCTGAATGTTCAAATGGCAGGCGGCGACGGTTGGCAGGGCGTTTATGGCTACCAGGTGTACGATGCTTACGGCGTTGTTTTGCAGGATGTTTCCGCATCCGGAGCGGACGGAGGGATTCTGGTCAACGGTTCTAAAGTAACATTAAAAGGCGAAATAAACGTAAGTGACAATGAGTTTGGCGGAATTGAAGTGTCAAAGGGCACCAATACTGCCTTGAACAATTCCGAATTAACAGTAGACGCGACTTTGACCAATGATACAGAGGCGTATGGCAAGCCGACCATTTGGGTTGTGAATGGTCAAGGCATCGTGTCCGGTGTTGACGGGTATACGGAAAATACAACCGTTGCAGAAGACCAGACACAGTATTATTTGGATAAAGCCAAAGCAGTTTTACCAGCAGGTGTCGTAGCTATTAACAATGCGGGAAGTGCTGGCGAGACACAGGTCGCGATGATCTCCCATGCTGAGGATTTATTTCTCAATGTAGAAGGCGATTATGCTACCTTGACAAAGGATCAAAAACTTGAGGTTGCCAAAGCAGTGTGGAACGGCGGGAAAGATTACAACAGACCGGAAGAAATCAAAAACGTATTTGATACGGAATGTTCTGTTCTGCTGCTGGAAAACTGTCAGGACACAGCGGAAAATAAATTAAACGAGTTAGTCGTAACAAACGATACTGACGCAGATGAGATTCTAAATGCGTTGACAGATGCAATTGGAAATACAGATGTTTCAGTAGAGTGGAGCGCGGAGAACGGATTTACGAAAGAGGAAGCAACCGCGGACGAGGAAGGGTCTATTACAGGCACAATCGTACTTGGGAAAGTAGGAGTGGATTCCCTTGAAGTCGATGTGAATTTAGTGATAGATCAGCTTGCGTCAGAACAGATAACTGAAGTATTAGAAGCGGCATAATGAAAAATTCATTATGAACCGCACCCCGGGGCAGAGTTTTGGTTCCCTGCCCCGGTTTTTTTCTGTCATATTATAAATAGAATCAGTCGAATTTCATAATACTGCCGGTGTAAACTTATAATAACTTACAGCATTTAAATTCACCTTTGCAATCTATTTTAATTGGATATATAGTGAAGGAGAAGAGATCTCTTTGAATCATTTTAGAAAGGAAATTATTCTATGAATTCAAAGATGGAAGTACTCCCTCCGTACCGAATTGCGTACATCAGGCGTGTTGGCCCTTATGGCGTCGCCAATCAGCAAACGATGCAAGATTTAAAACGCTGGGCGGGGGAAAATAATTTTTTGGATGACAATTCTATTCTGCTTGGCATTGCCTGGGATAACCCCGCAGAAGTGAAACCCGAAAACTGCAGGTATGATACCTGTCTCGTAATTCCGGAGAATTATCGTGTAAACGGAAATTCGGTGAACGTGGGGGATCTCTCCGGGGGAGAATACGCGGTTTTTCAAATTACCCATACGGCTCAGGCGGTGCAAGAGGCATGGCATGAAATCTATTCGGAACTTCAAAATCAGGAAATTCCGATTGATGAAACGAAGCCAATCCTCGAAAGATACCGAGTGGAGTTGGTTCGCCGGCACTATTGCGAAATCTGCGTTCCGATAAAATAGCATTGCAACAACAGAAACCCCCGGTTCTTTCGAGCCGGGGGTTTCTGTTGTTGCAGTCGTATTTATTTTTTCTTTTGCTTACCTTCGGGCAGTTTCATTTTTGATTTTCCGGAACCTAAGTTTAGCAGAAGTGCGGTACAGCCGATGATTGCAAATATACCCAAAATGGGGTTCAGTGCAAAAAACAGTGCCGAAAGAAGAATGGAACCGATCATACTGAGCGAAACGCGCAGCGCGCTGAACGGTGCCTGCCCGTTAATTTCACCGGATTGCCCATTAATCATAAATTTATAGGTTTTCCCTTTGAACTGATAAGAAGAAATCCAGACCGGAAGAAAAATGCTTTTAAACGTGATGTTTCTGTAATCCGTTGTAAACGAAAGGGACCTTATTTCATCCGCAGCAATCGTTTTCGTAATTTCCATTTCCAGCTTTGTTTTAATAATATTTTGCGCGGTATTCCAACACGCTTCTTTGCTGATACTATTGTTTTCAGCAAGGAAACTGTAAATGTACTCCTTTTGGTACGGAACCAAATCGTTCAAGTCGAACTCCAGACTGACCAGCTTGCTGTCGACATTTTCTGAAGCAAGTACCAGCACATCGTCAAAGCTGCTTGAAAAATTACCGCTTACCGGCGTCCACCGGGTTTTCATGATTTGCCGCGGTTCCGTTATGGTTTTGCCGTCCCGTTGAACCGTGACCATTTCGGTTTCGTAATAATGCGTTCCGGCCTGCGCGTGGTAGTCAGACCGGGTATTGCAATCGTATGTAAAATGAGGAATGTAAACGCCGTTGAGCCGCTGCAGCGAACTCGCATCCCGAAGGGCACGCGGCGCAAAGAATCTTCTTTTTACCCACTCTTTAAAGTAAAGCTTTGCGGTATCGGCCGCAATTTTAAATGGAAGAACTGCTTCCGGCGAAACATTGTCCGGATTTTCAGCCTGCGTTAACATGGGGGATCCGCAATATGCGCATACCCGCGCGGTAACGTTTGTATCGGCTACCATATCGGCGCCGCAGTTGTCGCAATGAATTATTTTTGTCGCCACCCCCCATTCTCCCGAGCCAGTTTGGCAAAACTCAAAATTATGTTCCTCAATGGGATCGTTGCCGGCTGCAATTTCCTGGTGCGTGCCACAATAAGGGCAAACAAGCAGTTCTTCTTCCGGGCTGAACACCATTTCCGCTGCGCAGGATGGGCATTTTACATGTTCCCCGTTCACTTTCAGGCTTTCGTTTGTCAATACCGACTCCATATGTAATTCACCCCATTTTTATAAAGTCAAATACAGTTCTTTTACTGCATTCCGTGTTTTGACAAATCTGCTAATTGGATGCCGGCGTGCCGCACTCCGGGCAAAATTTCGCGCCGCCCGCAAGTTTTGCACCGCAGTGACTGCAAACACTTTCACGGGCTGTTTGCGGAGCTCCGCATTCCGGGCAGAACTTTGCGTTTGCATCAATGGAAGCGCCGCAAGGTCGAGTGCAGGAATTTTTAATTCCCCTAAATGGTCGGTTAAGCCGGACACGATCAGCCGCCTAAGCTGATGTAAATTAAGTTACCGCCTTCTTTTTTATTTTATATTTAGGTTGTTTTATTGATAAAAAGCCAATTTATCGGCTTTGGGGCTGGTTAAAGCAATTGAAAAGGCTCGGTTTTTCAGACCGGGCCTTTTTGGTGCACTATAATATTCTTCAAAATAATGCCGATATGTCATTATGAAGCAAGCAAAAAATAAAAGAATGTGTCCCAAAAGCAGTCCGGATAATTTTACCCCGTGAACGAATAGAAATTGATTACAAGAAAATTAATGTGTATAATAGAGGAGGATTTTGTCAAAAGGAGGAATATTTATGCGGATTGCAATTTGTGACGACAACCCGGTAATAAGAGATCAGATGAAAGATTATATATCTGCTTATTTTGAACAGAAAAATCTGGAGTACAGTATTTCTTCTTTTGAATCCGGCGAAGAACTGACGGCGCAAACTAAAATTTTTGATCTTGCTTTTTTAGATGTTGAAATGAAAAAGATTAACGGCATTAAGGCAGGCTACTGGCTGAAAGAGCAAAACCCGAACATTGTTTTATTTATGATTACGGCGTTTGAAAATTACTTGGATGACGCATTTGATTTGAACGCTTTTCGCTATTTACAAAAGCCGGTTCAAAAAACAAGGCTGTACAGAAGTCTTGACTCCGCGCTGGAGCGAAACCGAAAAATTTCGTTTAAGTCGGATGGGGAAATGATTTCTGTAAATATACAGGAAATCGTGTGCGCCTTTTCGGAAAACGGAAAAACGGTGCTTATTACAAATCAAAAAACATATTACACCAATTACACTTTAAACTTTTGGAAAGAGAATTTGTACGAAACGTTCTTTTCCCAGCCGCACAACAGTTATTTAGTGAATTTAAATTACGTTGTGCGGTTCGGAAAAAGCTCGGTTCTTTTAAAATATGGTGTCGGTCAAACCGTGACGGCAGATATTTCACAACGAAAATATTATCAATTCCAACGGGAATTCTTCAAGCTGATGGAAAGGAGGCGATAATGTGATAAAATCAGGATTGATTTTGGTTCTTTATGTTTTTGAGGCGGTTGTAGTTTATCAATATTACAATAACGTATTTGAAAAGATAAAAAGTTTTAAATCCATTATGCTTTACACGGCTGTGAGCTATTCGATTCTTTTTGGACTGAATTTTTTGAACCAGCCAATCGTGAATATCGTTCTGTTTACATTAGCTAATATTATTATGGCTCAGTTTTATTTTGATACCAGATTAAAATCCGTTGTGTTCCACGCGATTATGATTTCCTTTTTTATGTTTATCAGTGAAATAATAACGGTCTTTTTATTCAATCGTTTTTATGAAAATCCGCGCGTTTTTGCACAAACTGACTTATTTATTGTAGATGCGGTAATCAGTAAGCTACTGTTTTTTCTGCTGTGCAAGGCGATTGAGCAGCTGTCCATACGCGAAACGAAGGATATTGGTATAAACAGCAAAATAGTTCGGTTATTTATTCTGCCCGGCGCTTCGTTTTTTGTTCTTTCTGAAATCTACTTTTTATCTCTTCAAGTGAACTTTCCACCGCAATATTATTTGATACTTTCGTTTGGCTCCCTGCTGCTTTTGTTTGCAAATATTGCGGTATTCGATATTTACGAAAATCTGCTGAAAACCAACCAACAAATAACAGCATTGGAACTGGCGAATCAAAAACAGCAAATTGACCACGATTATTATAAGATCATACAAAGCCAGTATGAAAATTCCAGATTACTGGTTCACGATATTAAAAATCATATCGCGGCAATCGACACGCTGGCTCAGGCTAACGATATTTCAAAAATTAAAAGCTATCTCTCTTCCATTTCCGACCATTATAATCTGTCGAACTCCGTTCCCATTTCGGGGAATAAGATGCTGGATGTAATTTGCAGTCAGAAGCTGGAACAGTGCGATTCCGAAAAAATCAATCTTTCGGTCAGTAACGAAGGGGTTAGCCTTGATTTTATGAATGACGTGGATTTGTGTTCGGTCGTAACCAATCTGCTGGACAATGCAATCGAATCCTGTAAACGGTCAAAACAAAAGATAATTGAAATTTCATTTTATAATCGAAACGGGGCTTTTGTGGTAATCAGCATGAAAAACAGCTGTGACCAGGAACCGCTTATTGTAAACCATCAATTTGTGACTACGAAGAAAGACAAGTCCAACCATGGAATCGGAATGTTAAGTATACAAAAATCAATTATCCGTTATGACGGAACGATGGATTGCTATTACGACGAGGAATGCCATATATTCCATAGCAATATTATATTTAACCGCTAAAAAGCGCCTATTTTGTGTTTTTGGTCACAAAATAGGCGCTTTACTATCGTTTATCGCCATTTTACTATCGTTTATCGGTTTTCTATTGAAAAATAAATAAAATGGATTATTATAAGATTAAATAAATTTTAGGAGGAATTTCAAATGGAAAATGTAAAAAAATCGTTAAGCACAAAGGTTGTTTTTATGGCCGCTAAAGCGACAGAGAAAGCTTTAACAACCAGCGCCAATTCCACCTCTTGCTTTATCTTCTATCAGCCGAAGGCACCGGCAGGGTTGAAAAAGTTCAGAAAAATCTAATGCTGTCAACTCTTTCAAGTCATGTGGCGAACAGAATGATTGCACGCGGTGCCATTCAGACGGAAGACCGTGAAACCTATGAGTATGGAGTTTATATTCTTCTGACTTCCGCGATTCATGTCGCGACGGTTTTGCTTTTAGGTTTAGTCAGTCGAATGTTGCTCGAAAGTATCGTGTTTTATGGAGCGTATGCAATACTTCGAAAGTTTGCCGGTGGGTATCACGCCAGTACGTCGGTACGGTGTTATCTGCTCTCGCTTGTTGTTGTTGCGGGTGCTTTGTTTGCTGCAAGTTATGCANNAACACTTTTTATATTCTGCTTTTCAGTAGTTTATTGTTACCGCTTGCAGCCGGTGTTATTTTCATCATGTCCCCTGTTGAAGATGGAAATAAGCCGTTGGAGGGATCCGAAGCAAAACACTATAGGAAAGCCGCAGCAATAATTTTAGCAATGGAATTGATTTTAGCAGTTGTCTTTTCTCTCCTGGGACTATATCGCTTTACTTTCATGATTTGTCTAAGTTTAACCACACTAGCAATTATGCTTATAATGGGACAAATAAAAAACATGCGAGCAAAAGCAACTTAAACTGAAAACTCCTCAATTTATATGTTTCCTGCTTGAGCAGGTCGGCGGTTTTTGAAGCTGTCGGCCTGCTATCATTTTGATGAATGTAGAAGATTGAGTTTTATTTTATAAACTAACGTTTTAGCAAAGGCAGAAAAGCTGCCAAAGTATAGGAAATCGCTTGGAATGGGAATAATATGGACGAAAGTTAATCGAGAAATAAATACCGGATAAGTTTGCTGATGCTGTTTGGAAGATATGTGCGCCCAATTGCAGTTCTCTTCCTGCAACGGGCGTGTCCTAAGCTTTACAAGCCGCGCGGTCTTGGGCCGCGTTGGTTTTTCCGGGAGTACCCTCACTTGCCGTTACCGGGAGGTGGGGGTTTTGTTATTGTTGTGGAAAGGTCCGCGTTATCGTTGCAATAGCACAATTGGAAGGATATAATAAGAACAGTTTATAAGGTACATTAATAAAAACAATTAAGGAGGGAGCCAATGCGGCAGGATCGTACCGACGGCGCTAGTCTGAAAAAGGGAAATGTAACCCGAATTTACAAGCTGATTTACCGTCAGGGAACTCTATCCAAGCCTGAAATCGCCTATCAGCTCGGAATCAGCCTTCCAACGGTAATGCAGAATGTAAAAATTTTGCAGGAAAACGGCCTGATTGAAGAAAACGGTGTGCTTGACTCCACCGGAGGGCGAAAAGCCGTGGCGCTTTCCTGTGTGAAAAATGCGCGGACGGCATTGGGGATGGACATTACACAAAATCACGTCAGCTTGGTTCTGGTGAATTTATATGGGGAGATTTTGTTTCGCACCCGTGAAAAAATAGAATTTGAAGATACGGTAGACTATGCGAAAAAGTTGGGAGCAGCTTTAACCCGTTTTGTGACGGAGCTCAAGGCGGAACCCAAAACCATACTGGGATTGGGCGTTTCGGTTCCGGGCATTTTGTCAAATGACCGGCAAATTTTAGTTGATTCCCATATATTGCAGATAAAAAATATCCGGTGTGCCAACCTGGTTAAATTCTGTTCTTATCCCAGCCTCTTTTGCAACGATGCCAACGCGGCGGGAACTGCGGAGCTGTGGAACCGCGAAGCGCTTGGAAGCTGCGTTTACCTGTCACTCAGCGATTCGGTCGGCGGTGCGATTATTCTGGAAAACAAACTGTTCCAGGGTGAAAATCAGCGCGGCGGCGAGTTTGGGCACATTACAATTGAACGCGGCGGCCGCCGTTGTTATTGCGGGAAAAAAGGATGTTTGGATGCTTACTGTTCCGCATCGGTTTTATCCGGTTTAACAAACGGAAATCTCGCGGACTTCTTCCGCCTGCTGCGCCAAGGCGACCCGAAAATCACGGCGGCCTGGGATGATTATCTTGATTACCTTGCGACAGCGGTGAATAATTTGAGAATGTCTTTTGACTGCAGCGTGATTTTAGGTGGATATGTGGGCGCGCAGATGGAAGATTATATTGCGGATTTACGTGCCCGTGCGGCGGGATTAAACCCATTTGAAGATGACGGAAATTACATTAAAGTGTGCGGCTACCGTACAGAAGCGGCAGCAGTGGGCGCGGCTCTTATGCATGTATCCCCTTTTATAGACCAGATCTGTTGAATCAGTAGATTATCGAAAACGCAAAGCGGCACCTGAAATTCCTTTCAGGTGTCGCTTTGTATATAAATACTTTTTTTCAAGCAGACGGTTGACAAAAGGAGAGACGATTAGTATTATCTTTATTAAGCAGTTTTATTAAAGTATTTTATTAATATGTTCTTGAAAGGGGAAAGTGAAATGCAGGGAAAAATGAAAGTTGCCGTTATGAGCGGAATCGGAAAGATGGGGTTTGAGGAACGGGATATTCCTGTTCCTGCGGACAACGAAGTTTTAGTTCAGCTGGAATATGTAGGAATTTGCGGTTCGGATTTGCATTATTACGAAACGGGGCGAATTGGTAATTATATTGTGGAACCGCCTTTTGTACTGGGGCACGAGCCTGGCGGTACCATTGTTGAAGTGGGGGAAAATGTAAGTCACTTGAAAGTAGGTGACCGCGTCGCGTTGGAGCCGGGAAAAACCTGCGGTCACTGTGAGTTTTGCAAAACGGGCAGATATAATCTTTGCCCGGATGTTGTTTTCTTTGCCACGCCGCCGGTCGACGGGGTGTTTCAGGAGTATGTTGCCCACGAAGCGGACTTATGTTTCAAACTTCCCGAAAAGGTAAGTACGATGGAAGGGGCGCTGATTGAACCGCTTGCCGTGGGCTTTCACGCTGCAAATCAAGGCGGCGCACATGCCGGTCAAACCGCCGTCGTAACCGGTGCGGGCTGCATCGGGTTAGTTTCGATGATGGCGTTGAAGGCCGAGGGCGTTTCCAAAGTTTATGTGGTGGATATAATGCAAAGGCGCCTTGCAAAAGCGCTTGAACTGGGTGCTGACGGCGTCATTAACGGCAAAGAGGAAGACGCAGTGCAGGCGGTAATAAAATTGACCGAAGGCAAAGGCTGTGACCTTGTAATCGAAACAGCCGGTTCGGAATTGACCGCACAGCAGGCGGTACATATGACGAAAAAAGGCGCGACCATTGTTTTTGTGGGCTACAATGCTTCCGGAATGGTGAATCTGCCCATGAGTCTGGCACTCGACAAGGAACTTACTATGAAAACGGTGTTCCGTTACCGGCATATTTACCCAATGGCGATTGATGCGGTTGCCGCCGGAAAAGTAAATCTGAAAGGAATTGTCACCAATATTTTTAACTTTGACGAGATTCAAAATGCAATGGATGCCAGCGTGCGGAATAAAGCGGACATAGTAAAGGCAGTTGTGAAAATCAAAGGATAAGATTGAATTCCGATTTATTTAAAAAGATTGATCCAGATAAGCAAACCGATAACCCCAGCCATCACAACCCAGGTAATTGGATTTGCCCAGTTGAAAGTCAGTCCACGGCCCAGGCCGATGATTTTTCTTGGTACAAGAATGTTGGTATCTGCCCGATTAAAATAGAAAAAATGGGATACCACGCCGTGTTCTTGGTGAAAGGATTCAATTTCTTCGTCTGTCCATTTACGCTTTTTCATAAATCGCTCTCCGTTCGTTCACTATTTCTTTCTATATTTATAATATTCCTTTTTTAAGAATAAGAAAAGGAGAAATAAAAAAATACGCCGAGACCGTGTGAAACGGGCTCGGCGGGAATGTGTGTTACTTGATTCGGTATTTAAAACGCTTCAACGGGCTTTCCCCTGTGACAGAGGTATAAATTCCCGTTTCCTGCCCTAGCTGCCCAATGGCGACCAGTGCGAACAGCTGGTCGTTCCCGGTGCGGGGGAAGGGAACCACGGTTACGACCCCGCCAGTTCCGGCAGTTACCGTAACCGGCAGGGGAGAAGTTGTTTTTATAATATAATACTGGCCATGGGCATAGGAAATGTCCATGGTGGTGTCAATGTTAACCGCAGTGCTCGGTGAAACAGCAAAGCCGTTGTATCCTCCGGCACGGATGATGGACGGATAATCCTTAAATGCCACGTCTGTGTCCACATATCCGCTGATGCCCGGTACCGAACCGGTACTGCCAGTTTGCTGCAATCCGCAGGAATAGTCCGGTGCTCCGGAATAATCGGCCAGCCAAAGGTCATATTTGGCGAGCGTTTCGGCAGTAAACCGCCCTGTGCGGATAAAATCGATGTTCGTGTACAGGCAGACAAACCAACCGTTGGCTTTCATGGTGTCCAGAAAAGCGCGGCCTATGCTGTCAATCAGTGCATTGGTGGGGGTTACGCCGTGCTGCCGGGCATAATTCATGCTTTCGTATTCGTAGTCAAAAGCAATCGGAAAATCGATTTTTCCTTTATATGGCGCAATAATCTGGCTGCAGACATTTGCTTCAATTTTTGCTTCGTCCGGTGAAACCGCATAGCTGAACCAGTACACCCCGGTGTGCAGCCCGCGCGCAAGCGCTCCCTGCATGTTTTCTTCAAATTTTGGATCTTTTTGGCTGATATTATTGCCGTACCCTGCACGAATAAGCGCAAAGTCAATACCGGAAGCGTCTACCTTTGCCCAGTCGACTGTTCCGTTGTGCTTGCTTACATCAATCCCGTTCATACTCATTCTCCTTATGTTGAGTCCGGCCTGTCTTATGCCAGTATATGTGAGCCAATCTCGCTCTGCCACAGACCGCGGCCGATGTGGAACCGTTTGGTATCTTTTTGCTCTGCAACGAAACGCTTCCATATTCCTTCCATTCCGCGCCAAAAGAACAAAGACAGGAAGGAATCGTTATATAATAGAATTATTCTTCTGCGGTCGTTTTTCCTGAAGTCAATTCGGTTCAAAGCCATTTGGCTTTTGCCTCAAATATACTTTATAAATGGAAGGATGTCTTTATGAAACAGAAAATCCAAAGCGAATCCGCATCGGCAGAAATTTGCTCCCTTGGGGCGGAACTTACCTCTTTATCGGACAAAGAGGGCACGCAGTACCTGTGGCAGGGTGACCCCGCATTCTGGGCCGGTCAATCCCCCATCCTGTTCCCGATTGTAGGCAGCATCCGCGACAAAAAAGCAATTGTTGGCGGAAACAAAACCTGCAACATGGAACGCCACGGCGTTGTAAGAAAACAGGAGTTCCGCTTAATTGACAGCACAGCCGATTCCGCAACGTTTTCCGTTGTTTCTAACGCAGAAACCAAAGAACGTTTCCCATATGACTTTGAATTACAGATGAAATATTCCCTCAAAGGGAAAACTTTGACGATTTCTTTTACTGTAATAAATAAAGACAGCGAACCGCTTCCGTTTTTTGTGGGCGGTCACCCCGCGTTCCGCTGCCCGCTGTTGGAAGGCGAATCCTTTGAAGATTACGTGGTTGAATTTGATCAAAAGGAATACGCAAACTGTCCCCGTCCGTTAAAAAACGGTTTGGTGGATATGGAGCACCGTACGCTGATTTTGAACAACTCCAAAACATTCCCGCTGGACCGTACCTGGTTCAGCTATGACTGCCAGATTTTCGACCAGCTGAAATCGCGTTCCGCAAAGCTGTACAATCCGGCTTCCGGCAGAGGGGTAAAAGTGGACTTTGCCGGGTTTGATTACCTTGTCGTCTGGTCGAGCAAAAACGGCGGTGATTTTGTTGCGGTGGAGCCCTGGACCGGACTGAGTACCTGCAACGATGAGGATGATATTTTCGAGAACAAGCGCGGGGTAAAAATCCTTGCGCCGAACGCTTCCAAGACTTTATCCTACGACGTAACTCTGCTTTAATTTCAAACTGAATAGGAACGGCCGTCCGGATTTCACCGGGCTGCCGTTCTTTTTTATAAAAAATAAGAAAAATACCGAAAAAACTCGAATTGTGTATTGACAGATTAGAAATATTGCAATAATATCGAAATTAGAAATATTGGTATTATAAGGAGGATATAACAATGAAAGAGTACAAGGTGGTAACACAGAAAGACAAATGGTTTTCCGGAAAGTTTGACCCGCAGAAGCTGGAAGAGGCGTTAAATTCCTATGCGCAGCAGGGCTGGTCGTTAGTAACCTGCGCCACAGCAGATATTCCGGGAATCGGCGGAACAAGGCAGGAATTTGTCGCCGTTCTGCAGCGCGACATCTAATCGGTTCGAACCCCAATAAATGGGTAATGAGTATGCAGTAATGAGGTGATTTTGTGCCTGGCTACAGCACAATTTTTGAAGATATCATTTTTGTGGAAGGAGCAGAAGCGGATGCGACGCTGCTGCAGAAAATCGAATGTGATATGAGCTTCCAGCTGGGGGCCCAGCTGAAAAACCTGAACGACGTAAAAAGAGATTTGGCGCAGAAAGCGCGCAATGCCGGTGCAAACGCCGTATTGGATTTTAAGTACGGGCAAAAGAGCAAATGGTTTGCAATCGACGACGTTGCATTTTTCGGCTCGGGGATGGCTGCGGTTCTTCCCGCGGGAAAATACGCCGAGCTGAAAGAAAAGATAGCCAGTCGGTAAAAGGAAACAGAGAACAGAGAGCAGAGAAAAAGAAACACATCCGTGAAAAGCCTCGCGGGTGTGTTTTTTTATGGGAGAAAAAACGGAAGTACGGTTGCTCTGTCGATTTTTTGCGTAATACCCGGGATTCTTTACCTGTTACCGGGGAATTTGCAACCACATGGCTTTCGGCTATTCCAACCGAATAGGAAAGGCGCTATAATGTTCGTAGAGTTGAGGAGGTGATTGGGTGAAGATACGCATCGAAGTTGTAAATGATTTGGAGGAAGATGAGGTGCTGATCCGCTGCGGCCGTGTGGACGACACCATCCAAAAAATACACCAGTATATTCTGGAACAGTCCCAGACTGGCTCGAAAATCACGTTTTATAAGCAAAATCAGGAATTTTACTTTCCACTTGACGAAGTGCTGTTTTTTGAAACCGAGGGGGAATATATTTACGCGCATACCACCAACGATGCTTATCGCATCAAGTATCGCCTGTATGAATTGGAAAAGATCCTTCCGCGGCATTTTATTCGGGCGGCAAAATCCACCATTGTAAACATTACGCAGGTTTATTCCATTACGCGTAATTTGACGGCATCCAGTCTGGTTCAGTTTATTGACAGTCATAAACAGGTCTATGTGTCGCGGTACTATTATCAGGAACTGCGGCAGCGTTTAAACGAAAGGAGTACTTATGAAAAATAGAAACTGGTTTTGGGGTTCTTTCTTTTTGCTGGCGGCAATTTTTGTCCTTGCCAGTCAGTTCGGTTCCTTCGGAGAAATCGGAATATTAAGCATTCTGGCGACTGTTTTGCTGGTGGCAATTATTATTCACAGTGCGATTCGCCTGAATTTTTTTGGTATATTTCTCCCTGTTGCATTTCTTTACCCTATTTATCAAAAACCGCTTGGGTTCGTGCCAATCGGCCTTTGGCTGCTCGTTTTTGCTGCCGTATTGGCAAGCATTGGGTTCAGCTGCATATTTCATCCAAATCACCACTGGGAAAAGTGGGTACACCATGGTCACGGAGGAATTGAATCCATGGAGCATACTTCCGAAAATATCGATGACAATAACCCCTATTCCAAGGTATCGTTCGGCGCATCCAGCAAGTACCTTCACGGCGACAGTGTAAAGAGCGGCCAGTTCCTTGTTTCCTTCGGATCACTGGAAGTCTTTTTTGACCAGGCGCAGCTTAGCCCGGAAGGAGCTGAAATGCTGCTTGACTGCAAATTCGGCTCAATTAAGCTGTTTATTCCCAGAACCTGGCGCGTGTACGACAACCTTCACGCCAGCCTTGGCAGCGTGGAAAACGATATGAGAATTGCGCGGCCCACCGAAGATTCGCCTTGCCTGACCCTGAACGGCAGTGTGGAATTGGGATCTGTGGAAATTCATTATATATAAATCATAGAGATGGAGGAAGCCCGGTAATCGGGCTTCCTCTTTTTGTATGAATGGCGTATTTTCCTTCTTTTCACAGGAATAATAAAACAAAGTCTGGAAATAGAGGGGAATAAAATGAGTGTTGCAATTTTAGGCGCGGGAATATCCGGCCTTTCGTGTGCGATTACATTGGAAAAGGCGGGGATTACTCCCGAAATTTTTGAAAAACGAAGCTGCCCCGGCGACCGTTTTGTTAACGCAGAAGCAATGTTCAGCGTATTGAACCGGCCGTCAGGCGATACGCTTGACACCCTTTCGGAAAAATACGGGATTGTTCTGCATCCGATTGACGAAGTGAACAAGCTGGTCATTCATTCGAAAAATGAGACCGGTGCGGTCGAAGGGAAAATCGGGCATACAAATATTCGCGGCAGGCATGAAAATTCCTTTGAATCGCAGCTTGCGCGGCAGGTGAAAAGTGAAATCCACTTTCATTCTACCCTTACCTGTGAAGAAGCCGTAAAAAATTTCGATCATGTAATTCTGGCAACAGGCGACGGTGAATACGCTATGCGGCAGGGGAACTACCGGTGTGATTTAACCTGTACCCTGAAAGGAGCGACGGTGGAAGGCACGTTTGTCACCGACGAACCCCATGTATGGTTTAATTATGAAATTTTGCCGAAGGGCTACGCCTGGGTGATTCCGTTTTCCGGTTCGGAGGCAAACGTGGTCATTGCCTTTCCGGACTACCCGCAAACCAAAATTTATGATCTGGATAAAATGTGGGAGCTGTTTTTTGACCTTTGCCAAAGGAACATGAACCAAAGATTTCGAATCACCGACCGCTTTGAAGTTCGGAATTATGTTATGGGAATTTGCCAAAAGCCGCAGATTGGCAACCTGTTCTATGCGGGGAACTGTTTCGGCGCAATTTCCCCGGGGCTGGGGTTTGGACAGTATACTTCAATTTTGACCGGCGTATATGCCGCGCAGGCAATCTGTGAAGTGGCTCCGTACGAAGATTTGGTACAGCATCTGTTTGAAAATTATAATCATTCTCTGGCGCTGCGGCAGTTTATTGATAAGCTGGACGACGACGGATTTGACCGTATTGCAAGAGCAAGCAACGTAAAGCTGATTGAAACCATTAACACCCACGTATTCGGGTCGGACAGCAACTTTGACCTGCTGAAATGGCTGACTCCGTTTTTGTCAATGAAACGGTAAAATTGAAAGATTCCTGTGAAAAACGGGCTGCCTGATGTACTTCAGGCAGCCCGTTTAAATTTATTTTGAGTTTTGTTTAAGGGATAAAGGTAACGGTTTCTTCCAGCGGACTGCGTTCGGTGCTGTAGCGGTCGGGAGATTTGACTTCCCCTGCGTTATACCCCACGCCCAGCACGTTAATGGGCTCCACACTGTCGGGAAGTTGAAATTCCGCTTTAATGATTTCCGGTTTAAAGTAGCATATCCAAATAGAACCCAGACCGAGGTCGGTCGCTTCCAGCATCATGTGGGTGGTAACGATGGAAGCGTCAATGTCGGCGGTATCACGGCCGTCCAGCGGTCGTTTCCAACTGACGGAGTGGTCGGAGCAGATAACAAACGCAAGCGGGGCGCCGTAAAAATTCACGCCTTTTCGCAGTCTGAGCAAGCCATCTTCCGAGTAAACTGCTAAAATCCGCTGGGGCTGCAAGTTAGCCGCAGTAGGGGCAATTCGGCCTGCCTCCAGAATTTTTTCCCGTTTTTCCGGTTCCACCTTCCGGCTGTCGTATTTTCGAACAGAATAACGTTTTTTCGCAAGCTCCAAAAAATCCATGGAAATTCCCCTTTCTTGTTATGACTCAAGATCAAATTCGATATATTCCTTCGCTTCGCCGCGGAAGCGAATTTTTTGCGGCAAAAACCGAATTACCGTAAGGCGCGGCGATTCAACGCCCTCGCCGTAAATGCTCAGCATCCGGTCATTCCAAATTTTTTTGCGTACGTTCAAATCGCGGGTGGTGGTCGCGGTACCGTAAAGCCAAACGGTAACCGGGCCGGAAGTGAAATAAACACTGACTTTCGGGTTTTCCGCCATTTCTTCAATTTTCCGCGTGCCGGTCCGGCAGGTAAAAAATACTTCGGCTAAACTTTTTTCGCAGATGTTGCCCATCAGCCTGGAATCGGGGAACCCGTCCTGCGTCAGGGTGGAAAGGACAAACATTTGCTCGGGGTNNCGGGGTCGTTCAGCATCCGCTCCACAGCGGATAGAATCTCGTTTTTCTCCATAATGCCCTCTTTACCCTCCGGTTTGATTACAGCTTTATGGTTTTAGAACCGCCGGCCATGCTGCAAAAGGTGGCTTCTCCGTTTTCAAGGGTAAAAATTTCAAAAATCGTATCGTTTGCGCCGTATATTTCCCGAAGGGAAGGCATTGCGGCAAATGCCGCCTGTTTCGCATCCGAAGAAGTAACAAATACGGCGGTTCCCTTCAGGCGAAGCCATTCGCCTGTTTTGGAGGTGGTGCAGATTTCAGCTTTGGGGTTTGCTTTCAGCTGTGCGTAAACTTCTTTTTTGTTGCTGGTTGCAAAGCACAGCATGCCGTTAAATTCCATGGCGAAACCGAACGGGCGCACCTTTGGGGTGTCGCCGTCCACTGTGGCAATGTAAAAGACGGAATTATCGTTTAAAAATTCTAGAACTTCGTTCATGGTAACTGCTCCTTTTTGATCCCTGTTCTTTTGTTCTGATTTTCATTATAATGCAGGAAATTCAGAAAACAAGTATGCAGATATTACTGACCAGATATGAAATTCTGAGTGAAATTCGTTTTATTTTATACTGAAATTGATCCGGTCAGGGTATGTTTCCCGTCAAAATAATAGAAAAATCGAAAAATTTTCCACCATTTTAAAAGATATTCATCTATTTACCGGAAAGTAATAATGATACAATAGTTGCACAGTTGAAAAACACATACTGATAAGGAGGATGACAATGAAAAGGGGCACAAAAAGAATCACAGCAATTCTTTTGGCGGCTGTCATGATGATGGCTTCCGCTGCCTGTTCCGCTGGAGGAAATCAGGCGGCATCCACAGCACCGTCCCAGGCGGAAGCAAGTACTCCCGCATCCCAGGCGGAAAGCGCAGCACCCGCCAAGGAGGAACCGGTTACAATCAAATTGTTTTCCAATCTTCCGGACAGAAAGTCCGGCATGGGACTTTTGGAGGAGACGCTGATCCAGAATTATAAGACGGAGCATCCAAATGTCACAATAGAAGTAGAAGCTTTGCAGGACGAGGCTTACAAACAGAAGTTTAAGGCCTATACCTCTTCCAACAGCCTGCCGGATGTAATGGCAGTCTGGGGCCAGCCGGCGTTTATTGACCCGGTTATCAACAGCGGTTACCTTGCGGAATTAACGGATGACTATTCCAGCTATGATTTCTTCAAGGGTTCGCTCAACGGCTTCAGCAAAGACGGAAAAGTTTACGGCCTGCCGAGAAACACCGACATGATGGTTTTCTACTACAACAAGAAAATCTTCAAGGACAACGGCGTGGAAGTTCCGAAGACCATGGACGACCTGATCGCATTGGGCAAAAAGTTTAACGGTGCCGGAATCGTACCCTGCGTAATGGACGGAAAAGATAAGTATCCGCTCGCCATTATGTACTCCGATATTGTTCTGAAAACAACGGGCGACAGCTCGCTGGTACCGAAGGCAATCAGCGGCGGCGGACTAAGCTCAAACCCGGCATTCCTTACCTCCGCACAGAACATGGCGAAACTGATTGGCAATAACTTCTTCCAAAAATCCTTCAGCGCAACAGATTACGGCGCAGCCAGAAATATGTTTGCACAGGGCAAGGCCGCAACCTATTACATGGGCGCATGGGAAATGGGCATGGTTACCGATGAAAGTCTGCCGGAAGACTTCCGCAAGAATATTGGCTTGTTTATGATGCCGACCATCACCGGTGCGGCAGGCAAAGACACCGATATTGCAGCCTGGAACGGCGGCGGTTACTCTGTAGCTGCGAATTCAAAGGTAAAGGCACAGGCCATCGATTTCTTAAACTACATATACAAGCCGGACAACTGGGCAAAGAATGCATGGCAGATGGGCCTTGGCATGCCTGCACAAAGCTTTGATAAGTACATGACAGGCAAAGAAACCGACGTACAGACTCAATTGTCTGAAATTCTTTCCAAATCAACCAGCATCACCGGTACCCCAATCAACGACTGCGGCACTCCGACCTTCAAGACCGCCTGTGAAGACCTTTCACAGCAGTTTGCCGTCGGCATGATTACGCCGGAGCAGTATATTCAGAAGCTTGACGAAGCACTGAAATAACACATTCACAACTTAGAACATGTATGGGAAAGGGCAGAGGAGAAAAATCTCCCCTGCCCTTTGAAAAAAGGAGGGACATAGCTATGAATAAGGTTTACAGCAACAAATGGGTCATTCTGTCCCTTGTAGCTCCCGCTGGAATTTTATTTATCGGCGCAATTCTTGCACCAATCTGTTTAAGCGTCTACTTCGGAATGACACAGTATACCGGAATGGGAACTCCGGTATTTATCGGAATGGAAAACTTTCGGCAGCTGATTTTTCACGACGAAGTCTTCTGGGGTTCGCTCGGCAACGCGGTGCTGCTCGGGCTTTGCTTTGTATTTCTGCAGCACCCTATCTGCATGATTTTTGCCGTTCTGGTTGACAAGGTTTCCGGAAAATTTGAAAAGTTTTTCCGTGCCGCATACTTTGTGCCAAACGTAATTTCGGTGGCTATTATAGCTTCCATGTGGGTATTCATTTATAACCCGGATTTCGGTCTGCTAAACAGTGTGCTCAGGGCAATCGGCCTTGGCGGTTCACAGCAGGAATGGCTTGGCAATCCGGACCTTGCAATCTGGTCCGTTATAATTGTGCTGGTGTGGCACGGCTTCGGGTGGGGGTTGCTCATTTATTACGCCGGCATTAAGGGAATTGATACACAGCTTTACGAAGCAGCCGCAATCGACGGAGCAACCGGGGTACAGGCATTTTTCCGCGTTACCATACCCATGATGCGCCCGATTATCCGTGTGAATGTAACGCTTGCTATTATTTCCGCGCTGAAGCAGATGGAAACGGTTTATCTGCTGACTAACGGCGGCCCGGGCAACAAAACGCAGTTTTTGGCGAATTATCTGTATCAAAAGGCATTCAGTTCTTATGAATACGGCTACGGAAACGCAATTTCCGTTTTGTTTGTGATTGTTTGTATGGTCGCTACCGTACTTTTGAATAAAGTTTTCAAGACAAAGGCAGAGGCTTAAGGAAAGGAGCGAATCATACCATGAACTTTGCAGGTTCCAAAACCAAAAACCGAAGAATTTCACGCGGATTTTTAATCCTGTTTATGTCGCTGATTGCATTGATCGAACTGTTTCCGCTGGTGTGGCTGGTGGACTTCTCCCTTGCAAAAAGCGGCGACCTGTTTGCATCCAATATTTTGATTGCTCCGAATCCGCCGCAATGGCAGAACTATGTTACGGCATTTATCGACGGCAAGGTGCTTCATTATCTGTGCAACAGCCTTGTGGTCAATACAATTACGGTGGTCGCCACCATTTTTATTTCACTGATGGTTGCGTACGCCTGCACAAGAATGCGCTGGAAAATGAACCGTACGGTGATGAACATTCTTCTGCTTGGCATGATGATTCCAATTCACGCCACCCTGCTGCCGAACTTCCTTATTTATAATAAGGTTGGAATGATTGACACCGTTTTTGCTCTGTTAATACCGTACATTGCATTTTCTCTTCCGCAGGGCATATTTATTATGGCAAGCTTTCTGGAATCCGTACCCCGCGCGCTGGAGGAAAGCGCGCTGATTGACGGGTGCGGCGTGTACCGCATTATTTTCGAAATCGTACTTCCCATTACAAAGCCTCCTATTATTACCATAGCGATTATGACGTTTCTGAACAACTGGAACGAATTTATTATGGCGATGACCTACCTGACTTCCGACACATGGCGCACCCTGCCGTTTTCCGTATTGCAGTTCCAGGGGCAGTACGCCTCCAACTATGCGGTGCAGTTTGCGGTCATGGCACTAACGGCTTTGCCGGCATTAATCGTCTACATACTACTGAATGAACAAATTACAAAGGGAATTGTTGTAGGAGCTGTGAAAGGGTAGGGTCTGGTAATTCATGCAGATTGTGGTATTATTTTACTGAGGGTGATTGAAATGAGTAGAATAAAACATCGGCTGCATGATCTTTCCTTTAAATATAAGCTGGTTATTATGCTTTACGCCGTTGTGGTGCCGCTTATTTTCTCTATCTGCGCTTACCTGTACTATACCACGCAAAGCAGTACGACCGAAACCCTTTCCCGCGCAAACCTGGAAATTATAAAACAAATCAATACGAATCTGGAATTTATGCAGGTGGATATATCCGATATATCCACCTACGTCAGTATTAACGACGACATCAACCGGGTACTGGACGAAAAAAATCCGAACCGCGATTCCAACCAGATTGCATGGGAGCAGGACAATTCCATGCGGTTTATTATGGATGAAATCGCGACGAAATCCCACATTAAATTTGTGGCGCTTTATGCGGAAAACGGACTGAACCCGTATTACATAACGACCGACACGAGCGTGCTGAACAGCGACCCTGCCGCCGTGCGAAGCAGCCCTTATTACCGCGCTGCAGACGCAGCGGGGGGTGCCCCGGTGTGGAGCCGGGTGGACCAAAAGGACCGACAGCTGTTCGAACTGAACAAAAGCACAAAAATCATGCTTTCCAGAATGATTGTAAACCGTACCAAAATGCACAACATCGGCTACCTGGTATTCGGGGTGGACGAAAGCTATGTGCAGAACATTATTGGCAGCGCCATTAAGGAAGGCAACGAAGGAATCTCCGTTTTTAACCAGAGTGGCGAAATTTTAACGCAGTCCGGCGAAATCAGTCCGCAGGTTTCGCAGTACATTTCCGGTCAGCTTTTGGCCTCGTCCAAAACCGCCCCCACCGGGGGAAGCTTTGCGGATTATAAAGACAGTTACATATATTTCAGCCGCCCCAATGCAACGGGCACCAGCATTTTTTATGTAGTTCCCAAAATCAATATGCTGAATTCCCTGAAAGACGTTGCCGTTGTGCCGGTTCTTATTTTAGTGGGTGTGCTTCTCATTCTTTTCCCGATTTCTTTCTTTGTTTCCGCTATTATAACAAAGCCGCTCGGGCAGCTTTGTTATTCCATGAAAAAGTTTAAGAACGGCGACTTTTCCCAGCGGGTCGATTTTGAGGCACAGGATGAAATCGGCGAGGTGGGCCAGTGCTATAACGAAATGGTCAGCAATATGAAGGAACTGATTGACACAACATATGTGCTTAAACTTCGGGAGCGCGAAAGCGAGCTGAGTTCCCTGCAGGCACAGATTAACCCGCACTTCCTTTACAATACACTGGATTCCATCTACTGGCAGGCATTGACCGCAGGCAATGTGGAAATAGCGAATATGATTTATTCGCTGTCTCGTATTTTCCGGCTCAGCCTGAACCGCGGCCAGGGCATGACCACAGTGGAAAAGGAAAAAGAACTGGTTTACCATTACCTTATGATCCAAAAAATGCGCTTTAAGGAAAAACTTCAATTTACATTGGATATTGACGAGCAGATTTACAACTGTATTATTCCAAAACTGATTATTCAGCCCTTTGTGGAAAACGCCATTGTGCACGGCATAGAAGACAGTGACACCGGCGGCACGGTTAAAGTATTCGGGCGGTGCGAAGGTGATCAACTGATTTTCACCGTGGAGGACGACGGAGTAGGCATGACGGCGGAACAGTCGGAAAGTCTGCTGGAATGCCGAAACGGCGATGTAAACACCAGCAAAAGCCCGGGCGGGTACGCGGTAAACAATGTGTATGAACGCTTGAAGCTGAAATTTAACGACGACTTTCTGCTGAAAATCGAAAGCGAGGAAACCAGAGGAACCAAAGTTACGATGGTTCTTCCTCGTACGGATTTCAAACTTTGAACGGAAGGAAGGGCGCGCAGTGGAAAAAATCAAGGTATTGATCGCGGATGATGAGGAAAATATTCGCACCGCACTGGAAAAGGTGGTTGACTGGAACTCCATCGGAGCGGCTGTCTGCGCAACCGCGCAAAACGGCAGGGACGCGCTGGAAAAAATCAACCGATACCTGCCGGACATCCTGCTTATGGACATCCGCATGCCCGGCATGACCGGACTGGAGGTAATACAGCAGGTACGGGAAACCCACCCCGAAATCAAAGCCATCGTATTAAGCGGGTACGACGATTTCAGTTATGCACAGCAGGCCATTCAAATCGGCGCAATGAATTATTTGCTGAAGCCCAGCCCGCCGGAACAGATTTTGGAAGCGGTGGATGAAGTTTGCCGAAGAATTCGTGCCGACCGGCTGCGGGTGCAGGAAAACACGGAAAAAGAAAATCAGCTGCTGCAAAATCAAAAGGAACTGCACGACAAAGCGGTTGCGGAAATCGTATTGACGCACAGCGAACAGATTGCGGCGCAAAAGGCGGAGGAAATCGGTTTTCCCGCCGGGGAAAGTCAGTTCTGCATTGTCATCAGTCCGCCGGAATCCGTTTTGTTTTTCGAAGAGCAGAAAAAATATATTATCCAGTGCCTGGAAAATATCTTTCCCTGCCAGACCGCGCGTTTGGCGGAAAGCATTGTTGCCATTGTTACCGGGGAGGTAAACGAAGAGAAAGCGGAAATACAGAAAAAGCTGCTCAGGCTGAAGACGGATGTGTCGCATCTGTTCAATGTCTCTCTTTCCATTGCGGTGGGCAGCAACGCGGTTACCATCGGGCAGATGTACCAGTCGTATCAGGACGCGCTCAAAATCAGAGGGATGTTTTTCTTCCTCGGAACGGATTTTGTCATGTTTTATGACAGCATCTATTCCAAAGTACTGGACATTTATCCCGTAGAAATTGAAAAAGAATTATTTAATTACATAGAACAGCGCAATGCCGCAAAATGCATGAGCGAACTGGATGTTTTCTTTTCCCAGGTGGCGGAAAAAAGCGATAATAAAGCCGCAATCGTGCAGGCAACCATCGTTTTGCTTCTGTCGGTTTACCGATTTGTTCTGCAGTTTCACATCGATACGCTGACCGTGTTTGAAAATCCCTTCGGCGTATTTGAAGAAATTCAGCGCAGCAAAAGCGCAAGGGAACTGGAAGAACGCATTAAATTCATCTTCGGCCGCCTGATTGCCGCACTGAATTCCAGCCGGACGGGAAACGATTTGGTCGACATTGCCGTAAACTTCATTCAGAAAAAATACAGCGATGATATTTTTCTTGCCGACGCCGCGAAAGAAGCGGGGATTACGCCCGCTTACCTCAGTACGCTGTTTAAGCAGACCTTGGGCCGTAATTTTGTGGATTACCTGAGCGAGGTGCGCATTGAAAAGGCCTGCGCCATGCTGCGGGAATCGCGGCTGAAAACCTATGAAATCGCTTACCGTGTCGGTTTTCGGGATGAAAAATATTTTACAAAAGTGTTTAAAAAACTGACCGGCTGCAGCCCCAGCGAATTCAAGCAAAACAGCGGCAAGGTACGCGCGTAACGTATCGGCGTAAAGTCTATTTTATTGAAAGAGGAGCTTGTAAAATGAAAGTGAAACTGATTACAACGACCTATGATGCAAAAGAAACGATGACTCAGCAGAAGATACAGGAGTTGAAACCGGACACCGGTGTGGAAAACAAGGCGGTTAACCTTTATCCGCAGATAAAATACCAAACATTTGAAGGGTTTGGCGGTGCTTTGACGGAAGCTGCTGCCTACACATTTTCCCGCATGAACGAAGAAAATAAAAAGGAAATACTGAATGCGTATTTCGGCAGCGGCAGCAACAACTACCGCTTTGCGCGCATGGCCATTGACAGCTGTGACTTTTCTTTGGGAAACTACTCCGCCGTTACCGACCCGGAGGATACGGAGCTGCAAAGCTTTACCCTGCGCAGGGATGAGCAGTACATTCTTCCTTTTTTCCGCGCGGCACAGGAAGCGGCAGGGGAGCCCATCACGGTAATGCTTTCCCCCTGGAGCCCGCCCGCGTTTATGAAGTCAAACGGCCAGAAAAACGGCGGCGGCTTTTTAAAACCGGAGTACCGCGGCTTGTGGGCGCAGTATCTTTGCCGTTATGTGAAGGAATACCGGGAGCGCGGCGTGACGGTAAAAATGCTTTCCATTCAAAATGAACCGAACGCAACTCAAACCTGGGACTCCTGCCGTTACGATGGGGAGCAGGAAAAAGAATTCCTGCGCGATTATTTGTACCCCGCCCTGCAGGAAAACGGATTGGGCGATATAGAGGTTTGTATTTGGGATCACAATAAAGAGCGGGCATTTGAACGCGCCGGTGAAGTGCTGGACAGCGAAACCGACAAAATGGTGCAGGCCGTGGCATTCCATTGGTATTCGGGCGACCATTTTGACGCAGTACGGCTTATTCGGGAACAGTACCCCGATAAAAAACTTGTTTTCAGCGAGGGTTGTGTGGAATACAGCCGCTTTGGCGCGGACGATCAGCTGAAAAACGCACAGATGTATGCGCACGACATCATTGGCAACCTGAACGCAGGCACCAACATTTCTTTTGACTGGTGTGTGGTTCTGGATGAAACCGGCGGCCCCAATCATGTAAAAAACTTCTGCGATGCACCAATTATGTGTGACACTGCAAACGATGTTGTAGAGAAAAAGCTTTCGTACACCTACATCGGGCATTTCAGCCGCTACATTCAGCCCGGTGCAAAGCGTATTGCGCTTTCAAAATATGCGGACGAAGTGGAAGTCACCGCATTCCAGAACCCGGACTCGACCTTGACCGCGGTTCTGCTGAACCGGACTAATTCCGAACTTCCGGTTTGCCTGCGAATTCAAGGTCAGCTGGCGCAGTTCGTTCTGCCTGCAGGTTCCATTACCACCGCGTTAATTCAACAGTAACAATAAGTCTCCTTCAAAGCGGCCCGTACAGTGCACACGGGGCTGCCTGGGAATCAAACAGGGAAGTGCGTCTCCGGGGGGACGCACTTCCCTGTTTGTGTGTCAAAAATCCTTTCGCGCAATACNNTAATTCAAAGTATGAAATAGAATTACGAGGCCGGCGGAACGGAATTCCGCCGCGAAACAGGGGTGATACGGTGAGAACCTTGCGTGAAGGAATGACAGGAAACGATATTATGGAAATTCAGGCCGTGCTTGAAAAAATGGGTTATAACGTAGGGGAAGTGAACGGAATTTTCGGCCCGCAAACGCGCAATGCGGTGATTCAATTTCAGCGCAATTTCGGACTTACGCCCGACGGCGTAATCGGCCCCAATACTTACCGGGTACTGGAACGATTTTTAAACGGCTATGATCTGTATATAATTCGTCCCGGCGATACGTTTTACAGTATTGCACAGAAATACCATATTCGCCCGGAAGCGATCGCAATTGCCAATCCCGACCAAAACCCGCAGAATTTGACGGTCGGCCAGCGGATTGTGGTGCCCTACGGCATGGATATTGTGGACACCAACATCAACTATACCTACGACGTTCTTGCACGGGACATTCAGGGCCTAAAGGCACTGTATCCTTTTCTTGAAACGGGCAGCATCGGCAACAGCGTGCTGGGCAGAAATCTGTATTACATCCGGCTCGGTACCGGGCCGAACCAAGTGTTTTACAACGGAGCGCACCATGCGCTGGAGTGGATTACGTCACCGGTGCTGATGAAATTCGCCGAAGATTTTCTGCAGGCGTACACGGACGGCCGCACGCTGGCAGGCGGCTATGACCCGCGGGAAATTTGGAACCGCAGCAGTATTTATATTGTTCCTATGGTCAACCCGGACGGCGTTGATTTGGTGCTGAACGGGCTGCAGCCCGAAAACCCCTATTATCAGGACTTAATTACGTGGAACAAGGGCAGTACGGACTTTTCACAGGACTGGGAGGCAAATAACCGTGGCGTAGACTTAAACCATAACTACAATGCCGCGTGGCAGCTTTCGAAAAACGCGGAAGCGGAATACGGTATTACCGGGCCGGGGCCGACGCGCTATTCCGGACCATCCCCTGTATCGGAGCCGGAAACACAGGCCATGGTCGCGTTTACGCAGAACCACAATTTCCGGCTGGTCATGGCATATCACAGTCAGGGCGAGGTCATTTACTGGAACTTTATGGATATGGCGCCGCCGGAGGCAAGAACCATCGGCGAAAATCTGTCGCAAATCAGCGGGTATAAGCTGGACCTTTCCACCGGAATCGCGTCTTACGCGGGGTATAAAGACTGGTTTATTCAGGATTACCGCAGGCCGGGGTATACGGTTGAAGTGGGGTTGGGGCAAAATCCGCTGCCTATTTCACAGTTTGATACCATTTACGCAAATAACTTGGGGATGCTGCTTTATGCGGCGACCGCATAAAGTTGCGGTTTCCCAGTGCGTGCTGAAAATTGAATCAGAATATGCGAAAAGCTGCCATATCGTTGAATTCGACGATATGGCAGCTTTGTTCTTTTTCCAATATAATAAAATAACCAGACTATGGCAAAATGAAGTATAAAAATGAACAAAGGAGGCCGTTTATGATTTGGAAAGAAAAGTATAAAATCGGGGTTCCGCTTATTGACGAACAGCATCAGGAGCTGTTCCGGCGTGTAACCGATTTTGTGGAAACGCTGCGATCCCAGGGGGAATGGAACACAAAAGTGACTAAGGTCAACGAAACACTTGCTTTTATGAAAGACTATGTAGTAACGCATTTTCACGACGAAGAAGCGTATCAGAAGGAAATCGGGTACCCCGCGCTGGGGGAGCACGCCAAAATACATAACGACATGGTTCAGTATGTTGTAACGGTCGCAGAGCAGTATGAGCGTGAGGGCTTTAAGGAAGAACTAATGCAGCAGTTCGCGGGCAAGCTGCTTGCGTGGCTGATCAATCATGTGGCGGCCACCGACCAGAAAATCGCGGAATTTGTAAAAAGTAAGGAGGAAGTTTCCCATGAATAACGGGCTGTTTTCTCCCTTTTCCAAAGCAACCTGCGAAGCGTTTAAACTTCTGCTGGATTTGGACGTTACCACGGATTCGCCCGAAATGCTGAATGCAATTCTGGACGCGGACAACCGGGTAAACATTGTAATTGGTCTGAAAGGCGACCTTTCCGGCGACATTCTTTACCGTTTCCCCAAGCAGACCACACTGGATATGGTGAAAATCATGTGCGGAATGGAAATTGAGGAAGTGGACGAATTCGTCACTTCCGCTATGGGCGAAATCGCAAATATCATCAGCGGAAACGCGGTTACCGGCCTTTCCGAGCAGAACATAGTCTGCGACATTCTGCCCCCGCAAATTCTGATTGACGGTCTGCCCGCACAGGAAAACACCGCGCCGGTTTTGAGCACCAAAATCAAAACCGAGGTTGGCGATGTAGAGCTGGATATTCGGGTAAATCCAAAACAATAAACTGCCCGCGGATAATGGCGGCAGCAAAACACGGCAGGCTAAAATAGCCTGCCGTGTTGTTTTTTTATTTTGGGGCATAACCTTACAATAGGATACTACAGGTCAAAGAAAAAGTCTATTATTTTTTTATTTTATCCGCTATAATTTTTTATGTTGCAACAATATTTTGCAAGGAGAAAATGAATGAATATTAGAAATAAAATTAAGACAGCGAACATTCCCTTCGGCCCGTATGCCGCCGTGCTGGCGGGTGCTACGGTAAACGGAAAACCGAATTATGCGGCCATCGGCGCTTACGGTGTGGTCAGTCAAAAACCGGTACTGTACATTTCGCTGAAAAATACGCACTGCACAACGGCAGGAGTACAGGAAACGGGATACTTCAGCGTGAATATCCCGACTTCCGACCTGGTTTCCAAAACGGATTACTGCGGATTGGTGACGGGAAAAGACACCGACAAGTCGGGTGTTTTTACTTCGTTTTACGACGAAGCGGGAAACGCGCCGATGATTGAGGAATGCTCTGTCAATTACCTGTGCAAAGTAATTCAGACCATTCCCGTATTTGATTTTACTATGTTCCTCGGTGAAATCGTTTCGGCTTACGCCCGGGAAGACTGTATTGAAAACGGTTGGCCGAACGGGGAAAAGGCAGACCCCGTTATTTTGATGGGAACCGGTTATTTTTGTTTATACCGGAAAATCGGAACTGTGTTTCAGTCCGGGAAAGAATACGTTTCCAATCGGGAGTAATATTTTCGGTAAGTAAACAATTGGAGGACAAAAGACAACAGCCTGCGGGGAAAGTCCCAGCAGGCTGTTGTCTATTCTCGCAGAGAAATGCTTCAAAAAACGGGTATGATTTTGCAACTGAATAAAAAGTGAATTGAGCGAAAAAGTTTCGAAATAAATTTCCAGACGGTATCTGTCGGGAAAAGAGTAATGTTGTCTGAATTTGTCAGCAAATACCGTGAAACTTTAAAATATTTTTCCAGAACTCATTGAAAAACAAACAGCTATTTTATATAATTTAAAATATATCCACTTATTCAGTTGCAATTTGTCTGCGGTGATTTTTAACCGAAAAAATAAATAACAGGGGGTCTGGGCATGGCAGTGAGTACGGCAGAAAGTGGTCAAAGCATACTTGCCAAGCAATACGGTGATTTGATTGACAAGCTACCCGGGGTAATGAGTTCAAATATCGTGTTTTCCAACGGAGAAATATCGGAAATTCATGTGCTGGCAGACACAAACAGAGCCCCAAAACAGATTGCGCGCGACATTCAGTCTGCGATAATGGCGCAGTATGCAACTGCCATCGATCATAAATTGATCAGCATTGCGCAAATTCCGTCTGAAAATACGATTCGGTTGCGCAGCCGATTGGTGTTTGATGAAATCAGTCTTTCCAGAAATAAAGAACGCTCATCCGCAACGGTTTCTCTTTCGGACGGCGAAACCTCGTACTCCGGAACTGCAACCGCACTGAATGACCGGTTGGAAATCAACCGGATGATTTGTCAGGCCACCTTGAATTCCATTGAGAATTTTATCAACGAAAGTATTCTTCTTTCGGTGGCGGATGTAAAGACCTTTGATTTAAGCGGGGAAAGGGCGGTCGCCGTATGTATTGCGGTTAAGTCAAAAAATGAAGTTGACCGGCTTTTGGGCAGCGCTTTTGTGGGGGACGACAGCGGTACTGCAGTGGTAAAGGCGACAATGGACGCTCTTAACCGCAGGATTGCCACGACCTAACACATTCGGCTTTCATTTGGCCCGTATTACATAGCCAAAAATCAGGTTTGCAACGGCACTTAAGTACATAAGCGTAGCGGATATAGCCTGTTTTACTAGCGGAAAACAGAGTCCAAACTTATGGAGGGCTATATCAATGAAGAAGATTTTATTTGCTTTAATGTCTGTTCTTTCTGTTCTTGCAACAGTAGGCGCTGGATTTACATGGCGTTAGTCATAATCTAAACAGCCAAGCAAACCTGATTTTTTATATTAATTAAGGGGGTCAGTATGAGTCGTTCATCTAAAATTTATGCGAATTTCATTTCAGTAATTGGCATTACATTAGGCTTATATTGTATCTACTCTTACTTAAATTTAATTATACACTGCAATAATCCCAAAGAAGAAATGGTTCAGTTTGCCATACTTCTTGTACTGTATATTGTGTGTCGATGTTTCCCTATTTATATTCGCGATGATTACGCCATTGATATGTCGTTTATTTGTAATTTGGCAACCGTGTTATGTAAAGGCCCGATTGCTGCAGCCGCAATGGTTTTGATAAGCACACCTTTTGAAGTGGTTCATTCTAATACGGAGGAAAGAACTACTTACCACATTTTTAATACTCCTCCGATTAAAACAGCGTTTAACGCCGGAAACTATGTGATTTCGGTTTATGTTTCCGGTTTAATTTATGTGGCGGCAGGGGGCACCGTTGGGGCACCGGATTTGCCCGCTATCCTTTTTCCGGGCATTTTATCCACATTCGCATTTTTTTTATTAAACGGCAGTATCCTTTTGCTGCTGTTTTCTCTTATCGATAAAATTCCATTCTTTCCTGCGCTGTTTAAAACCCTGATTGATTTTTTGCCGAATATTGTGGCGGCGGCGCCCATTGGGTATTTTATTGCAAAGTTTATGGTAATGGATGGCGGCGAATATCTCGTTTTGCTGTTCATGCTTCCCCTGATGCTGGCGCGGTACAGCTTCGTTCTATATCTGGACGTAAAGCAGAACTATTACAATATGGTGAAAACCCTGACCGCCGCACTGGAGGCAAAAGACCAGTACACGGAGGGGCATTCCCACAGGGTGGAAACATACGCCGAACAAATTGCGAAGAAAATGCGCCGTCCCTCCTATGAAATTGAAAATATTAAGGTGGCGGCTCTGCTGCACGATATTGGCAAAATCGGGATCGACGATAAAATCTTGAACAAGCCCGACCGTCTTACGGAAGAAGAACGGGCAATTATAATGACGCACCCGCAAATCAGCGCCAATATTCTTAAAAATGTAAAGCTGAACAATGCGGTGCGCACGGCTATTCTGCATCATCACGAACGGTATGACGGAGAAGGCTACCCCGAACATACAAAAGGGGACGAAATCCCGCTGGAGGTTTACATTATCGCTTTGGCGGACGCGTACGACGCAATGACAAGCAACCGCCCGTACTGCGGCAGCTTGACTGACGAACAGGTGGTCGAAATACTGAAAGCAGAAAGCGGAAAGCAGTTTCACCCCAAAGTCGTCGCCGCTTTTCTGGAGCTTCTGGATGAGGTAGAAAAATTATAGAATCACGGGGAACGGTATGATTTTATTTGTTTTTGTACTGGTCGGAATTGTTGCCGGCCTTGTAATGAACCGGCGAAGCGGAAAGAAAAATCAATTGCAGGGGGTATCGTGTATTCGGGGGGCTTGGCTTCCGCTTACCGGAATTTTGCTTCATGCTTCCTTTACTTTTTTACCGGCGGTTGCGCTTCAATATGCTGCGGTAATTACTACACTGGATTATGCCTGTATTTTAGTTTTTCTGTTCCTGAACCGGCAAAGAAAAGTTTCGGCGGCGCTTATGGCGGTGGGTTCCTTGAGCAATTACGCGGTAATTGCGGCAAACAGGTTTCGTATGCCGGTTTCGCCGGCAGCGCTTTCCATGTACCCCGGCATGACGCCGGAAGCGGTATATGCCAAAAAGGTCAACTATTTTATTGCATTAAACGGCGCGAATCTTTATCCGCTGGGGGATATTATTCCGGTGCCTCTGCGCTGGCTTGGCGCTTTCATCAGTGTGGGAGATCTGTTCATCGGCGTGGGGCTGCTGCTGTTTATTGTATGGGTTCTTACGATGGAGCAGCAGGAGGAAACGGTGGCTGCCTGATAATTACCGAATTGCAAACGCACCGTGACCGGTGCGTTTTTTACATGGTTTGCATTTCGCTTTTTCTTATTTTGTGGTATGATTGTTGGCACGCGACAAAATGACACGGAAGGAAGGGATACGGATGGACGCGGCAGAAAGACGCCGAAAAATTCTGGAGCTTTTAAAAACGGAAAAGCAGCCGCTTAGCGCAAGTGCGATTGCGGGGCGGTTCCAAGTGAGCCGTCAGGTGATTGTGGGGGACATCGCTTTGCTGCGCGCAGCCAATGTCTCTATTTCGGCAACGCCGCGCGGGTATATACTGGCAGATGAGAATAACCGGCCTGGTGAAATAATCCATACCATTGCCTGTCGGCACGACGGAAAGGGACTGGAAGAAGAGCTTTATACGATTGTGGACAACGGCTGCGGCGTGCTGGACGTAATTGTGGAGCACGCAGTGTACGGTCAGCTTTCCGGTCAGCTGCAGATTTTTTCCCGCTACGACGCAGACAATTTTTTTAAAAAACTGGAGCGCGACCATGCGTCCCCCTTATGTGACCTGACGGGCGGAATTCATCTTCATACAATTTCCTGCCGTACCGAAGAAGCGTATGAGCGGGTTATGGAGGAACTGAACGCGAAAGGAATTCTTTTTGTAAAATAGACTGCCGCTCTTGACATTTTCACGCCTTTTCCTTACAATAGACATTACAGGTGTCATGACACATGCAATGAAACAGAAATTTGGAAAATATGGAAGGCGCGGAAAATGAAACATAATATTAGAACAAGTCTTCAAACCATGACAATCGCCGCTTTGCTGATTGCAATCGCAATCATGATTCCGGTATTTTGCCCTAAAATTGTAATTGGGCCGGCTTCGGCCACATTGGCAAGCCATGTGCCGATTTTCATCGCACTGTTTATTTCGCCGCCGGTGGCTGTTGCGGTTTCCCTTGGCAGTACGGCAGGCTTTTTGCTGGCGGGATTCCCGATTGAAATTGTATTGCGTGCATTTTCACACATTGTGTTTGTTTTGGTTGGCTCGTTCCTGCTGCGGAAGCATCCGGGCATTATTTCCACTTTTGGCCGGGGCACCGCGTTCGGTTTGCTGCTTGCCGTCATTCATGCGGTGAGCGAAGTAGCGGCTGTAACATTATATTATTTAGTTATGGGAATACCGAAAAATGCAAATGAATATATTACTACTGTAGTATTCCTGGTCGGCGGGGTGACCATCATACACAGCATGGTTGATTTCGGCATTGCAACCTTTGTCTGGAAGCCATTGACCCACGTCATCCGCATTCCGGTCAGCGCGAAACCTGCGCCGAAAAAAAGCCCGGTAATTTCATGAACCTATACTTTATTTTAAGGATTCTTAGTTAAATACCAATAGTTGAATGCGCCCCGTAAAGGGCGCATTCTTTCTTTTTTAAGTCTTTTGAATGATTAAAATTGAATAGGTCATAATTCCTTAATACAGGGATTATGACCAAAATATGCCAAAATCCAAGAATGGGAAAAAACAACATTACTAAAAAATTATAGCAAAACAGAAAAATGTTCTGGCAGTTTTATAGCAAATTGTTGACAGCGGAAGTCGAAAGAAGTAGTATAATAAAACCGTGTGTTTAAGGGTTTTAAAAAAATCAGCAAATTTAATGAGGGGGTATCCGTTTGCCAGTCATTGCATTCCTAATTTGTTTTCCGTTTCTGGCGGCAATCATTTTGTCGTTTATGAAAGAGCACGGAAAAAAGAGAAAATACTTTATTTTCACCTGCTGTATTCTGATTGTTGCGGCAGTCCTGTATTTCGCCACCGGCACACTGATGTCGGGAACCACGTCATCTTACCTTACCGAAACTCAGGGGATTAATACGATCATACTGATCGGCGAAATCTTTATGATGGGTTTGGTTATCTATTTTGGCGTCAAGTATAAAAAGTACTTGGTTGTTCTGCTTTCTGTCCTTCAAACCGGTTTAATTGCCTGGCTTGAACTTACAGGCGGCACCGAAATTGAAGGCGCACATATTGTTGTAGATAAACTCACGGTTATTATGTGCCTTATCATCGGTGTTGTAGGCACACTAATCTGCGTTTACGCAGTGGGCTACATGAAGGATTATCATGCGCACCATACAGACTTTAAGGACAGACGTCCGTTCTTTTTTGCCATGCTGTTTGTATTTTTGGGTGCCATGTTCGGCTTGGTTTTTTCAAGCAATCTGACTTGGATTTATTTCTTCTGGGAAATCACAAGTCTTTGCTCTTTCCTGCTCATCGGTTATAACAAATCCGAAGAAGCAATGAATAACTCGTTCCGCGCATTGTGGATGAACCTTTTGGGCGGCCTTGGGTTCGCAATCGCAATTGTTTACTGTGCACTGCAGCTGAAAGTGGTTGAACTGGAAAAGCTGGTTGCCATGGGCACAGGCACGGAAATTGCACTGATTCCGGTTATTTTGCTGGCCTTTGCGGGTCTGACCAAAAGCGCGCAGCTTCCTTTTTCGGGTTGGCTGTTGGGCGCGATGGTTGCTCCGACCCCAACTTCCGCACTTCTTCACTCCGCAACCATGGTAAAAGCGGGCGTTTATCTGCTGATTCGTCTTGCACCCGCACTTCACGGCAACCTTGCCGGTATGATGGTTACCACAGTCGGCGGTTTTACATTTTTTGCAACTTCCCTTCTTGCCATTTCGCAGAGCGACGGCAAAAAGGTTCTTGCTTATTCCACGGTATCGAACCTCGGTCTGATTACTGCCTGTGCCGGCGTTGGCATGCACGAAGCAGTATGGGCTGGCGTTCTTTTGATGATGTTCCACGCGGTTTCCAAGTCTTTGATGTTCCTGTCTGTCGGTGCCGTGGAAAACAGCACGGGCAGCCGCAATATTGAGGACATGCACGGCTTGATCGTAAAGCTGCCGGAACTGGCGTTCGTTATGATCGTCGGTATTGCCGGTATGTTCCTTGCGCCGTTTGGCATGCTGATTTCCAAATGGGCCGCATTAAAGGCGTTTGTTGATTCCAACAGCCTTCTGCTCGTTATATTTCTTGTATTCGGCAGTGCATCGACTTTGTTTTATTGGACAAAATGGCTTGGAAAGCTTGTTGCAATGCTGCACGATTCCGAGCGCCTGCCAAATACCACAAAGGGCAGCGAATGGTTCTCGCTGATTTCTCAGGCAGTTCTTATGATTGCCCTTTTCCTCACGTTCCCGTTGGTTTCGTCTCACTTGGTCGAACCGTTCCTTGCGGAATTCTTCCACAATAAGGTTCCGGCCATTATCAGCAACGGCAACATTTATATCATGATTCTTATGCTTGGCATGATCGTAATTCTTCCGATTGCCGTTCGTCTGCTTACATTCAACGACAAGAAGAAGGTTACACTTTCTTACATGAGCGGTGCAAACACCGGAACCGACCGTGCGTTTACGGATTCTTTCGGCGAAGAAAAGCAAATGTACCTTGCTAACTGGTACATGGAGGATTATTTCGGTGAAAAGAAACTGCTGAAACCGTCGCTGGCGATTGCCGCCGCAGCAATTATCATTCTGATGGTAGTTGCGATTGGGGGTGCCTTATAATGAATACATCCATACTTTTTGCCGTACTGTACCTTATTCTTGGCCCGGTAGTCGGCGGACTGCTTGCCGGTTTTGACCGTAAGGTAACGGCCAGAATGCAGGGCAGACGCGGCCCTTCTATGCTGCAGCCTTTTTATGATTTGTTCAAACTGTTTAATAAACAGGCCACTATTGTAAACAATGTGCAGGACTTTTTGGTCTGGGGCTTTTTGGTTTTCATTGTTTTCACAGGATGCCTGTTCTTTGCCGGCGGCGACATGCTGCTGGTGTTCTTCGCACTGACCTTGGCGGGGATTTTCTTCATGATGTCCGCCTGTTCCGCCAATTCCCCCTACAGCTTTATCGGCGCACAGAGGGAACTGATGCAGATGATGGCGTACGAGCCGATGGTTTTGATTGTCGGTATCGGTTTTTATATGGTGACCGGCAGCTTTGCGGTCAAAGACATCATTGCAGCCAGTCATATTCCGGCAATTGTTTACATGCCGGGAATTTTCGTCGGATTTCTGTGGATACTTGTTATTAAGTTCCGCAAATCTCCGTTTGACCTCAGTACCACGCACCACGCACACCAGGAAATGGTCAAGGGACTTACTACGGACCTTTCCGGCAACATCCTTGCTCTGGTGGAACTTTCCCACTGGTACGAGAATGTTTTCCTGCTTGGTATTGTCGGCCTGTTCATTATGACCACCGACTGGTGGAGCGCGATTATCGCGGTTGTTGTCTGTATTATCAGCTATGTGTTCGACATTCTTGCGGACAACACATTCCCGCGTGTCAAATGGGATTATATGTTGAAATCAACTTGGGCGATTACCCTGATTGCCGGTGTAATCAACCTGTTGGTTCTCTCGTTAATACAGTAAGGAGGCGGGAAATGATGAAAATATCAAAATCACCGTGGCTGTTACATTACGACGGTTCAAGCTGCAACGGCTGCGACATTGAAGTTCTTGCCTGCTTAACGCCGGTTTACGATGTGGAACGCTTTGGCGTTATTAACACCGGAAACCCGAAGCATGCCGATATATTCCTGATTACGGGCGGCGTTAACGCACAGAACGAACCCGTGGTAAAGCAGATTTACGAACAAATGCCGAACCCGAAGGTAGTTGTTGCCGTCGGCATTTGCGCCTGCAACGGCGGAATTTTTAAAGACTGTTACAATATCCTTGGCGGAGTTGACAAAGTCATTCCGGTGGACATTTATGTTCCCGGCTGTGCCGCAAGACCCGAAGCTATTATGGACGGTGTGGTCAAAGCGGTCGCTCTGCTGGATGAAAAGCGTGAAAAATACAGAGAGGAAGCGAAAAAATGACAGACGAACAGCTTATTCTGATTGGCCCCGGTGACCTTGTGCCAACCGCGCTTCAAATGAAAAACGACAAATATCGTCTGGTTCAGATTTGCGCAACCAGAACATCGACCGGGTATGAACTGAGCTATTCTTTCGCCAAGGGTTACGACCTTGTCAATGTGCGTCTTGATATAGCGGAGGATACGGAGATCCTGAGCATCAGCAATATATTTGAACCTGCGTTTTTGTACGAAAACGAGATCGTCGACCTGTTCGGCGTAAAGATAAAGCTGATTTCATTGGATTACAAGGGCAATCTGTACCGGATTGAAAAGAAGACGCCCTTTAAATAAAGGAGGAATACAACGATGTCTACCCGTAGCATTGTGCCGTTTGGGCCGCAGCATCCGGTATTGCCGGAACCGATTCACCTTGACCTTGTTTTGGAAGATGAAAAGGTGGTCGAAGCCGTTCCTTCCATCGGTTTTATTCACCGCGGACTGGAAAAGCTTGTTGAAAAAAGAGATTTTAACGACTATGTTTATGTCGCAGAGCGTATCTGCGGTATTTGCAGCTTCATGCACGGCATGGGTTACTGTGAATCCGTAGAGCACATTATGAATATTGAAGTACCGGACCGCGCGAAATACCTGCGCACAATCTGGTGCGAAATGTCCCGTATTCACAGCCATCTTCTGTGGCTTGGCCTTCTGGCTGACGCGTTCGGCTTTGAAAGCCTGTTTATGCAGAGCTGGCGTATGCGTGAAAAAATTCTGGATATGTTTGAGTACTCCACCGGCGGCCGTGTTATTTTCTCGGTCAATAAAATCGGCGGTCAGCGCAAGGACATGCCCAACGACATGATTAAGAGCTTTGTTTCCATGTTTGCCGACATGGAAAAGGATTTGACCGAACTGACGAAAACCTTTTTGGGCGATCACGCCGTCAATTCCCGTCTGAGAGATGTCGGTTTCCTGACCAAACAGCAGGCGCACGACCTGGGCGCGGTTGGCCCGTTTATGCGTGCCAGCGGCATTGCGATTGATACCCGCAAAAAGGGTTATGCGGCGTACCCGAACATTGAGTTCGAACCCATTATCAGCACCGTGGGCGACAGTTACGCCCGTACCGACGTGCGTATTCATGAAATTTTTCAGTCGTTTGACATTATCCGTCAGGCTGCTGAAAAAATTCCGGACGGTGAAATTGCCACACCGGTGAAGGGTTTCCCGTCAGGGGAATATTTCATGCGTGTGGAACAGCCTCGCGGCGAGGCAATGTACTATGTAAAGGCAAACGGAACCAAGTTCCTCGACCGTGTGCGCGTGCGCACCCCAACCTTTGCAAATCTGCCCGGACTGCTTGAAACACTTAAGGGCTGCCAGTTAGCCGATGTGCCGATTCTGATTTTAACAATCGACCCGTGCATCAGCTGCACCGAAAGGTAAGGTGACGATTATGAATTTTATGCCGTCATTTACAAAAACCGCGCTGAAGAATCTTTTTTCTCAGCCGGCTACCAGAATGTACCCGCAGGTTCCAAGGGAATACCCGGAGCGTACCAGGGGTCACATTGAAATTGATATGAGCACCTGCATTCTTTGCGGAATTTGCTCCAGAAAATGCCCTGCGGACGCCATTAAGGTAGACCGCACGGGCCGTACCTGGTCCATTGAACGCTTTGGCTGCATTCAGTGCAACAGCTGTGTGGAAAGCTGCCCGAAAAAGAGCCTTTCCATGCACCAGACATATACGGAACCTGCCGGAGTAAAGCGGGTTGATACATTCCAGAAGCCGGAGGAACCGCCGAAGCCGGTTGAGCCCCCGAAAGCACCTGCCGAGCAGAAGGGGACAGAATCCAATGCATGATTACCATGAGGCAATGCACATCATTGAACACGCCGCGGAAATGGCCGGGAAGGCGCAGAAAGACAAAGTGACAAAAGTTCACCTTGTGATCGGCGAAGGTTCCAGTTATTCTGCGGACAGTATCCGCATGTACCTGGAACAAAACTGGGCCGGTACCGTCTGTGAAGGCGCGGAGCTGTGTGTGCGTTCCGTAAAGGCAAAGCTTCGCTGCCCCAAATGCGGCGCGATGTTTGAGCGCATACCGTTCCACTATGAGTGCCCTCAGTGCGGAACGGAAGGGGAACCCAGCGAGGTTGGCAAAGAAATGGAAATCGAGGGTTTTGAGTTCGCATGACCAATTCCATTACCGTATTGGGCGTGGTGCAGGGGGTCGGGTACCGTCCCTTTGTGGCACGGCTGGCGGAAGAACTCGGAATTAACGGAACCGTAAAAAATAACGGCGGAATTGTTGAAATTACCGCCGACGCTTCAAAACAGGCGATGGATGAATTTATCCATCGCCTGAAGTCGCAACAGCCGCCCGGAGCGGATGTAATTCAGGTGATTTCGACCGAAGTACAGGAGCAGCAGTTCAATTCTTTTCGCATTATTCCCAGCGGGCAGAACAGCAGTGAAACGCCGCTGATTCCGCCTGACCTGCCCATTTGCGAAAACTGCCTGAACGAACTATCATCCCCTTCCGACCGGCGCTTCCGTTACCCGTTTATCAGCTGTGTTGCCTGCGGGCCGCGGTACAGCATTATGGAGCGTTTGCCGTATGACCGCTGCAACATCACCATGGACGAGTTCCCTATGTGCCCTTCGTGCACGGAAGAATACACCACCAATACCCGCCGCCGCCACGCACAGACCATTTCCTGCCACGACTGCGGCCCGCAGCTGATTTTGTCGGCCGGGCAGTTGGTTTTTCACCGGGAGGAAGCGTTGCAGAAGGGCGCTGCCCTGCTGCGCTCCGGCGCGGTACTGGCGCTGAAAGGAATCGGCGGTTATCAGTTTGTCTGTTCCCCTTACGACAGTGCGGCGGTGGAACGTCTTCGCATGCTGAAGCACCGCGACAAAAAACCGTTTGCGGTCATGTTTCCAACTCTTGACGGTATCCGGAAAATCTGCAGGGTGAACGGGGAAGAGGAGAAGCTGCTGACTTCCTCTGCCAGACCGATTGTTCTTCTCAATAAAATAAAAAATGAGTTCTGCGAAAACGTGAGCGGGGAAAGCCGGTTTTTGGGTGCTTTTCTGCCGTACACCGGGTTGCATAAACTGCTGTTGGACGAGTGCGGCCCGTTGGTAATGACAAGCGGCAACGTGACGAACGAGCCGATTATTATTCATGATGAGGAAATGCTCGCACTGCAGTCGGAATATTTAAATGGCGTACTTTACCATACAAGGAAAATTGTAACGCCGCTGGACGATTCCGTTGCGCGGGTTGTGTGCGGCGGTGCGCAGCTCATTCGCCGCAGCAGGGGTTATGTGCCCATGCCGATCCTGACGGAGCGTGAAGCGAAGCGGCCGGTGCTTGCCATGGGCGGCGATTTGAAAGCCTGCTTCTGCCTGTATCAGGGCGGGCGCGCATACCTAAGCCAGTATTTCGGCGACATGGAGGAATACGCGGTTTCACAGGTATACCGCCGGAACCTGACCCGTATGGAGCAGTTGTTCCGCATTACCCCTTCGGTCATTGCATGTGACCTGCACCCGAATTATTTCACCACCCGTCTGGCACAGCAGCTGGAACAGCCGGTGGTGCAAATTCAGCACCACCATGCCCACATCGCGTCCGTTATGGCCGAACATGGTCTGCAAAGTTGCATCGGTGCCGCGTTTGACGGCACCGGCTACGGTACGGACGGCTGTGTGTGGGGCGGCGAGTTTTTGCTTTGCCGCGGCTCGGACTACGAGCGCAGTGCCCATTTGGGTTATGTTACGCTGTGCGGCGGCGACCAATCCTCTAAAGACGCGGAGCTGACCGCGCTGTGCTACCTGTACGCCGCGGGAGTGGAGGTACCTTCCGACCGGAAGGGCGACGCGCGGTTTGCAACGGTAAAGGCGGCGGTTCAAAACCGGATTAATACGTTTGAATGTTCCAGTATGGGCCGTTTATTTGACGCGGTGAGCGCCGTTTTAAACATTCGAAAGAAGAATACCTATGAGGGCGAGTGTGCCATTGCGTTGGAAAACGCGGCTGCTGCGGCACAGTCCCGTGGAAAGATACCATATTTTACTGAATTTGAAATTCTGGACACCGGTTGCGGACTGATTTTAAATCAGGTAAAATTGGTACAGGAGATTTATTCCGCGGTGCAAAACGGAGTTGACTCGGGTGAACTTGCTTTGGGCTTTCATTTGGCGGTTGCCCATGCGTTGCTTACCGTTTGCCGCAAATTACGGGAACAAAACGGGGAAAATACCATTGCGCTGAGCGGCGGGGTTTTTTCCAACCGAATATTGACGAAAGCGGCGGTGGAACTGCTGGAGCACGACGGCTTCCGGGTGTTCCAAAACCGTGCAGTTCCCTGCAGTGACAGCGGAATCTGCCTTGGTCAGGCGTGGCTGTGCGCGCAGAACGGCACGCCGGGAACAAAGGAATAAATAAAAATTGTCAATCAGTTGATTTTGATACATCGGAAAGTTGGGTTAGTATGTGTGTAGCAATGCCGGGAAAAGTGGTATCGGTTAACGGTACCAAAGCGGAAGTGGATTTCAGCGGAAATCTGGTCCATGCCGAAGCAGGTCTTGTCAAAATTAAGCCGGGCGATTATGTTCTGGTTCATGCCGGGTGCATTTTACAGGTTATGTCGGAAGAAGAAGGAAAAAACCTGCAGGATCTTTTTGAGGAATTGGAAAGCCTATGACAGAATATCAAAAATTTCTTGAAACTTACGACAGCGAGCCGATTCGTTTGATGGAGGTATGCGGCACGCACACGGGGGCTATATCCCGCAACGGAATCCCCAGCCTGCTGTCACCGAAAATCCGGCTGATTTCCGGCCCGGGGTGCCCGGTGTGCGTAACGGTAACCGCGTACATTGACCGGCTGATCGAACTTTCCCTACAGCCGAACTGTGTTGTGGCATCTTTCGGCGACCTGTTGCGCGTAACGGGCAGCAGTCAATGCCTGAACGACGCAAAGGCGCAGGGCGGGCAGGTGCGTATGGTGTATTCGCCCATGGACGTTCTGAAGCTGGCGAAAGAAGAGCCGGATAAAACCTTTGTTTTCGCTGCAGTCGGGTTTGAAACCACCACCCCTATTTATGCGCTGTTATTGGAAGAAGCGCATAAGGACGGAATTCACAATATCAAGCTGCTTACCTCCCTGAAAACCATGCCTTCGGTTATCGACTGGGTTTGCGGCAATCAGGGTGGAATTGACGGTTTTATTGCCCCCGGCCATGTTAGTGTAATTACGGGCAGCGCCTTATTTCGCCCGCTGGCAGAGAAATATTCCATTCCGTTTGCGGTGGCCGGGTTTGAACCCCAGCAGATTCTGCTTGCGATTTACGCGTTGGTGAAACGACGCGGGAAGGGGGAAGCTTTAAACCTTTACCCTTCGGTCGTTACGGAAGAGGGAAACCTTGCCGCACAGGACATAGTAAACCGGTATTTTGAACCCTGCAGCGCATCCTGGCGCGGAATGGGTATTATTCCCGGTTCCGGCATGCAGTTAAGGCCGGAGTTTGCACAGTACGATGCGGGCAGCGCCGATTTGATTGACGACCACACCGCAAACCCGAATTGCCGCTGCGCGCAGGTGCTTACCGGTGCCATTGGCCCAAGGCAGTGCCCGCTGTTCGGGCGCGCCTGTACACCGCAAAACCCGTCGGGTGCCTGCATGGTTTCTACAGAAGGCAGCTGTTACCAGTATTATGTAAACAAAAGAGAGTGATTATCGGTGGCAAGCGGAAGTGCTTGTCACTCGTATTTTAAACAGAAACGTCAAAAAATACATTTTTCTGTATTTCTTTGGCGTTGCGGAATGGGACTGAAAAATACGCGGTTTGTGTCGTTTCAGCCCCGTTTGAAATCACGCGGAAGGAATGGAGCGAAACATATGAAAATTACAATGGCGCACGGAAGCGGAGGAAAAGCGACTTCGGAACTGATTTCGGATATTTTCTCCAGAAATTTCAGCAATCCCATTCTGTCCAGAATGGAGGACTCCGCAGTGGTGCCGGGTGCGCAGACCATCGCCATGACAACGGACAGCTTTGTGGTCACGCCGGTATTCTTTCCGGGCGGCGATATTGGCAGGCTTTCTGTTTGCGGTACGGTCAACGACCTTTTAATGAGCGGATCGGAACCGAAATACCTGACCTGCGGCTTTATTATTGAAGAAGGCGCCGACAGCGCCGACCTGGAGCGGATTGCGGCTTCAATGGCCGAAACCGCGCGGGAAGCCGGGGTTTGCATTGTCGCAGGCGATACGAAGGTAATTGAGGGAAAAGGCGGGGTCTGCATCAATACTTCCGGCGTCGGTTTTGTTCCGCAGGGAAGAAATATTAGCTCCGCCAACTGTGAACTGGGCGATGCCGTTTTGCTTTCCGGTTATTTGGGCGAGCATCACGCCGCCATTCTCAGTTCCAGAATGGGCATTGAAAATCAGATTCAAAGCGACTGCGCTCCGCTCGGCGAAATCGTCGGCGCGCTGTTTCAAAACGGGATTCACGTAAAAGCAATGCGCGACGTAACCCGCGGCGGCCTTGCTACGGTGCTGAACGAATTTGCCTCCGCCTCCCATTGCCGGATTGAACTGAACGAGGAAGACATTCCGGTTTCGGAACCGGTGAAAGGCTTTTGCGGCATTTTGGGGTTAGACCCGCTTTATATGGGCAACGAAGGTAAGCTGATTGCGGTTGTTGCCAAGGAAGACGCGGAAAAAGCCGCACAGGTTATGCGCTCCGCAAAATACGGGGCAAACGCGGCGGTGATTGGCGGCGTGGTCGAAGGGGAAGCGGGAACATTGTGTGTGAAAACGCCGATTGGCGGCACTCGGATTGTTTCGGAACTTTACGGTGAAGGGCTTCCGCGTATCTGTTGATTACAGTAAAATATTTAAAAGGCTGGCCGGTTTTCCGGTCAGCCTTTTTTGGTGTACAAATTTTTTAGTCTGGAAGTCTCAGGACGAGGCGGGGGTGTTTTCGCCTTCGGTTTTTGGCTGCGAAGAGCTGCCGGATTTCATTTTGTTCTGTATTTCCGCTCCGATAAGAATGATGACAGGGAGCAGAATTTCAAACGGGATGGTGTAAATCGGGTAAATTTTCAGCCAATTCGTCATGTCCGGCGTGGCGGCGTACACCAATCCTGCCAAGGTTATCATAAGAAGAGTGCTGGGGACGATCATGCTTTTGGTATCTTCAAGATTCATGACCTTCGCAAGTCCGTAAGAAGCTGCATGCAGGCAGACGCAGATTTTCATAACTCCGGCAAGCATCAGGTTTACACCGATAATGACCTCAATGCGGCTGAAAAAATCTCCCAGCGAAATTACGCTGACCGCTTGATAGGACGGAAAAGTAAACATGGCCGCAGAGGGGAATCCTAACAGGAATAAATTGCGCAGGTTTTCCAGTAAAATGATGAAGATTGTTGACACAAGGGCTTTCAGCATCACTTTTTTGAAATTCACTTGAGGACTTAGCGAAGAGAATAATGAAAGGCATAGGATAATCTGCCCTAAGGGAAGCATAAGCAGCCCGTAGGCACCTTTCAGCAGCGTCTTTAAGTCTGTGTTTAAAACCGGCTTAATGTTATTGAAGTTCATATCTTTTATGCCAATAATAAACGTTACAATTATGGAAACCGCAACGATTGGCCAGGTGAATTTCGAAATGCGCCCAATGTTTTCCGGGCCGTTTCTTACACAGTACATGCAGACAAAGGAAAGCAGAACCATGGTTAAGGCCTGCGGCATTTCGGGCATATTTAAAATCTGAATATATTCGGCGAAAACTCGAATCAGCAAACTTCCCAGATGAATGGAGAATAGGATAAATATGATTGCAAGGATTCTCCCGAAAACTTTACCGAATATTTTAAACAGAATCCCGAATAAATCCATTCCGGGGTAAAGCTTGGCTAAACGGGAATACAGCCAAATCAACGGAAGAAATAGAATAAAAGCAAGCAGAATGGGAATCCAGGTGTCCTGCTTTGCGTCCTGGTTTACTCCCAGAACAATCAGGCTGCCAAGCCAAAACATAACGATGGTAGCCTGCAGTTGTTTCGCGGTTATTTTATAATTGGTCATTCCGGCACCTCATTGCATGTGAAGCATTGTCAGACATTGTTTAATCAGCAGATCCAGCGTAGGAAACTGAAAGCCGAAGCTGGCCATCATGTTGACAGCCAGAGTAAGCAAAAATATTGGAATAGAAATGGAAAGCGACTTTTTATCCTTCTTTTTTATGAGCGGAATAATATCGATTAGCAGAAGAACGGCATATAAAAATAAAAATATCAGAGCAGATTCCATTCTGTCACCCGACCANNATATTGGTATTGAGCGATGCGCTGTTTGTGACGGATACGTCTGCAGTGACAGTACACTTTAACGTGCGGAAAGTATCGTCCCATTTTGCTTTTTCTTTCTTCCAAAAGTCCGGTGCGTTTTGGGAAAGGGTAGTGCCAAAGCCGAAAACATCGCTGTCATAATCGGACTGTACTTTTTTTATTACGTTTGTCAGATTGGTTTCCAGCGTTTTTCCCGCGCTTTTTTCCACTTTCTTAATTCCGTCGGGCGTAAGATAATTTTTATCGGTATTGTCTTCCCCCAGCGCCGCTTTTACTTTGACGTCAATGTGCATGGTAACGGAATCCCCTTTTATTTCGGGTGTTACCTTTGTTTTGCTTTCGAAGACTTCCAGCGCCACCTTGGATTCACTGGAATCGGGGCTCGTCAGGATCAGTCCGCCCTTCATCTGGTTTTTAATACAGAGCAGAGAATTCGTTTCATAGCGGTCTAAAAAACCGAGAAATTTATCTTTTCTGAAAATAGCGCATCCGTCCAATTCCATATTTTCGCCGTCTTGTGCCTTTTCAACTTTTGCAGCCGGAAGAATAAGCGAAACACCTTCCGTTGCAAGGATATTGTTGGCTTCGTAAATTTTTACGTTCGGTTCCTGCGAAAGCGTGGTAGCATTTTGCGCTAAGGTCTTTGAAATCTCCATCGAGATGAGCTGGTCGGTAACCGGTTTTTGGCGTAATAGTTCAGCTGCGGTTTTTGCTTTGGAAATTACCGGAGTAACGGTAATTCTTGGCTCCGCGTCGCGGGTTATCCAGTCAAATACCTGTGAAACACCTTCTTTGGCAACATCCTGACTGATTACAATGACTTTGCAGTCGCTGAAAAAAAGCTTTTTCTGGCTTTCCGAAATTACATTTCGAATTCCGTCAAAAACGGTGTCGCCCTCCGTTTCCAACAGTTTTGACCCGGTTTGATTTTTTGTCAGGTCGAGAATCTCGATGGTGATATGATATTTATGCCCTGCGGTGCCTTTGTCAACGGCAAACCCGGCAACCATGGAAAGCGCGTCTAATTCACGGTAATTCCAGCACCCGTTTAAAATCAGCATGCAGAACAGCAGAAGTACAATCGATAGGCATTTGATTTTTTTCATTTGCTGTCACCTTTTACGGATTCTCTTGTTTTATTAGGAGATAGATATTTGGGACGTTTCCGCATTTCCCACCACGGCGCCCGTATCATAATATCTTTTCTGTCCTGCGGGCCGTTGGTGTAAATGCCGCTCATGATCGGAATTCCGAACGAAGTGGCGCTGTACAAGTGCATTAAAAATGCAAGCATGCCGAACATATAACCGTATAAGCCCATAATGGAGGATAGTCCAAGCAGAATGAAGCGAAGAACGATGCTCGCNNTATGAGGAACCATCAAACCGCAAATTCCGGTGATAGCAACCACGATAATCATAGGCGCGCTCACAATTTTAGCGGAAACAGCGGCCTGCCCAATAACCAGAGCGCCCACAATGCTGAGGGCCTGTCCCATCATACCGGGCATTCTGGCACCGGATTCCCGCAGCATTTCAAAAACAATCAGCATCAGTACCGCTTCAAAAACCGTAGGAAAAGGCACGCCCTGCCGTGCCAGCGAAATACTCATCACCAAAGAGGTGGGCAGCATTTCCTGATGAAACGTAGTAAGCGCCACATAAATAGCGGGAATGCTGGTGGAAATAAAAAAAGCAATCAGACGCAGAATGCGCCCGATGGATGTGAAAAAGAAATTGATATAATAATCCTCGTCGCTTTGAAAGTGTTCGATAAAAAGATGGGGGAGCGTTAAAGCAACCGGAGTACCGTCCAATAAAAGGGCGACCCGCCCCTCCAGCATTTTTGCCACCACAACGTCAGGCCGTTCGGTTGAACCGATTGTTTTAATTGGGGAGTATGGCTCGTCGCGGATAAATTCGGTAATATAATTGGTATCCAGTGTTCCGTCAATGGTGAATGAGCTTAAACGCCGTTTCAGTTCATCAAGCACGTCGGTGTTAACCAATCCGTCAATGTAGCAAATGCATGCCTGTGTTTTGGTCTGAGTACCGAAGGTTTGGTACTCCATTTTCAGGTCAGGAGTCCGAACCCTGCGCCGGAGCATGGAAAGATTCATCAGCAAAGCTTCGGTAAAGCCTTCGCGGGGTCCTTTCAGAACCTTCTCGTTTTCCGGTTCGGCGGTGGAACGCATGCTCCAACCTTTGGTATTTAAAATGAGTATTTCAGCGTAGCCGTCCGCAAGCAGGATAGTGTCGCCGTAGACAATCGCCTGTATAATTTTCTCCATTTCTGTTGTTTTGTCCACACTGTTTGACAGCGTAACCTGTTTTGCGATAATATCCATTAAATCCGGTTCTTTTTTTTCGGGTCTGTAATGCAAAAGCGGCCGAATAATATCCTCATTAATCAGTTTGTTGTTTACCATTCCGTCGCTGTAAATGATGCAGTATTTAATGGTGGGCTCAGAAGCGGATTCTATATTTCGGGTGACAAGGGTGTTGTCATTCTTGAAAATGGATTTGATCAGACTGATATTTTCAGCAAGATCTTTGGTCAGCGCGGCATCTTTCCCCTGGCTGCCGCCGGATTTGTACGATCCCATTCTTTCACACTCCCCAATATGGAAATATTCCTGTCTGTTAATATTTACCTTGGCTCTTGATTTATGCGTTTTGTACGGGTGATTCTGGGCTGCCAGGCAATAAAAAAAGCCGTATCCCCGTGCCCGTGCGGGCCAAGGATACAGCTGATTTTCCACCTTTTGAAGGCAGCTTCGTGAATAAACGGAAAAGCTTTTTCGCAGGCGGTGTTATGTTTTTTTATATTTCAGTCTTGTTGCCATGCCGCCGCGAATGTGGCGCTGCGCCTTATTAATTTCGAGAACCTGTTTGACCTGCTTGTAAAGCTGCGGGTCAACGTATTTTAAACGCTGAGCCACGTCTTTATGTACGGTAGACTTACTTACTCCGAACTTTTTTGCCGCGCCGCGCACGGTGGTTTTATTCTCGATTATGTATTCGCCGAGCTCCACGGCGCGCTCCTCAACAATACCTTTCAACAGTTCCGCCTCCCAAGCCAATTCGAATAGTAATAGTTATGCGGCTTGGAAGAAAATTATCACAGTTTTCGTGTACATGGCTTCAAGCAGCGATAAAAGTGGCCCCGCTGGAATAGCAGCGGAGCCAAAAATAGCAGGGAGGTGGTTAAAGGGATCAATGAGTAAGCTATTAAGCATCAAAGAAGGTTTGATTTATGGCTTTTTAATTGCATTGCTGTGTGCGTTTTACCTGTACATTATAATCTAATATATTTAGGGTATTAATGGGATGTGACGTTTTCTTATGATAATAACGGAAATATCAGTACGGTTAACGATCAAGACGTATACGTTTGACCAGTTGAACCAGCATCCATACTTTTGGTAAAATTATCTATAGTTTGAGAGCTTTCTGAATTAATCAGATGGGAAAGTGGAAAATATCTCTTCGATTAATTTACACAAGCTGACACTACTTAAAAAGCAGTGTCAGCTTTGACGTGTAGCAGACCGGAGGTGACGTTCTGTGGTTCCTGTATGACAGCGATGGAACTTTAGTCGAATTTATTACCTATAACGGGCTACCTATCATTACGTCACAAATGCGCAAGGCTTTTTGACAAGAAGCGTACCGAGCGCATGGTGTAGGTACTGGATTTTATCTTGACTTTTATCAAGGCGTACAAGATTGGGTTAAATGGGTAAAAAATTATAATTAAACATGGTGCGCACGCCTAACCTTTTCATCTATCATAAAAGGTTAGGTGTTTTTTGTATTGTGGTATTCTATAAACGATAAAAGTCATGTTTTTGTTGTGACCAACTTCACATCAGGAAGGTGCTTTGACATTTTTTTCTTGAGGAATAATATCTATCTGTTTTTGCTGAAGAGGAATACTTGATGAAGAAGTATTCGGTGTTTTATTGTTAAGCTGAAAGCCAAGGACTGCTCACAGGGGAGCGCATTAATTCTTGGCTTTTAATTTATAAACTATGATTAAAAAAGTGCGTAACTAAAGCGTAGAATGATTAGCAGAAATTGCAGAAAATTAATATTCCCTTAATGCCACTTAACAAAAACCCAAGGTGATTTTAACCAGTTAAATGAAAAATGAAGCTATACTAGTAAATATTGGAAAATAAGTGTGCGAGAAAGAGAGGAAGAATATGAAAAAAATTTGCAAATCGGTAACTTCATTTGTATTGGCTGCAGCATTAATGCTTACATCTCTTCCCGCGTTTGCGGAACAGACAGGGCAAACTGAGGAAGATTCTTATCAGGACAGCGGATATGCACAAATGTATAGTGACGGTGGGTATACATCGACTAAGACGGATTCTCCGTTGATTATAACAGAAATTGTTCCGGATGGCCCGACGAATTCCAGGTTCACTTATGTCGAGGTTTACAACAATTCGGATACTACGATTAATTTTAAAGACTTTCAATATGATTACAGAAACCCCGGAGCTCGTATGCTCTTATATACGACGGGTGGCCAGAACGTTGAGATTGAATCTGGTAAAACGCTTATCTTCTGGCATAGCAACAGGGCGGCTTCCCCGGGAATGGGAAATTCGGTAGCCGAGTTTAACGCGTATTATGGTGTGGATCTTGTGGAAAACAAGGATATTGTACGCGTCAGCAGCAGTGGTATCACGAATAACATAAGGCGCGGATTCCTAATTGGGAAAGATGACGATTCCGTCATTTCAGAAGCTTGGTGCAATAAGAGCGGTGCTGATCTTCCTACCGGAAACCCCGACAAGTTAGGAGTTCAATATATGTATTCGGGCGGGCGTATGTCGGAAAAAGATTCAATATCCAAAGCGACTCCGGGCAGCGTGGATCCTGCACAAGTTCCGGCAGAAAGGGTTCATATACCGGATACGGATATAACGCCTACAATAAACAGCGTATCGGCTCAGGACGGCATAAAGGACGACGGGTTAGAAGTACAGGCCGACATTTCAATTCCAGAAGGAACTACGGCCGGCGCCTTGCAGGCGAATCTGTTTTACCGTCAGAAAAACAGCGAAGTTGATTACGGTTATTCTGACTTTACGGCAAAATACATAAAGGTTCCCATGGAGCCGGATCCTGACGGCATTTTTCATGTTACCGTCGACCGAAGCAAGTTTTGGGGCAGCGAGGTCGAGTGGTATGTAAAAGCAAGTTATGGGCCGGGGTATTCCTCGGAAAGCGATCATCAAACCACTTCGATTGAAGAACCGGACAATGTGGCGGACGACAAAGCAGCACCGTTAATTGTTACGGAGATCAGTTCCAAGGCGGAAGCGAAGTATACCTATATCGAAGTTTATAACCGAACTGACAGTGATGTTTACCTGCCTTATTATAAAATATTCGATTACTATAATTATCCATACCAGACGGCATCGCAGTATGGAACAACGTTTACAATCACCAGTCCAAAGGCATTTGTAAAGTCCGGTAAAACTATGGTGCTTTGGTTGGACAACACCGGTACGCCTATCGAGGACTTTAATCAGCACTATGGAACCAATCTTGTGGAAAACGAGGACATTGTTAAGATTAACAGCGCAAGCTTGCCCGCTACGGCGCCGCGTTGGATTCGGATTGGAACCACGGAGGAAGACGCGTTTGCCGTCGCAGGGTTTAACGAAAATACCGATCAATACTGTGCTGATGATACTTCTCTTCAGTATTCTTATCCCAGATCGGAAGAAAATATTGCGATTCCCGCTGCAGTAAGCGACACAACCCCCGGAAGTGTGGAGCCGTGGCAGGTTCCGTTGGATAAGGTCCCGTTTGCGGGAATCCCGGATTACCCGGAAGACGATGGGAAAGATCCTACGCTTCAGCTTTCGGATGGCTGGTCCGTACCACAGTCTATCAATGAGGGTGACCAGCTTTATGTTATGTATGATGTGGATTATCTTTTTGATGTTGCATCTGCCGACCGTTATACTGCTATCGAGAGGGATCAGGGGGAATCCATGCGCCCGTATCTGATCGGCACAACCATCAATTATCAACTGGACGGAACAGGGGAATGGTACAGTATCGATGAAAAAAAGCAAGCGCGGCTGGGCAAATTTGTCGCCCAGATTCCCTCAGATATTTTGTTCGGGCATAATTCCGTCAAGTTCAACGTTCAGGCGTACTCCCTTTACGGAATTAGCCAGACGGAAACGGAAGAAGTGAAAATCAACCGTTTGAACGATGTTGACGGTGTGCGGTTAAACATTAGTGACGGAGCCGTAATTTCGAAGGATACGACCATTACCGCGAACGATGGCTCAACGAACGCTGACACAAAGATACTGGTGGATGGTACTCAGGTTTCCACAGTGCCGGTGCTGGAAAACGGGGCATATTTTTCTGTGTTGTGCAGCGGTCTGAATAACTATTTCAAGAATGCCCTGACAGCATCTTATAAAGAGGATGATCACGACGTTATTACGTTCTTTTCCCCTTGGTGCGAGTTGCCTTCTTCCCGTGCGGTAAGAATTGACAACAAATACTTCACCCATGAAGACGGCAAGTATAAACTGAAGCTGACGCTGTGGGCGGGCGACAGCGGCACGCCTTTCGATGAGATTTATTCGGAAGTTTCCGATGAAAATCATGAAGATTACACGGTATCCAACATTCAACTTAGGCTTACAAACGGGAAAGATTATTTGCCGGTTAAAATCGAACCGGACAACAGCAAGACCAACACCAGCACGGCGCTGACTGCGGCCCATGTTATCGGCGACAGCAGCGGAATGGTTCCCCACATGGATATGTATTTTGAAATACCGGATTCGGATGTCACTGCCGTTGGTGCGACAGTAGACACTACCCAGCTTTCCGACGGCACTCATACCATTACGGCAACATCAAGTGGAAAAACAGCAAGCTCCACGGTGATAGTAGACAATACAGCTCCGGTTATTCAGGCTGGAATTGAAGAAAACTCCGTTCAATACAAGCCGTTTGCTTTTTTGCCCAAAGTGGAAGATGACAGTGACATCAGCCAGCAGACGGTTACTTTAGACGGTGAAGAAATTCAAATACCGACTAGTATTATCCCAGCGAATCTGGCCCCCGGCGAACATACCATCAAAATCATCGCAGTAGACAAAGGAAACAATATAGCAACAAAAGAAATCAATTTCGTTGTGGCTTCCAATTCCAGCAGTTTGGCGGCTGGTCAGAATGGGGTCACCAAAAACTCTGCTTCAATTTATGTTAATGTTGGCGGCGCACAGTCAAATGTTGCTTTCCTGCAGGGGAAAGCATTGACCATGCAAAATGGTGGCATTGCGGTTAAAAGCAATGAAAACGGAACGCCATCCACACTGAACCTGAGCGGAGATCATTCCGTAACGGTCAGTGCGCCGGATGGAAATTTTCCGTATGAGTTATTTACAGTGAATACGGGTGCTGTGGGGGAAGAAGATGATATTGCGGTTCACTGGAAAGGGAAAGCCAGCAATAGCGATGCGGAACACACCACAGCTCTGTATGTGCTGAATACTTCCACCACTGCATGGGAAAAAGTAGGCGTTGAAAAAGACGGAGGAATTGAAACGTCTTTCCCTGCGAAAGATCACACAGAAAACGGGAAAGCGATACTTTTGGTGCAGTGCCCAACAGATGGGACGATACCGGAATTCAATTCAGATGAAAAATCGGCAGCGAAAACCGCTGCAGAAGATTCGGAATGGGACGGCAGCAGTGCGCCGGAAAACTATGACTTTTCTTTTGCATGGGAAACGGATACACAGTACTACTCGGAAAGCTTCCCTTACCATTACGATCAGATGAATCAATGGATTGTGGATAATCGTGATAAACTGGATATCCGGTATGTGATGCATACGGGCGACCTTGTTGACGATGTGGATATGACCGGCGAGTGGCTCAACGCGGACCATTCCATGAAAATTTTTGACGAAGCCGACATGCCGTACGGCGTACTGGGTGGAAATCACGACGTATACGCCGGTGCCGAGGGATATGGGAACTATTGGAAGTATTTTGGTGAAGATCGTTTTAAAAACAACTCCTATTACGGCGGCTCCTATAAAAATAATCTGGGGCATTACGATTTACTGACAGAGGACGGACAGGATTTTATCATCCTTTATATGAGTTGGGATGTTTATACCAATGAAATCGAATGGATGAATCAGATTCTTGCCCAATATCCGAACCGCAAAGCGATTATCGCCCTGCATCGTTACACCAATGTAGCAGCGGCCGACAACCTGCTGGATTATACCGGCAAGCTCATTCAGAAGGAAGTGGTCGCGAAAAATAAAAATGTTATCGCAGTATTGAACGGTCATTATCACGGGGCTTCTATTCAGACGGATTCTTTCGATGACAATAACGACGGAACACCGGACCGTACGGTCTACCAAATTTGCACAGATTACCAGTCCGACCCGGAGGGTGGTTCCGAGTACATTAAATTCCTGTACTTTGATTTGAAGAATAATAAAATCTATATCAACTCATATTCACCTTATCGTAAGGACTACAACTATTTTGACACGCCGCGTCTTGCCTCGTATGGCGACGGTACAAAAGCGGTAAACATGGATATTGCGAAACTGGATGTTAATTTCAACGCAGATGCTAAGACACTGCAAACAGACAGCTGCACGGTGGATGTGCGCACAACCAAAACAATCGGAAGCCAGCCCAATGCGACCGGTACAGTTCGGCAAAGCTGGAGTGGACTGAGCACGAATACTGCGTACGGATGGTATGCCAGAGTTGAAAAAGAGACCGGTGAGGTTCTTTATTCACCGGTCATGACATTTACCACGGCGAAAAGCAGCAGCGGAGGAAGTAAAAATCACGATAATCCCGAGCCTGTTTCTACAACAGCTCCAACAGCGGCTCTGCCTGCCGCGTCCTCAGGCTTGAGTGTAACGAAAAAAACTGCGGTGCAGCCGGGTTCAAAATTGCTGTTTACTTTCACTTGTGAAAAGAAACCCGACGCGGTCGTCAGCGGAAACGGAAGCCTTGTCAGTGTTAACGCACCTGTGGCGGAGTGGGATCCGGTGACAAAAACCATTACTTATTCCCTGTCATGTTTAGCTTCCCCTCTGAATATGGGAAGTGAGGTAGGAATCTATGTTACGATCAATGGAGTTGTTACTAAAATCGGTACGGTTCAGGTCAGTCCGAACCATCCGTTTACCAGCGATACTACGCAGGATGTGGCCCTGAGTCCGGGAGGCAGTTACACATTCAAAATTTCTGATTTGCAAGGCACAGGGTATTCATTCCAGACCGGCGACGGGGATTCGCTTCAGACTTCCCAGGTACCGGGGAGTTACCCGGCGCAAAATGGCAGTTACTTGTGCAAACTCACGGCCAAGAAAAAGGGATCTTATGGGGTTTACGCGAGGATTGGCGGAACGGCCTATAAGCTCTTCACCGTAAAAGTCGAGTAGAGCACGAACAAGCTATAAAAAGAATGTCTGCTGTGAGAAAATGTTCTCCACAGCAGACATTCTTGCATGAATATAAGGAAAGAAGGAATCGACATTTGGGGAAGAAATGGACTTGCCACCAGCGTACAGCAATCGGATTATTTTTATTTCTGGTTGTTTTCGCCGGAGCGCTGATTATATTTAACGCGCAGATTCACCGTGTACCGCTGCGCCCCAATGGAAGCGCTCAATTTGCCAAGGCCACGGTTGTGAAAGTAATCAGCAGTGATATTGGTCAGGATGAAAACGGGGAATTGCAAGGGAATCAGGTTGTTCAACTGAAAATTACTTCCGGCCCTTATCAGGGCAAAATATGCGAAGCACAAAGCCCTCATGCGAACCATGCGGGTGCCTACTGCGTTCCGGGACTGAAGGTGATCGCTCTGGTGAATCTATCTTCCGGCGGTGAATTGGTGGCAAGTGTTTACAATTATGACAGGAGCTTTGTTCTGTGGATACTGATCGGATTGTTCTTTTTGATTCTGTGCGCGATTGGAGGAAAAAAGGGAATGACTTCCTCCGCAGCCCTGGTGTTTACTTTTGTATGTATCATGTTTTTGTACATACCCATGATGTATGTCGGGGTATCTCCGTTTTTTGCTGCGTCTCTTACGGCGGTTCTGGTGACGATTGTAACCATGTTGCTGATTGGTGGATGGTCGGTAAAATCATTTTGCTCAATTCTAGGAACTGCGGCGGGAATTCTGGCGGCGGGACTTACGGCGCAGATCTTTGGGTATATTAGCCATATTTCCGGCCTGAATGTCGGGGAGATCGAAACCCTCGCCTACATCAGCCAGAATAGCCGGCTGGACGTGAGCGGAATTCTGTATTCGGGCATTCTGATTTCCTCTCTGGGCGCGGTGATTGATGTCAGCGTGTCCGTTGCTTCAACCGTAGCGGAGATTCATGAGACCAATCCTTCGTTTACGGCAAAACAGCTTTTCCAATCCGGAATCCGTGTTGGCAAGGACATGATGGGTACCATGTCCACTACATTAATTTTAGCGTATGCCGGCAGTGCCATTAATACGCTGATTATTCTGTACTCTTACAGTATGTCATATCTCCAATTTATGAATGAATACGAAATCGGCATCGAGATATTAAGCGGAATTTCCGGTTCTATTGGAGTTATCCTCGCAGTTCCGTTTGTATCTGCAGTGTCATCGTTTTGGATGACGAGGAGAGGGACGGATTCACGCCCCATTCAACGCCAGAAGTAATTTGTTTTATTATAAAATTAATAAAACGAGTAGTAATAATTAAAGCCAAGGATTTAGCCCCTCCCGTTGGAGAGCGCATGAATCCTTGGCTTTTTTCCTTAATTGTCTTTTCTTGCTTATTATTTTGTAATCCCGAAACTTTTTAATGCCAATTTGGGTAGGGGCTTTGTATGCTGTGAACGCCATTCAAGCGGGGAGATTCCGTACATTGCTTTAAAGCATTTTGAAAAATACGCGAAGTTTTGGAACCCGGTTTGCATCGATACCTCATATATTTTTGCGTCCGTATCTCGGATTAAGATCATAGCCTTTTTCAATCTTAAATTATTTAAGTAGCTATTAAAATTGACCCCAATCTCTTTCTTGAAAGAACGGGAAAAGTACTCCGGGTTTAAATATACGGATTCGGCAACAGACGACAGGCTGATTTGATTCATATAGTTTTCCTCTATGAATTTTAGCGCATTCCAAATTCGATTCGAAACTCCCGTTGGCTTTTGATTGCTTGATTCGAGCAGGGTAAAAACACTGTGCGTTACGACTTCTTCTAAAATTGTGATTTGCGGCGCGACTTCAATGTTCACAGAATATTCCTTTGTGTAAAGATGGTAGCTATCTGGGTCATTGTCATTCAAAAATAGATATGCAGATTCACATATTTTCGCGCACAAACTTTTAACGGTGGAAACGTTCGAAAAACAAGTTTGCTCAACGAAAGAAAAAAACTCCGACAGTTCCTTTTGAATCTGTTCTGCATTTTTAGTTTTAATTGCCTCAAAAACTTTTAAATAATAGTTGCTTAACGAAATTTCGGATTGGTCTGAACCAGAAGAAATCAGAAAAAAGTTTTTATTGTAGAAATCGTTCTCCCGATGATTGTATACGTTTCGCAGAACAGAGAGCAACAGGTTTGAATGTACTTGTATGTCGGAGAAGATCATAAGGCTAACGGTGTTGAATTTCAAAAATTCCGATTTAAACAATGATTGTGTTTGCAGCTGTAATAATTTGCTGGGCTGAAACAGAAATTCAAGGCAGCCAATGTAAATATTATCAGAGATAGGAATACAAAAATTGATACGAACGTCGCTGATAGCCGGCTGAAAAATTTTATGGCTGTTCGACAAATCCTCAGAATTCAATTTAATTAAAAAGCAGAAATAATTGTTTACCGGGAGAGCTATTTTTAAATCATCTAACTCGAACTTTAACTTATCAAAAGATGCTTGCTTGTTTCCCAATGCATTGAAAAGGACTTTGGAAACATCATTTGAATTTTGTTTGCTGAATTGTTCCCGGAAAAAATTATCAATGGAATGGAGCAGGCGTTCTTCATCGATTTCCGCTTTTAACAAGTAGTCTACTGCAAAAAGCTTAAAGGCGGTTCGAACATAGTTAAAATCATCATAACTGCTTAATACAATTATGCCGATGTCAGGGTATGTCTGCTGCATTTGTTCAAATAACCCCAATCCATCCATCTGGGGCATTTTAATATCAGATATTACAAGTTGATATGGTTTATGTCCCAATTTTTCAAGCGCGTCAGAACCGTTTATTGCACTGTCAACAGCGTAATCAGCACGGTTAATCTTGATTGTATGAACCAGCCATTCGCGAATGGGATGTTCGTCATCAACCACCAGAATATGATACATTTCGCTTCCCCCCTAATATGATTTCGGCAGGCGTACACAAACAACGGTGTTATATGATTCATCTTTTCGGATAAACAGATTATAGCCCGGACCGTAATTGAGCTGAATCCGGCGCTGAATGTTTGTCAATCCGATATGGGACGAAGACTCCTGATTATTCTCCGAATTACTGTCATATAAAAGCCCGTCCAGCTCGGCTTGAGTAAACTCCTTGCCGTTATCGCAAACTTCAACTACTATATCGCTGCCCAAGTCAATAAAGTTAATTACGATAAATGACTTTTCCTCGTTCGCAGGCATTCCGTGAATAATTGCATTTTCTACGATAGGCTGCAAAATAAAGCGAAGAATGGAAACATTCATTAAAGAATCCGGCAAATTGAATTGGAATGTTATTTTGTCATCGTACCGCAAGTTTTGCAGTTTAATAAACTGTGACAAATACATGGTTTCATCTAATAAAGTGTTTTTGCTGTCATTGGAGCTGATGGAGTACCGCAATAAGGAAATGAGGATTGTAATCATTTTGCAGGCCTGCTCCGCTTTCCCCATGGATACGGTACATTTAATGGCAAACAGGGTGTTATATAAAAAATGGGGGTTAATTTGGGCTTTTAGAAAATTGAATTTGGCGGTATTAATATCCTGTTCGTTTTGCTTAATATCCTCCATCAAATTTTTTACCTGTCCGGTCAGTTGGTTAAACTGCGAACTGATTGTGTTTATCTCAATTAAATTCGATTTCATGTCAATCGCCTGAAAGTCATTGGAAGTGGTGCTTTCCATTTTGTCACAAAACGCCTGTAAAGGGTTGGATACCTTNNTAATAATGGAAATAAAACACCCTAAAATGGCAATGTATATTGTACCCCACATCAGTTTCTTAATTGGCGACAGTACGTCTTCCAGCGGAATTTGTTCGAAAACAGTCCAACCGGTGGCGGCGGATTTATATTTTGCGCTGAAAAATTTTTGGTCGTTCGATTCGTATATGGAATAATTATTATAGCCGCGAACAAAACGGTAATCGGTCAATTGAAACGGAACTGTACCTAATTTACTTTTATCGTTGCAGGAGATGGCGACAGAAAGGTCGTCTAAAACATAGATTCGATTCGAGTTGCTAACCAGATTTGTATATGTATTGCTAATGATGGATTCCGGAACGCATACAATAATGGAGCCTGCATAAGCCCCGCTTTGGGTGAAAATATTTCTTACCACAGCTATGGCATAACTGTTTTGCTTCGATTTGTCATTGTAATCGTTAAAACTCGTGTTGATATAGCTCTCTGTTTTATTGGCGATTGCTTTTGTAAACCAGGAGTAGGACTGCATTTTTTTAAAGTCGTACAACGTATGGTCTGGCTTGGAAGAATATAGAAATCCGTTTTTACCCATACACATAATTTGAAAATACATGTCAATCTGCTTGAACGACTCGTAATATTTTGTATAGGTCTGATCGATTTGGGCCTTTACGGTAGGAACATTCAACAGCGAAATATCATCGCTCAGCAATGCGCCCACAATAATATCGTCACGGCACAGTAAATTTGAAATAGCGTTTGCACTGTTGATCATAGAATCTGTTTTTTGTGAAATCAGGCTTAGACTGTTTTGGTGGTCTTCGCTTAATACCTGAAGCATGGTGTTTTTAAAAAACAAGTCGCACGCCACAGTAAGCGCAACGGTAAGTATGATAAGCATGGACGAAACAGAGATAATAAGTAGCTTTTTAATGCTGTACACAGTGGTAATCCTCCTTCAGCAATAGGGGACTGGGTTTCCAAATGAGTGCAGACGCAGAATCGTATAAGGCCAATCATTTGTTTTTAATTATAAGGGAAACGCTTGTAAAGTGGATTGTATAGTTGAATTATGTAATAACTATTAACAATTATAATGTTTCTTGTTGAAAACACAAACAGAATCGTTAAAGTTGTCAACCAAACAATAAAAAGTCAAATAATTTATATTTATTTTACCGGCTTCTCGAACAAGAACAGGGGTATGTCAAAATATTGCGCTATTTAGTCAAGACTTTTATCGATAGTTTTTTGAGGACAGTATATCATAATACACAGAAATTGACTTAACCAAAAATCAAAATTGAAAGGATGTTTTTCATGAAAAAAGCACTTTGCCTGTTCCTAGTGGGGTGCTTGCTGGCATTGTCTATGGCAGGATGCGGGAATGCCACTACGGCAGTTTCCTCACAAGCCGCTGCAAATTCAACTGCTTCACCAACATCAGAACCTCAAATTATTCGGGTTGCGGTTATGCCACAGCAATTAAGTCTTCCGCTATACTATATCAGTCAAAAAGGCTGGGATGTAGAAAATGGGTTTAAACTTGAGCTGACGACTTTCCAGAGCGGCGCACCGATGAACGAGGCACTCGGTGCAAATTTATGGGATGTCGCAACAATCGGTGCGGCGGGAGTATTGTCCTGCAGCGTGTATGACGCGGTTCACCTCATGTCGCATGAAGACAGCTCGGCGGGACTTGATTTCATGATTCGTGCCGACAGCAAGATGGCAAAGGAAAAAGGCCATCTGCAGGATTACCCCGATATGTACGGCAGCCCGGAGACGATTAAAGGCGCAACTTTTATTTTGCCAATCGGCAGCGGACACCAGCTCCTGCTTGATACCTATTTAAAGGCTATGGGACTTACGGAAGCCGATATTAAGATGGTAAACATGGATCATCCTTCCGGATACCAGGCATTCATTTCCGGCCAGGGCGATTTTTCCGCGACGGCTTATCCTACTACCGATGATTACTTAAAAAAGGGTTATGTTTCCGCAGTCAGCATGACTTCCGCGAAATGCCCTTATTATGACAACCTTGTTGTAAACCGTAAATTTTACGATAACCCCGCAAACGAAAAAGTTATGGTTGCCCTTCTTACACAAATGCTGCGCTGTGCAGACGAATTTAAGGACAGCGACACGCTTTTAAACGCAATGATTGGTTGGTATAAAACAAACGGTCAGGAAGTTACCCCGGAGAACGTTCGCGATCAGGTTCTGAAGCGCCCGTTCTTTACCGTGGATGATTTCAGAAATTCAGATACAACCGCTTCGTTTAAACGTATGGCAGAGTTCTATGCATCCACAAAACAAATTACACAGGATGATTTGACAAAGGTCTTTAATAATATTCGCCCGGAACTTCTTCAGAAGGCGATTGCAGCTTACAAAAAATAAAAAGTATCGTGATCTAAATAATTATGGGCTAGGCAGGGCTGTCTGCAGTCTGACCTAGCCTAAAATTATAACCAGAAGGTGAAACAATGCATATCAACAAAAAATTACGGCTCAAGCTGATTTCCATTCTTTCTGTTTTGATATTTTTATCCGCCTGGCAGCTTTGTACAGGTATTTTAAAAATTATACCGCCAACGTCCCTTCCTTCTCCCATCAAGGTTTGCTCCACATTAATCTCAAAATTCAGTGAGTCCGCTCCCGATGGTTCCACTTTGGGTGTACATATTATTGCAAGCCTGCAGGTTTCTTTGTTAGGATTTTTCCTAGGGTGTGTTATTGGTATTCCGTTAGGAATCCTTATGGCATGGTACCGGAAATTTGATCTTTTGGCTAAACCTGTTTTTGACTTTCTGCGTACCATTCCTCCCATTGCATGGATTCCGATTATGATTATTTTCCTGGGCATCGGCGTATTAGCCGAAGCATCCATCGTATTTCTGTCCGCATTCATCCCCTGCGTTATCAACGCCTACAGCGGGATTAAAGCAACCAATACGGTTCACATTTGGACGGCGCAAACGTTTGGAGCTTCACGCTTTCGAATTTTGCTTAAAGTAGCGATACCGACAGCGCTTCCTTTTATTTTCACCGGGATGAAGGTTTCATTGAATGCGGCATGGACCTCCCTTCTTGCTGCTGAAATGCTTGGTTCATCCAAAGGGCTTGGCTTTATGATTCAAATGGGCCGCCTGTTAATCCGCTCGGATATTGTGGTAGTCGGCATGATTGTAATCGGTATTATCGGCTTTATTTTATCCACGTTAATCGACTTGCTGGAAGCGAAGTTTGTGAAGGGAGGAGTACAGTAACATGAAAAAAGTTTTGCATAATGAAAAATTTGAAAGCATTTTTTATGGAATTGTTTCTTTTGTTTTTCTCCTTGCTGCCTGGCAAATCGCGGTGCAGCTTACGGGAACTACCCGTTTCCCGGGGCCGTTTACCGTAATTGTTAGATTTTTCAGATCGATGGTTGTGCCCATGGGGCCCTATACTGTTTTCGGGCATATTCTGTGGAGCCTGTCCCGTGTACTTGTGGGATATTTCCTTGCCGCAGTTCTTGGCGTTACGTTAGGGCTGACGATGGGGTGGTTCGAATATGTAAGAGCAATTTTTAAGCCGCTATTCGATTTTATTCGCCCGATTGCGCCACTTGCATGGATTCCCCTTTCCATACTTTGGCTTGGAATTGAGGAAAATTCAAAATATTTCCTGATATTTATCGCATCTTTTGTTCCGTTTACCTTGAATGCGTATGCGGGATCAACCAAAACAGACAAACAGCTGATTGGTGCCGCGCGTATGCTCGGTTCCACAAATAATCAGCTTTTCTTTAAAATCGTACTGCCATCTTCTGTTCCTCAGATTTTCTCCGGCGCGCAGGTTGCGTTGTCCAATGCATGGATGACTATGCTTGCTGCAGAAATGATTCGTTCCTCCTATGGAATCGGCTGGGTAATTATTGCGGGTCAGCAGGTAAATGACATGTCGCAAATGATTGTCGGAATGTTGGCAATCGGCATAGTCGGTTTTATTCTGGCCACAGGAATGCGAATCTTGGAAAGGAGACTTCTCGTATGGAACAGACAAGGAAAATGACAGACAAGAAAATGTCGTGCGGCAATGTTTCAAAGAGCTTTTATACAAAAGGAAAAGAACTTAAGGTACTTGATAATTTAAACTTTGATGTAAAGGAAAATGAATTTCTTGTACTGTTTGGCCCCGGTCAGTGCGGGAAAACCACACTTTTGTATATGCTGGCCGGAATAGAAAAAACAACGGAAGGCGAGATCCTTCACAACGGAAACCAGGTAGCTAAACCGGACTGCAGCAGAGCCGTGGTTTACCAGACAACAGCGCTTTTCCCTTGGCTTACCGTCAAAGGAAATGTCGAGTACGGTCCGAAAACCAGAAATATCCTGAAAGAAAAACGGGAAAAAGATACACAGCATTTCATTGATTTGGTTGGGCTGAAGGGGTTTGAAAACAGCTATCCCGTTCAGCTTTCCGGCGGAATGAAGCAGCGGGTCGGTATTGCCAGAGCATACTGCAATGACCCGGATGTTTTGCTGATGGATGAGCCGTTCGGCCATCTTGATGCGCAAACACGCTACATGATGCAGGAATCGCTGGAAAAAATCTGGCTGAATGAAAAAAAGACCGTCGTTTTTGTTACAAATAATATAGAAGAAGCTCTGTTTCTTGCGGACCGGATTATTCTTCTTACGAACTGCCCGAGTAAAGTCAACGCCGAATACAAAATCGATCTGCCAAGGCCAAGAAATATTGTGGATCCGGAATTCTTAAAGCTTCGGCAGGAAATTTCAAATGCCATCGACAGCGGCGTTTAACACAGGCGGAGGTTAACAATGGATAATAAAATTAAAGTAAAAGTTAACAATCTGACCAAAAAGTTTGGCGATTTACTTGTACTGGACAATATTTCGTTTGACGTGTACGAAGGGGAATTCCTCTGCATTGTCGGCCCTACAGGCTGTGGCAAAACCACATTTCTTAACAGCCTTACTCATTTATACGAACCCACGGCGGGAACGATTTTGTTTAATGGGGAACCGGTCGATTTGCAGAAGCAGAATATCACCTATATCTTTCAGGAATATTCCGCGATGGAATGGCTCACAGTGCGAAAGAACGTACGGTTTGGTCTGGAAATTAAGCAGGACTATAAAGATATTGATAAAAAAGTGGATGCTGCCCTTGAACTGGTGGGACTGAAAGAATTCGAAAATTATTACCCCCGCCAGTTGTCTGCGAGTATGCTGCAAAGGGTGGTTATCGCCAGAGCGTTTGCAACACAGCCGGAATTGCTTTTGATGGATGAGCCATATGGGCAGCTGGACACAAATTTAAGATTTAAACTGGAAGATGAAGTGGTTCGTCTGTGCAAACAGACAAATACCACGGTTATTTTTATCACCCATAATATTGAAGAAGCGGTGTACCTTGGCGACCGAATTCTTGTGCTGACAAACAAGCCGACTTCCATTAAAGAGTGCGTCGTGGAAAACTTTACGCGCCCGCGCGACATTGTTTCGCCGGAATTTATCGAAGTTCGGAATCGAATTACCGATTTGATTAAGTGGTGGTAAGAACCGCGAGAGAACGGAAGAAGGAGAATTATCATGAAATATAACGTGTTATGGATCTGTACCGACCAGCAAAGGTTTGACACGCTCGGTTGTTACGGAAACCCGTATGTACAGACACCGAATATCGATAAACTGGCGGAACGTGGGGTTCTGTTTGAAAACAGCTACTGCCAAAACCCAACCTGTACCCCCAGCAGGGCAAGTTTTCTAACGGGAAGGTACCCCCGTACAACAAGGTGCCGCCAAAACGGGCAGAAATTCCCCAAAGACGAAAAGCTGATCAGCAAGATTTTTGCCGACGCGGATTATGTGTGCGGCCTGTCCGGAAAGCTGCATTTAAACCCCTGCAACCCGGCGGTATGCAAAGCAATGGAAGAACGTGTGGACGACGGATACAGTGTGTTCCACTGGTCACACGGCGGCCATGACGGTTGGGCCACGCACGAGTATTTTCAGTGGCTGCGTGAAAAAGGGATGAAGTTTAAATCGCAGAATGTGGAAGGAACAGAACTAGTCCAGTATGGCATGGAGGAAGAATATCATCAGACGACCTGGTGCACCAATAAGGCCATTAATTTTATTGAGGCGAACGCGGAATACGGAAATCCGTGGTTCTTCTCGCTGAACATCTACGACCCGCACCATCCGTTTGACCCGCCAAAATCGTATTTGGACAAGCACATGCAAAACCTGAATTCTCTTCCCATGCCGAACTATGTTCCCGGCGAATTGGACGACAAACCGGTTTTTCAGAAGATGGACCATAAAGGGGCTTATAACAATCATGATTCCAACAACGCGGTAATCGCTTTTGACCGGATGAGCGAGTACGAGCACCGGCTTATGAAAGCTTCATACTATTCCATGGTGGAACTCATCGATAAGCAGGTCGGGCGTTTGGTTGACACGCTGGAAAAGCTTGGTCAATTGGAAAACACGATTATTATATTTACTTCAGACCACGGGGAAATGCTGGGCGATCACGGTCTTTACTTAAAAGGCCCGTATTTTTACGAAGGCGCCGTCCATGTTCCGCTGATTTTCTCCTGCCCGGGCAGCATTCAAGAAAACGTCAGAAGCAAAGCGCTGGTTGAGCTGATGGATATTGCGCCCACCTTGGTGGAAGCTGCCGCTCTGCCTCGCCAGCCACAAATGCAGGGGAAATCGCTGTGGGGAATTTTGACCGGAAAAGCATCGCCCGACAGCCACAAAGACTATGTTTATTCCGAATATTACAACTCCATGCCATGGCATAAAAACCCGACTGCTCAGTGCACTATGGTGTTTGACGGAAGATATAAGATTGTTGATGTTCACAGCACACAAGAGGGCGAATTATACGATTTACAAAAAGACCCCAACGAAACAAAGAATCTTTGGAATGGTGCGGACTATGCGGATGTAAAAGCACAAATGCTCGTTAAACTATGCGATGCCATGGCATTTACAGTCGATCCAATGAACGAAAGAATTTCAGAGTGGTAAAGCCTGTTTCGATCGTTTATTTTACGAATGATACTGTGCAGCTGATTATTTTCGGATAATTGGCTGCAATTTCATTCCTTTCATCTTGGAGGCTTTATGAAATCTGTTTCTATATTAATGAAACCGGCATCCGGGCTCTGTAATATGCGGTGCAGGTACTGCTTTTACGCCGACGAAATGAAAAATCGTTCGGTATCTTCTTATGGTGTAATGAGCATAGGCACGTTGGAATGCATTGTGAAACGGGTGTTTGCAGAAGTTGACGGCAAATGCACCTTCTCGTTTCAGGGTGGCGAGCCGACGCTGGCGGGCTTGGAATTTTTTCGGAATTTCATCACCTTTGTCAGGCGGTACAATACCCGAAATATTAAAACTGATTTTGTGATACAGACAAACGGCTATGCCGTGAATGAAAATTGGGCACGTTTTTTTGCGGAAAATCAGTTTTTAGTCGGACTTTCTTTGGACGGTTACAAGGATTTGCATGACCTGTACCGGGTTGACGGAAAACAATCGGGAACATTTTACGCCGTGTTGCGGGCAGCAGAGCTGTTTATAAAATACCATGTGGAATTCAATATTTTGACTGTGATTACGGCGCAAACGGCTAAGCATATTGAAAAAATATATCGTTTTTTTAAGAAGAATAATTTTGTTTATCAGCAATACATTCCCTGCCTTGACCCATTAAGGGAAGAACAGGGAAACGAATCGTATTCACTTACACCGGAGCGGTATGCGCAGTTTTTAAAGTCATTGTTTGATTTGTGGTACGCCGACTTTATGAAGGGCGAATTTGTTTATAACCGCTATTTTGAAAACCTTGTCGGAATATTGCTGGGGCAGGCTCCGGAGGCATGCTGTATGCTGGGGCATTGCACCAACCAATTTGTGGTGGAAGCAGACGGCAGTGTTTATCCCTGTGATTTTTATGTTTTAGACCAATATTGCATTGGGAATTTGGTAACTGATCCGTTTAATTTGATTGAGCAAAACCGAACCCTGACGGACTTTATCGAAAAATCCGTAGAAGGGAACGAAGCCTGCAAAGAATGCAAATGGTATTTTCTTTGCCGCGGCGGCTGCCGCCGCGACCGGGACAGCGGCGGGGGCCAACTGCAGCGCAACCGTTTCTGCTCTGCGTATCAATCCTTTTTTCAGTATGCCTATCCGCGGTTGCAGCACGTTGCGGAAATAGCTGCGCAACGTTTTTCATGATTCATCTTTAGATTCGAGGGGATTTTCATATTTGAATTGATTTTATATTTTCTGCTTTGCATTATCTCCACAACAGTGGGTGCCATCAGCGGAATTGGCGGCGGCGTAATTATCAAGCCAATGTTTGATTCCTTTTCAGGCATGCCGGTTACGGCCATCAGTTTTTTATCCGGCTGTACCGTACTGTCAATGTCAATTGTCTCGCTGCTGAGCTCACGCGGCGGAGGGGTAAAGGTAGATAAACGGCGTGGGACTTTGCTGGCTGTGGGCGCTGCTGCAGGTGGAATCCTGGGGAAAATGGCGTTTGAATGGGTGAAATCACTCGCCCGAAACGACGGACTGATCGGTGTGGTACAAAGTTCCGTTATGATTTTACTTACCGGCGGGGTTTTACTCTATGTGGTTCATAAAAATCATATTAAAACGCTGCAAACGCAAAGTACGGTTTGCTGTATAACGGTCGGCCTTGTGCTTGGGGTGCTCGGTGCTTTTCTTGGAATTGGCGGCGGGCCAATTAATCTGGTGGCACTTTATTTCTTTTTTTCTATGGACACCAAGACAGCGGCGCTCAACTCCATTTACATAATCCTGTTTTCACAAATCACCAGTTTTATCACTGCTGTTACTCAAGGGAGTATAGGACAAGTGAATTCGGCAGTTCTTACCGTAATGGTGATCGGCGGTATTATGGGCGGATTAATCGGCAGGACGGTAAATAAGCGACTGACCGGAAAACAGGTCGATAAGTTGTTTATCAGCATTCTTTTCGTCATTACAGGAATCAGCATTTGTAATTGTATCAAATATGTTACCCTGCTGATGAACTAATTAAAAACCGTAAGTCATAAAGTATCGATAACAGTTTCATAACAAAATGAAAACAGCAAACCCGTCAAAAGGCGGGGACGCAAAGCCACGGGTCTAAAGCTTGCAATGACAGCCGGGTTGCCATTTAAAAGCCGTGGTACAATACTGTGCTGCGGCTTTTTCTGTTTTGTCTGATAAAGACCAGTGATTGGAAACACGCGCGGCAAAACAGTTTAAAACCATAGCTGGTATTTAGGAGGGAAATAAAAAATGTTCAGAAATATGAAGATTTCAAAAAAGCTGATTTTGACCTTTGTTATAGTAGAAATCATTTCCAGCATTGCGGGTATTGTGGGTTTTATCGTCATGACGCATATGGACTCGAATTATAGTAAGGCTTTAACGGATTATGGTTTTTCTCAGGGCGATATTGGACTGTTCAATACGGAATTCAATAACAATCTGACGATTATCCGGGATGTTATTATTACAAGCGATACGCAGGCGATCAAGGCATATTCCGATCAGCTTTCTGCATCAGACACGAAAATAGATAATTATTTCGCCAATATGAAAAAAGGAATGCTCAATGAAAAGGAGATGAGCTATTACAACAATATTAAAGAGAATTTAGAAAAATTTACAAAAATTAAACAACAAATTGTTTCCCTTGGATTAAGCAATAATGATTTGGTGGCACAGGCAATCCTGACAGGCCAGGGAACCCCAATTTCTGAAAATATTCGGAACGATACGAATTCCCTCATCAGCGAAAAAACAATGACGGGTAAAAAAATAGCCGATTCTCTGTCTGCCGAAGGAACCAATGCGTCAATCAGTATACTGATGATTATTCTGCTTTCTTTTTCGGTATCTCTGATTATTGCTTTCAGCATTTCACATGGCATAAGCAAACCGGTGAAAGAAATGGCTGATGCAGCACAAAAAATGGCTCAGGGTGACCTGAGCGTACAAGTGAGTGTAAAGTCAAGGGATGAAATTGGACGGTTATGTTCTGCTTTTGCACAGACGATAGCTACATTAAAGGCATACATCAATGAAATATCCGTTAATCTTACAAAAGTTTCGCAGGGTGACTTGAATGTGGATTCACAGGAGGAGTACAAAGGGGACTTTGAGGCGCTGAAAAATTCGATTGACGGAATAGTGGTATCCTTTAATGAAGCGCTGACCCAAATAAATGATACTTCAGAGCAGGTTTCGAGCGGGTCAAATCAGGTTTCCGACGGGGCGCAGGGCTTGGCACAGGGAGCGTCGGAACAGGCAAGTTCTGTTGAAGAGCTTTCGGCTACAATCGCCGAAATATCAGAACATATAAAGAGCAATGCGGAGAATGCATCCCATGCGACCGTAAATGTAAACCATGTCAGTGCTGAAATAGAAGTCAGCAATAGGCATATGAGCGATATGTTAACCGCGATGTCTGAAATTAATCATTCTTCCAGTCAGATAAGAAAAATAATAAAGATCATAGAAGATATTGCTTTCCAAACAAACATTCTCGCTTTGAATGCGGCTGTAGAGGCGGCGAAAGCAGGAGCGGCAGGGAAAGGATTTGCTGTAGTAGCGGATGAGGTGCGAAATTTAGCAAGCAAAAGCGCCGAAGCAGCCAAAGACACTTCCCGTTTAATCGAAAATTCCATACGGCAGGTGGAAAACGGGATAAAAGTCGCAAATGAAACCTCAAGCTCTTTGTTTCAGGTTGTGGAGGGTTCAAAAGCAGTTGCTGACATGGTGGAGAAAATTTCACAGGCGTCCAATCAGCAGTCGGATGCAATACGGCAGGTGACCCTTGGCGTGGAACAGATTTCAGGTGTGATACAGATGAATTCCGCAACGGCGCAGGAGAGTGCCGCCGCAAGTAAGGAACTGTCCGAACAGGCGCAGGAAATGAGAAGACTGGTAGAAAAATTCAAATTAAGGGAAGAAATAAGCCAGGAAACAGAAGAGTGACAGATTTTTTGGAATACAGTTCTATAAAAATAAGCAAAAGCTCCGGAACCAAGTGGTTCCGGAGCTTTCGTGCTGATTTACGGTATGATTGCGGTTCTTTGTTTATATTATTTGCACTCGTCACACTATGTATGGATGCTTTCTTCGAATTACGCAACGTTAACGGTAAGAAGGATATTAGCAAAAATACGTTTTTCACCGGTGGAAATAGCAAGCTTGACATTCGGCTGGCAGCAAGCGTCGTAAAATTCGAAGCGCTCCAAACCGCTTAACTCCATTCCGCCCAGAATGTCGCGGAACTCGCTGAAGATCGGCGGTTCGTCCCCGCCCGGTACCATTACTTCAGCCTTTTCAAAGTTAACGACCTTGCTCAGTACTTCCAGTACCTGGGTTACTTCCGGGCTTCCGCTGGTCAGGCCGAGGAACACTTTGTCGGCGGTTCCTGTCCTGGAGTCGAGCGGATAGTTGCCGTCTGCAATCAGAATTTTATCCCCGTGGCCGCAAAGGGAAAGCACACGCATAATTTCCGGATGAATACAGGCTGTTTTTAACATCACAGTTCCTCCGTTATTTCTCGTTCTCGCGCAGGCTGCCGAGCGTTCCGCCCGGATGCCACTTCACGTATTCCTTCGGGGTCAGACCGCGGGTGGTCTGCAGTACTACGCTTAACCCCTGCAGCACAAAGGCCTCTGCCAGAATGGATGCACGGGGGGCACGGTTCAGCGGGCCGCCTTCCTGGCCAACCCCGGCGAACAGGTATGCGTCGCTCTGCTTTGCAAGCCATGATTCCGGGTTTCCGGTGACAGAAATCACTTTGCAGCCGTTGTTCTTAATGGCTGTTACGGTAGACTTCAGTTCCGCGGTTTCGCCGCTGTTGGAAATGCAGATGACCACATCGCCTTCCACCAGCTGGCCGCAGGAACCGTGAACCGCTTCGGTTCCGTGCAGAAAATACGTCGGCGTTCCGGTGGAGGACAAAAGGGACGCCATGTATGCCGCCACATGGGACGGCTTTCCGATTCCCGTAATGTGTACGCGGTTGCCGTTTTTCTCTGCGTTCAGAATGACTTCCGCCGCTTTTTCATAGCTTTCCGCCGTAACGGTTTCAGCAAACGTGTTGAATTCCTGCTTTGAAATAGCTACAAAATTCTGCAAAGCCTCGCGGCTTTCTTCCTTAATCATGATACCGCTCCTTATTTCAATTCATCCAGCAGGGAAAGGTCAAAACCGGAATGATCTTCCTGCTTCATCAGGTCAATGACTTCCTGAATCTTCGGCAGCGACGGCTGTGCGCCCATGCGGGAAACCGTCAGCGTTGCCGTATAGTTTGCGAAGGTGAGCGCCTGCTCATGGTTCAGACCGGAGCACACACCGGTGGTGAACGCGCCCACAAACGAATCGCCTGCCGCAGTGGGATCTTTCACTTCCACCACATCCACACAGGGCTGGTACACAAACTCATTCTGGTTTGCTACGACCGCGCCGGAATTGCCCAGCGTAATGACGACGTTCTTTACGCCCTTAGCAAACAGGGAATTCACGACTGCTTTTACGTCGTCCTGATTTACGACCTTACCGTCCTTGCGGATTTCAATTCCCGTCAGGTCGGCTGCCTCGTGTTCGTTCGGGGAAATGTAGGTCAGGCACGAAAGCAGTTCCGCGGAAAGCGGAGCGGAGGGGGCGGAGTTCAGCATAACCGGAACCCCTTTGTCAAAGGCATACTTCGCCACAATTTCATTGATGCTCATTGGGATTTCCAACTGTAAAATCACCATGTCATACTGGTCGACGGTGTCTTTCAAAAAGGCAACATCGCCCGGCGTAATGGTCATGTTTGCGCCCGGAACCACGATAATGCGGTTCTTAGCG
>DFRY01000011.1 GCA_002378845.1 Ruminococcaceae bacterium UBA3451 | reverse complement strand
ACTGGCGATACCGGACCGACCGGGCCGACCGGTGCTGCGGGTGCTGCCGGGGCCACTGGCGATACCGGGCCAACTGGACCTACCGGACCGGCCGGTGTCGCTGCAGCAGGAGCGATTATTCCCTTTGCCTCGGGTTTACCCGTCGCATTGACCTCAATTGCAGGCGGTCTTGTCGGACTGCCGGGCTTTGTTGGTTTTGGTTCTTCCGCTGAGGGTCAGAATGTCCTTGCCGGCACAATCGACCTGACAGGCGGCCCCGGACTGGCAATTAACGAAGCTTTCTCCGTCCCCCGTGACGGTACGATTACGTCAGTTGCAGCTTATTTCAGCACAACGGTAGCCCTATCACTGGTTGGGTCAACCGTGTCACTGTTTGCACAGCTGTATGAATCAACCACCCCGGACAATACGTTTACTCCTGTTCCCGGTACACTTACCACCTTAACGCNNCTCAGCGTTCCGGTAACTACAGGCACACGTTTGCTGATGGTATTCTCCATTACCGCCGCAGGTCTTTCCCTGGTCAACACAGTTGCAGGGTATGCCAGCGCTGGTGTTACAATCGTATAATTCTCTGAACTAAAAACCGTCTGCTGTCCGTTGCTGACAGCAGACGGAAACGGCAAACCGAATCTATTAGGGAATAGTTTGACTTTGTGCAAAAACAAGTCGGACTATTCCCTTACTAAAGCAGGTGTAAATATTTGAACAAGTTAAATAAATATAAAATTTGTGTTTATGCGATCTGCAAAAACGAAGAAAAATTCGTGGACCGCTGGATGGATGCAGTCAGTGAAGCCGATATGGTTGTCGTAGCAGATACCGGTTCAACGGACCATACCGTGGAAAAGCTGAGGTCACGCGGAGCGATTGTTTATACCGAGGAAATTAAACCCTGGCGGTTCGACGCAGCCAGAAATGCTGCCATGGACCATATTCCGGAGGATGTGGACATTTGCGTATCGAATGATCTGGATGAAATTTTCGAGCCGGGCTGGCGTAAAAAACTCGAAGACGCGTGGATGCCCAGTTATACAAGGGCAAGATACCTTTTCACCTGGAGCCGAAACAGCGACGGTACCTACGGCAAGCAATTCCCCATGGAAAAAATACACCGCCGCCACGGATTTCGTTGGGTTCATCCTGTTCATGAAGTTTTGGAATACAAAGGGGATGACCCTGACCGGACCGTTTGGGTCGAAGGACTTGTTCTGAACCATTTTCCCGACACCTCAAAACCAAGAAGTCAGTATTTGCCTTTGCTGGAGCTTTCGGCAAAAGAGAACCCGAACGACGACAGAGTTGCATTTTGGCTGGGACGGGAATATATATTTTACCGCCAATTTGACCGCTGCATTGAAACATTAACTAACTACTTAAAAATGCCTACAGCACTTTGGACAGAGGAACGCTGTGCGGCAATGCGGTTTATTGCAAGCTGCTATTTGGAAAAGGGAGACCATGCCAGTGCCAAAGTCTGGCTTTTCCGTGCGGTTGCGGAATGCCCTGCCGTTCGCGAACCTTATTTGAATCTTGCGCACCTGGGGTATCTTGACGGCCACTGGCCGTTGGTTTACCTGATGGTGACGGAAGGACTGAAAATTACGCAGAAAACCGGAAGCTATCTGCTGGAACCTGCGGCATGGGGTTACGCATTGTATGATTACGGTTCCATCTGCTGTTATCGTCTGGGGTTATATCAGGAATCGCTGGCCNNTGGATCCAAACGACGAGCGGTTAAAAAAGAACCTGGAGCTGATTCAGCAGAAACTCTCGGAAATCAATCCCGAAAAGGGCGGCGAGCACGTATGAAATATAAGGTATGCGTCTACGCAATCTGCAAAAACGAAGCACAGTTTGTCGACCGCTGGATGGATTCGATGAAAGAAGCCGACCTTGTAATTGTAACCGATACCGGATCGTCAGATAATACCGTTGAAAAATTGCAATCCCGCGGCGCCATTGTTTACACCGAGGAAATTAAACCATGGCGGTTTGACAATGCCAGAAACGTTTCTCTTAGCCATGTGCCGGAGGACACGGATATTTGCGTATGTACGGATTTGGACGAGGTGCTGTCCCCGGGGTGGCGTCAATGCCTGGAAAATGTTTGGGAGCCCGACACAGGCATGGGAAAATATCTTTATAACTGGAGCCATAAAGCGGACGGCAGCCCCGACGTTCAGTTCAATTATTTTAAAGTACACAACCGGAAAAGCTACCGCTGGAATTACCCCATTCACGAATGCCTGCAATACCTTGGTACAGGGCCGAGTAAAACCGTTTTTATTGACGGAATGGTACTCGATCACTACCCCGATTCCGGCAAATCAAGGGGGTCCTACCTTCCGCTTCTGGAGCTTGCGGTAAAAGAATCCCCGCAGGACGACCGTATGGTCTACTATCTAGGCAGAGAATATATGTACAAAAGCAAGTGGCAGGAATGCATCGATACCCTGAAAAAACATCTTGCCATTCCCACCGCCACATGGAAAGAGGAACGCGGGGCCTCCATGCGCTGGATTGCCAAGTCGTACAATATGCTTGATCAGAAAGCGGAGGCTTACGCATGGTATTTCCGTGCTATTGCGGAGGTGCCGTATATGCGCGAACCCTATGTGGAATGCGCGCAGATGGCCTATGAACGCAAGGATTGGCCCATGGCATTTTATATGTCGGACGCGGCGCTGCGGATCGTGCAGAAATCCTTTACCTATATCAATATGGGTTATGCATGGGATTCTACACCGGACGATTTATGCTCCATTGCGTGCTACCGTCTTGGCATGTATGCACGTTCCGCCGAACACGCAAAAGCCGCCCTCGCCTTCAGCCCCACCGACCCCCGGCTGATCAAAAATTTACAGCTGATCGAAGAAAAGCTATAACGCTTCGTGGAACAAAACCGCATGGACGGATGCTTACCGCCATGCGGTTTCTTTTTGTATAAAGTATGATTCGGTAAAATCAAATCTGTTCCGGGTTTGGAACTGTAATTGCCTTGGGTAAACATTTTTCTTTTTACTTTTGCATATAGTGAAACAGTGCACTGCCCGTGCGCTTATAGTTTCCTCTGCAGAAATACGGCACATTATGCTATTAGAGGGGATGAGGTATGAAAACAGTCATTTTATGCGGAGGCAAAGGAACCCGAATGCGGGAAGAAACCGAATTTCGTCCAAAGCCGCTGGTTAATGTGGGGGAAAATCCAATGATCTGGCATATTATGAAAATTTACTCTCATTTTGGAATCAACGATTTTATTCTTTGTCTTGGCTACAAAGGCGACATGATTAAACGCTACTTTATGGAAATGTGCTGGCGCAACAATGATTTCACCGTAAAAACCGGTTCCTGCGCCGATGTAATTTACCACACAAAAGACGAAGAGAACTGGAACGTTACCCTTGTAGACACCGGAGAAGAAACCCTTACAGGCGGAAGAATTAAACAGATTGAAAAATATATTGAAGGCGAGGACTTCATGCTCACTTACGGCGACGGGTTAAGCGACGTAAACATGCAGAGATTATACGCTTACCACGCGCGAACCGGAAAACTGGCAACGCTCACCGGCGTAAACCCCACCTCTCCTTACGGAATTATTCAGACAAAAGACGGAGTAGTAACCTCTTTCAAGGAAAAACCGGTTTTGGACGACGTGATTAACGGCGGATTTATGGTGCTGAACCGGAAAATATTTGATTACATACCCGAAGAAGACTGTGCGTTTGAGCAGGAACCGCTCCGCCGACTGGCGCTGGATTCTCAGCTTGCCGTATACCGCCACAACGGATTCTGGACCTCAATCGATACGTATAAAGACATTGAGCGTGTCAATACGCTCTGGAAAAACGGAGAAAGGCCATGGAAATTATGGAAGTAAATTATTCGGAACAGTTCAGCGGGATTTATAAGAACAAAAATGTGCTGATTACCGGACACACCGGGTTTAAAGGCTCCTGGCTGTCCCTTTGGCTCCATTTGCTGGGAGCAAATGTCATTGGCTATGCGCTGGAACCCGCAACAGAGGCAGATAATTTTGTCGTGTGCGGGCTGCAGGATAAAATAACCGACCTGCGCGGGGATATTCGCGACATCTCCCGCCTAAAACAGGTATTCGCTGCTTTCCAGCCAGACCTTGTTTTCCACCTGGCGGCCCAGCCGATTGTACGGCGGTCTTATGAATGTCCCGTAGAAACCTTCGAAACCAACGTAATCGGAACCGTAAATGTGATGGATTCCATTCGCACCTGTGATTCGGCAAAGGCCGGTGTAATCATTACTTCCGATAAATGCTACGATAACCGCGAGCAAATCTGGGGGTACCGCGAAGGCGACAAAATGGGCGGCTATGACCCCTACAGCGCGAGTAAAGGCTGCGCAGAGTTGGCTGCTTCCGCTTACCGTTACTCCTATTTCCGCTCAGACTCCGGAAAGGCCATTGCCACCGCGCGGGCCGGAAACGTAATTGGCGGCGGGGACTGGTCGCCGGACCGATTGGTACCGGACTGCATCCGGGCACTGCTGGAGAATAAAATTATCGAACTGCGCAACCCCGAATCCGTTCGCCCCTGGCAGTTTGTTTTAGAGCCGCTTTACGGATATTTGATGCTGGGTGAAAAGCTGCTGACCGAGGGAACAAAGTTCAGCGGCGCATGGAACTTCGGCCCGGATTTTGAATCCATTGCGCCGGTAAAAAAAGTGGTCGGCCTTCTCACGTCCCTTTGGGGGGACACATCCAGCGTAACTACCTCGGCGAATCCCAACGCCCCGCACGAAGCGGAACTTCTGAGCCTTGACTGTACCAAAGCAAAAAAGCTGCTCGGCTGGAAACCGCAGCTGAATCTGCAAAAAGCATTGTACGAAACCGTACAATGGTACAAAAACTTTCGGACAGATGACATGTATTCGCTTTGTGAAACGCAGATTGCATCCTTCAGTAAGCTCTGTACCCCGCTTACCGAATACGATTTTTCTCCGCTTAATAGCTTTGCAACTTGACTTCAGCGGGGTGATTTATATGAAATTATCAGATTATATTGCGGAATTTCTGGCCAGCAGGGGCTGTTCCCAGGTATTCGGCTACCTGGGCGGAGCGATTACCCATTTGGTCGACTCCTTCTACCGGATTGACGGGATTACGTTTCTCGGTACATATCATGAGCAAGGCGCCGCGTTTGCTGCCGAAGGTTACGCCCGCATGAAAAACGACATTGGCGTTGCGGCCGCAACCAGCGGGCCCGGCGCTACCAATCTGCTGACCGGCATAGGCAGCGCATATTTCGACTCGGTTCCGTGCCTTTACCTGACCGGTCAGGTAAACACCTATGAATACAAAGGCGACTCCCCCGTTCGGCAGGTGGGGTTTCAGGAAACGGATATTGTAAGTATTGTAAAACCGATTACGAAATATGCCGTGCGGATTACCGACGCGACCCGTATTCGGTACGAACTGGAAAAGGCCGTATTCCTTGCCACCACCGGAAGGAAAGGACCTGTACTGATTGATATTCCCATGGACATTCAGCATGCCAAAATTGACGCAGACGCATTGGAAGGTTACTGTGAACCGCAGCCCAAAGCCGCAGAGTTTGACGCAGACGCGGTTGCCGACTGTTTTTTGCAAGCCTGCCGCCCGGTTATACTGGTTGGAGGAGGAATTCGCCTTTCCGGTTCGCAGGCATTGCTGAAACGCTTTGCGGAACCGCTGCAAATTCCGGTTGTAAGTTCCCTTATGGGGCGTGACGCGTACGATAACACCTGCAATAATTATTACGGAATGCTGGGGTCTTACGGCAACCGCTACGCAAACCTGACCGTTGCAAACAGCGATTTTATTCTGGCACTTGGGACACGCTTGGATACAAGACAAACGGGCACAAATCCGGCCAACTTTGCGCGCGGTGCAAAGCTGGTGCGCGTTGACATTGACCGAAACGAGCTTTCCAAAAAGGTCAAGCAAGACGAACACGGCATAGAAATGGACGCAGCAGATTTTCTTCGCCGGCTGCTTGCGTGCGATAAAATCCGTCAAATTTCTCCCTCCGCTTATCAACCCTGGCTGGAGCGAATTCGCGTATTCAAAGAAAAATATCCGTCCTATTCCGAAGCCTCGCTGCACGACCCTAATTTTGTAATGAACGAGTTTTCCGACCTGCTGGAAGAAAACGACGTTGTTTGCCTTGACGTCGGTCAGAACCAAATGTGGGCGGCACAGTCCCTTACGGTTAAAAAAAATCAGCGCCTGCTCATTTGCGGCGGCATGGGAGCAATGGGTTTTGCGTTACCCGCGGCAATCGGCGCGTATTACAGCCATGTCAATACAGGCCGAATCATTGCGATTGCAGGGGACGGCGGGCTGCAAATGAACATTCAGGAGCTTGCGCTGCTGAAAAGGAACCACATTCCCGTTAAAATAATCGTAATGAACAACCACAGTCTTGGCATGATACGGCATTTTCAGGAAATGTACTTTGACGGCAGATACAACGGAACGGTAAAGGATTATGAAGCGCCTGATTTTTGCCGAATTGCGAGTGCGTACGACATTCCCTCCGCCCGCATCACCCAGCTTCACGAGTTATCTGTCGTAAAAACGCTTCTGCAAACCGACGGACCGGTTTTAGTGGAAATCAATTTGCCGCAATATACGCATGTTTACCCCAAGCTGTCGGTTGGCCGGCCAATTGAAGACCAGGACCCCCCGCTCCCCCGCTCCGAACTTGCGGAAAATATGATGATTAAGTTAATAATAAAAAACAGCTGAGGAGGCGGCGGAATGACCCGTTTTCAAAAGGATCTTATTTCTATACTGGATAAATACAAATGCAAAGAGCCGTATGAGCCGCTGAAATGCATTCCGATCTATGACGCAAACAAGGTTTGTCAAGGGTACCTGCGGCCCCTGACGCTGGATTATCAAACAACGGTACCCGGCTGCGCAATATTGCTTGCGAAATGGCGGAATGAAAACGCCGAAATGTCACCCGACCCGTTTACGGCAACTCCCGAAAGTACGGAAAAATGGCTTGACCGGGCTGTTTTAGACAGAGTAGACCGGATTCTGTTCCTCATTCTATCCATTGACGGGGCTAAAATCGGGCATATCGGTTTTTCCTGTCTGGAAGAAAAGGAACAGAGCATGGAAATTGACGCGGTAATCCGCGGGAAGAAAGACGGTTACCCCGGCATGATGACATTTGCTTTAAACTCCCTGATTCATTGGGGATTAAATCAACTGAACCTGAAAAAAATTACGCTGCGCGTCCTTTCCGGCAATGCCCATGCAATCCGTTTTTATAAACGGAATTTCTNNTCAACGCAGGCGAAATTCCGCTTTACCAAAGCATAGGGACAGAACGGGAGCTTTCGACAGAAACAAAACAAAACAGCGACCAGGTGCCGGAAAAATTTTATACCAGAATGCAGTTGGATATTGAAAAATGGAAGCGGAACAATTCCTGAGTCTTTACGGAACAACGGAGGTATGCCATGAATAAAAAAATCAGTTTCGCCGGGCCGTCCATAACCGACAAAGAGATTACCTATGTAATGGACGCAGTCAAGACCGGCTGGTATGAAAATTACGAGGGATATATTAAAAAGCTGGAAAAATCGTTTGCGGATTACCTCGGTGTAAAATACGCCGTCGCAACATTTTGCTGCACCCATGCACTGCACCTGGCCGCCGCTTCCCTCGGCCTGAAACCGGGCGACGAAGTCATTGTAACGGACTTCAGCTGGGTCGCAACTTCTTATGCAGTCGCTTACACCGGCGCCACCTGCGTATTTGCGGACGTTGACCCCGACACCTGGAACATTGACCCCGACTGCATTCGCAAGGCGATTACACCAAAAACGAAAGCAATCATGCTGGTACATACCTTTGGACATCCGGCTGAAATGGATAAAATTATGCAGATTGCCAGGGATTACGAGCTGTTTGTCATTGAGGACGCGGCCCCCGCCGTCGGCGCGGAGTACAAAGGGCAGCTTGTGGGCAGTTTTGGCGATGTGTCATGCTTTAGCTTTCAGGGCGGCAAAATGGCAGTCAGCGGTGAAGGCGGAATTCTGCTGACCGACAGCGAGGAAATTTACGAAAAGGCGATTCTTCTGGCCAACATGGGCCGTACAGACAGTCAGGCGGTATTCTGGTCAGACTTTATCGGGTACGAATACGTTATGAGCAACCTGACCGCTTCCCTTGCATTGGCACAGTTGGAACGGGTCGACGAATTAATGGAGAAAAAGCGAAAAATCTTCGACTGGTATTTCGACCGTCTGCACAAGATAGACGGAATCAAAATCGTTCGGGAAAAACCGGGCTGTAAAAGCAACTACTGCTATCCGTCCATCCTGCTCGAAAAATCCGTCCGCACACCCAGAGACGATGTCGTCGCCGGTTTGCGCCTTGAAAACATTCACGCGCGGCCCACTTTCCCGCAGATGAGCCGATTCCCCGTATTTGAGCAGCGCTTCGAAAATCCCGTTACCCAATTTGTAGCGCAGCAGGGTATTTCTCTTCCGTCGGCGGCAAATCTGGAGGAAGAGGACATCGATTTCGTCTGCAAAAATATTATTCGGCTGATTGGCCGGGAATAGCGGGAGGATTTTGATGGATTCCGAACAACAGCTCAGAAACGAAATTCTGGAACGAGTCTTCCGGATTTATCAGCTTCGGGAGGAGACAAAGGAATTTATTCCGGGAAAAACCAGAGTTCATTATTCCGGCAGAGTTTTTGACGAAAAAGAGATGCAGGCGCTGGTCAGCTGCGCGCTAGATTTCTGGCTGACACTGGGGCCAAAAGGTTCTGAATTTATAAAGAATTTTTTGGACTACACCGGCATGCAGTACGGCCTTGTGGTGAACTCCGGCTCTTCCGCAAACCTGACCGCTGTCAGCGCGCTTTGTTCCGCACAGCTGGAGCATCCTTTGCTGCCGGGCGAGGAGGTAATTACTCCTGCCCTTGCGTTTCCCACTACCCTGAACCCAATTTTGCAGAACGGTTTGATTCCGGTTTTTATCGACATTGAAGAAGGCACTTACAATCTGAACGCTCAAAAACTGGAGGAAGCGCTTTCGGGAAAGACAAGAGCTATTCTGTTCGCGCATACGCTGGGCAATCCCGCTGACATGGATTTCATTCTTGACTTTGCCCGGCAGCACGACCTGTATGTAATTGAGGACACCTGCGACGCGCTCGATTCCCGGTACGACGGCAAGCTGTGCGGAACGTTCGGGGATATTTCCACATTCAGCTTTTACGCGGCACACCATCTTTCCATGGGCGAAGGCGGGGCAATTCTTACCAACCATTTGCCCGTTTACCGGCAGGCGCAATCCATTCGTGACTGGGGCCGTGCCTGCTGGTGCCAAACCGGAGAAGCAAACCCCAACGGCGCGTGCGGGCATCGGTTTGACCATAAATACAAAAACCTTCCATACGGTTACGACCACAAATACGTGTTCAGCAACATTGGCTATAATTTAAAGCCGCTTGACCTGCAGTGTGCCATGGGAATTGAGCAATTAAAAAAGCTGCCCCTCTTTACGGAAAAAAGGAAACAGCATTTTCATATGTTATACAGAGCGCTGAAAAAATACGAGGCCGACTTTATTCTTCCCCGCACACTTTTAAAAGCCGATCCATCCTGGTTCGCATTCCCGTTAACGGTGAAACCGGAAGCGCCCTTTACCAGACGCGACATCGTGTCCTATCTGGAAGAGCATCAAATTGAAACCAGAATGTTGTTTGGCGGAAATATTTTGAAACATCCCGCGTATGAGAACATCCGCTACCGAATTGCGGGGTCACTTGACTGCACAGAGCAGGTTCTGGAAAACACGTTCTTTATCGGGGTTTACCCCGGGCTCACGGAAGAAATGCTGAAATACGTTATTCAAACTTTTGAAGCTTTTATAAATCAACATTGAAAGATGAAAATAGGAGAAAGTAATTTATGAGTACACAAAGTTTGGAAAATCCTGTGGTTAGCATCGTCGTGCTTGCGTATAATCACCTTGACTACACCAAACAATGCATTGAAGCTCTTTTTCAATATACGTCCCACATTCCTTTTGAACTGATTTTAATCAATAACGGCTCGTCAGACGGTACGGAACAGTATTTTTGCAGCATACCTAACGCGATGAAAATCAGCTTTCCAAAAAATATCGGTGTAGACAAAGCCATCAATTACGGTTTCCGCATGGCAAGCGGAAAATACACACTGAACCTGAGCAACGATATTGTCGTTACCGCCAACTGGCTGGATAATTTAATACAATGTGCGGAATCCGACCGAAAAATCGGCATGGTGGTGCCGGTTTGCGGCGCTTCCTCCAACAATCAGCAGGTCGACCTGAACTATCAAACCTTAGAGGAAATGCAGCAGCTTGCAAAAGATTACAACGTAAGCAACCCAAACCTGTGGGAAGAACGGATAAAGCTGGTCACTTACACCTGCCTGTTCCGCACGCAGGTGCAAAAGGCAATGGGCGGATTTGATGAAGAGTTTAACCCGGGCGCCTATGACGACGACGCCATCAGTTTCCGCATCCGCAGAGCTGGCTATCGGCTGATTCTGGCGAAAGATACTTATGTGCATCATTTCGGTTCCGTTACGTTCAATGCGGAATACACAAAAAATAATCTTGCACAGCGGAACCTGAATTTATTCTATTCCAAGTTCGGCGTACACCCCTGGCAGGCCGCATTCATTGACATGAACGTCATTACTCTTTTGGAATACGACGGGCAGGACAGCCGCGCAATTTTAGGTATCGGAAAATCCTGCGGTTCCACCCTGCTGCAGATTAAAAACACCTGCCGCAGCAAAGGCGCGAAAGACGTTAAAATCTTTTACCTGTCCGAAGCCGACAGCAACATGATGGAGCTTCGTTCGGTTTGCGAGTTCTGCATTCATTCCCAAACAGATGGGCTTAACCGTCTTTTCGGCAGCAGGCATTACGATTATATAATTGTGGAAAGCGAAACCGACAAATTAAAAAACATCCCGGCATTTTTCCAAAATGTCGGCGACCTTTTGAAAGTCGGCGGACAGCTTATTTGCACCGCAGCAAATAACGAAGATTATGAACAGATTCGCACTTCTCTGGAGAACACAGGGGTTCTTCCCGCAGGGGAATGCCGCAGCTATTATTACCTTTTCCGAAAAACCGGAAAAGTCGAATAATTCATCCTATCCTCTTTTACAGCCGTATCGGTTCGATACGGCTTCTTTTATTTCTGCGCGTCAAGCGTGTCCAGCCGGGCTGTGTTTTTATTGGAAAAAGAAAGCTTTAGAAGAATCGGCGTAATGATGGTAGTAAGAATAACAACAATAATGGTCGGAATGAAAACTTCCTGCGAAATAATATGGCTTTGCAGCCCGATGTTTGCTGTGATAATAGCAACCTCACCGCGGGAAATCATTCCGACTCCGATCTGAACGGACTCGCTGTGGCTCATTTTAAATACCCTTGCCGCATAACTGCAGCCGATTACTTTTCCAAGAACCGCTACTGCAAACATGACCGCTGTAATAACAAACACTTCGGAATTGACTCCGTTCAGATTTGCTTCCAGCCCAACGCTTGCAAAGAAAATCGGTGAAAGGAATCCGGATGAAATAGCCTTTACATTATGTAAAAGGTATTCTTTATGGTTAATCTGAGAAAGCAGTAATCCGCAAAGATACGCCCCAGTGATTGCGGCAATTCCAAACCGTTCCGCAATTACCGCAACAAGCAATGCGGCGGCAAGCGAAAAAGTGAGGATTGCCGGATTTGGTCTAATATTTTTTGTCATTTTATTTAAGAACTTCGGCAGCAGGGCAATGGCCAAAACACCGGCCGCGCAGAATGCGCCGACCATAAGCAGGGTTGTGGCCAGCGACTGACCGGACTGTTCCCTGCCAAACGAAGCGAGCAATACAGAAATCAGCACCAGTCCAAGAACATCGTCAATTACCGCGGCTCCCAGAATATTTACGCCCGACCGTGTATTCAGCTTGCCCAGTTCCGCCAGCGTTTCCACTGTAATGCTGACGCTGGTAGCTGTGAGGATTACGCCGATAAAAATATTCTCCTCTACGTTGGTAAAAAATAAAAACGCGCATAAGGTTCCCAAAACGAGCGGGACAAAAATACCCATTACCGCAATGAAAGAGGCCGATTTTCCCGCTTTTTTAAACTCGGTAATATCCGTTTCCAACCCAGCCAAAAACATTAGGAAAATAACGCCTAAATTCGATAACAGCTTCAGGTTGTCGTCATACTGAATCAGATTAAATGCAATCGGGCCAAGTAAGGTTCCCGCAACCAACGCGCCCAGAACCTCGGGCATTTTAAACTTTCGGCTGATCATTCCGCCTACTTTCGTAGCCACCAAAATCAGCGCTATATTCCAAAGTACATTTTCCATACCGATTAATTCTCCTTTAACAAATAAAAAAATGGGAAGCCCCAAAAGGACTTCCCACCCCAGAAGCTGATTCTTGAAAACGGCTTACCGCCGTCCAACCGTTCGAATAATTCAATGTTGCTAATTATAGCAGAGCAAATCAAGCGAGTCAATACTTAAAGCAGGTGAGAATAAATTATATCTTTTTGCCAACATTTCTTGGCTGATTTTCCGTTGAATTATATGAAAAATAAATTGCTTCAAGCAAAAATATATGGTAAAATTCGCGTATTGAATGGTGATGAAAATCATTGTTGCGCCGCTATGAAGTATGCAGCAGAAATCCCGAAAGAATACGCGGAATATATTCCCCGTTTCAGAATTTGAAATTAAGAGCTCCGAATTAACGAACAAAGGAATTTATATGAGAAAAAATTACATTGACAACATTCGCTGGCTTTCTATTCTGCTTTTGTTCCCGTATCATACCGCAATGATTTACAACGATTTCGGGGAAAATTTCTATGTGCGCGGACCGGGGATTCTGGCGGTCAGCGGATTTGTTCTTGCGACTTCCTCCTGGTTCATGCCAATGCTTTTTGTATTAGCCGGAATCAGTACGAAGCTGGCGCTGCAAAAGCGCACGCCGAAAGAATATGTCAGCGAACGCGTCAATAAGCTGCTGACTCCCCTGTTTTTCGGAATGCTTCTGCTTGTCCCTGTTCAAACTTATTTTGCAGAACGGTTTCACAACGGGTATACGGGCGGTTACCTGCAGCAATACATATTATTTTTTACAAAGGAAACGGATTTGACCGGCTACACCGGCGGGTTTACCCCGGCACACCTTTGGTTCCTTTTTTATCTGTTTGTCATTTCCCTGGTTGCGCTGCCGATTCTTATCAGGAGTCAAAAAGCAAAAAAGAAATTGCCGGTGGAAAAGCTGACGGTTTTAAAATTGATTCCGCTCTTTTTGATTCCTTTGATTATGGTTCCGATTCTAAACATCAACGGAAAAAGTATTGGGGAATACCTGGGGCTTTTCCTTCTGGGGTATTTTGTGCTAAGCTGCGACGAAGTGATACTCCAATTGGAAGCAGCCCGAATCGCCATGACCGTCGCGTCGGTTCTACTGACTGCGTTCGGATTCTTCTTGCATTATAACCGTTCCTTGTATCCGTCCGTTTTAGGCGATTGTTATCAGCGGCTGGTAATGTGGGTTTGCATTCTTGCCTTGCTGGGACTTGCAAAACATTCCTTCGANNCGATTTCAGAACAAAAGCGACCGCATATCTTGCAAAAGCCTGCTTCCCGGTTTACATTTTCCATCAATCTATTTTAGTTGCCGTAGCCTATTTTGTATTTCAGTTCACTTCCGCCCCGGCGGTACAAATTGCACTGATATTACCGCTTTCGTTTATTTTTACTTTTGCCGTTTACGAACTGTTCTGCAGGATTCCGCTTACCCGGTTTTTGTTTGGAATGAAAAAATAAAGTCTTCTTGAAACAAATGCAATACTTCCTGTAAAAAAGCACGGCCTTTTCCGGCCGTGCTTTTTTACATTCAGATTAATGCCGAAAAACCTTTACGTTGGAAAAATCCGCTTTACTGAATTTATTGACGCACAGCAAGAAGAAAATGACACCGATTAATACGATGAACAAAAGCCCAAGCTGAGGTGATATAATAAGGCCGTGAATATTGTACGCCACCCCCTGCTTAATCAGTTCATCCATGGAAAATCCGTCCATTTTAAGGGTAATATAACGGAAAATGGAGGTGATATAAGTCAGAGGATTCACGTAAATCAGCGGTTCAAGGAATGCGGGCATCATCGTTGTGGGAATATATGCGCCCGATAAAAAAGTAAACGGCATAACAACAATCGTAGTTACAACCTGAAACGCGGCGGAATTTCTTGCAATGGTGGCAAGGAACAGTCCGATGGAACCAAAGGTCACGCCGGCTATCGCCATAACGCCAATCATTTCTGCAAAATGGAACGCATCGATTTTCAGCCCCATGAAAAGACTGATTACCGAAATCATCAGCCCCTGCGCAATTGCAATTACCGAAGAGGAAAGCACCTGCCCGATGGAAATCTGTACTCTGGATATGGGGGCCACCAGAATTTCTTTCATAAAGCCGCTGGAAATATCCGACAGAATATCGGTAGAGTTATTCAGGCTCGACTGAAACACCGTCATGATAATCACGCCCGAAATCAGGTAATTCATGGGCTGGTCAAGGGTATTCATAGAAGACTTCATGACAAACGAAAAGATAAACAGGAAGAAGAGCGACATAACCAGCGTACCGATAACCCGTCCTTTATCCCGTATAAAATTCAAAAGATTTCTTCCTAAAATTGCACCTACCGCACTCATTCTCGAATCTCCTTCCCTGTTACCGCAAGAAATACTTCATTCAGCGTTCCTTTGTTGACTTCAAAATCCAGAATACTGTCTTTAAAGCGTGTCAGCATCTCCAGTGCATTCTGAACCTCTTTTAAATAGATGGTAAAGCTGCCGTCCTTCATGTCGTGGGAAATGCTCTGTGCCCGCAGGTAATTGTCCAGTTGTTCCGTCTGGCTGCTGCGAACACGCATAATCGAACTTGCATACTGAGTCTTCAGGCTGTCCGGCGTGTCGAACGCGGCAATTTTTCCATGGTCAATAATTGCTACGCTGGAGCTGATTTCCGCTTCATCCATGTAATGCGTAGTCAGAAAAATCGTGATATTCTTCTGTTTTTGCAGTTTGTAAATATATTCCCATACGTTTGCTCTGGTCTGCGGGTCCAATCCTGCCGTGGGTTCGTCCAAAAACAGCACCTTGGGGTAATGCACCAGCCCGCGCGCAATCTCCACCCGGCGCTTCATTCCGCCGGAAAGCCCGGCCACCGGCGATTTTCGCCAGTCCTTTAAATCCACAAGGTCAAGAACAAAATTGATGCGCTCCGCCACCTCGTTTTTGGGAATGCAGTAAAAACGGCAATGGTATTTTAAATTTTCTTCCACCGTAAGTTTTGCGTCCAGTGTAGATTCCTGAAAAACAATTCCAATGTCTTTTCGAACCAAATCCTTCTGTTTTGTCACATCGTGCCCGTTGATGTACATGTTGCCGGATGTTTTGTCAAGGATAGTACACAATGTATTAATAGTGGTACTTTTGCCCGCGCCGTTTGGGCCAAGGAAAGCGAAAATGGCGCCTTCCTTCACTTCAAAAGAGATATTGTCGACCGCTTTAAAATCGCCGTAGCTCTTTGTGAAGTCTCTCACTTCGATCATATTTTTCACGTTGATTCTCCTCACGTTTGATTTCATTGGTTATTATAAAAGACGGCTTTAAAAACTACGAAAAGAATGCTTAAACTTTTTATAAAATCTTTAAAAATACTTTATTCACGGTTTAAGTGCATCTATTATAATAAGAAGCAGAAAAGTACGGAAAGCAGGAATACACATGAGCATTAAAACGCGAATGTTATATTTAAGACGAAGAATGGTGGATCATTACGCCAATGATTCCCGTAAACACCTGGAATTTCAAAACCAGAAGGAAGAGCTCCGGTATCAGTACAGCGCCCTTCAGCGGCGGATTCGCTCGTACCAGAGCTTGCTGCGCGCAACACAGCGGTACCAGCGAAACGGCCCAACCAAAGAGCAGATTGAACTACAGAATAAAATCAATGCCGCGCAAAAAGAATGGAAAGAACTTCATTATAAAATAGAATACGGTTCTTTTCCAAACGGCGATGCGGATTTTCAACGATATTACAAGCACATTCGCTATACGCGCCCGGTTGTGCTCATTATAAACCTTTTGCTTTGGTTTCTTCTTTTTTGGTTTGGCGGCCTTGAAACCGGACTAAAGATTGTTGTTCTGATTTTTGCGCTTATAACCAGCATCGGCAGCTTTTCGGAAATGTTCTTCCTACAGGAAATCAGGGAACGCATTTTGAAGCCCATTGATAGCTTAAAAGAGGGGATTTACAAAGTGGCTGCCGGGGATTACGACGTTACAGTGAATGAAGAAGTAACCAACGAAATCGGCCCGCTGATTACCGCGTTTAACGAAATGGCGGAAAAACTGAAAAAAAGCGAGCAGCTGAAAGCAGAATATGAGGAGAACCGAAAATCGCTGATCGCCAATATATCGCACGACCTGAAAACGCCCATAACCTCGGTGCAGGGTTATATTGAAGTTATTACCTCTTTTCAGGACATTCCAAAGGAAAAGCTGCTGAAATACCTGAAAATTATTGAAAGTAATGCCTCTTATATGAACCGTCTGATTGACGACCTGTTCCTGTTTTCCAAACTTGACATGCAAAAGCTGGATTTCCACTTCGACGAGGTTAAAATTCGCCCCTTCATTCAGGATATGATGGAGGAGTTTCGGCTTGATTTAGAGGAAAAGAACATTGAATTTGAATACGTCGATCTTCTTACCGAAGACAGCGCCGTAAAGCTGGACGGAAAACGTTTTTATCAAATCATCCGCAATATTATTGACAACGCGGTAAAACACGCGTCAAAACCGCAGCTGAATATTACCGCAAAATTATATGAAGCAGATGGGTTTGTCCATATTGACCTGACGGACAACGGCTCGGGAATTCCGGAAGACAAGCTGGAGCATATTTTTGAACGTTTTTACCGGGTGGACACCGAACGCACAAAGGATTTTTCCAGCACCGGGCTCGGTCTTGCCATTGCAATGGAACTGGCACAGGCACACGGCGGGAATATTCAAGTGGTAAGCGAGCTGGGGAAAGGAAGCTGTTTTACCGTTTCTATCCCACTGCTGAACCGTGCGGAGGACTTAAAAAAGGAGGACAAAGCATGAAAAAGATATTGATTATAGAGGACGACCAGAATATTGCGGAACTGGAACGGGATTACTTAAAATTAAACGGGTACGATTCCGACATTGAATCGGACGGCGCAGCAGCGGGCAGAAAAGCGGTAACCGGCGAATATAACGCCATTATTGTTGATTTAATGCTGCCGGGGAAAAGCGGCTTCGAGATTATTCGGGACGTTCGTAAAAAACTGGAAATTCCCATCATCGTCGTTTCGGCACGCATGGAGGATATTGATAAAATTCGCGGTCTGGACTGCGGCGCGGACGATTACCTGACGAAGCCGTTCAGCCCCGCAGAGCTGGCGGCACGGGTAAAATCCCATATTTCCCGTTATGAACGGCTGCAAGGCGGGAGCGGCGCGGCAACCGATATTATTTCACATAAGGGGCTTGAAATAAACACCTCGTCCCATAAGGTGTTCGTAAATAATGCGGAAGTTCAGCTGACCACAAAAGAATATGAACTGCTTTGTTTTCTTGCTTCAAACCCGAATATTGTCTTTTCCAAAGAGCATTTGTTTGACGCCATTTGGGGATCGGATTATTACGGCGATACTGCAACCGTTCCCGTGCATATTCAAAAAATTCGTAAAAAAATTGAAAAAGATTCCTCTTCCCCGGAATTTATCGAAACCCTTTGGGGAACCGGGTACCGTTTTAACGCATAAAATAAGTACCCGCCCGACTAAACTTTTTGTTTGGCGGGCGGTTTTTTTTAGAATATAAACTTTCGACAATATTATTCCAAAATCGTAACATCTGTTGAATTCGGGGGTATTCGGTTATATAATCGTATTATGAATACAAAAACAAAGGCTCTGTTTCATCCTTTCTGATATGGGAGATTAGGAATGGGAATTTTCGACAAACTAAAGGAACCTGTCATTTTAAAAGAAGACAGCAGTGCAACAGAACACCAAAAACAATTAGAACAACTTTTAGAAGAAGTAGAAAACGCAAAGATAAAAGCACAATTAGAACATGATATTGCAGCTGTAAACGCCGGGATATATGGTGAGAATATTATCTTGTTTGAATTAAAAAACAGCCATATCCCTATGTATGTCCTGCACGATTTATATTTGAAACAGGACGAGTTATCTGCCCAGATCGATTTTTTGGTTATCACCAAAAAACTCGCTTTTATAATTGAATGTAAAAATCTTTACGGAGATATAATTATTAATAGCACAGGAGATTTCTTGCGAATAATAGGTAACCGAAAAGAAGGAATCTATTCTCCGTTTACGCAGGGGAAAAGGCATCTGGAATTAATCAAACAGATTCGAAGTGCCGAAAAGAGCAATTTTATTACTCGGTCTTTATTTGAACATAACTTTTATGAAAACTATCAATCTGTTGTTGTTATGGCAAATCCAAAGACGGTTTTAGATGCAAAGTATGCGCCAAAAGAGATTAAAAGTCAGGTAATTCGTGCAGACCACTTAATAGATTACATTCAAAAGGTAAACGCGGAATCAGGCACTACACCCAGCAGTGATAGTGATATGGAAGAACTTGCAAAGTTTTACCTTTCAAAGCATCAGGCTTGTAAAACGGACTTTACTGAAAAATATCGCAAAGCACTGGCAGAAAGCGCAGAACCCGATCAATCATCCCCCGAAGTTTCGGAACCACCCGCTCCGTTATGCCCTAAATGTGGTGCACCAATGATTAAGCGCCGCGCTACAAGAGGTGATAAAGTCGGTTCCGAATTCTGGGGCTGCTCGAAATTCCCTCAATGCCGAAGCATTATCAATATTTCATAAAATCAACTATCATTTATATATTTTACTATAGGGGAGCTACTATGGAAACAAATGAAGTATTAAGCCAGTTAAAAGAAAGAAAATCCGTGCGGGTATTTGAAGAAAAAGCAGTTGAGCAGGAAGTAAAAGAAGAACTTTATACCGCCGCTTTTGAAGCACCCACCGCCGGAAATATGATGCTTTATACCATAATTGATGTGACGGATTCCAGCATAAAACAGAAGCTGGCCATGCTTTGCGACAACCAGCCTTTTATTGCAAAAGCTCCGGTTGTTTTTGTATTTGTAGCAGATTACGAAAGATGGTACAATACATTTCTTGCAGCGGGGCTGTCCCCCCGCAAGCCCGGTGCCGGCGATTTATTACTTGCCTGTTCAGACGCGCTGATTGTAGCACAGAATACCGTCACCGCCGCACACTCGCTTGGGCTGGGCTCCTGCTATATCGGTGATATTCTGGAAAACTGTGAAAAAATCAGGAATTTGCTCTCACTGCCAAAACACACCCTTCCGGTTTCTATGGTTGTGTACGGTTACCCAACCAAACAGCAATTGGAGCGGGCAAAGCCCGGTCGGTTTGACAAAAGCCACATTATCCACACGAACGCTTACCGCGAAATGCCGCCCGAAGAGCTGCTTTCCATGTACCAAGAGCAAGGGAAAAAGGAGAGTATTTCTGACTTTTGCAAACGGAAATATATGTCGGACTTTTCACAGGAAATGAACCGTTCCGCGGCCGAGTATTTGAAGAACTTCTAAGCAGCAGGGTTGCCGCAACTGACAAAAGCTGATACAATTATATCATCAAAGGAGCGAATCAAGTTTAAGGAGTTTATTATGCCAAAGAACGACAACGCCCCCTGCAGTCACCGATACACAGCGGGTTACTCTTTCCGAATCCCGCAGCCATTTTTTCGCAGCCTGCCGTGCGATAGCTGCGGCCGTCGCATCAAATTAAGTCCGCCATGGCAGCTGCTTTACTGGATTGTAAATATCATCGGATTTATTGCCGCTTTTGCAATTGCAATGTCTGTTCAGGTAAACCTTTTAGGAAGTACCCTGTATGTGTCGCTTCTGGTTTTTCTTGTATTGTTTGGTCTGGTTCAGTTGGCTGACCGGCTTATTCTGCGGTTTGGCAAATGGGCAGAAGCAAATTAAGCAGTGCCGGAAAGGGAGATTTTTATGTTTGGAACGTTTGGCTTTTCCTATACCGGGATTTTCTTTTTATGCTGCCTGTTCATTCCCAACATTCTTTATGGGCTTCATCCGCCCATTAACCCAATTCAAACAAATGAAAACAAAATATTGGTTGTATTGGAACGCACCGGGCAGGTTTTGTGCACCACTTTGGTTTTAATGTTTGATAATTTTAACATTCACGGTATCAATCTTTGGACAGTCTGGCTTGGAATTGCCTTTTTGCTTATGCTTTTATACCTTGTTTGCTGGGGAAGATATTTCTTTGGAAAGCACGTTACCGTGGATTTTTTCCGTCCGTTTCTTGGCATTCCGCTGCCTCTGGCCGTTCTTCCGGTTGCAGCAATCTTCTTGGTTGCCGTCTACGGAAAAGTGATTTGGCTTGGAATTGCCGCTGTTCTTTTGGGAATAGGGCACATTGGAATCACCGCGCAAAACTGGACTGCTGTGAAAAAAGCTTTAAAATAGAATTGTAATAAAGTTCTGTATTTTTACGGCCGCAAATAGCGGCCGTTTTTTGTTTTTTGTTTGCTATTTATCGCCTTGAAACAGCAAAATTATATTTTTCAATATAAATTTCTTATAAAGTGTCTATATTTCTCAGGTGAATTAGCGGTACCCTTTTTGTTCTTATCATGATATAATAACCGTATTCCAACTAAAACGTCAGACCAAATTAATTGTAAAAGGGGATTTGGATATGGATCTTTTCCTTGTTCTCATTTTTATTTTAGAATGCCTGCTGGGCTTTGTACTGTTTGCGAAAATTTGCCTGAACCGAGGCACAGAACCGTGGAATTCCGACAGCAAGGTATCCGTCATTATTCCGGCCAGAAATGAAGAGCAAAATCTTCCGTTTATTTTGAATTCCCTGAAAAACCAAACCGTACCGCCGGATGAAATTATTGTCGTCGACGATTTTTCATCGGACAAGACTGCCGAGACTGCCGAAAAATACGGTGTTAAGCTGATTCATAATACAGAACTGCCGGAAAACTGGACGGGAAAAACCTGGGCGGTCTGGAATGGGTTCCTGCGGTCAACCGGGGATATTCTCGTTTTTCTGGATGCCGATGTCCGGCTGGCGCCCACCGCGCTGGAAGCGCTGTTAAAAACGAGGGAACGATCCGGCGGGGTAATTTCCGTTGTTCCGTTCCACTATACCGAAAAATTATATGAACGTCTTTCCCTTATCCCCTGTCTGCTCGGTATATTTGCTTTTACCTCGCCCTTTGAACGAAAAAATTCCAGCAAAGGTCTTTACGGTTCCTGCATTGTGGCATCCAGAAAAGATTACGAGCAAATTAACGGGCACAACAGCATTCGGTCTGAATTGCTGGATGACTTGAATTTGGGAAAGAAATTCTCGAAAGCGGGCATTCCGGTGGAAAACTTCCTCGGCTGTGACCTTGTATCTTTCCGTATGTACCCCAATGGGATTAAAAGTGAAATGCAGGGGTTCGGCAAAGGCGCGGTGCTTAGTACAGCCACTTTGACCGGGGCAACGGTAATTTTGGTTGCGCTTTGGCTAATCGGATTACTGGTAACCGGATTTGGTACCCCGTTTCTGCTTTTGGCCGGGCACCCGCTTTCCATTCCGTTTTTGGCCGGTTACCTGATTTACACCATGCAAATCATTTATTTTCTAAAATACACGGGTCGGTACGGCGTACTGATGCCCCTGCTGCATTTTCTGTCGTCGCTTTTCTTTTTATTTGTGTTACTGTATTCCTTTTTCCAAGTCACTTTTTTGGGTAGCGTTGCATGGAAGGGCAGGCAGGTTAAAGTAGGCAATTCAAAACAGAATCATTATAACGAACATTATTAAAAAAGTTTGCACCATAAATGAGGAAATACTATGAGCAGTATTCGGATTAATCCCAATTTATACACAGAAAAACCAACGGATTCCCGTTTAGAAAAAGAAATGGCTGTCTATGACTTACTGGACAAGCTCGGCATAGCTTATCAAAGGCTTGACCATGGTGCGGCAGGGCAGTTGGAATACTGTGACGAAGTCGGTGAAATTCTCGGCGTTGCAATTTGTAAAAATCTGTTTCTTTGCAACCGGCAGAAAACGGACTTTTATTTATTAATGATGCCAGGCAGCAAAGAATTTCACACAAAAGATCTTTCAAAGCAGATTAACCGTTCCAGGCTTTCCTTTGCCGACCGCCAATACATGGAGGATTTTCTGCAGATTACGCCGGGTTCCGTCAGCGTAATGGGGTTAATGAACGATACGGAAAATCGGGTACAGCTGCTGATTGACCGTGACGTAACCGCTTCCCCTTTTGTCGGCTGTCATCCTTGTATTAATACGTCCAGCCTAAAAATTGCAACGGCGGATCTTCTTCAAAAGTTTCTTCCTTCTGTTCAGCACGAACCGATTTTTGTTTCTTTATAAGTCTAATTGCGTTAACCCAAAACAGGAAAAACGGTAATGGCATTATACCATTACCGTTTATTAGTTTATAAAAACACTTATTCTTCCCGTTTTAGAATTTCAAGAATTTCCTCCGGAGTTTTCCCTGATTTTGTAATAAACTTTTGAAGTTCCTCCAACTTTTTTTGCTGTTGCTGGTCAAAAATATCCTGTTTTTGATCATTCAATTCTTTTATTTTTTCATCGATCTTAGCTTTTCGAAACTCCATTTCTTTAATCTGATCGTCCAAAATCTGAATTCTTTGTTCGTCGGTTTTTTGAACTCCGCGTGGCATGGGAACCAACTCCTTTATGTTTTTATTTACCTTTCTTGGTAATTTGATTATATTCAGTTCCGAATAAATTTATACAATTATTTGAAAGTTTCCCTTTCGGTTTATATTCTTCCGGAACGATGTAAAGGATAACCTTTTTTACATTTGAAATGGATTTTTTTTTATTGCCACGCTGATTTCGATAAAACAAAAGTGATTTTCGAAAATTACCGTATTAGAAATGAATCATCTTTAAAAAAGAACAGTTACAAAAAAGCACAGAGGCAATGCCCCTGTGCTTTCACTTTATCCCGGTTATTTTATTTCGTAACATATGGAAGCCTGAGTGTCCAGTACGCTGCCGATATACTTTGCAACCTGTAAATGGGCGGGATGAGATAAGTACGCTTCCATGTCGGCCAAAGACACAAACTTCGTAAAGAAAATTATATCGTAAGCAGATGCGCCGGGGCGTATATTGGTTTCTGCCTGAATTTCAAGCAAAACTTCGATTTTGCTTTTCATTCCAAGGAGAACTTCTTTTGTTTTCTGTACATTCTCCTCGCTGTGATCCTTCAGCTTTAACAGCAGATTATTGACAATCATTTTTGCCCTCCATAAGATACAGTTCGGTCTGTGCCGCTTCCTGCCCGTTTAGCAAAAGCGTAATTTTATGCAAGCCGGGGTAATGGCGGCGAGTGGTTAGTTCTGCAAAACTGTGCTTGCGTGTTCCCGACAAACAGCTTTCGCCGGGTATCGTTTTGTCCGTAAGCAAAAATAATTTGCGCGCCGGCTTCCCGTTCGCCTTTATAAAATCGACTCCGTATTCCAGTCGGATATGGGACGGCTTGCTTCCCGTAACTTCGATTGAATAAGACAGCTCGCAGCTTTCCCCAATGGAAAGTTCTTTCGGTGAAACCGACAAGGCTGCATTCTGAAATGAAATATTCTTCTTCGAGAAATCCGCGTACCCGAACAGTTCCATTGCCACGGGGTTGGCTTTTCGGATTAGGGTGCGGCAGCCCTGCCGAAGAATCCAGTCCGTATTCGGGTTTTGTCCAATCCACCGGCGCGCCGCTTCCAGGACGGCGGCCGGATTGTCTTTTGCAATGTCATTCAGGTTGTTGGCAACACTTTTGCGGACATAAAGGGAGGTATCTGCCTTCAGAAGTTCCAAAACAGCCAATACCGGCGCGGGATCCTTTTTCAATACGGGAAGGGCAACGCCCCATGGCAAACGGGGGCGGCACCCCTCGCTTGAAAAGCGGCGAACATGTTCATTGGGGTGCTGTGCCCAACGCTTCATCCGCTCCATTACCCATTCCGGCTCACGAAGAAGAAATGGGCGAATCGCAAATTCTGAGGAAGACCGCTGCGTAAACCGTTCCAATGCGCGCATGGAAAGCTCCCAGTGTTCTTCCCGCTGCCCAAACAGTGCCACATATTCCGGAAAAAACAAATACGGAAATCCGCAGCAGTCCGCATCAATGGAAAACAGGGTTTCCAGAGCGTCTTCATAACGTGCCGGCAAAAATTCGCCCAACTTTTCCGCAATGCGACGCATACGCGCCATGAGCGGAAGTTCCGGCCACGGCTGTGCCAGCACAGCCGCTACAAACTGTTCCGGTTCAAAATTCGAGAATACTGCGTGCACTTTTTCGCTGAATTCCTGTAAAAATTCGACCGTGTACATCTCTTTTAATGCGTCGCTCATATAAACTCCTCGCCCGTTCTGTTGGAATACTCGTCGATGAATTGATTCAACTACTCAATTCATCAATCGATGGACAGCCGTGTGATTTTCCCGTCTTTCACGTGAAAATGATAGTCCAGCAAAAGTGGGTCCGGCAGGCCGGTTTTATCAAAATCGCCGTCTATTTTACAGGTAACCACATATTCGGTTCCTTCTTGTTTCGCTTTCACCGGCTCCAGTTTAACATGAACCGCAAAGTGGTATTCCGCGCTCCAGCTGTTAATTGCATCTTTACCCTGCCTGTCCTGGCCTTCGTCCACTACCACCGCGTCTTCTGCAAAACATGCGACAAAACCGTCCGGGTCAGGCAAGTTAGAAGTCGTTACGTAATCGGAAATGACCTGCGGCATTTGCTTTAAAACTTCCATTTGTAATTCTCCTTACATAAAATAATTTTCCAAGTATTTGCGCCAAGAAATCGTACGTTTTCCTCAGCTGCAAGGAAAGTATAGCAAGGGGAACCTGACGACACCCTGTCAGGTTATAAAATATTGTTCTGCCATATTTTTCAGCCGGCGGGCTGTTTCATTTCGTATGCCTTGCGGCTCTAACACTTCCAACGCGGTACCGAAAGAAAAAAGATAGGGATAAAGCCATTCCCCGCCCGGCATGGAAACCGTGACTAAAAAGGATCCGTCGTTTAATTTGGTAATCTCTTTTTCCGAAAAGTCTTCATACACCCGGTACGCCCCTTCCGGCAAAACCTTCAGTTTCAGATTCACCGTTTGCTGGGCCGATTCCTTTTCCCGGGGCTGCATGGCGGTGTTCCAATCTTTCTGATGGTTACAAGACTGACCGGTAACGGTAACATCAGCCATGCGGGCTATTTTAAACGTGCGGCATGCCATGCGCTGCAGGCAATACCCCTGCAGATACCACGCTTTATCTTTATACAAAAGCCGCACCGGTTCTACTGTTCGGTCGCTTTTTTCCCCAGCCGCGCTAAAATACGTAAAACGAATGATACGCTGTTCCAAAATAGCATTTTTTAAAAGGGAAAAGAACTCTTTTTCCCGTTCGCCGTTTCCCCAGGATGACAGGTCAACATCAATCCAACTGACGTCGCTTTTCTGAAAAAGACCGCTCAATTTTGAAAGCACTTTGTCAAGTTCCGGGTAACGCACTGCGGAAAAGCTTTGCAAGGCCAACAGAATTTCGTCCTGCTCCTTTTCCGATAAAAAAGATTTATTGAGGATAAACCGGTCGCTGAGCGAAATGCCGCCGCCTTTCCCCTGACTGGCGTAAACGGGAATTCCCGCCTGACACAAAGCGTCAATGTCCCGGTAGATCGTCCGTACGGAAACCTCAAAACGTTCCGCCAATTCTGCAGCCGTTACGGTTCCTTTTTCGAGAAGAATATAAATAATTTGAAACAGTCTGCTGATTTGCAATCGGTACCACCTCACATACAGTATAAAACACAAAACATGACAACAGTATGTCATGTTTCGTGTTTTATATGCGCATCTTTTTCTGCAGCCAAAGGTATTGTATCTTATAATTACATATGAGATAATTAAAATCAAGATAAATTCCGCTGTTAAAAAATCAGGAATCAGGCATTATGAATCGTTTTCCGCCATAATTTTAAATATCAATCAACAAACGCTCGGCGAATGTTTTATTAGGGAATGACAGGAGTAAAAAATAGAAGTGAAAACCGATTTTCAAAGGAATCTTATGTTGATTCAGAAAGGAGAAGGGCAATGAGCAGATTGATTCCCTTCCGCCTGCCCAAAGACCTGGGGTTGGGCTGTGCGACCGCCGCCACACAGATTGAAGGCGGCAGCACAGATAACTCCTGGTACGAATGGGCGGCCAAAAAAGGAAAAATAAAAGACGGTGCTTCACCCAAACGTGCGAATCAACATTGGCAGCTATACGAACAGGACATTCAGCTGATGGCGCAAATGGGCATGGAGCACTATCGTCTGGGCATTGAATGGAGCCGCATTGAGCCCGCACAAGGGAAGTTTGACGACAGTGTGATGGAGCATTACCGAACGGAAATCAAGCTGCTGCTGCGCAACAACATTCATCCGCTGATTACTCTGCATCATTTTTCAAACCCGATGTGGTTTGAACGGATGGGCGCATTCGAAAATTCCTCCTGTATTCCGATTTTTCTGAACTATGTAACGTATGTTGTAGAGCACTTGAAAGACCTTTGCACCGATTTCGTCACCATCAATGAGCCGAACGTTTACGCCACGAACGGTTACATGTACGGGGACTGGCCGCCGGGCAAAAAGTCTTTGTTTGCGGCAATGCGTGTTATGAAAAATCTTTCCCTGTGCCACGTGGCGGCATACCGGGAAATTCACCGCATTTACGGCAGCAAAAAAGCCATGGTGGGCTTTGCTAATCACCTGCGCGTTTTTGTTCCTTATACAAAGAATCCGATTTATGCCGCGGAAGCGAAAATTTCTGAATATCTATTTCAAGGCGCGATTACAAAATCCATGTCTACCGGAAAACTGGCTTTCCCCATCGGGTTTTCCGCACCGTTTGGAAAAGGCAAATATTATGATTACATCGGTATTAATTACTATACCCGCAGCGCGATAAAGCACTTCAATTCTTATTCCTCCCCAAACTGCAAAACCAACGATTTGGGCTGGGACATTTACCCCGAAGGCCTGACTATGCTGTGCCGGGAACAATACAAAAAATACAACGCACCCATCTGGGTTACCGAAAACGGTACCTGCGACAAAGCGGACCGCTTCCGCGCTCAGTATATTTACGACCACATAAAACAAATTGCTGACAACAAGCTTCCGGTAAAACGCTATTATCACTGGACTTTTCTGGACAATTTCGAGTGGACGGAAGGCGAAAGCGCACCGTTCGGTCTGGTGAAATGCGATTTCGCCACGCAAAAGCGAACGGTACGGAAAAGCGGAATATTTTACAGTGAAATGATTAAAAGGAAACAGGTAAGCGAAGACATGATTGCACGTTTTTTGCGCGCGGAGGATACGACCGAAAAGGGAACTGCTCCGTAAATTACATTTTGCTTTCAAAGAGAAAACCCGCCCGGTGAAAAGTCGGGCGGGTTTCTCTTTGCGGGTCTATTGATTCCTGTTAAAATGGTGATATGATAAAAGAAAGAAATATTTTACAAATATTCCATTCTCTGCCGTGATTGCAACAGCAACGAAACAAATGAGGAGATGCAGCGATGAAGCGCACAAAAAACAACCGTTTTACCTTTGGACTTGGTACCATAGGCCGCGATATGCTTTACGCCATGGTGAGCATGTACCTTATGGTGTACCTGACGGAAGTTCTGAATCTTCCCGACAGTACCATGTGGTGGATGACGGGCGCGTTTACCGCCCTTCGCATATTCGACGCGGTAAACGACCCCTTTATGGGCTTTCTGGTGGACAACACCAAATCACGCTTTGGGAAATTCAAGCCTTGGATTGCCGTAGGCGGACTAATCGGTGGAATCCTTACCGTATTGTTCTTCACCGATTTCGGGCAGACCGGCGCGGGCTATGTGGTTTCGTTTGTCCTGATTTATCTTCTGTGGGACCTTACCTACGGCGCAAACGACATAGCCTATTGGTCCATGCTGCCGTCCCTGTCTATTGACCAGAAAGAGCGGGAGGAAATCGGTTCTTTTGCGCGCATCTGTGCAAATGTAGGTCTGTTTGCGGTGGTAGTTGGCATTTTGCCCATTACCAATGCGTTAGGCGGCGGGAAGCAGGCATGGTTCCTTTTTGCGGTATGCGTGGTTTTAATTACCTGGGCTTTTTTGTGCTTCCCCCTGTTCGGCGTAAAAGAAAACCGTGCCCTGTATCAAAAAGATGAGTCTACTTCCCTGAAAGAACTTTTCGNNTTTCGGCGTACTGTTTAAAAACGACCAGCTGTTGTTCACAGGAATTTCAATGGCGCTATTCATGATTGGATACACCACGACGACAAGCTTCGGAGTGTATTTCTTTAAATACGCATTCAAAAACGAGGGCATGTATTCTGTATTTGCCGCAATTTTAGGCATTTCCCAGCTTGCAGCGCTCACGGTGTTCCCGTTCTTTTCCAAACGATTCAGCAGAAAACAGCTTTACACGTTTGCAACGGCTATGGTTGTGCTGGGCTACGTGATCTTTTTTATTGCGCCGATGAACATGCTTCCCATCGGCGCCGCGGGCGTGCTGATTTTTATTGGGCAGGCCTTTATTCAAATGCTGATGCTGATGTTTCTGGCCGACACCATTGAGTACGGCCAATGGAAACTGGGGCGCCGCAACGAAAGCATTACATTTTCGGTACAGCCGTTCGTCAATAAAATCGGCGGAGCCATTGCGAGCGGCATTGTGGGCGCTACCCTGATTTTGTCCGGCATCAATTCCGCCGCCGCGCCAGACGACGTAACGGACTCGGGGCTGCTGATACTGAAGTCCGCCATGCTGATACTGCCGCTTATCAGTATAGTGGCTGGCTACCTAGTGTACCACATGAATTTTAAAATCGACAAGGAAATGTTTGACCGAATTGTTTCGGAACTTTCCGAACGCGGCGATTTGCACCCAAACGAAAAGGAGGTATCGTAATGCTGACCCAAAACAGCACTGCAAAAGATGTGTACGACCACCCGATTGGCCGCGACATTATTCGTAAAATTCTGCTGCAGCTCGGCCACGGCGACCGCATTGTTCAAAGCCGGATAATCGGAAATATCAAATTGAAAACTCTGCCAAAGCTTACCCTTGGCAAAATAAACGAAGGTTTTGTTAATACGCTGCTGGAGCTGCTGAACGGCGAACCGGACATTCCGCGAACGGACGACTGCAGCATTACCCCCGCATGGTGGAAAGAGGCCGTATTTTATCAGATTTATCCCCGCAGTTTCAAAGACAGCAACGGGGACGGCATAGGCGACCTGAACGGGATATTGGAAAAGCTTGATTACCTGCAGGAACTTGGCGTAGACGCGCTTTGGCTTTCGCCAATCTATGATTCTCCAAACGACGACAACGGGTACGATATTCGCGATTACCGTAAAATCATGACGGAATTCGGCACAATGGAAGACTTTGACACTTTGCTGCAGGGCTTACATGCGCACGGAATGCGGCTGATTATGGATTTAGTGGTAAACCATACATCTGATGAACACGAATGGTTTAAATCGGCATTGGACAGCCCGGATTCCCCATATCGGAACTATTATATTTTTCGAAACAAGCCGAACAACTGGACTTCTTTTTTCAGCGGCAGCGCATGGAACTATTATGAATCGCGAAAACAGTACGCGCTGCATCTGTTTTCCAAAAAACAGATGGATTTAAACTGGGAAAACCCCACGCTCCGCTGTGAAGTGAAAGATATGGTGCGCTGGTGGCTGAAAAAAGGTGTGGACGGTTTTCGAATGGATGTAATCA
>DFRY01000005.1 GCA_002378845.1 Ruminococcaceae bacterium UBA3451 | reverse complement strand
TGTGCAGGGTAAAAAATCGGTCCTCCATCCTGATCCTCCTAATGATTGCTTATCCTAATTACCGCACCCACGCATCGATTACCTTTACGGTTTTGCCTTCGGAAATTCCGCTTGGGGTAAGGCAGTACTCCTGTGCGATGGCCGGTATAATAAACGTTTCCGCATAATGCACGTCGAACGGGGCAAATTCCCCACGCGGACTGGTGACCGTTATTTGCCCGCCGTCCACCAAATTCAGCATATGTACGCTGTCGCCGCACAGACGGCTGACCGGCTGATTGAACGTGTAACGGTAGGATTCGATAAATTCACGGTTATGAAGGCCGGTTCGCTCAACAGTCAGACCGTCTTCCTGATGGCAGAGCTTTGTTTGGCCCACAATGTTGTTATAGACCCATTTTGTATCCCTGTCCCACTGGATATTCTGTTCTCCGTGTTCAATGTGAATGGGGCGGGGTTTACCGTCAAGCCCTACTCTTCCCCAGTCCCACAGCTTAAACGTAAAGATGTAAGGAGTTGCACTGATTTCCAGCACCATCGTGTTTTTCCCGGAACAGTGAAGTGTTCCCGCCGGAATCAGCACATGGTCGTGCTTTTTCACCGGAATGCGGTTCACGTACTTTTCATCCGGAAAACGTTCGGTGCCCTGCTCTGCCTTTTTTAAATCCGCAATCATTTCCTCGCGGTTTATACCCTCTTTCAGGCCAAGGTAAACATAGGCTTCGTCTTCCGCCGCGTCAAGCATGTAATAACTTTCGTCCTGCGTGTAATGCATGCCGAAATTTTCCTGTATGTATTCGGTCAGCGGGTGAACCTGCAAAGAAAGGTTGCCCCCGCCCATGGTGTCGAGCAGGTCAAAGCGAATCGGGAACTCCGCACCGAAGCGGCCGTGAACNNGTGAACCCGTTCCCCCAGCAGCTGATGAGGGCGGTACAGCACCAAGTCCATGCAAGGTACTTCGGCCACCGTACTGCCAAATTGCAGTTGAATTCCATTTTCCTCGGGCACGCCGTCAAAGCTCCACGCATAATTGGGCGCGTCGTCCGGGAGGCCGAACACGTCGCTCATCCAATGGCCGCCCCAAACTCCGGGGTCAAAATACGGCTTCATCCGAAATGGGCGGCAGCTCACCTGATCCAGTGCCGCACGGTAAGCGTTTCCCGTAAGTATTTTCGGATTTTCCGGCACATTGGCGTCCACCATATAATCCAAGTCGTTAAAATGGGACTTTTTGTGTTTGTCGGCAATGCGCCACTCGATAAAAAATCCCCGTTTGTACTTTGTTAAAATGGGGTCATCCACATTGTCGCAATGCCAGTTCGGCATGCCTGCGCGGTAACGCAGCTGAACTTCCCATCGGGAGATATTAAAATAAAAATAGATGTCGCCGTGCGCAATCAGCCCCGCGCCCACGCCCACAAGGAATACGGTTCCTTTCGTTGTTTCCGCTTTTTCCCGGGCGGCCTGCAGTTTTTGCGGCACAAAGCAATCCGCAAGCTTTTTGTGCGTTAAAATTCCGAATACACGATCATCCGTCATATCGTTTGCAAAAAAATCGCTGAGCTCCTGCTGCGGCAGCGCGCAGTCCTCACTTTCCAAAATCAGTGACGGGTTCAGCTTTTTCAATTGTTCCAGTAAAGCTTCTTTCTTTACGCCGGGGTATAAGTCAAAGGTAAAAACCCGCTTTCCCCGCTCTATCCAATTGCTTACTTCCGACAGCAGGGCGTCGTAGCCTTCCATTGCCTCACTGTCGAATCCCTCCACCTTCACGCGGGGGGAAAGGTCATAATTGCCGTATTTGGCGTACTTACCAGCCATTGTTTCTATCCTTTCGCGGAACCGCTCCTTTCGGTTACAGCTCCACCGAATATTTGTATTTTTCTCCAGGATAATAACAGATGGTATATTCCACGATGTTATCATTCTGGTCGAAGGTAACGCGGGTACGTTTAAACACCGGCGCCCCTTCCGAAATTTGCAGAAAGTCTGCAATGGTTTTATTCGCCAGCGCCGCTTCAAAGGTATCCTGCCCGCGAATGATTTTAATGCCGTACTGCGTTTCCAGCAAATCGTACAGCGAGTCACGGTATTTGTTTTCGTCCAGCGGAAGCTGACAGCTTTTTTTCAAAAAGGTGATTGAATAGACCATGGGCGCGCTTTTCACGCAGCGAACACGCACCAGCTTATACGCTTCGTCGTTTTCACTGATATTCAGCTTTGCGGCAGGCACCCTGCCGCATTTTTCCAGGGAAATGCGGCAGTAGGATGTTTCCATTTTAATACCGTGCTGCTCCATTTCTTTGGAAAAGCTGATAACTCGTTTAATGTTTTCGTCAATTTTTTCAAAAACAACCATGGTTCCTATGCCGCGGGCACACTTTACATACCCGTCCTTGACAAGGTCGTTCACTGCCTGTCTGACCGTCATGCGGCTTACACTGTACATGGCCTGTAATTCTTTTTCGCTTGGTAACGTATCCCCGTATTCGTATTCCCCGTTTTCAATTTGCTCTTTGATGATGTTTTCAATTTGGATGTACAGAGAAAGCGCATTTTTGTCACGACTCAGTTCCATCAGTTTCACTCTTTCCTATGTCATTTCGGCATTGAAGACTCCGATTGCGCCAGTACCGACAGCAATCCTTTTACTATGCTTTGGGAGGTATTTGGGCATACCTCTATTTTTATGTTCTGCGCGCGGCACAGTTCTGTAAGTTCTGCGCCAAAACGGCCGAAGCTTTTGGAAATCTGCCCGCCTAACACAAGGGTATCCGGCTGAAATTCCTTCAAAAACGGGGCGAGGGCGTCGCATACGTCTTTGCCGAATTCCGCAAACACATTTTCTGCCCGAAAATCCCCTTTTTCGCAAAGCGTAGCAAGCGCGGCACCATCCGGCGCGTTTTCAAAATAACGCCCGGAAATGCTTGCCAAACCGCGCACAGAAACGTAATCGTCAATGATGCTCCCGCGAAACGGGGTGTTATAAATCCATCCGTTTTCCGGCACACCCTTTGCGGCTTTTTTCAGAACAATTCCGTTTTCAGTAAAAGCGGACCCCGCGCCTGTGCCGATACACAGGTGGATTGCGCGGCGGCTGTTCGCCGCCGCACCAAACCGAACTTCCCCTATGGCGAACGCTTCCACATCGTGTAAGAACACAAACGGAACATCCCCTGTAAGCTGCGGCAGAAGTGCTTTTATTTCCTGCGGGATACTGCACCCGTAAATTGCGTCGTACTTTCCAAGCCCCTGCATCAAACTGACGCCGTTTCGGTAATCGAACGGGCCGGGGAATGCCATTCCTACCCCGGAAAGGCTTTGTTCCCCTGCCGGAAGCGCGGCCAGCTGTGTGCGGATGATTTCGGCAAAGTTCCGGAATATTTCCTCTTTCCCGCCGCCCGACTTTGCATTATAAACGGAGATTTCACCGGAAAAAGCAGAATTCAAATAAGTCTGCGCCTTAATCTGCGTTCCGCCGACATCCATTAAGACATACGCCNNTATGGCAATTGTTACATTTTTGCTTTGCCCTTCCAGGATAATTCCGTTTTGCAGCAAATAAAACTCCCCGTTGCTGCCCGGAAGCTGATCGATTCCCGGCCGAAGAACACAGCCGGTTTTGTCAATCCATTTTACCTCGTTTTCCCCTGCGGTAAACGGAAGGGATATATACAGATTTTCGGGTTCCCATACGCTTTCTTTATGAATGCGGACCATCGCGTCGAATTTGGGAAGATCTTTATAAATCTTGAAAAACACCTCGTAAAACTTGGTGCCCTCAAGCTGATAATCCATTTGCACGGCGATGTAAACGTCGCCATTTTCTACTATTTTTATATCGCTGAGCTTGGAAGCATACCGTCTTGTGGAAACGGATTTGCGGTTGCGCCCCATGCGTCTGCGTTCGTCGCAGGCTGTGGTTTGAATATCCGTTACTTCATAAACGCCGGTAAACGGCGCATGTTCCATGTCACGGCGCAGCATTTCGCAGCCGTCACGCTTGTCTGTAACAGAAACGATTCCAACCCCCTGCTCAAAACGAACCTTGAACCAGTCGGTTTCAATGCAGGCACAGTTTTCCTCATACACATCGGGCTGAACAATGTCTTCGATTCCGTCCGCTCCAATATAGGCGTGATTTTTGAGCGTAAGCGNNAATGACGGGCGAATGACCACCGTCTTTTCTTCACCTGCCGCCATGTTAACCGGGAATTCCACCAGATGCCCGCGGGCAACCGCTTTGACCTGTGATTTGTAAATTTCTCCGGTTTTCTCATCCACTACCTCAACCGGGGTTTCCAGCGAGAACGGAATACCGGCCATGTACTCCCAGAATTCAATATATGCTACTGCCGTGGTATGGCAGGGAATGGAATGCGGATTCATAATTGAATACCGCTGCGGTTTGTCGCGGCGAATGGCAACCTCGCCCTTTGACTCCAGAATCCGGTCAAGGTTCCGGCAAATATCGGTATTGGCATTGATGGCGTACGCGGATTTTTTCAGTTCCAGGTCGCCGACCAGCGTTTCCCAAGGCTCTGAAACAGAAGACGAGTACCCCCAGGTATGTTCGGCATAAAGCGTCAGGTTTTCTTCGGCGCTTTCCACATCCTCGGCTTTTCCAAGCGTGCTGTTCGGGTCCAGCTTTTTGCAAAGGTCGTATTTCCTTTGAGCGTCGCGGAAATTTTTCACCACCGCAGGGGTAGAACCTACGCCGTCCGCCCACCAGTCGTTCCAATCACCGGTATAAACCGGAATGTCGGCGCAGGTACTGCGCACATGGTCAAAGAACCGCTCCAGCGTAGTCATTTCCACATGAAGCTGACCCGCAAAGGTTTCATTGATTTTCGCCGCACGCTTCGCAATCAGTTCATTGGGCGG
>DFRY01000051.1 GCA_002378845.1 Ruminococcaceae bacterium UBA3451 | reverse complement strand
GCCTGATGGTGGATGCGCTGAACGGGGAACCGGGCGTTTATTCCGCACGCTACGCCGGGGAAGGCGCAAGCGATACGGATCGAATTGAAAAGCTGCTGCGGAATCTGAAAGACGTTCCGGCTCCAAAGCGTACGGCAAAGTTCGTCAGTGCGGTTTGCTGTGTGTATCCGGACGGAAAACGGATTGACGTGCAGGGCGAATGCCCCGGCACTGTTGCGTTTGCTCCCCAGGGAAACGGCGGCTTCGGTTATGACCCGGTTTTTCTTGTGGGCGAAAAATCGTTCGGCGAGCTGACTGCCGAAGAAAAAGACAGCATCAGCCACCGTGGCCGCGCGCTTAGGAAGCTTGCGGAACGGCTACAGAATGAAAAGGAGAATTCTTCATGTTAACAAGTAAACAGCGCGCTTTTCTGCGCTCCCTTGCCAACGATATTGATACCATCCTCATGGTCGGAAAATCCGGCATCGGTTCCGACGTGATTAAACAGGCGGGCGATGCTCTGACCGCGCGTGAGATAATTAAAGCAAAGGTGCTCGAAACCGCTCCGCTTTCCCCGAAAGAAGCGGCCGAACAGGTAGCGGAACAAACACAGTCCGAAGTGGTACAGGTAATCGGTTCAAAATTTGTTCTTTACCGCAGGAATACGAAAGATCCGAAAATTGTACTTCCAAAACCACCCAAAATGTAATATGATATAGTGTAATAAAGTCAAAAGGGGAAACAATGCAGAAAATAGCGATTTACGGTGGTACTTTTAACCCGATTCACAACGGGCACATTCATTTAGCAAAGCAGTTTGCCCGGCTTCTTGGGCTGGACAAGGTGATTTTGATTCCCACCCGTGTTCCGCCGCATAAGCAGGCTACCGACCTTGCCCCTGCAAAGGACAGGCTGGCGCTGTGCAGGCTCGCCTCTTCAGACCCGATTTTTGAAGTAAGCGATTTGGAAATCCGGCGCGATGGGCTTAGCTATACCGTCGATACTTTGCTCGAACTGAAACAGCGGTACCCCGAATCGGAACTCTACCTGATTACCGGAGAAGATATGTTTGTAACCATTTCGGACTGGTACCGGGCGAAAACCATTTATTCCCTCGCAACCATCTGTGCGGCGCCGCGCAGCACGGCAGGATTGGAGCCTCTTCTTCAATATGGCCGTATTTTGGAACAAAACGGAGCCAAGACTATTATAAAGAATATTGATTATCTTCCCATTTCATCCACTATGGTTCGCAATGCAGTAAAAAACGGGGAGAGCATTTCCAAACTGGTTCCCCCTGCGGTTGCGGATTATATTGTAAAAAACAAGTTGTATTTGGAGTGTGGAAAATGAAAACAATGCAGGCTTATCAAGATATTATTAAGCCCTTTATGGGCGAAAAACGTTTTTACCATTCCGTGTGTGTGTGCAAGTCGGCGGTCAGTCTGGCAAAAAAATACGGAGCGGATCAGGAACGTGCCGCGGTCGCGGGCATTCTGCACGACATTATGAAAGACGTGCCGCCCGAACAGCAGCTGAAAATGATGATGCGCTACGATATTGTACTGAGCGACGTGGAGCGCAGCGCGCAAAAGCTGTGGCATGCCATGCTTGGCGCCGCGTACATTGAAAACGAGCTTGAAATTTCCGACCGTGAAATTCTGGACTCGGTACGTTACCATACCACCGCGCGGGAAAACATGACGCTGTTGGAAAAAGTGCTTTTTATCGCGGATTTTATTTCAGAAGACCGGGACTATACCGGCGTGGAAAACATGCGCCGCGCGGCCAATGTCAGTCTGGAAGAGGCCATGGTGGAAGGTATCACATTTAATATTAAAGATCTTGCACAGGGTTACAAGCCCATTCATCCGGATACGATTGCCGCTTACAATCAGGTGGTATTAAAATATAAATAACAGGAAAGGTTGTTGTGAATGACATCGCTCGAACTTGCAACAGAAGCCGTAAAGATTTTAGATGATAAAAAGGCACTCGCCTTGAAATTAATCGGCATTGAAGATATCTCCATCCTCTCGGATTATTTTGTGCTGGCAACCGGTACAAGCAGTACACACGTGAAGGCACTTGCAGATGAGGTTGAATTTAAGCTGAAGCAGCTTGACATAACCCCGACCCATACCGAAGGCTACCGTTCCAATTCCTGGGTGATTCTGGATTACGGCAGCGTTATTGTTCATGTATTCACCGGGGAAGCACGCGAATTTTACGACCTTGACCGTCTGTGGCAGGACGGCAAAGCCGTAATGGTACCGGGTATTATCGAATAAGCAATCGCGAAATCTTGAAGAATATAGGAGCGAAGGAAAGAATGAAGTACGATCACAAACCAGTTGAAAAAAAGTGGCAGGACAAATGGGAGGAAACAGGCGTTTTTCACGCTTCGAACACTTCCGACAAACCAAAATATTACGCTCTGATAGAGTTCCCCTATCCGTCCGGGCAGGGCCTCCATGTCGGTCATCCGCGCTCCTACACGGCGATTGACATTGTCGCGCGGAAACGCCGTTTGCAGGGCTACAATGTTTTGTACCCCATCGGTTGGGACGCGTTCGGCCTGCCGACCGAAAACTTTGCCATTAAAAATCATGTGCATCCCGCAGAAGTGACAAAAAAGAATATTGCCCGCTTTAAGCAGCAGCTTCAGTCGCTGGGTATTTCGTTTGACTGGTCGCGTGAAATCAATACCACCGATCCGGAATATTATAAATGGACACAGTGGATTTTCCTTCAGCTTTTCAAACACGGCCTTGCCTATAAAAAAGAAATGGCGGTAAACTGGTGCACCTCCTGCAAATGTGTGCTTGCCAATGAAGAAGTGGTCAACGGCGTTTGCGAACGTTGCGGCAGCGAAGTTGTACGCAAGGTAAAGTCCCAGTGGATGCTGAAAATTACCGAGTACGCGCAGCGCTTGATTGACGACCTTGACCTTGTGGATTACCCCGACCGCGTAAAAGCCCAGCAGACAAACTGGATTGGCCGTTCCACCGGCGCGGAAGTCGATTTCAACACGACAACCGGCGACAAGCTTACCGTTTACACCACCCGGCCGGACACGCTGTATGGCGCGACCTACATGGTCGTTTCACCGGAACATCCAATGATTGAAAAATGGGCGGACAAGCTTAACAATATGGAGGAAATCCACGCTTATCAGAACGAGGCGGCTAAAAAGTCTGATTTTGAACGTACCGAAGTGGCGAAAGACAAAACGGGTGTTCGTCTTGACGGAGTTGCGGCCATTAATCCTGTGACCGGCAAAGAAATTCCGATTTTTATTTCCGATTATGTTCTTGTTTCCTACGGTACCGGCGCAATCATGGCCGTTCCGGCGCATGATACCCGCGACTGGGAATTTGCGAAGAAGTTTAACCTCCCGATTATTGNNGCCTTTACCGATTGTTATACCGGCATTATGGTAAACTCCGGCATTCTCGACGGTCTGACCGTTGATGAGGCAAAGAAGAAAATTACCGAGTATTTGGCGGAAAAAGGCATTGGTCATGCAAAAGTAAACTTTAAACTGCGCGACTGGGTATTCTCCCGCCAGCGTTACTGGGGCGAACCGATTCCGATTGTCCACTGCGATAAATGCGGTTACGTTGCATTACCGGAAAGCGAACTTCCGCTTACTTTGCCGGACGTAAAATCCTATGAGCCGACCGACAACGGCGAATCTCCGCTTGCGCATATGACCGATTGGGTTGAAACCACCTGCCCGCACTGCGGCGGCAAAGCAAAGCGTGAAACCGACACCATGCCTCAGTGGGCCGGTTCTTCCTGGTATTTCCTGCGTTACATGGATCCCCACAACACCGAAGCGTTTGCCGGGGAAGACGCGCTGAAATATTGGGCGCCGGTGGACTGGTACAACGGCGGAATGGAACATACGACACTGCATTTGCTGTACAGCCGTTTCTGGCATAAATTCCTTTATGACATCGGCGCGGTGCCGACTCCCGAACCGTACGCAAAGCGTACAAGCCACGGCATGATTCTGGGCGAAAACGGCGAGAAAATGAGCAAGTCCCGCGGCAACGTGGTCAACCCGGATGAAATTGTGGACGAGTTCGGCGCGGACACCATGCGTCTTTATGAGATGTTTATCGGTGACTTTGAGAAGGCCGCTCCGTGGAGCTCCGCGGGCATTAAAGGCTGCCGCCGCTTTGTGGAACGTTTCTGGAATCTTCAAAATAATAGAAGCGAAGAAAAGGGCATTCGCAAGGGCCTGGAAACCGCTTTCCATAAAGCGATCAAGAAGGTTGGCGAAGACATTGAAAACCTGAAATTCAACACGGCAATTGCAACGCTGATGGCCTTGATGAATGATATTTCCGACGCCGGTTCCATTACGACGGAGGAATTGAAGGTTTTCACCGTCCTGATGAATCCGTTTGCTCCTCACGTATCGGAAGAAATGTGGGAAGCTCTGCACCTTGGCACCGGTATGGTTTGCCAGCAGGATTGGCCGAAGTACGACGAAGCAAAATGCAAAGACGACAGCATCGAAATCGCGGTACAGGTAAACGGCAAGGTTCGTGTTCGTCTGAATGTGACCGCCGATATTACAAAGGATGACGCCATTTTCGCGGCAAAGGCCGATGAAAAAATCGCTGCCGAAATCAGCGGAAAGAGCATTGTGAAGGAAATTTACGTTTCCGGCAAGCTCGTTAATATCGTTGTAAAATAATCGTAAATATAATAAAAGAGCGGCATCGGTTTTTACCGGTGCCGCTCTTTTGCGTATGGTATCCATTAGTTTAGTAACGAACGTTGACATTTATCGAGAACAGAATTATGATTGATATGAGGTGACGAGAATGAACCGAAAGAAACCGATTGAACTTTTGCTGATTGTAGTTGCATTTTGTGTGCTTTTTTTCTTTTATTTTCAAACTCCTAAATTAGAGCCGGAAAAAATTACTCGGTTTACTATATCGGCGCTTCCGTCTCCGCCTAAGGAAAAAACGGTTACGAACAAAGAAGATATTCAAAAGTTTTCCGATTATTTCAACAGTCTCCGCCTTTATCCCGAAGTGGCGATAAGTGTACCGGCAGGGGCAAGCGTATGGATAAAAACAACAGGTAATTTGTATACGCATCAAATTACAGCAACCGGGCATATCATTCAATTTGATTCGCGCACTTATCGAAGCGACTATGATGTAGCTGCGAAGTTACGCCAAATATATCAATCCTTTGATTACCCCGAAAAGAATAAGGCAGACTAAAAAAAACAGGCCGCTCGGATTTTATTCCGACCGGCCTGTTTTTATGTATTCGCTTATCTGAAAATAAAATATGCCGCTGCAGTTTGCGCGACGATAATCGCCGGAATGCCCAGCATGAATTTTTTATGCTGCGTTTTGTGGCGGATGATCCGCATGGTAATCATCATGGCGGGGGAGCCGCCCAGTGCCGCAATCAGCAGCAGGGTGTTTTCCGGCACGCGCCAGCGGTGTGAAATCGCTCTTTGTTTGTCGCTTACGGTTACAATCAGGGCAATGAAATTAATAATAATCAGGTAGTAAAAGCAATATATATAATAAGGCATGTCTTACACTCCATTAAAACAGGCGGGTTCCGCAGTTGGGGCAGAACCGGGCGTTCGGGTCAATTGCGTTTCGACAGTTCGGGCAAACCTTATGGCTGGCGCCCTGTACGGCGTACATCTGGCTGGGGTCTACTTCGGCGGAATAGTCCTTCTCAATCCGCTTTCCTTCCTCTTTTGTCATTTCGTACACAGTGCCGCAGTTGGGGCAGGTGATAAAATACCGTTTTCCAAAGCGGAAAATTGGAATGAAAAACAGTGTGAACTGCTGGAACGTACAAACGACCGCGGCCATTGTGACGGCACTGCCGCAGCAGTTGAAAAGACGGCATCTGCGGGTGCCCAGATCCTTTGAGCCGCCGGAAACACCGATGATGAAAAACATGCGAAAGCCTCCCAATTGTTTTGTTACCTTATCCTACAGGATTCCTGGGCATAAGTCAATGAAAAAGAAAGAAAATGAAATTTTCGGAAGGGATGATCGTTTGGTAATTAAATTATTTGACCGGCACAGCTTGCTGGTTTGTGCCTGTTTATTGGTTGCCGTCATCGCCGTTACAATGGCGCTTAATTTCGGTCATGCGGCTGCGAATCCTACTTCGGAATCTTCCGTGCAAAGCACGCCGGCACAAACTGCGCCGTTCATCGCGGCCTCCTCCGTCCAGCGCGCCGTCAATACGCCAGCCGCGGGGGAAATGCGCGCCGTATGGGTACCGTTTATGAGCCTTGACATGAGCAAGGAAAGCGATAAAAGCGAGCAGGCCTTTCAAAAAAAGTTCGACGCTATTATTACCGGGGCGAAAAACTNNGGCATGAACACACTCATCGTTCATGTACGCCCTTATGGCGACGCGCTTTATAAATCTGCTTATTTTCCCTGGAGCCATATCGTGGGGGGCACACAGGGCGTTGACCCGGGGTACGATCCGCTGAAAGATATGGTTGCCGCAGCGCATAAGGCGGGAATGCAGATTCATGCCTGGGTTAATCCGCTTCGAATTCAGGTTTCCGGAACACCGTCTATTCTTGCGGTATCTAATGTGTATAACACATGGAAAAGCGACACAGCCAAAGCAGGGTGGGTGGTCGACAGCAACGGCGGAAAATATTTTAATCCCGCGTATCCGCAGGTACGCAAATTGATTGCCGACGGCGTAAAAGAGATTGCCCAGAATTACGACGTAGACGGCATTCAGTTTGACGATTATTTTTACCCCACGCAGGACGCGACATTCGATAAAGCAGCTTACGACAGTTACTCGGCTTCCGCAGCTAAAAGCGGCGTTCCGCTCAGTTTGCTGGACTGGCGCCGTGCAAATGTAAACGCAATGATTTCTCAGACTTACAATGAAATAAAAACGGTGAAGCCTAACCTGCCGTTCGGCATTGCGCCGCAGGGCAATGTGACCAACGATATGAATATGGGTGCAGACGTAAACGCATGGTGTACCACAAAGGGGTACATTGATTATATTTGCCCTCAGCTTTACGTGAATTTCGAAAATCCGGTACTTCCGTTTAACACGGCCGCGCAGGATTGGCGCAAAATGGTAACGAATTCAGACATTAAGCTGTACCTTGGTCTGGCGGTCTACAAAGCCGGCTCCGACGCAGACAGCGGCACTTGGAAAAAGTCCACCAACATTCTGGCGCAACAGGTAGAACTGGGAAGGAAAACCTCCTGTGACGGCTTTATGTTCTATTCCTGGGACTATTTAAACAGCGGGCAGACAAAGGAAGAGGTTCAGAATGTAATGAAAGTCCTGAATTAGAATACATAAACAAAAACAAACCGGGCAGAAAATTCTGCCCGGTTTGTTTTTGAGTATTCAGTTTTCGTCGATTTCCGCAATACAAAAATCGCTGTAAGCCTGTGTAATGTAGGCGGGAAGAATTTGACCGCTCAGATTTCTTCCGCAATGCACCCTTACGGGGGTGTAATTTTTCGTGTAGCCTTCGTAAACGCCTTTGTCGCATTCCCGTTCAAACAGCACCGGTTCGGTTCGGTCAATCTGTTGGTTGAAAAACGCTTCCTTGGTTTCCAGCGTGTCTTTAATCATTTCGCGGCTGCGCTGTTCTTTTACCGCCTGTGTTATCTGGTTCTTTTCTTCATTTGCTCTGGTGCCCGGGCGGCGGGAATAGGCGAACACATGCACCTTTGCAAATTGGATTTCTTTCGCAAACGCCAGCGACTCTTCAAATTCTTTGTCTGTTTCGCCGGGAAATCCGACCATAATATCGGTGGTAATAGCGGTATTATCGAAAGCGGAGCGCAGGTTCTTCACGATGGTGCGGTATTCGTCCGTATTGTAATGGCGGTTCATCCGCTTCAGGGTTTCATCACAGCCGCTCTGCAGTGACAGATGAAACTGTGGGCAAAGCTTTTCCTGCAGGCGCAGCCGTGCAATCACATCCTCGCTGAGCTGTTCCGGCTCCAGCGAGCCAAGGCGCACCCGCTCAATCCCTTCCGGTGCGCATGCCGCTTCCACCGCGTCGCACAAGTGCAGGCCAAGGTCTTGTCCGTACGCTGAAAGGTTAATTCCGGTCAGCACAATTTCCTTATAGCCGTTCGCTGCAATTTCGCTGATTTCCTGTTTCAGCTGTTCCATGGGCTTTGAACGAACCCGTCCGCGTGCATAGGGGATAATGCAGTAGGAGCAGAAACGGTTGCAGCCGTCTTCTATTTTAATAAAAGCGCGTGTGCGCTCGAAAAATTGATTTACGCTCATGCTTTCAAAACCGGGCGCTTTTTCATGGGGAACAATGTCAACAATACGCTGATGCGACGATAAGTACTGCAGAATGTGCGGCAGCAGGGAGGCACGGTTTGAGTTGCCCAAAACAATATCCGCGTCAGCCAGTTCCTGTGCGGCTTCGGGGAATGCCTGCGGCATACATCCGGTCAGCACAATGACGGCGGTCGGGTTTTTATGCCGGGCACGGTGCAGCATCTGGCGTACCTTGTGGTCGCTTACCGAGGTCACGGT
>DFRY01000009.1 GCA_002378845.1 Ruminococcaceae bacterium UBA3451 | reverse complement strand
TTGTCGATTAACGAGAAAAATTCCAGCTTCGCCATCAGGCGGGCAGCGCCGTCGTTGTCGCAGGGGCTGGGAACATAATGCAAAAGCTCGGTGTCAATCGGCGCTTCCGTGCAGATAGTACCGAGGTAGCGGCTTAAATAGGCGCTTTCTTTTCCGTTAATCAGCTTTTGGCGCATACCCTCTTTAATATCAATCGTATCGATATGTTCATAAATATAATCCAGATCGTGGAACTTCTGAACCAGTTCCCCCGCGCCCTTCGGGCCGATGCCCGCAATGCCGGGAATATTGTCGGACGAGTCGCCCTGAATGGCTTTAATTTCAATCATCTGTTTGGGGGTGACGCCGTAATCCTCCATGATTTTTGCTTCATCGTACACTGTAACCTGCGGCTGACCGAATTTCGTCGCGGCAAGGCGCACGCTGACATGGGAACCAACCAACTGAAGGCTGTCCCGGTCTCCGGTGGCAATTACGCACTCTTCGCCGCTGTTCCTGCATTTTTCCGCCAGCGTACCGAGAATGTCGTCGGCTTCATAACCCTCGCACTCCACCAAACGGTACCCGAGCAATTGAAGCAGTTCCTTTAAGTTGGGCAGCTGCTGTGCAAGTTCTTCGGGCATCCCCTTGCGCTGTGCTTTATAGCCTGCATAGGCTTTGTGGCGGAACGTTGGGGCGCGCATGTCGAAGGCGATGGCGACCGCGTCGGGGTTTGTTTCATTTTTCAGCTTTTGCAGCATGGTAAGAAAGCCGTAAATGCCGTTGGTGAAAAGGCCCTCCTTAGTGGTGAGAAGGCGGATTCCGTAAAACGCCCGATTTAAAATACTGTTTCCGTCAAGTACCAGCAGCTTCATAGTGTTCTCCTTTATTTTAAATGGATTATGTGAAATGATATTTTTATTTCCCCATGCGGAGTTTAGGCACATTTCTGCCCGTCAATGAAAATTGAATGTATGATTGACACAGCCGCGGCAAATGGGGATACCCCGGGGGTTGCAAGGGGGATTTTGTGGAACTGCCTCGCCGGGATTTAAAATCCCCCTTGCGCGACCTTTGCTGACTTTCGGGCAAGACCGAAAGTCAGTGCCTGTCCGGCATGAGGACAAAACTTTTTATTTCCATCTTCGTTAATCCAAAAAAGGACGAGGCTTGCTGTGGCAAAATTAATATCAGCCCTTTGCGTCATACCATGTGCGGCCGATGTTTGCCTCCGCAGTCATCGGTACGGCAAGGGACACCGCGTTCTGCATTTCCTCCGTCAGGATTTTTGCCGCTTTTTCCGCTTCCTCCTGCGGTGCTTCCACAATCAGTTCATCGTGTACCTGCAAAATCAAGCGCGCCTGCATTTTTTCCTTTTCCAGCCGCTCTTCCACCCGGATCATCGCGATTTTAATAATATCGGCGGCGGTGCCCTGAATGGGCATGTTGCGCGCAACGCGTTCCCCGAAGGAGCGCATATTGAAATTGGAAGAAGTAAGTTCCGGCAAATAACGCCTGCGCCCGAACATGGTTTCGGCGTAGCCGTTTTCTTTTGCCTGCGCGACAACCTGTTTCATATAATGGTCGATCCCCGCGTAAGTGGAAAGGTAATCGTGAATGTAGGTTTCCGCTTCCCGGCGGGTTACGTTGATGTCTTTTGCCAGTGAAAACGCGCCGATGCCGTACACAATGCCGAAGTTAACCGCCTTGGCGCGGCTGCGCATGATGGGAGTCACCATGTTTTCCGGCAAATGAAACACCTTTGCCGCTGTGCTGCGGTGAATATCGTCGTTGTTTAAAAACGCCTGAATCATATTCTGGTCGTTTGCCACATGGGCAAGTACGCGCAATTCGATTTGGGAATAGTCGGCGTCGACCAGAACCCAGCCCTCCCGCGCGATGAAAAAGCGACGCAGTTCGCGGCCAAGCTCCGTACGCACCGGAATATTCTGCAGGTTCGGTTCCGTTGAACTGATGCGCCCGGTGCGCGTTTCGGTCTGATTAAAGTTGGAATGAATTCGTCCGTCCGCCGCAACGACCTTTAAAAGTCCTTCGCAATAGGTGGACTTCAGCTTGGTCAGACTGCGGTAATTTAAAATCAGTTCCACCGCGGGGTGTTCATACCGTAACTCTTCCAGTATTTCCGCTTTGGTGGAGTACCCGCTTTTTGTCTTTTTCCCGTGGTTTAACCCCAGCTTGTCAAACAGCGCTTCGCCGAGCTGTTTGGGGGAATTAATATTGAATTCGTACCCGACAGACTCATAAATCTGCGCCTGTATGGTATCAATCTGCTTTTGCAGAACGTCGCCGTATTCCCTGATTCCGTCCGCATCCACCGCGAAGCCGATGCCCTCCATGTGCGCCAGCACGGCGGCAAGGGGCAGCTCGATTTTTTCCAGCAGCTCGGTCTGGTTCTTTTTACCGATTTCGTCGGTCAGCTTATCCACCAGCGCGGGCATAGCCCCCGCCATAGCCGCCAGCTTGTTTTCTCCCTGTTCCGGCAGAGGAATGCCGTATTCCTGCGCAAGGCGATCCAACTCGTAACCCGACGCCGAGGGGTTCAACAGATACCCCGCCAGCATAGTATCGAACGCGGCGTTGTTCAGCACGGCACCCTTTGCAGCCAGTGCAGCACAGAACGGCTTGATGTCGTGTGTGTTTTTTCTGATTTTTTCGTCAGCGCACAGCGACTGAATCAAAGCGAAATCATTTATGCTGTAAACGTCGTTTCCGTCGTTCAGGTAAAGGCGGAAATTGCCGTCCGGGTAATCCGCCACAAAATCCGCACGGCCACGCTTTTGCAGCAGCGAAAGCAATTCCGCAGCATCGGTGACTTCTTTCACGGTTACGCTTTCGGCAGCCGGAGCGGAATCCGCCGCGCTTGGAGCACGCAGACCCATT
>DFRY01000033.1 GCA_002378845.1 Ruminococcaceae bacterium UBA3451 | reverse complement strand
AAACACGGAACCGGAAAACAGCATGCTTTTTTGGGGCGCCAGTGCGATATTTTCACGCAGCAGATCGCTGTCCAAACGGGTCACATCAACTCCGTTAAAATAAATAGCGCCTTCGTCCGCTTCATAAAAATGCATGCAAAGCCAAACCAGCGTGGACTTTCCCGAGCCGGTCGGCCCGATGATTGCCAGCGTTCTACCCGGTTCTACCTGAAAAGATAAATTTTTAAGGGCCGGGTTTCCGCTTCCGTTCGGGTAAGCAAAGGTCACGTTTTCGAAATTCAGACTGCCCGAATTGGTCTGCAGCGTATGCTGCTCACCCTTAAAATCTTCCTCCCCATTCAAAATTTCTGCAATGCGTTCGGTGGATGCTTTTGTGCGGACAAACGTATTGAAGATGTTGGTGATCATAATTAAGGAAGAAAGTATCTGGGTCATATAATTTATAAACGCGGCGATTTTTCCTACTTCAATCTGCTTCGTTCCGAAGAGAAGATTGCCCAAATACAGAATTCCGGCAATTCCCAAACCTACCGACAAAGACATAAGAGGGGAAAAAATAACAATGACGATTTGGGACGCAATGCTTTTTTTCGATAAGTCCGCATTTGCCGTTTCAAATTTATTTTCTTCATCCTGATAGCGGCCAAACGCCTTTACAAGCCGAACACCCATTAAGTATTCCTGTACTACAGTATTCACTTTATCGATGGCGTACTGCACCCTGGCAAACCGCTTGTAACTTAACCGCATACTGATGACGATAAAGACACCCACCACCAGCACTACNNAAATAGAACGGTGCTTAGCTGCAGGCTGAGCATGACCGCAAGCACAATGCTGCCGATGCAGGTAACCGGCGCTTTAATGAAAATGCGCATCATTCCGTTGACAAACTGCGTAATTTGGGATGTATCGTTTGTCACACGCGTAATCAGCGACCCGCTTTCCATTTTATCGGAACTGGCTTCGGAAAAACGCATGATTTTTTGGAACACGTCATAGCGAAGATCCGCACCGAAATTCTGCGAAACCCGGCTGGAAAGGATATTTCGGACTGTGGCGAATACAGCGCCGCACAGGGTGACAAGCAGCATAATCAGGCCATATTTCAGAACGGTGGAAATCTGGCTGTATTTAATGCCCTCGTCAATAATATTGGCCATAATGGTCGGCTGCAGCAGGTCGCAAATTGCTTCAAAAAGCACACATGCCACCGCAACCAAAAACATATTTTTATATTTGCTGTAATAGCGTTTATAAATTCCCATATTAATTCTCTTTCATTGATAATTTGATCAAGAACGGTTGTCCAAAAGATTGCCCATAACCTGCCGATTCTTTGTAAAAATACCCGTCATTTCACAGAACCGATTTCGTTCTGTTCTCTTCCTGCATAAAACAGCCAACATAATAGATACTAAAAACGAGCAAAAACAGGAAGGGGATTTAACATGGATAACAATAAAAACAGAATGAAAGACCGCGGAAAAAGCAACCCCGAACTAAGAAAAATGGAGCCGAAAGACAACGAAGACGTTGGCATGATCAACGGGCGCAAAATCGGCGTTCATGAAAGCAAACACGAAAAAAATAAAACAGAGAATACGAAGGAGCAAAGAATATGAACACGATGCTGTGCAGTGTTTCCAATATACGCAATAAGGAATGTAAAACGCAGATTAAAAACGCACTGGACAAGATTAAAGGCGTTCAGGAAGTCGGCGTGAATCTGGTTACCGGCACGGTTAAGGTCGATTACAACGAACCTGCAACGGAGCTGGAAATTAAAAACTGCATTGAAAACACCGGATTTCCCATTGAATACGAATAGCCGAAACAGATCAATCAGGCAGGGGCAAAAGCCCCTGCTTTATTTTTGGCAGTGCCATACAGCGTGATGTATGGTATCACCTTATTTTACCATTCTTGTGTGGAGAGTCAATTCCCATTGGAGAAAGCCGAAGGGTGCTTGTCACAAATTATATTCTTAAAAAAAGACAAAGCGGCAATTCCTGTCACTTTGTCAAGAACCCGTATTCAATAAGAACTGTACGACGGTTTCACCATCTGCTGCCAATCGGCATAATGTGCCGTTCCTTCAGGGGGAATTGAAACTGGGAAAAATCCCGGGTGGTAATCCTGTCCGCAACCTCCAGTTCCCAGCGAAGGCTGTTTACACTGGAATAAAACCGCGCCCGATCAATGAAATCTTCTATTCCACTGTAAAACCTTGCAATCCGTTTTACAAAAGACTCCCCAATGTTGTCAAGAATACTGCTGACATCGTACGCGGGGTCGCCGATTCCGGAGGTACCAAAGCCGATCATCCCGTTTAGACGGCGGTGTTCCGCATCATAAAGAAGATGACCCGGCGTTAAATCCGCGTGGATTAACGCGGGCTGAAAGTCCAAAAAGCTTACATTTTTCTCAATGGGTTCGAATAGCTGACGGATCACTTGTTTTCCGTAACTGTCACAGTAAGGGAATACTTTCCGCTGAATCGCTTCAAATTCCGAAAGGAACCCTTCCCTGGTCAGGTCAACCGCGATTTCATCAATTTTGTTTTGCTTTACGCTCTGAATCGAAACCGAGTGCATCTGCATGAGAAACTGTCCTATTTGTTCCGCAATGAAGTCCTGGTCGCGGTCTTTCAGCAAAAGGACTTCGTTTCGAAACAGCGGTACTCCGGGAATCAGCCTGTAGCGCAGAACACCCCGATCCTGAAATTCAATTTTCGGCAAAGGCATCGTGACCAAACCGCTTAAAAACTGAATTACCTTCGCCTCGTTTGTAAGAAACGCACCCGTCCAGTCATATTTTGAAAACTTGAAGATTTCTTCCTGATTCACGATCACTACATCATTATACTTCCCGTCGCTTAAATTAAACTTTAAATCAGACACCAGCAGCTGTGGGAATTTTCGTCTGATATATTCTGCATATTGCTGTTCTTTTCCGGCCATCCTTCGTCCCTCCTTCCCCTGCCGCTAATACAGCAGCTTGATGTTGGTTTCCGGCCAGTCTTNNTCCGGATAAATCATTAAATCATTTTTTCCGTACATCTTTTTATACTGCCGAAAGATTTTCACGGAATCTGTAATGACAAAAATATGCCTGACATTATACCTTACAATATAGTCCCAAATACGAGGCTTATAAAATTCATTTAAATCATACAGCTGTGCTACTTCATTCACAATGGCATTGGAGCGCACATGAACGCCGAGCACCGGTCTTTCGTCCCTGAAATTGGGATTCGTATTGATAAATTTCTGAATTTCCTTTCTAATTTCCGGTTTAAGCCTTAAATAATTGCTGAAAAGCTGCCGGTAAACCTGACACGGGGTTTTTCCGTAACTCCAATGGTCACTGCGCGTCCATTGCATAATTGACCGTAACGGGTAATAAATATCGCTCACCACAACGTTGGCGTCACTGGTCATCATACTTTTTAAATCACGGTGCTCCATTCTAAGTTTATCCACGTCATCCACCAGCACATTTGCGTATTTCCATGTCGGCGGGTAATAGCTGTATTCGGTATGCACCACATCGTTAATGGTGTAGTCCGAAACCGGTTCAAAAAAAGATTCAAAAGAGTTATTTTCCAAAGCTGTGGTATACATACTTTCCATACCCCAGTACACAACCGGGGTTCGGCCCGTCAGTTCCGCAGCTAAAAGCTGGCACATAACATGATCCACATCTGCCCAAAGACTTTTGCCTGTGGATTTTATCAGAAGGAATCGGTTAGTTGACATAGGTGTTCACACCTCCATAAAATTCCGGATACTCATTTTTATGCTTTCTGTTTTCCGCGATCCTTCTGCGGCCGTCCTGTTTGGTTCTCTTCTTTGCAAGTTTTTTTTCTTTGTTCAAATCCCTGTAAAAAAGCTGTATATGGTCTTCGGGCCAATCTTTCAAACGTTTCACCGTGTAGGAAACATTGGAATACCCGTTGCCAATAAAAAAGTCGCATTTTGCAGCAAGATAGGTGTCTTTAATAATTTCAATGCCCTTACGCCTTTTGTTATGGTAATTCTGCAGGTGAGCGGCATTGTTTGTGTCGTTCAGCTGACCGCGGCGGCAGTCGGTAAAAACAAGCATGTCACCGTACCGCCTCTGGAATTCTTTGATGATGTCTTCACAGTCTGTTAAAAGCAAAATCTTTTTAATTCCGTATTTGCGGATATAGCGGTTAATTTCAATATAATAACGTTTGTTGAGCCTTGCCAGATTTTCCACTTCCCTTACCTTGTCGCCGCCCCGGATATGAACACCCAAAAGCAGACCCTTATCTTTCAGGTTTGTATTGTAAAAGTCCTGAATTTCCGCTTCAATGTCGGGCTTCAGCTTCAAATACTTGTCAAAAAGCCCGCGGTAAATCTGGTGTGCCGTCATTCCGTAAGCCCAATGATCTTTTGGAATGTACGGTATGATGGGACGAATAAAATAATGAACGTCACTGACCAGCACACTGGCGTCGGCGCTCATCATGTCGCCAAGATTACGGTATGCCCACGCGATTTTGTCCAAATCCTCCACCATAATATTTTTGCTGTTCCAAATCGGAGGATAATAGGTGTACCCCGGCCAGGCAATGTCCTGAATGGTAAAATTGGAAACCGGTTCAAAATAAAGGTCAAACGCATTGGCCTGAAAGTCCCCTGCGTACAGGCTGTTTGACCCCCAATAGATTACGGGAATGCGGTTGGTCACTTCTGCTGCCAAAAGCTGGCCCATTACGTGGTCCACGTCGGACCAAAAGCCGCAGCCCCAGGATTTTATTAAAAGAAATCGATCCTTCGGCATATTGCCACCTCCAAGCATAATCGAGCTGTGTTCATTTCTTTTTTGAATGTTTTTTTACCAGTTCGGCAATATGCCTGAACAGACCGTTGCTTTCCCGCTTTGTAATAATTTTTGCATTAATGGGGTACTTGCGCTTCCAGACTTTCCAGTATAAAAGCTTTGCGTTGCTGTCAGGCCAGTCTTTCAAATAGCACACCGTCTGTGAAAGACTGGAGAAATCGTTTCCGATAAAGAAGTCGCACATGGAAGCCAAGTAGGTGTCTTTCACAATTTCAATTCCCCTGCGGCGCTTAATCATTGGGCTTTCCAACGCAGAGGGCGCATCGTCCTCTTTAATTCGCTTGCAGTCGGTTGCCACAACCATAGAACCGTATTTCTTTTTGTATTCGGTCAGAATTTCTTCGCTGTTTGTCAGAAGGAAAATTGTTTTTACATCGTATTTATCAATATATTTTTTAATTTCATCGTGGTAAGGCTTATTTGGCTCCATTACCTTACTGCGCCGCCACGGCAGCCGGGATACTTTAACCTGTTTTTCAATCGGATCTTTTTTTGTTTTTTCATAGCTTTTCAGCATATATTTATAATTTTCTTTTTGGCCGTGTATTAAGTTAAACTGTTGGCTTGTGTCGGCCTTACATACATGCACCGCCAGCACGGAACCGTCACTTTTCAGCCACGAATTGAAATAGCCCTGAATTTCGGTGTTAATATCCGGTTTTATGCGAATATACTTACGGAACAGGTACCGATAGATTTCGTGAACCGTCATGCCGTAAGCCGGGCTGTTTTTATTGATAAACGGAATCAGAGTGTAAATATCGAAATAAACGTCGCCCACAACAACATTTTCATTTCTGCTCATAATATCACCGATGTTGCGGTATACCCACGAGTCTTTATCCGGGTCGTCCATCAGCAGATTATCTTCGTCCCATACGGGGGGATAAAAAGTATACCCCGGTTTTGCCACGTCAAAAATCGTAAAATTGCTAACGGGTTCGAAATAAAGTTCAAATCCGTTTGTATGAACAAACCCATTGTGCAGGCAATAAGTGGGCCAATATACGACCGGAATACGGTTTGTCAGTTCTGCTATGAGAAGCTGACTCATCACATGTTCCACGTCTGCCCACAGAATATAGCTCCAGGCTTTTATGAGCAGGAATCTATCATTGGACATGCTCCATACCACCTCAGAAATAAGAATTTTTTATTATCATGTCTATACTATGTTGCGGGCAAATTGCGTGTGATTGAAACTGCTTCAACGAAACTCCAGCGGGAATAAAATCATTTTTGGAACGCATGCGCAAAGAACGAATATGTTTTATTTTTCGGAATACTTATTAGGTAAGGGCAGTATTGTAAGGAGGTGATCCGATGAATTATACTCCTGAGGATTTGGAAAAAGCGACAATTCACAAATCGCTTCTATACGGATACAGCAAGAGTCAGGTTGATGATATGCTGGCAAAAATCGTAGCGGATTACAACGAGCTGAACGAACGTTTATCGGTAATGGACGAAACAGTACGGCATTATAAATCCATAGAAGAGGCCATGCAGCACTGCTTTATACTGGCACAGCATGCCAGTGACGAAATGAAGCTGATCGCCTCGGAAAAAGCAAAGGGAATTATTCAGGATGCGGAGTCTACGTCGCAAAAGATGGTCAGCGACGCAAATCAGGAGGTAAATAAAATTAAGTTTGCATACGAAGACATGAAGAGCAAACTATTCACGTTAAAAACCACATCGGAGGCGCTTCTCACCGCTCAGTTGGATGTGCTTAAGCAGCTGGAAAGCTAAATTTCCTCACTTCTCACTTCTCACTTCTCACTTCCTAATTCTTACTTCCAGTTTTCATTGGCAGTACAATTGAGTTTCCTGCGGTATTTTACAGTGAACGGCGCGCATAAAAGGGCGGAGCAAAGCAGCTCCGCCCTTTTATGTTGTAAAAAACCGGTCTTTTCCCGGTTCAGGGTAAGATGTGCTCCAGATAATACGCATATTCTCTTTGAAGTCCCTCTTCCATGTCGACCTTAGGGTACCACCCTGTGCTGTAAATTTTCGTATTGTCAAGCACACGCCTTGGGGTGCCGTCCGGCTTGGCAGCGTCAAACACCAATTCACCCGGATAACCGACCACCTTTTTCACCGTTTCCGCCAAATTACGGATACTGATTTCCTGACCGGAACCGATATTGATAAAATCGTTCCCGTCATAATTTTCCATCAGGCACAGGCAGGCGTCTGCCATGTCGTCCACGTATAGGAATTCCCTCATGGGCGTGCCGGTTCCCCAAAGTTCCACGTACGGTTTATTTTCAACTTTCGCTCCGTGCATCTTTATAATCATGGATGGAATCACATGGGAATTATTTACGTCAAACCGGTCGTTCACGCCGTAAAGGCTGGCCGGCATAGCACTGATATAATTTGTACCGTATTGTTTGTTATAGGAACGGCACATGACGATTCCAGATATTTTTGCCAGTGCGTACGCTTCATTTGTCGGCTCCAGTTCCCCGGTAAGAAGGTATTCCTCTTTAATGGGCTGGGGGCAAACTTTAGGGTAAATGCAGGAACTGCCAAGCAGCATCAGCTTTCTGACTCCGTTTGCATACGCGCTGCGCAGCACATTGCATTCAATTAGCATATTTTCCATAATAAAATCTGCCGGGTACGTGTTGTTGGCATAAATTCCGCCCACTTTTGCGGCGGCAAGAAATACATATTCCGGCCTTTCCTTTTTAAAGAACCGTTCCGTTGCAGCCTGATCCGTTAAATCCAGCTGCGCATGGGTTCGAACAATAATATTGTCGTGCCCCTCATTTTTCAGACTTCTTACTATCGCAGAGCCAACCATGCCGGTGTGCCCTGCCACGTAAATTCTGCTGTGCTTTTCCAACCCCGTCTTCTCCCTTCGCCAACAGGTCAAATGTGCGTATTAACATCACTTTCCACCATCATCTTCACCAGTTCCTCAAAAGAAACCTTTGGTGACCAGCCGAGTCTTTCCTGTGCTTTTCGTGCGTCCCCAAGCAGCAGGTCAACTTCGCTTGGGCGGAAGAACTTCGGACTGATTTTTATCAGCTCCCTGCCGGTAACCGCGTCAATTCCTTTTTCATCGACCCCTTCGCCTTCCCATTTCAGGGTTATCCCCACATTCCGGAACGCAAGCTCGCAAAACTCCCTTACCGTGTGGGTACGGCCGGTTGCAATGACAAAATCCTCCGGTGCTTCCTGCTGAAGGATGCGCCACATGGCTTCCACATAATCCCCCGCAAAGCCCCAGTCCCGCTTGGCGTCGATATTTCCGAGAACAATCTGATCCTGTTTCCCGCTTAAAATATCCGCAATGCCCATGGTGATTTTCCGGGTAACGAAGTTTTCCCCTCTTCTTGGGGATTCATGGTTAAACAAAATTCCGTTACAGGCAAAAAGGTTGTACGCCTCCCGGTAATTCACTGTAATCCAATACGCATACAGTTTTGCTGCGGCGTAAGGGCTGCGGGGATAAAACGGCGTTGTCTCGTTTTGGGGAATGGTCTGTACCTTCCCGAACAATTCGCTGGAAGACGCCTGGTAAAACCGGATTTTGGGGTTTACCTCCTGAATGCTTTCCAACAGCCGCAGCGTACCCAAAGCATTTACGTCTGAAGTAAACTCCGGTACATCGAACGAAACCTTCACGTGACTTTGTGCGCCAAGATTATACACTTCGGTCGGCTCAACTTGATCGATTAATCTGCTTAAACTTCCGGAATCGTGCAAGTCCCCATAATGCAGAAAAAACCTTTGTTCCTCATCCGGTTTTTCCACACACAGGTGGTCAATTCTTTTGGTATTGGGCGAACTGCTTCTGCGAACAATTCCGTGAACTTCATACCCCTTTTGGAGCAGAAGTTCCGACAAATAGGAACCGTCCTGTCCGGTTACGCCCGTGATAATTGCCTTTTTCATATTCCACCCTCATATCGTAAATCATATTATGAATTTATCGTGATTCCTGTTCTGCGTAGTACCATGATATGTTATTTCAACGATGTGCGTGAAGTTAAATACCCGGCAAATATGCAGCCAGATTGTGGTGATACAAAATTCAGAGAATAACAAAAAAGAAGGTTCAACCGATTCAATATAAAAACATACCTCCATTATCAATTCCGATGACAATGGAGGCGCGGGTTAAACACGATGCTTTAGCCCGATTGGCGGGCTAAATTCCATTGGAGAGTACGGGAAATCCCTTCCTCGAGCGGCATAAAACGCGGCAAGCGGAATTCGGAGCAAACTTTTTGAATGTCCAGTTCCACACGCTGCGGGGAAACCTTAATTTCCTGCTCCGGAAGCTGCCGGGCCGGCTCCAGCGAAAGCGTGCTTCCGGTAAGCCGGCAGATTTCTTCCGCAAGATTCCGAATCGTAATTTTATCTTTTCCGCCCACGTTATAGACAAATTCGGTGCCGTACAGAAGAATATTCAGCAGCATAAGCACACAGTCTGCAATGTAGCAGAACGTTCTTATTTTGCTGCCGTCGTCCAGCATTACAATTCGCCCGTTATTGATGGCCTGTTTCATAAAATGAGCAAGAACCCGTTCGTCATTGAGCGTTACACCCGGGCCGTAAGTCATGGATATAGAAGCAATTTTTGCGNNTGCCATGCGTTTAGATTCGGAATAGATAGCGCGAACGTCAACCGGAGAACAAAGCCCCGGGTATTCTTCCGGGGTGGGAATGCTGTTTTCATCGGGGCTTCCGTAAATTTCAGAAGAACTCAAGTACAGGAACTTTGCTCCGTCCTGCTTTGCTTTTTTCAGCAAATTTTCCGTTGCTGTTGTATTCAGATGCATGGTGTCGGAATAATTTTTTAGAAATTTCCCCGGCTGCGCGTAGGTCGCCGCATGTATCATATAATCTGCTTTTCCCAGATAATCGACGGAACCTTCCTGCGCAAGATTAACCGGATAAAATTCGTACGAATGCTTGTTCTCCTCAAAAATTTCAAGCAGCTTATCGCAAGGCGAATTCCTGCTTAACGCAACAATGTGAATGCCCGCGTTTTGGGTGATGTTGGCTAGATGAAACAGATAGATCATATATGTTCCGATCAGCCCGTTGGCACCGGCAAGGAAAACAGTTTTCCCTTTCAAAGGGGTCAAGTCGATTTTAGGAAGGTATTCCCTGCAGTCCTGCTCTATCATTTTGTCCAAATCCTTCGCCCCCTTTACTGTTTCAGCAGCTCGATTGCTTTGGTGCAAATGGTGTCGGAATCGGGGTAATAGGCTTTTTCCAGAATATCGCTCGCCGGAGTCGGCGTGTCCGGACAGCACACCCTGACAATGGGGGCTTTCAGCAGCGGGAATGCCTTTTCACTGACAATAGCCGAAATTTCCGAAGCCACTCCGCCGCTGACACAGCCGGTATCGGTAATCAGCAATCGTCCGGTTTTGGCAAGGGATTCAAAAATAATATTCTCGTCAATCGGTTTTATGGTACGAAGGTCGATAACTTCCGCAGAAATATTCTGCGCCTGCAGCTTTTCGGCAGCTTTTAACGCCTCCACCACCATATAGGACACTGCAACAATAGTAATATCGCTGCCTTCCCGCCGAACCGCGCCTTTGCCGAACGGAATGGAATATAATGTTTCGGGCACATTCCCCATTGTTTTATAAAGCCACCGGTGTTCTACAAATAACACCGGGCCGTTGTCTATAATACTGGAAACAAGCAGTCCTTTTGNNAAGATTGGGCGCAACCCCGCCATTGCCGCACCGGCAGCAAAACCGGTAATCGAATTTTCGGCGATTGGGGTGTCAAACACCCGGTCTTCCCCATATTTTTCCTGTAAATCCTTTGTGGTACCAAATACGCCGGAAGGGTCGTCAACCCCCTCCCCGAACACGAAAACCCGTGGGTCCCGTGCAAGGGACTGGTCGGTGGCCTCGAATATGGCATCTTTATATGAAATTACCCTGTCGGTATCGGAATCACTTTTCATAAAATAACTTCCCTGCTTTTCTACTTGTACTGTTGTCCAGGGCATAGTGAACCTCCTGTTCCTATGAAATGATTTAGCTCGTCAGCTTGCATAGATATGGTTCATTAGTTCCTCCGGCCGCGGCTTTGGAGAATTCTTAGCAAAGGAAAAAGCGTCTTCAATCAACTGTTCCAATTCCTCATGAATGCTCCGGTCCAGTTCATCGTTCAAAACCCCGGTTTCCCGCAGGTAACCCGCAAACCATTTTATGGGGCATTTGGAAAGCCAATATTCATGTTCGTCCTGTGGACGGTACCCGTTCCCAACGTCGTCCACGGTACCGATGTGCCCCTTCCAGCGGTACGTAATGCATTCCAGAAAAGTGGGGCCTTCCCCGTTTCTGGCCCGATTGACAGCCGCCTCCGCGTGCCGGCACACCTGCAGAACATCATTGCCGTCAAGCTGCTCGCTCGCCATTCCATAGCTTTGGGCAAGGCGGAATATATTTTTTTCACTGTGCCGCTGCAGTTCATGTGAATTAATGGCATAGTGGTTATTTTCACAGACATAAATAACCGGAAGTTTTTTCAGCGCTGCAAAATTCAGGCATTCATGGAACACCCCTTCGTCAACCGCCCCGTCACCGAAAAACACAGCCGTTACACGGTTGTCTTTCCGCAGTTTTGACGCAAGCGCCGCCCCGGTTCCAAGCGGAAAACTCCCCCCAACAATTGCGGAAGAACCCAGGATTCCGACATCCGGGTCGACCAGATGCATGGAACCGCCTCTTCCCTGGGAACAGCCCGTACTGCGCAGATACATTTCCGCAATCATCTTGTTCAGGTCGCCGCCTTTGGCAAGGTACTGCGAATGGCTGCGGTGCGTTCCGAACAGATAGTCGTCTTTTTTCAGGTAAGCGCAAACCCCTGCGGCAATTGCTTCCTGACCGATAGAAAGATGAATTGGAGTTTTAATTTCGTCGTATTTATATTCGCCTTCAATTTTACGTTCGACCATTCTGATTTTCAGCATGGTTTTATAAAGTTCAATCAAATTTTCATTCTCCACACTGCCAAACTCCTTTCAGCTGTAGAATAAAGCACGACTTTACCCTGTGAAATCCCGCCTGATAAAAGTTCCAAATTGCCGTTTCCCAGAACCGTGCCCTCAAGTAAGATTTTCATACCCGTTTTTTTTCAGCAGCTCCACCAAACTTTTCACATCCTGCACACGGTCCCGCGGGCAAACCAGCACCGCATCCTGCGTGACCGCGACAATCATATTTTCCACGCCGATTGTTGCAATCAGCCCGCAGTCACTGTAAATGACGGAACCGGTTGTGTCCAGCCCCTGAAAGCTGCCCCGAACAGAATTCCCGTTTTCATCCATGCCGAATGTAGTTGACAGCGCGTCTATATTTCCAATATCGTCCCAGTCAAAATACCCTTTCACGGCACAAATAGAGTCGCTTTTCTCCAAAACGCCTTTGTCAAATGAAATATTCGGCAATGCGTCATATGCCTCTTTTATTTCTGTTCCCGAATCTTGTCCATCATTTGCGTTAACTGCCGCCATGATAAGATGATAGTGGTTCGGAAGCAAAGACTCCAATGCAGTAGACGCGGCATCAGTCGACATTACCACGATTCCGCTGTTCCACAAATATTTTCCCGATTCCAAATATTTTACGGCAGTTTTCAATTTTGGCTTCTCCACAAACTTTTTAACTTGAACTACTTTTCTTTTTCCTTTTATTTTTGCCCCCATATAAATATAGCCGTACCCCGTTGCGGGATACTTTGGCGGAATGCCAATGACAACAAGGCCGTTTTTTTCTTCCGCAGCCTGATAAGCCAGCTCAATCGCTTCTTTGTAAGCGGCGGTGTCTTTCACATAACTGTCTGCGGGAACAAAACAAAGCAAACCCAATCCAATTCTTTTTTTCAGCAACAGGGATGCATAAGCAATACATGCCGCTGTATTTTTTCTGGAAGGCTCCAGTATAATATTGGCTGCCGGAATAATTCCTTCCAGGGTATTGCGCGTTATATCAAATAAAGTTTCGTTTGTGATTACATAGCAGTTTTCCGAAGGGATCATCTCACAAATACGCTCCGCCGTGCGAAGCAGCATACATTCCCCATGTTCCACAGCGATAAACTGTTTCGGTTTTTCCTCTCTTGAAAGGGGCCAGAGCCTTGACCCTGTGCCGCCCGCCATAATTACCGCATACTTTTCCAAATTATTCCCACCCTAAGCTGTGTTGTATTTTGCAATAAAAAACATCTTGAATTTAATTTATTCTATGAGTCGGTCAGACATTTGGTTCCATCCTTACTTACCTAACCGCAGAAACAAACGGGAAATATTTTGGGATGATTTCAGAATGAGTTAACGGCTGAAACAGAAAAACAGGCCCCGCTTTCCAGCGAGGTCTGACTTATTTCAAAAATTCACTGGACTCTTCCACCGCAATATTGGGAAGCTGTTTCTCTTTCTCGTTTTGCAGTGTAAAAATCGGCTGCGGCAAAATCGCTGTAATTGGAATTACAGGAATAAATACCGGATTATTCCCCTGTGCGTCGGCCAATACAATGATTCCGTATTCATTCCGATAAAGGTTACCGGAAGCATGAATATTGGAACCGGTGTACACATCCAAAAAGAAATCACCCTGCAAATATTCATAGTACGCTGTGATAATGTTGGTATCGTACCCCGCAGAAAATTGGGGCGGCGGAAGATACGTAAATGACGGATTATAAACAGACCCCTCACCTGTGTAAATAGCAGTGATAGAATTGAGCGGGATTGCCTGCTGCTGCGTGTTGTCCATTACAATAAAAAGCCCACCGTACGTTCCTTCTGCGGAAGAATACAACTGATACGGCGTACCCGTTATAGAGGATGCAACAAGCCCTTTTGTATAAACAGTAATGGTATTTGCTGAATAAAATGTGATTATCTGATTAATTACATGTGCCAACTGGGCATAACTAAAATTCAGTGCGGAACTTCCAGCGGGAGAAACGGAATACGTAAGGATCAATTGCGGAAAATAGGGTTCGTAAACTATATTGTTGGTCGCAAACTGAACAACGGTCGTTCCATCTGAATTCGTTAGCGCCATACCGTAGTTTTCATACGTTCCGGAAAGCCAGCTGTTCACCAACGCTGTAATGTCAATTTGGACTCTGGTGTACATATCAGACTCCGAAATATTCATTTGTGATCCTGTTGGAGTAGTCGTGGGCCGGGTGGTGTAAGTTACCGTCGCCGTATCAAACGGTTCTTCTACTCTGTTTACAACAACCGGGCTTGGGTCGGTTCCTGTTTTGGAAATGACTGCAAGCTGCAGCATGGCACTATCCACCTGCGCAACCGGCAAATTCGAAAGGGAAACCTGCAGCAGCCCGGAGCAGGTTTGAAAGTTCGCGTCGGTTCCCACATACATTACGGGGTAAAAAGATAAATTGTTGTCCGGCTGTGCGCTTGACACAAAAGTCGTGTTCGGAATATTCAAGGTTATTGTCGGCATTGCATTACACCTCCTTTCTCTCCATTCTATGTTGTTCGCTCTTTTCTGCTACAATTCGAACGAATTGTGAAAAGAGAAAGGAAAAAACGTTCATAACACATTATATTTTCAGAATTTATGTTATAATAATAAAAAATACAAAACATTAAGGAAAAAAACATCTATGCAATTTAGCGAAATGAATCTTTTACCCGAAATTTTACGCGCGGTCGAGGTAATCGGATTTACCGAAGCAACCGATATTCAGGCCGGAGCCATCCCGCTGTTTTTGGAAGGGAATGACCTGATCGGCCGCTCCAGTACCGGCACGGGCAAGACAGCTGCATTTGGAATTCCCGTGATACAAATGGTTGCCCAAAGCAACGGCATGAAGGGGCAGGTGCTTATTCTAAGCCCAACCCGTGAACTTGCGGCACAAATCAGTGATGAAAAACACAAATTTTCGAAATATTTGCGGGGGATCAGCATTGCCACCGTCTGCGGCGGGCAGCCCATGCCCGGGCAGATTCGCGAGCTGCGCACCGCACAGATTATTATTGGTACCCCGGGCAGAGTAATGGATCATATGCGCCGTAAAACTCTGACCCTGGCTCACCTGAAAACCGTCATTTTGGACGAAGCGGATGAAATGCTGAACATGGGCTTTCTGGAGGATATCCAGACCATTTTGACCGAAGCCCCGGAAACACGGCAAACCGTGCTGTTCAGCGCAACGATGCCCCCCGCCATTATGGAAATTACCAAACAATTTCAAACCAGCCCCAAAATGGTAGCCGTGGACAAAGGACAGAAAACTGTTGATAACATTGCGCAGTTTTATTATAACGTTCCGCAGGAAAATAAAAATGACGCTTTAAAACTTCTGCTGGAATACCATCGCCCGAAACGCTCGCTTATTTTCTGCAATACAAAGAAAATGGTCGATGAGCTGTGCGAAGCGTTGAATGACAGCGGATTTCAGAGCATCGGCCTGCACGGCGACCTGAAGCAAAGCCAGCGCGACCAGGTTATGAAAGACTTTAAGAGCGGCCGCAGCACCATTTTATGTGCAACCGACGTTGCCGCCCGCGGTATTGACGTGGAAGATGTGGAAGCGGTCTTTAATTACGACGTTCCGCAGGAAAATGAATATTATATTCACCGAATCGGCCGTACCGGGCNNATCCTATACCCTTGCCGCCAATCGTTCCCAGCTGACCAAAGTACGCACGCTGGAGCGGTTTATGGATACCAAAATTCAGGAAGCCCGTGTGCCGAGTATTGAGGATATTCGTGTGCGTCACCTGAAGAAATTCAGCGACAGTCTGCGGGAAGCGGTGGATTCGGGCAGCGCCGGCCAGTGGATTTCCTTCATTGAAGAACTGGAGCAGAACGGATACCCGGCAAGAGAGGTCGCCGCCGCTCTTTGTGCGAAAATAGACGGCAAAAACAAACGTCTTGCTTCCGTTAAAAATATTCGCCGCGTTGAAATAACTCCGGAGGAAATTGACCATACCTGGCTGAATATTGATATTGGCTCAAAGGATAAAGTCGACGCGAATTTCATTTTAGGCGCCATTGTTGAAGCAACAAACCTTCCGACCAAGGCAATCGGTAAAATCTTTGTATTCCGCGATTACATTAATATTGAGATGATGCCGGAAGAAGCAAACATGGTCATTAAGAAGATGAAAAACTCTAAAATACGGCAACGCACCGTGCACTTCACCCTGGCAAGCAAATCACGGCAGCAAATCTGCGAACGGATGCTGAAAGAACGNNAATAAACGCCGAAGCTTTGAAAAATAAAATACAGTAAGGGGCTGTCCGAATTGCCTTCGGACAGCCCCTTGTTTTTGATTATTATTGGTTGAGTGCAGAAACCCATTTCACGCGTAAGATCAATATAATTGAAATAATTGCCGCAACATAATTCGAGAACAGATTTCCCCAGAACACCGAATAGAATTGCAGCATATGTTCCGTAGCCAAAATAAAAATATACCGCAAGAACCAGATCCGTAAAATACCGATCACCATTGGCACGCGCGTTTTCCCCAACCCGATAAACGCGCCCTGCACCGCCATACAAACCCCGAAGCCAACCACGGAATAAGTGTAAATATGCAAGGCCCGGTTTGCTATGTCCAAAACCTCCGGCCGTTGGGTGAACAAAACCGTTAAATGGGGCGACGAAGGAACCACAATTCCAATTACGGCAACCGCCGTTATTGCGCTGGCAATACAGCCGATCAGGCACGATCGTTTGGCTTTATCCGGCTGCCCCGCGCCGATATTCAAACTGACCATGGTAGTTACCGCAGCACCGAACGCGGACGGAAGATTAAAGCATACCGCTGTAATATTATTTGCAATGCCCTGCCCGTTCAGAACAACGGCGCCGTATTTCTGCGTTTCATTATTGATGAGAAAAAATCCAAGGTTCAGCATTAAGCTGGTCAGCATGGCCGGAATACCCACAACAATCAGTTGCTTAATCAAAACCTTGTCAAACCGAAAACCTTTCAGAAAAAGCTGATCTTCCCCTTTTTGAACAAAAAGTTCATAGAACATCCACACGCAGATAAACACGTTGGAGAACAGAGAAGAAAGTACACAGCCTACTACTTCCAGACGGAGCCAGACGACAAAAACTATATTGAATATGATTTTCAGCGTAAGCATAATCACCATGCGGATAAACGTTGCTTCGGGTTTACCGGTAGCATTTTTAATCGCATTGTAAATGCTTTCCAAAAAAGAAAACGGAAGAACCAGCGCGTAAAGACTGATATAAAGCCTTACGTTTTGGGAAATATCCGCTTCCACACCCGAAGAAATCGGCAAAGCAATCAGCGCCAGAATCGGAGCAATGCAAAAGCCCATGGAAAAGGCAAACACCACAATCTGTGTTGCCACATGCTTTACCCGGGTGAAATCACCCTGGCCGTTGGCCTGCCCGATAATTGCCATTGCCGCTACGCTGAGTCCCTGTGCCAAAGCCGTCATCATATTAACAACGGGTTCGCTGTATGTAACCGCGCTGGCAACCAGCGTGCCTGCGGCGTTGTTAATAAACAGTCCGTCCGACAGCGGCATGAGGGACTGAATCATGCTCATCATCAACGTCGGCAAGGATAGCATCAGCAGTGTGCGAACAATGCTGCCATTTAAAATCAACTCGCGCCGTTCTTCCGTACTTTGATGTAAAAACTTAATATTCAATGAAAACCCGCTTTCTTTTCGTAAGTCTATATTCTAGCATCAAACATATCAATTTTCAAGGTTTGATTTTCTAATTCCCAAAATATTTTTCAAGAATCGTTTTTTGTCGTAAATAGTCTAAAATACGAACTTAAAACCATATTTTGGCTGCAAAGCGGGCTTTTCTCAAAATTTTTTTAAATGAGTAAATCATTGAAGCCAACGCAGCCGGGCAGCATAAAACAACAAAACGCTCCCGGAAACAGCTGCAGAACTGTTCCCGGGAGCGTTATTTATAGCAGAAGGTTTAGGCAAATAATAATATTGAAAATATTGGACTTACAGATTTTCCTTAAAAAAGGCTTGCAGTGACTGCGCGCAGGTGTCTTCGTCCGAACCGCTGATTTGCACTGTTACCGTTTCTCCCTTTTTCGCGGCGAGGCTCATGACCGAAAAAATTTTCTTGGCATCCGCCTGCTTGCCTGACTTCTGGAGTTTTACTTCCGCAGTATATTTTTGGGCTTCCTTAACCAAAAGCCCAGCAGGACGGGCATGAATTCCTTCGTTGTCCTGAATTACATAACTAAATTCTTTCATTTCATTCACCTCTGAATCGATTTTAAAATAGACTGAACTTCTTCTTTTGTCGCCAGATTCTCGGAAAAAGCACTGGCGCTGCCGGTCGCAATGCCGGAATAAAACGCATCGGTCATGCTGGAATTCCACAAGAAACCAGTTAAAAATCCTGCAACCATGGAATCCCCCGCACCTACCGTATTGACTACTTTGCCCTGCGGCGCGGCGCTGTACAGCGCCTCCCCGGTTTCAGGAATGAGCACCGCACCGTCACCGCCCATGGAAACCAGTACGTTGCGCGCACCCAATTCCTGCAGCCGCCGGGCAGCACGAATGAGGTCTTGTGTGCCGTTCAAATGCTCGCCGCTTACCTCTTCCAGTTCTTCACTGTTCGGCTTAATTAAAAAAGGACGGTATTTCAGTACATTTAGAAGCAGCTGGCCGGTGGCATCCACCACAATGCGGATGTTTCGTCCCTGCAGGCGTTCCATAATAATTTCATACGTATTTTCCGGCAAAGTAGACGGGATACTTCCCGCCAGAACCAGAAAATCGTCTTCCTGCAGTTGGTCCAGCTGAGCGAACAGCTCGTTCCGCTTTTCCGTCGGAATGTGCGGCCCGCTTGCATTGATTGCGGTTTCCTTTCCGGAACGGATTTTCACATTAATGCGGGATAACCCTTCTTGAAGGTGGATGAAATCCGTGCGGCAGCCAAACGCCTTGACGCCTCTTTCGATTTCCTCCCCGGTAAATCCTGCCACAAAACCAAGCGCGGTGCTATCCACCCCGAGGTTTCGCAGCACGATGGAAACGTTGATTCCTTTTCCGCCGCTCAGGATTTGCTCCCCCGAGCTCCTGTTGATTTCACCCACCTTGAAATTGTCAACCTGTGTGATAAAATCCAATGCCGGATTAAATGTTACCGTATAAATCAATGACGTGTACCTCCGATTTCCTTTTTCGCCGCTTTTAGCTCGCGGTTTGCCTGTTTGCGGCTCACACCCCGAAATGTTCGAACAGAATGTGCTCGGCTTCGCTGTTCCACAGTCCGTTGTGGCGGTCGCAGCTGTCGGCCAGCTTCCGGAACAGTTCGTCNNCCTTTTCGCCAAGCGCCCGGAAATCTTCTATTGCCGTCAGAGGCATGTTAATATGTGTGTAAGTGAGCTTTTTCCCGCCCGGAATATTGGGAAGATTTTTTGTCGTTTCTGCAATGCAGTCAATACCGCCGACATGGGTAACCATGACAGAAGGATTGATTTTTCCTGCGGAAGCCAGTTCAAGCGCTTCCACCAGGTCGTCTGTATTGCCGCCGGTAGAGCCCATAATGTGCGTGCTGATGTAATGAGTATTATACATATTAATGTTTGCCGAGAAATTTTTGTCCGTAGGACCTGCAAAGAAATTCAGGCATCCGTCAAACGCCAGAAGGCTGTCGGCCTGCTCCACAAGGGGGCGAATCGGCACCATGACGAAAATATCGTCAAAGCCCTTGCCGCCGGTCAATTCCCGAAGTCCTTCGGTCTGATTTTCAAATTTCTGCGGATTGACGTACATCAGCGTTACACCCTGTTCGGCAGCCTTTGATTCCGGAACCACCTGACGGGCGCGGGCAAGGCGTTCCTCGCTGACATCCGTCACCACAACAAGACGCGGTTTCTTTTCAATGCAAAGCGCATAATCCGCCGCGCCAAGCCCCATGGGGCCTGCACCGCCCATAATAAGCACCGCACCGTTTTCCTTTACGCCGGAAGTGTGGTGGTAACTTGTTTTGCTGGTGTGATAGTTTGAATGGTACCCGCCGATAATACAAGACATTGGCTCCCCAAGGGAAGCTTCAAAATAGCTGTCTCCATTATAATGCAATAAGCACCCAAGTTCCATCACTTCTTGCGGAATAATGCAGTAAGTACAGTCGCCGCCGAAAAATTCATAGGAATAACCAGGGGAAGCCAGGCTTCCTTTATAATTCAGCGCAGGCTGCTGTGCAAACTTTTCGCCCGCATGGAACTCTGACTGCCATTTTGCACCGACCTTTACAATATCGCCTGCAAACTCATGCCCTACAATAATGGGGTTTGTATCGATATTCTGGGGAACACGCTTATGCTTTTTCCCCTGTTCAATTAATTTATAGGTGGACATGCAAATGCTGTCACTGACAACCTTTACAAGAATTTCATCGTCTTTAATTTCGGGGAGCTCAAACTCTTCCAGTCTTAAATCATTTTCCCCGTACATTCTGACTGCTTTCGTTTTCATAATAATCCCTCTTTCTTTGCCAAATTCATATTTCAGTCGCGGAATACCTGATAAATTTTATCCGCGTCTCCGCTTTGAACCAATTCCTGTACCGCTTCGGGAGTATCGAGCCGTTCGACAATATTTCGGAGTATTTCCAAATGCTCGTCGCCGACACCTGCAATCCCGATTACGAGATTTACGGTTTCTTCGTCCCAGGTAATCCCCTTTGGGTAAACCATTACCACAAGCCCCGAAGAAATGATTTCTTTTTTCACTTCGCTTTCTCCATGCGGAATCGCAATGTAATTGCCAATGCAGGTTGAAAGTTTTTTCTCCCTGGCAAGCATTCCGTCAACGTAACCGTGGGTTACATAACCGCTGTTGCAAAGCATTTCTCCGGCGCGCACAATGGCTTCCTCTTTGTTTTGCGCAGTACAGTTAAGAACGATATTCTTTTTCATTAATAATTCGTTTTTCGCAGGCTGCACATTCTTCTTAAAAAACATAGTTTTATAACCACCTCCTAAGGTAAAAACTCTATATCCTCTATCAGGAACAAATTTCTTTAATTCTGCGAAAAAAATACCCTTCCAAAATATCCTGTATTTGTGCATAGGCCTTGTCTTTGTTACCGGATTTCAGGGTATTTAAAAAATCTTCGTTTTCAATCAGAGCGCTGCTTAACCGGCCCATCATCTGGCTGTGCTCCACACTGCCTTTCTCTTTGGGGACAAGCATGATAACTGCCATTTGCGCCCCTTTCATGTATTCGTTGGTAAACGGCGGGCTGTCGGGAAGAATTAAGGAAAACACCGGCGACGTAACCCCGTCCGTTTTTGCATGAAGCAGCGCAAACCCGTAAGTTTCCACCACCTGGCTGCTGATTTTCTCTCTGGCGGCAAGATCTGCGGAAATCAATTGGCAGTTTTCTTCGTTGCTGCCGAACTTACGGCCTGCAAAATCTATGATTTCTTCGAAGGTTACGTCCTGATTCAAGTACGAAACGACAAATTTTGTCAGAACGGACTGAATGCTTTCCGCCATGCCCCACGTTTTGTGGAGCTGCCCCTTAAAGTCTTCATTTCTATTTTCCGCAGGCGCCAATACGGATTCCACATAGGCAAAACGATTGATTTCCCGGCGAATTTTTTCCAGGTCATCATCCGTTGGCAGCGGGCTGACCAGCATAAATGGCCGGCCGATATTCGCCAAAGGAAACGAAGAAACCAGAATATCAATTTCCTGCAGCGCTTCTTCCGTAAGTTCTTCCTGCGCGTAACTTCTTACTTGAACATCTTCTTTAAATGTATTTTTTATCCGCGAGGTCATAAGGTAGGAAACACCGATTCCGCTGGCACACACTACGCCGATGCTGACTACCTTGCGGTGCATTTTTTTCTCTTTCATGCGGATGATGGCCGCACCGAAGTGAGTGGCCAAGTACCCGATTTCTTCTTCCGGTACTTCGACCCCATACGCTTCCGTTATCGCCCTCGCCGCGTTTCTGCTCTGTTCAAAAATATCCGGATACAAATTCCGGATTTGCTCCAGCATACTGTTTTGAATTTCCATGTTATGCTTCAGCCGAATCAATGTCGGCTCCAGGTGAGCAATCAGGCCGCTGAGCAAAACCTCGTCTTTTTTCAGCTCGGCGACTAAATCCGGATGAAACGAATCCATCATCCGATAAATCAAACGCATCAGTTCATAATGATCAATGTAAAAATCATCATCCTGATCCTTATCGATATATTTCTGTTTTGCACTTTTAATGTGGATGCATAAATACACGCGCTCTTCCTCGGGCAAATTCAACTGGAACCATTGTTCCATTGTATTGGCAATGCGGTTGGCAAGAGCATAATCTTCATCCGCTTTGATTTTCGAAACGGATTCCGGATTCAAATCCAATTTTTTTTGCTTAATAATTCGTTCCACCGCAATGGAAAGGTAAATCACCAGACGAATGCGGGAACCTTCCGTCATTCTTTGCAGTTTTTTGCTTTGAATTGTTTTCAGTGCCGCAACGACCCGGGTTGAAATATTTGCATTGATCAGCGGGTGAATACTCAGTTTTTCTTCCATGCCCTTGTCGGCATTGTCGAGCATTTCCCAAAGCTGTTCGCTGTTGAGGTTCTCGTAAATAAACTGGGACAGCGCTCTGCGGTAAGCTTCTTCCGTTCCTTCCAATGCGACGCCGTAGCCTTGCCGGCGAGACAGAGAAAGATCGTTTTTTTTGAACCAATCAGCAATGACATCCATGTCATTGCTGATGGTTCCTTCACTCACTTTAAACAAATTCGAATAGTAATACAGTTTGTTGACGCTTTCGTTTTTCAAAATCTCGACGATAAGGCGCTTTCTCCTGTCATCCTTATCCAACGGTTCCGTTTCATCCCGCGTCAGCACTCGGGAAAGATTGTTCCGGTCATCCTCTTTTCCTTCCAACCGAATTCCGACCCCCGCTTTGGCGGTGATACGAAGATGGTAGGCGTTTAAAAGGGAATCGACATTTTCCAGTTCCCGAAAAACCGTACGTTTGCTGGTATTCATTTGGGAAGCAAGCTCGCTCACCGGGATGGGTTCCGTATTTTTCAGCAAAATACGGAACAAATGATTTAAACGCGGTGTAAATGTCATTTGAATACCCTCCCTGTGAATTTCGTATTAGTATGCCACCCTTATGAATGAAAAAACAGGATTACATTGCCGGAGCCGCCGGAGCCAACGCGGCCAGTTCGCCGACGAGCTTATCGTATTCCGGCGCGGCCATAAAGTTTGTAATGGTAATAAGCCTTGCGTTCGGCGCGGCTTTTTGCGCTCTGTCTTTCAGTTCGCTGTGTGTAATTACGATTTCCGCATCGTGCGGTATGTCTTCAATGGATGAATGAAGCACCTTAACGTCCAGTCCTGCTTCTCTGAATTTTTTGCTCAGGACAGTTGCGCCCATTGCACTGGAACCCATGCCGGCATCGCAGGCAAAAATAATTTTGCTTACGTTGATTTTACGCATGGCTACCGGAGCAGCTTTACCGGTTTTTCCGGCTTTCAAGGACTTCATTTTGTCAGTTGCCGCATCCAGATTGTCTTCCTCTTTCGCCGTTGCTTTTAACAGCACGGTCGAAACAACGAAGCTGACTGCGCATGCAAGGGTAACGCCAACGATTGTGGAAAGGAAACCGCCCTTCGGGGTCATGAGCAGGAAAGCAATGATGCTTCCGGGGGAAGCAGCAGCGACAAGGCCTGCACCCATAATACCTTCAACGAAGGAACCTGTAATACCACCGGCGATTACGCCAAGGATAAGGATCGGGTTCATAAGAACATACGGGAAATAAATTTCGTGGATACCGCCGAGGAAATGGATAATGATTGCGCCGGGAGCGGAGGATTTTGCATTTCCTTTACCGGCTACACAATAAGCAAGCAGGAGTCCGAGTCCCGGGCCCGGGTTTGCTTCCAGCATAAAGAAGATTGATTTTCCGGCAGNNTAAAGAAGATTGATTTTCCGGTCTGAGCTGCCTGCTCGGCACCCAGAGGAGTAAGAATACCATGGTTAATCGCATTGTTCAGGAACAATACTTTTGCGGGTTCAATAAAGATCTGCGCAAGCGGCAGAAGGCCGGTTGTTACGAAGAAGTTTACGCCCGCTGCAAGCGCGGCAGTTAAAGCGACGCACAGAGGGTTGATGAGCAAGAAAGCGATCAGGGCAAGAATGCCGCCGATGATTCCTGCGGAGAAGTTGTCAACCAGCATTTCGAAACCGGCCTTTACTTTTCCCTGAACCAACCTGTCAAACATTTTGACTGCTAAGCCACCTACAGGCCCCATGATCATAACACCAAGGAACATTGGGATGTCTGCACCGATGATAACACCGATGGAAGCAATCGCACCAACGACTGCACCCCTCTGTCCGCCAACCATACGGCCGCCGGTATAACCGATCAGCAGCGGCATCAGATATTTGAGCATTGGGTCAACAAGAACCGCTAACTTTTCATTTGGTAACCATCCCGTCGGAATAAACAAGGCGGTGATAAGGCCCCATGCAATGAAAGCGCCGATGTTTGGCATAACCATGCCGCTTAAGAATCTGCCGAAGCTTTGAACTTTTTCTCTCACTTTACATTCCACCTTTCAGCTAATTTTTCCGTTTTTCGCTGATTTGATTATAAGCCGGTGGCATATACTTTCTCAAGAGAAACAAAATGAGATTTGTCACGTTGAAATAGTGCCATATTTTAATAACATATTGTTATATTTTTATCTATTTTACCATTATATACGCAATGTGTCATCTATAACCTTAATTCCCCGCATTCTACCTGAGTTTTTAGCACATATAAAATGTCTCACAGCGTTGTCAGTCATCTAACTTGAAAACTGATGTCTTATGTATTATAATGGAATAAATTACATCCTTGGAGGGAGCATTTCATGGCGAAAAGAGAACAAAGCCTGGCCGAAAATATTGCAGACGACATACTGGCAATGATCGCAATTGACAAAAAGTTCGGGGTTGGTGACAAACTGCCCAATGAAAACGAGCTGTCCTCGCAGCTGCAAATCAGCCGTACCACCCTTCGCGAGGCAATTCGAATCTTATGCACCCACAACGTGCTGGAAATCCGGCGCGGAAAAGGAACCTATATTAAAAACGACCATAAGCTGACAGGGGAATTCGGCCTGAACGAGTTGTCCACCCTGCAGCTGAATATTAAGGATTTATATGAAATGCGCCTGATTTTTGAACCGCAGTCCGCTTATTATGCCGCAAAGCGCGGAACGGAAAAAGAGCTGGAACGTATTATTTATTACGGGAAACGTACGGAAGAAGCCATTTTGAACAAAGAAGACCGCACGGAAGTGGAACAGGCGTTTCATAAGTCTATTGCAAAAGCGACACACAATGAATTTATGAACCGACTGGTACCAATTCTGTACCAGGCAATTGGGAAAGGCGTGCTCTTGTCCAGCACAAAAGAAGACATGCTGCAGAACACCCTGAATGACCACCGCATGATTATGGAATTTTTAGCGAATCGGGATGCCGAAGGTGCAAAAATCGCAATGACACTGCATATTCTGCACGCAATGCGAGGGTTTGGCATTTCAGACGATTAACATTTTTTATTTATTTCAGGCGCCTTATCAACACAGTTATGAAAACAAAAAATAAATACAAAAGCAGAAGGGCAGGGAGGCTTACCCCCCTGCCCTGTGTGTTTAATTACCCTTGAATAAAGCCCTCATCCGACCCATTAGGGTTTGATCCTTGATTCCCAGTCCTTCCTTATACTTTCTTTCCGCTTCTCTTGCTGCCCTGGCTGCTTTTTTCTCTGCCACGGTTGAAAAGTAAGAACTTTCCCTCGTGCGCAGCTCTACTTCCAGGTTGGAACGCGTATTGTTTCCGAACCCGTAAACCATACGATAGCCCCCTTTTATAATGCTTTCAAAACGAAGTATATCGCCTGTTTTTCAAGCGGCTTTTATCCACATACAATATAGGCTGTTTGCGGCTAAGATGCAAGACAATTTTCCGGTTTTTTACGGTATAATTTATCATATTGACATACGATGTCATACAATATATAATGTAATCATACAACATATTATAGTGAGGTGCCGTAAAATGAACAGTGATGCAGTAACCCGAACTACCCCGCACCGCGCATTACTTCATGCGCTAGGTTTGACAAATGAGGAAATTGAACGGCCGCTGATCGGCATTGTCAGTTCCAAAAACGACATTGTACCGGGACATATGAATTTGGACAAAATTGTAGATGCAGTAAAAATCGGCGTGGCCATGGCCGGCGGAACGCCCCTCGTCTTCCCTACCATCGCGGTTTGCGACGGCCTTGCCATGGGGCATCAGGGCATGAAGTACTCCCTTGTTACCCGGGAACTGATTGCCGATTCCACCGAAGCAATGACGCTGGCACATGCTTTTGACGCTTTGGTAATGGTGCCGAACTGTGACAAAAACGTTCCCGGCCTTTTAATGGCTGCGGCGCGCCTGAACATTCCTACTATTTTTGTAAGCGGCGGCCCGATGCTGGCCGGAAAAGTAGACGGACAAAAAACCAGTTTTTCCAGTGTTTCCGAAGCGGTCGGAGAATACGGCGCCGGAAAAATCACCAAAGAAAAGCTTTTGGAATTTGAAAACAAAGCCTGCCCGACCTGCGGTTCCTGTTCCGGCATGTACACCGCCAATAGCATGAACTGCCTTACCGAAGTGCTTGGCATGGGCCTGCAGGGCAACGGAACGGTTCCGGCAGTTTATTCCGAGCGCATTCAGCTTGCCAAACGAGCCGGAATGCAGATTATGGAGCTGCTGAAAAAGAATATCTGTCCGCGCGACATTATGACGGAAGACGCATTCCATAATGCCCTGACCATCGACATGGCGCTGGGCTGCAGCACAAACAGTATGCTGCATCTGCCCGCCATCGCGCACGAATGCGGAATTGAGCTAAACCTTGACATTGCCAACGAAATCAGCAATAAAACGCCCAACCTGTGCCACCTTGCCCCCGTCGGCCACACTTACATTGAAGATTTGAACGAAGCGGGCGGCGTTTACTCGGTGATGAAAGAAATTAGCAAGCTTGGGCTGCTGAAAACGGATTTGATTACCTGCACGGGCAAAACCGTAGCGGAAAACATTGCCGGAAGTGTAAATAAAAATTCTGAAGTCATACGCCCGGTTGAAAATCCATATAGCAAAACCGGCGGAATCGCCGTGTTAAAGGGCAATTTAGCCCCCGATTCCTGCGTTGTGAAACGCTCCGCCGTCGCGCCGAAAATGCTGAAGCACGAAGGCCCGGCGAAAGTATTTGACTGCGAAGAGGACGCGATTGCGGCAATCAATTCCGATAAAATTGTACCGGGTGACGTTGTGGTGATTCGCTACGAAGGGCCAAAAGGCGGACCGGGTATGCGCGAAATGCTGAACCCCACTTCCGCCATTATAGGGCGCGGACTTGGCGAAAGCGTTGCTTTGATTACCGACGGGCGGTTCAGCGGAGCCACCAGAGGCGCGGCGATTGGCCATGTGTCACCGGAAGCGGCAGTCGGCGGAACCATTGCGCTGGTAAAGGACGGCGATCTGATTCAAATCGACATTATGGAAAACCGGATTCATCTTGCGGTAAGCGCAGAAGAACTGGAAAAACGCAGAGCGGAATGGAAGCCGAGAAAACCCCGCATCACTACCGGCTACCTTTCAAGATATGCGGCACTGGTTACTTCCGGCAACCGCGGCGCGATTCTGGAATAAGCAATACAATTAAAAAGCGGCGGNNCCCGCCGCTTTTTAATTATGTGCCCGGCAGTCCTGTAAAAACAGCTGAATATTTCTTTCTTCTTTTTCCCGGTTCGCGCCGAGCCTTCCCATCCGGTCGCAAAATCCCAGAAGCGCAACCTCTTCTATGTCCGCCTGCTGTTTCATGGACGGAATATCGGCAAAGGGCAGCCGTTTCAGGACAAAAAGAATTTGCATATGCCACCGAACCAGACCGACCACTGACTGAATCAATTGCTGATCCTGCGTGAATTCGGAAAGAAACTGTTCTGCCAGTTCCGCACCCAGTTTATCGTGGTCATAAGAAGTGATTTTCCCTTTCCGAATTCTTGTGGTTCCGGGCTTTCCAATGTCGTGAAGAAGCGCAGCCCATAAAAACGCCCTAGGGTTCTTACTTTTTTGCTTTACTTGCGCCGCCATGTCAATTACAAGCATGGTATGGTTCCATACATTCCCCTCCGGATGATGCATGGGGGATTGTTTTGCCTTTTTTAAATTTGCAAGCAGATTAAACGGAGGTTCCCGAAACAGCGGCTGCTCACAAATACGGTTCAGGAATTCGGATGGCCGTTCATCCTGCATTAAATGCTGCTCTATCTCATCAAAAAGTTGTGCTTTCGAACTCATTTATCACCCGTTCTGTCGTGATTCATGCCAAATACTGCCCGGGCGCTTTCTGCCTGAGGGTCATGTTTAATTGTTTTGGATTGAAACTTCGTGCCTTTTTCTTTTCCGTTTTTAGAAGAGTTATTTTTATTTTGCATATTCATGCGGTTCTCCTTTCCTTCTTATTACATTATTACCGGTCTGTATTGGGGCCAAGCGCCACTTTTTTTACGTTATGGTGCTGGTTTTGGTTTTCTACTTTTGTCGATTCCGTTATACTGTTAAACTTTTCAAGCTGTATTTTTTCCTGTTCCTTCATGCTTTTTTTATTGGCAGGATTTTTAATTTCCATGGTTATTTCCCTTCCTCCTAAATTTTTGTATGCTGTAAATTCTAGTATTTGAAATTTCAAATCGCTTATACGATTTATCCATTAGCGTTAATTCCAAAAGGATTGAACCGCTTAAAAGCATAATTTTAAATACTTTACGTATTATATTTATTTATTATAACAATACGTAGCGGTTTTTAAAGCTTTTTCCCGGGAAATTAACAAAATATGATAATAGTGAAATACTTATAAATTTTCACTTTGCCTTTGCTGTAAAAAATACCAGTTGACATAATTCTAATTTAATTAAATACAAGAATTATAATTTCTAAAAAACCTTATACTATTATCTCGGGCCGCACGTTTGGTTTGCTGCAAATTATTTTAACCGGGAGAATTTAACATGCTTTTCTATGCTGTTATCACCATTACCGCCGCATTCCTGTTTTATACTATAGGCGTGTGGAGTGAAAAAATCAGCGGTACATTAAAAAAATGGCACGTGGGTTTATTCTGGGT
>DFRY01000002.1 GCA_002378845.1 Ruminococcaceae bacterium UBA3451 | reverse complement strand
CATAAGGGTAACTCGGTCAACAATATACTGTAATTCTTGAAGCCGATGCGATATGTAAACAACTCCGCCGCCTTCCAATTTCAGTTTTCGGATGATTTTGAACAGATCGTCAATTTCATTCGAAGTCAAAGCAGAAGTCGGCTCATCCATAATCAGGATTTTCGCGTCTGTGGAGAGTGCTTTCGCAATTTCCACCATCTGCTGCTTTGAAACCGCCAGGTCCCCAACCGTTGTGGTAGGGTCAATGTCAATATTAAGCCGTTTCAATATTGTAGCGGCCTCTTTATTCATTTCCTTATTGGAAAGAATTCCAGAATGTGTTTTTTCCCTTGCCAGAAAAATATTTTCGGCTACAGTCAGGTGCGCACACATATTCAATTCCTGATGAATAATTGCCACGCCCAGTTCCTGTGCCTTTTTCGGCGTTAAATCCCCGACTAGCTGATCAAAAATTCGGACTTCCCCTTCATCTCTGGTATATACGCCGCTCAGCACTTTCATCAGAGTGGACTTTCCGGCTCCGTTTTCTCCTAAAAGGGCCAGAACCTCCCCGGATTTCAAATTAAACGAGACGTCGTCCAATGCTTTCACACCCGGGAAACTCTTACTGATGTGACTTAGTTCCGCTATGTATTCCCCCATAAAACTCACCTATCCTTATTGGTCTGGAACCGTTTCATTGCAATAAGTATAGCATTGATTTTTTTCTTCCATAAGGGGGGCAGATTTTGAATTATGGGGGGTATTTTCTGATCTTTTCGATTAATTACCCATAAATATCCGTTTCATGGATATAAATCCGGTCAAATCGTTACAGAATAATCCCCTGGTCGCTGAACAGATGAAATTCCGAGCTGCAGTACTGACTGCTGAACCTACCCTTTTCCAGCAGAATCAGTTTGTCCGCAATCACAAGGGAGTCGGCAATATTTACTGCGAGTAAAATGACGGTAATCCCCTTTTTCTTCAGCCGGTTTATCAGTTCAATCATATGGCGGCGAAGATACATATCCGCACCGGCGAAGGGCTGCACGCAAAATACAATTTTCGGGCGGCACAGCTCAATGCGGTAATATACCAAATCATACAGGGACTGCAGCTTCAAATTCAAAATATTGGTTTCGTATATTTCATCCCCTACAACCGGCCAATACTCCTGAACAATGCTGCGGGTTATTTTCTTATTCAACCAGACCGGGTTCTGCTTTTTATCCAGCAAAAAACAAAGGTTGTCCACATAGCTCATTTCCTTGAAAAGCATGGATTGAACCGGATCTTCCCCGATAAACGCCACCCCGCTCCCAATTGCGTGCCGCGCCTTTGCGTGGGAATAAACTTTTCCTTCCAGATAAATTGCGCCGCCGTTCTGCTGCAGTTCCCCGTTCATCAGCTGCATAATATCAGACAAAATGGTATTGTCCATGTCAAACAGCACCGTACANNCCGTCATGCCGTGCAGATTTTCCGTATACACATTTCGAAAAGAAAAAATTTCCTCTTCTTTTCGGCGGTTTACAATTTCTTTTGTAAAATTGGCAAATTCCCCAATATAATACGGAAGAATATTATCTTCCTGAAATTGATCCTGACGGAACACCCGCAGAATTTTGCCGTCGCGCATTAAGGACACCCGGGTGCATATTTTAAATGCCTCCTCATGATGATTGCAAATGTAAAGAAACGAAAAACCCCTTTCGCAGTAATACCGCAAAAGGCTGTGGAACTTTGCAAGGTCGGCAGCGCTGACGCAGTTGCTGATGTCGCGAATCACAATCAGCTTTGCCCCCATAATAACCGCACGCAAAAGTTCGACCACACTTTTTTCAAACGAGCTTAATTTTGAAACCAGTTCATTCCCGTCAATTCGAATGCCGACTTCCCGGGTAAAGCGCTGGAACTGCTCGTTTAACACCCGGGGACTGATGAAATATTTTTTAAAGCCTCTGCGCAGAACGAACACGTTGTCTTCCACGCTCAGGTCTTCGATGAGCCGGCTTTTCTGTTCAATAACCGCCACTTTATTCATGGTGAGGGGGCTGTGCTGGTAATTGTTCACCAGTACCTCNNTAATTGAATTAAGGATTCTTTTCCGTTTGCGTTGACGCAAACCAAACCCATGATTTCGCCTTGAAAAATATGAAGATTGAAGTTATCCAGCAAGGTAACTTCATCCTGAATGGTAGTAATCCGTTCCATCCTTAAAATTTCATTTTTCATTTCGTTCTTTTATATCCTTCTTAATCAAAGGAAGTGTAATTTCCACGTCAGTCCCAACATTTGAAGTACTGTACATGCAGATTCCGTACTCTTCCCCAAACAAAAGCTTAATGCGGTTATTGACGTTTACGGCGGCAATTCCGCTGTGGGCCTCGCTGTCTGGTTTTATGTACTCCAGCGTGGTTCGATTGAGCTTGTCATCAATCTCCCGCAGGCGTTCTTCCGTCATTCCGACTCCGTTGTCGGAAATAGTCACAATCAGACGGGTGGCAGTGGTTTCAATTTTAATGTTCACATTTCCGTTCCCGATTTTCCGTTCAATTCCATGGTAAATGGCATTTTCCACAATGGGCTGCAGCGTCAGTTTCGGCAGTTTGTACGACAGAATTTCAATTTCATTTTCTGTGTCGTATTCCACATTGAGTGTTAACCGTTCTCCAAACCGGTAGCGCTGAATAATGTAATAGTTGTTCACATTGGTCAGCTCGTCTTCCAATGTAACCAGATTTTCCACATTGGAGATGGTATAACGAAAAAATGTAGCCAACGCTTCCGCCATTTTGGCTACATTTTCGAGCCCTGCATTCAGCGTTTCCCCACGAATACCCTCCAGCGTGTTGTAAAGAAAATGCGGGTTAATCTGATTCTGCAAAGCAAGGTACTGCGCCTGCTTTTTCGTCGCGTTGAACAGCTCGTCCGTGTTCATAATTTCCTGTATTTTATTCGTAACCTCTTCAATTTCCGGGCTGAAAAACACACGCTGCCCGAAAAGACCGTGAATTGTGTACCCCGTTGCAAACAACCGGAATACTTTTGAACTTTCTTTATACGGCTTGTAAATCCATCGGTAATGAATATAAATCATCACGCCGAGGGCAAGGTAACCGCAGAAAACAAAAAACAGATAATCCTCGTTGTGAACGGCAACGAAGGTAAGTACCACCAGCAAAAGAAAAATAAGAACAAACATGGCGGTAAACAGCCACGAAATTCGATGAGAAAGATATTTTGCTTTCACACTTTTCATTTTATCAGCTCCGGCTTTCAGAATTTCAGATTAAGAATACAGCTTTCGGTATTCGTTCGGCTTGAGCCCAACATTTTTCTTAAAGCTTTTCGTAAAATTCTTTAAATCGTTGTACCCTACCCGTTCGCAAATAACCGCAACGTTCAAATTCGTTTCGCGAAGAAGATCTTTTGCACTATTCATGCGAATTTCGGAAAGATAGTCCACAAAATTGCTTCCGTTCTCTTTCTTGAACAGCGTGCTGAAATAAGTCGGGTTAAAGCCGACAAAACCGCTTACCTCTTCCAGGCTGATAGGGTTCATATAATTCTGCTGAATGTACTGCTTGGCAAGACGGATCGGCTTGGTGTCCACCTGTTTTTTATCTTCGATAATAACCGCAAGCGATTCGCCCACCATAACCGACAGATATTCAAAAATCTGATTCACGGAACCGCAGCGATTGGCGTGAATGCAGAACTTTTCATAAAACTCATCGCCGTACTGAATAGGAATTTGATTGTTGCGAAGATGGGTCAGATACATTTCACACACATGCTGCGCCAGCGAAATAATTTCCTGCCCGCTGAACACATTATCAATGGTAATTTGGTGTTTTAAGCCGGAAATGCAGCTCAGAACGGCATCTTTGTCAAGCACTTCAAGAGCCATTCCCATGGTTTTGTTCAGTTCCGCAAGTATGCTGCTTTCCCGCTGAGGCTCGCTGTGCACTGTAACTTCTTCAATTATTTTTCCCGTCCCCAAAAGAAGCCGCTGGCCGACCGCATAGCTTGCCGTACGGAACGACGCTTTCAGCTGCTCAATGTCATTCACAACCGTACCGACACCCAAGGTAAATTCCGGCTGTTCAAACGCCGCTTTTTGAACCAGCAGCTCGTCAAATGCCGTTTTCATCTGCCTTCGAATTGTCTTTCGGTTCGCCGGGTCAAAATTCAGCACACAGTACGTAATGCTGTCTTCCGAAAAAATGCCCATGTCAAAACAAGGGCCTGCAAACAGCTTGTTTAAAATATGTACGACCTTTTCTTCCAGTATGGCAATGGCGTTGTTATACTGGTCTTCGAACCCGCAGTCAATTTTAACCGCGCAAATTTCGAACAGGCCGGGTTGAAACGCAAAATGATAATTCTCGTTGATTTCGGTCAAGTCAGGATTTTGGGAGTTCGTCCCTTTTTTCAGCAGCCACTCCGTAAACAAACTGGCACGCAATTTTTCCACATCGCTTTTTAAACGCTGCTTCAGCCGTTCTTCGTTGCTCATTTGTTCTGTGCGTTGCATATACCGTTCGCGCATTTTATTCAGCGCCGTCAGGAAATCCTCTTTTTTAATCGGTTTTAAAAGGTAATCGCCAACGCCGTATTTAATGGCATTCTGTGCGTATTCAAAATGACGATAGCCGCTGATAATAATAAAATCCAGATTATCGTTGATGATTTTTGCGTGCTGAATCATCTCCAGGCCGTCGTAACCGGGCATGCGAATGTCTGTAATCATCAAATCGGGCGACAGCGCTTTAATCATGTCCAGCGCTTCCACTCCGTTATGCGCAACGCCTACGATTTCCATATCGAGCGATTCCCAGTCAATTAAACCGCGAATCAGCTGGCACACGTTTTCTTCGTCATCGGCAATAATAACCCTAATCATCTCTTCCTCCTATTCAATACAACAAACCGTTCTTCAGAACTCAAACAGTTCCGACTCCACATAAGCGCATATTTGATGGTATACCGCAAGATGGTATTCCTGAATTCGATACGTTTCCTGTGCGGGGGCAATAAAACGGTAATCCGCAATGGTTCCGATTTTTCCGCCGTCGCGGCCGGTCAGCGCAATGGTAAGCGCACCTTTTATTTTCGCGGTCATTAAGGCGTTAGCCACATTTTCCGCGTTGCCGGACGTACTAATCCCAATCACCGCGTCCCCTTTCGCCGCGTACCCCATGACTTGCTGCGCGTAAACCAGTTCCGGGTCAACGTCATTGCTGAAAGCGGACATAAGTGCGGCATGGGCATTGAGTGAAATAGCCGGAAGCCCGCACTGCAGCTTTTCCGCAAGGCGGGTTCCCTGCGCCCCAAACGATTCCTTCAAACGCTTTTGGACTTCCTGCGGCAAAGGCCTTTTTAAAAGAAACCCTTTCATCAATTCGCCGACGATATGGTCGCCGTCCGCACAGCTGCCGCCGTTCCCGCAAATCAGCACTTTCCCTCCGTTTTGGTACACCTTCCGCAGGGCTTCGCAAATTTCCAGCAAATCAGATTTATGTTTCAGTAAATCCGGATACCGTTCAAACAAGCCATTCCAGTTTTGTTCGGTTCTCTCTTTCATTTTCATTCCTCCAAATCAAGGTTGTAACCGGCAACAATCAATCCGGCAATATCCCCCACCGATTCCGACAGCTGGCTTGACAAAACGCGGCAAGCCTTGCGGACTGACGGGAGCGTTTCCTGTTCAATGACCTGCTGTGCGTAAGGCCAAATTTCATTGTAGTTCCGCACAAATATGCTTCCGATTACAATACATTCCGGGTTCAGTAAGTCCATGATAACAGACAATCCCTTTCCTAGCTGAACCCCCACCTGCTTTAAAATACTGCACGCAAGCAGGTCACCCTCTTTTGCCGCAAGCCCAACCCGGGCTGCAGTAATATGTTCCAGTTGTTCTGAATTTTCACAGAAAGAAACCTTATGACCCGCCTGCAGTTCTTCCCGAATCATCAGCTTTGCCAGCTGCGCAATTCCGCCGCCGCTGCAAAAGCCCTCAAAGGAACCCATCTTTCCGTAACCGACCGGCCCGTAATCGGAAAGCCGGATGTGCCCGACTTCCCCTGCCATGTCGCTTGCACCGCAGTATAAGCGGTTATTCAAAATTAACCCCGCGCCCAGCCCGGTGCCGAACGTAAGAAAAACCATACTGGAAGAGCCCCTGCCAGCCCCCAGCTTCCATTCGGCCAACGCGCAGGCGTTGGCATCGTTGCAAAGGAACGCGGGCAGACCGGTTTTTTCACGAAAATACTCCGTGATGTGAATTTCGTCCCACCCCGGAAGATTAGGCGGGGAAAGAATGGTTCCGGTCCGGCTGTCCAACGGCCCACCGCAGCTTATCCCGATTCCCTGTATTCTTTCGGATTCGTTCAGTCTGTCCCGGCAGAAAAAAATATCTTCCGTAAGCACTTCCAGCATCTGCCGCGGAGTATATGCTTTTGTTTCCCGCACCGGGCATTTATGTATTATACTGACACGGTCTTCCCAAATTTCCCCCAGGCTGACCGCGCATTTGGTTCCCCCAATATCAACTCCGACTGCCCGCATTTTTTATTTGCCCCCTTTTTCTTTTACCTTTGTTTTCCTGCTACAACTCCTGCTATTGTAACTTTACTCTAAAATTATTTTCAAAAACTGGCATTTTTATTGCCACTATCTACTATAAACGAACCTTTAAAATAGTTCAATAGAAAAAAGGAGAAAATACTTCTGCGTCGAAGCTGAAATAAAAATGAAAATACCCGACCTGTCAAGCACCGTTATGCATGAACAAATCGGGTATCGGTTTTTATTTTTTCGGATTAAAATATTCGAAGATAATCAGACCGCCCGTTATTTCGACCTCTGCGGCCTGTGCAGGCGTACGGATCGTCCATGAAAATTCCTGCACTTTATATAATTTTTTACACAGTCGAAAACTTAGGCTTTTCCTGTCTTCAAAGCAATATGCAATAAAATCCGGTTTCGTAATAAAATTCATCAAAAGATTTGCCGCGGCAAACGCCAACAAAGGGTTTGTAGCCCCGCCGTATCGGTTTGCGCGCATAGCAAGCTGCCCGCGCACAAGGTTCGGCTTGTGCTTTTTAAACCAGAGTACGGCGCGCGGGTCAAAGGATTCCATGCAATATACTCCGCAGTACCCTTCCAGTTCCGTACAAAGCCGCTTGCAAAGTGCGGAAATGTTCCCTCCGTACGGCTTCACCTCAATAATAATGGGAACTTTTCCGTTGATGCCTTTCAGTACGTCGGTAAACAGAGGAATCGTATACGATGTACCGGCCAGCCTGTAATTTTTCAGTTCGCTGCTTGTCAGCTCGGACAAATTCACATCAACGCCGCACATACGCTTCAGGTTTTCATCGTGTAATACTGCCAGCTTCCCGTCCTTTGTCAGGTGAACATCCAGTTCCACACCAAACCCGTTTTCCACCGCACGGGCAAAACCGGGAAGAGAATTTTCCGGGATTGACTGGTCTTTGTAGTAATACCCCCTGTGCGCATAAACCTGATGCCGAAACGGCGTGAAATCCGGCTTATTCTTTACGCGGGGCATCAACGCTAACGCCCAAAGCAGTATAAGAATCAGTAAAACAAAGAAAACCGTCCACATAACCATCAGTCCTCTACATTAAATGCTTCCAGCTTGCTGGCCGGCGGCATCGGTTTACTGTCACCGTGCTTGACAAACAGCATGGGCACGAAAGAAAGCCCTACAAACACCGCCGCATAAGGAAACAGGGTGTAATAACCCACGTGCTCCAGCAGCGCACCCGACAAAATCGGGGTTACAATCTGCGCCGCCATGGAAAAGCTGTAATAAAATCCGGTAAATTTACCGACATCCGACCCGCGGCTCATTTCGACAACCATCGGGTAGGAATTCACATTAATGGAAGCCCAGGCAATACCCACCACCACAAACAGTACGTTTATCGCCGGGGAAAAGCTGCGGAACAAGGTGCCGCACGCAAACGAAAGCGCAAGCAGACCCGCGCCGAACAGGATTGTTTTTTTTCTGCCGATTTTGGTGGCAATAATGCCCACCGGTATGTAAGAAATAATCGCCGCGCCCGTGGCAATTAGCAGGCAGTTGGCAAACCCGCCGCCCTGCAGTCCCCAGTACACCTGCGCGTATTTGGAAAAAGCCGTTGTCACGGCGTTGTAACCCATAAACCAAAGCGCAACCGAAATCAGAATAAAAACAAGGCTCCGTTTTACCGCCTTTTCCATCGGCGCGGGGGTTCCGTCGCTGTCGGTCTGCGGTTCCTCCTCCGGATCCTGTGCTGCGGCTTCTGCCGCTGCGGCGCGCTCTTTCACCTTAAAAATTAATACCACAATGGAACCAGCCATAATGACCGCAACAACCGCGAAAAGCGGCAGATAATCCGGTTTTCCGGTTTTTGGCACCAAAGCGGAAATAAGCAGAAGCGTCAGCATTCCGCCGACCGCACCCATCAGGTTAATAATGGCGTTTGCTTTGGAACGCAAAGGCTTTGGCGTTACATCTGGCATTAAAGCGACCGCGGGGGAACGGTACACGCTCATGGCCAAAAGAACGAGCAGCAGCCCCGCAATAAACAGCCACAGGGAACGGACGTCGTCCGCAATCGGAATCAGAAGCATGGAAAGAACGGCAGNNTACCGCCCACAATAAACGGAATACGCCGACCGAATTTGGTATCTACCCGGTCGGAAAGCCCGCCGAACAGCGGAAGCAGGAACAAGGCAAGTACATTGTCAAGCGCCATAATCCCGCCGGAAAGCGTGTCACCAATATGAAAGCTGTTTTTCAGAATAAGCGGGATAATTCCGTCGTAAAGCTGCCAGAAAGCACAGATTGACATGAATGCGAGTCCAACGAGAACCGTTCTTTTCGTGTTAAGCTTCATGTTTCTCACCATTTTCTCAAGCGGCAACGCTTGTATTTGATGATTCTATGGTAACATATGCAAATGGCATCTACAAGAATATTTCGGTAAAATATTTAATTTCAGAATAATCCGCTTTTATAACAACAGCCGCGGCTCTGCTTTCTCTGTATTATTCCCGGGCCGCCGTGAGCGGTGACGGATACGGGCGTTTTTAATCGAGAACAATCGGGCATAAAAAAACCGCCGGCTGTACGGCCGGCGGCAAAGCGAGGATATACTATACTATCACAGGAAAAGTAAAAACGCAACAACCAATTTTTAACATTTCTTTGTTGTGACGAATTTATTCGAGCATACCAAGAATATCCTGCTTACTGCGCACGCCTACGCTGGTCTGCGCTGCAGCACCGCTTTTAAAGACAATTAGAGTCGGAATGCTCATCACATTAAACTGCGACGCCAAATCCGGCTGTNNGACTTTGTAAGTGCCATTGGATTCTTCGGCAATTTCATCCACAATGGGAGAAACCATGCGGCACGGGCCGCACCAGGAAGCCCAGAAATCCACCAATACGGGTTCCTTGGAATCTAAAACTTCATTTTTAAAATTATCGTCTGTTAAAGTAATGATAGACATATTCATTCCCCTTTGTTTAATTGATTTATTATGGCTTTATTATAACACATTTTTTCCATTTGTATGTGACAAAATCACGAACAAAGGGAATAATTGTATTTGATGCTATTATATCGCGCTTAATTGATTTTTGAATCCGTAATAGAATTATAAAGAATTGTTTTCTATCTTTAGGGAAAAGAAAAAGAACGGCAGCCTTTTCAGACCGCCGCTCCAAGGGATTTTAAAGGATCATAGATTTAAAAATCGCGTCCTGGTCAATCGGGGTAACGGTTTCGTCGGGATAGTAGCAATACATTGCACCGTTTTCCTTGCTTACAATGATGGAAGGTTTCAGGGAATCTTTGCTGTCGGAAACGGAGAATTGATAATACTCCTGCCCGTTGTATTTCAGGTCGTCACTGACTAAATTTATTTTATATTTGCCGTTATTCATATTAATCGTTTGCTTCACCGTATGAATTGCTTCATTTTGCCCGATATTATCCACGGGCTGAGAAATTTGTACCGGCTGAACCGCTCCGGAATTTCCGGTTTTCTGTACCATACCGGATGTTTGACATCCTACCAGCAGCACCGAAAAAAGCATAAGCATTACGGCTGCTGCCATAAATCTTTTTTTCATCTCAAAGCCCCCTATTCTCAAATCCTATTTTATAATTTCATCATAGTCCGCGCCCATATAAAAAGCAATAAAAGCAACAGATCTGTAAGCGGTTGCTACAAAACTGTAAACCATTGCATAAAGTGACCGCGTATCTTGCATGGCGGCAATTTCATGTTATAATAAAGCAGGTACGATAATACCTGAAAAGAGGGAAAAAGTGATGTTTGTAAATAAAAGTAAAGTGGTTATTGTCGGCGCGGGTGCCGTTGGTTCGGCAACCGCATTCAGCCTTGCCACACAGGGTGTATGCGACGAAGTGGTACTGACGGATCTGAACCAGGAAAAGGCCGTTGGCGAAGCCATGGATATTCGTCACGGAATTGAGTATTTAAACCGCAATGTAAAAATAAGCGCGGGAACATACGAAGACTGTGGCAATGCGGATATAATTGTCATTACTGCTTCCGCACCGTACATTCAAGGCCAAAACCGGCTGGATATGCTGGGAGCCAGCGAAAAAATTGTAAAAAGCATTGTCGAACCGATTATGAAAAGCGGATTCGACGGCCATTTTGTTGTAATATCCAACCCGGTTGACGTAATTTCCTATTACATCTACAAACTTTCCGGTCTGCCGAAGAATCAGATTATCGGCACAGGTACCGCCCTTGATACCGCGCGGTTAAAATGCCTGATTGCAAAGAAAATTGATGTTGACCCCCGCAGCGTTCACTGCACGGTCATGGGGGAACACGGCGATTCACAAATGGTTCCGTGGAGCCGCGTAACAGTGGGCGGAAAAGACTTTTTCAATATTATTGCCGATAACAAAGACCGCATGGAAGGCGTTAGTCTGGATGATATGATACGCGAAACCGCTCAGGCCGGTTGGGAAATTGTTCACCGAAAAGGCAACACCAGTTACGGCATTGCAACGACGGCTGCCGGAATTATAAAAACAATTTTATATAATGAAAACAAAATTATTCCGGTTTCCACCCTGCTGTGCGGGGAATACGGGGAAAGCGACGTATTTGCCGGCGTGCCCGCCGTACTGAACCGCAACGGAGTAAAAGAAGTGGTGGAAGTTCGCATGACAGAAGAAGAGCTGGATCGGTTTAAAAAATCCGTTGCAGTAATTCGGGAATTCACCAGCAAACTGTAAAACATCATTCTAATCGCAAATCATTCTAATCAATCAAAAATTCAGGTGAGGAAATTCAATGAAACAAAATAGAGGATACCCCATTGTCAGTGTGACCCGCAAAGCAGAAAACAGTATTCAGACAGGTCACCCGTGGGTTTACAATACCGAGATTGTGAAAATCGAGGGCAGCTACGAAAACGGAAATTTGGTCGACCTTGTCAGTCCGCGCGGAAAATATCTTGGGACGGGTTTTATCAATGATCATTCCAAAATCAGGGTGCGTATGATTTCACGCAACGCAAACGACACGTTTGACGAAGCCTTTTTTGAACGCCGCCTGCGCCACGCATGGGAGTACCGAAAAACTGTAATGGGCGATGATGTTTCGTGCTGCCGTATTATTTTCGGGGAATCCGATTCTTTCCCCGGCCTGACGGTCGACCGATTCAACAATATTCTGGTAACCCAAACGCTTTCCCTTGGAATGGAACGAATTAAGCCGATGCTGTTTCCCCTGCTCTGCAAAATTCTAAAGGAAGACGGGCAGGTTATCGACGGCATTTACGAGCGCAACGACGTGGCAATTCGCGGTCTGGAAGGCATGGAGCAAAACAAAAGCTTTTTTCCGTTGGAGGGGCTTCCCGTTCCGCCCACAACCCAAACAACTATTATTGAAAACGGCATTGAATACGGCGTTGATTTTGAAAACGGACAGAAAACCGGCTTCTTCCTTGACCAGAAATACAACCGGCAGGCGGTAGCGAAAATCAGCCGCGGAAAACGGGTGCTTGACTGCTTTACCCACACGGGTTCGTTTGCGCTGAACGCTGCAAAAGGCGGCGCGTCACATGTGCACGCGGTGGATATTTCGGAAGACGCGATTGCAATGGCCGAAGCCAATGCCAGACGAAACGGACTGGAAAGCACCATGTCATTTCAGGCAGCCAACGTATTTGACTTACTTCCCGAACTGCCTTCCGGCGCGAAAAGCGGGTACGACATGATTATTCTTGACCCGCCCGCATTTACAAAATCACGCAGTACCGTGGAAAGCGCTATTCGCGGTTACAAGGAAATTAACCTTCGCGCCATGAAGCTGCTGCCCCGCGGCGGCTACCTTGCAACGTGCTCCTGCTCCCATTTTATGACAGAGGAACTGTTCTGCAATATGCTGCGCAGCGCGGCATTTGACGCGCAGGTAATGTTGCGTCAAATTGAGGCTCGCCAGCAGGCGCCGGACCACCCGATTTTGTGGAATGTTGCCGAAACCAATTACCTTAAATTTTACATTTTTCAGATTGTTTGACCAATTTTCGCCCCGCACGAAGGAGAACTTCTTTCGTACGGGGCATTTATGTAAGTTATTGATAGAATCCCATAAGAAATTTCCCCGCAAAAGGCTTTGCGACTGAAAATCCGCTTTTAAAAATCCACTTGACATTCGCACTTTACAGTGGTACTATAACAACAATATAAAATATATATTACTAATTTGATATGAATTATAATATAACAAGGAGGAGTCACAATGAAATATCCCTTTTCAAACCGTAACCCGGCTTTGCGCCGAAGCTCCCTGCATGAACGAATGTGTGGCTCCCTGTGTACCGATTGTACATTGTTCGGAATTCAATAAATTAACATGCAGAAGGAGTTAACCCATGAGTGAAAGAAAATTAAAATTTGAAACAATTCAGCTACATGCCGGACAGGAAACGCCGGACCCGGTAACGGATGCCAGAGCGGTTCCGATTTACCAGACCACTTCTTACGTTTTTAAAAATTCCGCGCAGGCGGCGGCACGTTTTAGCCTTGCGGAAGGCGGAAATGTTTACGGCAGACTGATGAACCCGACCGAAGACGTTTTTGAGCAGCGCATTGCGGCACTGGAAGGCGGCGTGGCAGCATTGGCCACCGCGTCGGGCGCGGCGGCAATCACCTACTCCATTCAGAATATTGCCCACGCGGGTGACCATATCGTTTCCGCCAATACCATTTACGGCGGTACATACAACCTGCTGGAGCATACTCTGGCCGCGTTTGGCGTTACCACCACATTTGTGGATGCGGACGCAGAAGGCAGCTTTAAAGCGGCAATTCAGCCCAACACCAAAGCCATTTTTATTGAAACGCTGGGCAACCCCAATTCCAGTATTATTGACATTGACGCGGTTGCCGATATTGCACATCGGAACGGCATCCCGCTGATTGTAGACAATACATTTGCAACCCCGTACCTGCTTCGTCCGATTGAACACGGAGCAGACATTGTTGTTCATTCCGCCACAAAATTCATCGGCGGCCACGGCACCACACTGGGCGGCGTAATTGTTGATTCCGGCAAGTTTGACTGGGCCGCATCGGGTAAGTTCCCGCTTTTGAGCGAGCCGGACCCAAGCTACCATGGCATCAGCTTTACCAGAGATGTTGGCGCCGCGGCATATATTACCCGAATCCGAGTGATTCTTCTGCGCGACACGGGCGCTACCATAAGCCCGTTTAACTCCTTTCTTCTTTTGCAGGGGTTGGAAACACTTTCTCTTCGTGTAGAGCGCCACGTTGAGAACGCGCTGAAGGTTGTAGAATATTTAAGCAAACACCCCAAGGTAGAAAGTGTAAATCATCCTTCCCTACCCGGCAGCAAGTATAACGCACTGTATAATCAGTATTTCCCCAACGGCGCAGGTTCGATCTTTACGTTCGAAATAAAGGGCGGCGCAAAAGAAGCCCAGGACTTCATTGACCGCCTGCAAATTTTCTCCCTGCTTGCAAACGTTGCGGACGTAAAATCATTGGTCATTCATCCTGCCAGCACCACCCATTCCCAAATGACGGAAAAAGAGCTGCTTGAGTCCGGAATTAAACCGAACACCGTGCGCCTTTCCATCGGAACGGAACATATTGATGACCTGATTTACGATTTGGAACAGGCTTTGGAATAAAGTTACTGCACTTTCATATAATTGCATAGATAAAGGCGGCCTTGCTTTGCAGGCCGCCTTTTGTTTCATGCTTACTGTGCGAACTGGAACGTCAGCTTCACCGGGTTATGATCCGAATAGGTAAAATCAGTATCAATATTCTCTGCGGTAGCTTTGATATTGTCTGACACAAGGAAGCCGTCGATCACCGTGGTATAATTCACACCCTTAGTGTACGGCAGGTCGGTGCTTCGGCAGGTTGCGACGGAATCGGCATTGGCCGCGCGCACAATGCGGAAGCCTTGTGTCAAGTCTTTGTCAGAAAATTCAAATACCCAGCCCGGTACCTTCTGCTGACTTGGAAAATGCTGAATGGTTCCGGCAATATCGTGGTTCATATCGCCGCCCGCGATCACGTAGTTTCCCTTGTCCTGCTCGGTTTTCAGGACTTGATTCAACAGCTCCAACTGCTTTTTGCGGATGATCCCGCCCGCGTCGTAAGCAGACATGTGTGAATTGATTAAAACCAACTCTTTCCCGTTTTCCACTGGTACACGGGTGACCAAGAAACAGCGGTCTAGGTCAAAAAATTTGGTGGGAAAACTGTTGTCCACCGGGTAGCTTCTTCTGACATTCTCATCCGTCTTGTATTTGCTCAGCGTAAGAATTCCGGAATTGACCGCACCGTGGGGTTCGTTGAACGGATAAAACAGATAAGCGGAATGAAAGTTCACCGCATAAGCGGACGAGCTATTTTCAAACGCAGACGAAATGGCTTCATACTGGTTTACATGGAAGCTGCGGGTGGAACCGGAATCCACTTCCTGAAAAAAAGCAAAGTCGACATCTGCTTTTTGCGCGGTATCCATCACCCCCTGCGTATTGGTCAGAACAATCTGTTTGCTTTGTGCTCTTCCAAACCTGCCCTTTACCTTTGTTCCGTCCTTCATTTCTCCTTCGTCCATAAAAAAGGAAAAATCGTGGTTGTAAGCGCCAAACCCGATATTGTATGTAAGGATGGAATAGCTTTTCCCGGACTGAAGCACTGCGCTTTGTCCGTTTTTCGTTTCCACCGGGGTATTGTCCGGAATGCGGTAATACATAACCGACATATACGCAACATACCCCCCTACCACCAGAATCAAGGCGCCGACAATACAGAGAAGTGCAATAAGAAACCTTTTCAGTACCTTTTTCATTCCTTAGCCTCCCAGTTATATCTAAATCAACCTACATTGTTCATGTGAACATCCAGCTGACGGAACGGTATGGTTATGCCGGCTTTGTCAAATGCGACTTTAACCGTTTCCTGCATATTAAAATACAGCGTCCAGTAATCTTCGGTTTTGCACCATACTTTTACCCCAATTACGATTCCGCTTTCTTTATGCTCCCCCACAACAATCAGCGGCACAGGGTCTTTCAACACCATGGAATTTTCTTCTGTAACGCGGGCCAGCACCTCTTTTACCATGGAAAGATCCTCACTGTAGCCCACTTCATAGTTCAGGTCAAGCCGGCGGGTTTCCATAGCGGAATAGTTTGTTATTACGCTGGCGGTAACCGTAGAATTTGGAATGACAATTTCCTTGTTGTCGAACGTTCTAAGCGCAGTGAACATAATTTCAATACGTTCCACCGTACCCTCGCCATCCTGCAGAGCCAGATAATCGCCCGCGCGAAACGGCTTGGTAAAAATAATCTGTGCGCCGCTTGCAATATTGGCCATGTTATCCTTTAAAGCAAGTCCGACGGCTACCCCGGCGGCACCGAGCGCGGCAATAATGGAACTTACATTTATGCCAAGCTGTGCGGCGGCAGTAACGCATACAATGATTTTTAAGGCCGCTTTAATTAACGAGCACAGAAAGGTTACAATTCCGGTATCCGTTTTGGAACGGATCATGCCACGGTACATCAGCCGAACCAACTGGTTGCTCAGCCACCAGCCGATACCTAAAACCAGCACACAGCCAAGCAAACGCGGCAATGCTGCGTTCAGCCAATTCATAAACTGTTCCCCATAATTCTGAAAAGAAAACATAATAACCTCCGAGAATATCAGGTCTTTTGGTTCTCATGGAAATAGAAAAAAGGATTTTGTACCAAAAACAGGACGGGTTTCCTGTTTCCGGTGGGTTTCTCCGTGATTTCGCCAAAAAGCGACACGTTATATTGACTTATCCCCGAACGGGTGTAAGATTATAGTATATGAAACTATGAAAAGGAACCTTACTATGAAACGATACCTCTCCATTTTTGCCGTGCTCCTCCTGCTTTTTTCGTTTTCTGCCTGCAACACATCGGGCAAAAGCACGACGGCAAGCAGCTCTGCGGAAAGCAGCCTAAGCGAAACCTCTGAAGGGCCACAAAGTCNNCCAAGCTACTGAGCCGGAAAAGCCGAAAACCGTCCGAGTGGTAATTCCGGAAGGCTTTACCCTTTCCCAAATCGGCGACCGGCTGGAAGCAAACGGCGTGTGTAAAAAAGCAGATTTGCTGAAAACAGCCAATACATACGATTTCAGTTATTATTCGCTCATCGGCGCCCTTTCAAGCAGCGCGAACCGCTGTTACAAGCTGGAGGGCTACCTTTTCCCGGACACCTATGATTTTTACATTAACATGAAGCCGCAGGACGCACTGGGTAAAATGCTGCGCGGTGCGCAGAATAAAATCGGAAGCACGTACAGTTACCCGGGCATGACAACCGACCAGGTGATTACGCTGGCTTCAATCATTGAAAAAGAATCCAATAATGTAACCGAAATGGCAAAAGTGTCCTCGGTATTCCATAACCGTTTAAAGGCAGGAATGCGGCTGCAGGCCGACGTTACCATAAATTACGTGGAAAAATATTTGAAACCTAATTTGAGTGACGCCCATAAAAACGATTACAATAGCTATTACAATACCTATAAATGCAAAGCACTTCCGGCCGGCCCCATATGCAACCCGGGAGCAAACGCTTTGTACGCCGCTTCGCACCCCGCAGACACAGACTTCCTTTATTTTGCGGCAGACAGCAGCGGCAATTACTATTACGCTAAAACGCTGGAAGAGCACCAGGCAAATCTGGCAAAAGGCGGAATTATTGAGGGCGGCGGCATGCAGTAATCCTTTCTTTATTATACCTGTTTTTAACAGAACCACAAGAGCAGTACTAAAAACAACGTATTTTCTTTTATAGGAGAAAGTCTATGAATGCGGAAATTACTTATCTATATCACAGCGGTTTTGCGGTAAAGACCGACTGCCATTTTCTTATTTTTGACTATTATATTGATACGCCCCATGGCAGCGGCCTGGCGAAGGGAGTCATCGACCCGCAGGAGATTGCGGATTTGGATGTGGTTGTCTTTTCTTCCCATCGGCACCCGGATCATTTCAATCCGAAAATTTTTGACTGGCGTAAAACCATAAAACAGATACGCTATATTTTATCCGATGATATCCGCACGCCGGAAGAAGCTTATTTTGTTTCTCCGGGGCAGCAATACGATTTTGGCGACCTAAACGTTCGCGTTCTGGATTCGACCGATATTGGAGCGGCATTTTTAATTCATGTAGACGGGTTATGCATTTACCACGCGGGCGATTTGAACCTGTGGTACTGGAACGGCGAGCCGGAGGAAGACAACGCCGAAATGGAGCGCCGCTACAAGGAGCAGATTGACACGCTGAAAGGCGAAACAATCGACGTTGCTTTTGTCCCCGTCGATCCCCGTCTGGAAGAAAACTATTTGCTTGGACTGGATTATTTCATGAAAACAGTTGGGGCCGCGCTTGTCGTGCCGATGCACTTCGGCGATAATTTCTCTGTTTTGGATGAACTGCAAAACGATTCCCGCGCACAGGCGTATGTGAGCCAGGTTGCCTTTTTCTCCCAAAGAGGGGAAAAGATCACCTTTCACCGTACAGAACAGATTGAACAGAACAATTAAATCAAAAAAGTGCCCTCTTTTCCTTTGGAAAAGAGGGCACTTTTACGCTTAACGCATTAAAACACAAGCATTCTTTCATTTAACGGAACAAACTCTTTTGCATCCGGCGCGGCGGTCGGTTTGCCAAACGGCATTTGACCAATCAGCTTCCAGCTGTCCGGCAGGTTCCATTCCGTTTTGACCTGTTCGTCAATTAAGGGATTGTAATGCTGCAGGGTAGCACCCAACCCTTCCTGCTCAAAAAGATTCCAAACGGCAAATTGAAGCATACCGTTTGACTGTTGTGCCCAAACCGGAAAATTTTCTTTATAAAGCGGAAATTTTTCGCATAATCCGTTTGTAATGGAAGTATCATCAAAGTAAAGCACGGTGCCATACCCTGCCGCAAAAGAATCAATTTTGCTTTCCGTCTGTGCAAAACTGTCTGCCGGAACAATTTTACGGAGCGTATCTTTTACCAGCTTCCAAAGCTTTGTGTGATTTTCCCCGTATAAAACGGCCACCTTTGAGCTTTGGCTGTTAAACGCGCTGGGACTGTATTTTACCGCGTGGGCAATAATTTCATTAATCCGTTCCTTCGTAACAGGGGATTCGTTGCTGATTGCGTATATGGAACGTCTATTTTCAATTGTTTCGTAAAAATTCTTTTGCATATAAACATCTCCTTTTCTTTATTATATCCTTTGTGAAAAAAAATACAAGAGAGATTTTGTAAACTAATCACATAACTTGTTACAGTTTTTTATGCATCATGCTTATCTTTATCTGCTTTTAAAAATCACTGCTTTGAAAACATCGGCACAGCATACTGTGTTCTTTTTTCAAACGTGATATAATAGAATCAGAAATGAAAGGAGTGACCTGTGTGGCCGCAACCGCCTTAAATGAAGAAAATCTTTCCTTTTTAAAAACCGTGCTGCCTTTTTGGGAAAAGCTAACCCCGGCGCAAAAGCGTACGGTGACTGATTCCGCCCTGCCACGCGTATATTACCGCGGAGAAAGCATGCACAGGGGTTCCGAACACTGTGCCGGGCTTTTGCTGGTAAAAAGCGGGCAGCTTCGCGTTTATATTATTTCCGAAAGCGGTAAAGAAATTACGCTTTACCGTCTTTTTGACAACGACATTTGCATTTTTTCTGCGTCCTGCATGATGAAGAATATTAATTTCGATATTTATGTGGAAACGGAGCAGGAAACACAGGTACTTCAAATTCCGACCGTTGTTTACAACCAGCTGAACCAAACCAACATAGCTGTTTCTGACTTTACTAGCCAACTGATGGCGTCCCGCTTTTCGGACGTAATGTGGGTGATGGAACAGGTGCTGTTCACCAGTTTTGACAAAAGGCTGGCGCTCTTTTTGCTGGAACAGTCTGCGATTGACGGCTCCGACCGGCTGACAATTACTCACGAGGCAATTGCCAAACACATGGGTTCCGCGCGGGAAGTTGTAACCCGCATGTTGAAATATTTTCAAAGCGAAGGAATGGTTACCCTTTCCCGTGGAGAAATCACGCTGAAAGACCGAAAAAAGCTGGAAAAACTCAAATAAGCAAAGAACTTCACAACGGCAGTGCCGACTAAAAATAAAATTAAATAAACGCAAAAGGCGCCTGCTTTCCGCAACACGGGAAGCAGGCGCCTTTTTGCAAAAAGAGAAAATGATTATTGCAGAACCACGAAAGAAAATGCATTGCCAACAATAGCATACACTTTGTTCTGCCGTGATTTTATCGTTACAGGAAGTTCCAAAGCTCACTGTGGGGCGCACCGATTACGGAGCTTGCTACGAAAAGCCCCTCATCCCTGGCGTACTTGGAACCGGATTCCACCGCCGCAGTCACATCGGCAATTTCGCCGGTCAAAAACACGATTCCTTTACCGCCGACTCCCCTTGCGGTTCTCAGTTCGACTATTTCCACATTGGCCGACTTTACGGCGTTGTCCGCCGCAAGAATGGCGCTGGCTACAGAGTATGTTTCAATCGTGCCAACCGCACCCTGCTTTGGCTGCGGCTGCGCGCCCAACAGCGCTTTTATCACGGTCGGTTCAATTCTGCCAAGCAGTACGGAATCGATGAGATAGGTGGAATATGTACTTCTGATTTTCTCTACCGCGGCGTTCACCTGAGCCAGCTCGCCGGTTACAATCAGTTCGAACTTACCGGGACAAATCGGCTGCGCCGAGATCAAACTAACCCCCGCGGACTTCAGTGCGTCGTCGGAAGCCTGAACGCCTTTTGCAATACTCTTTAATTCCAAAACTCCTACGGAATAATCCATCTTACTTCACCCCTCCTGCTTTCACTTCTATGTATGAATCCGTTACAGAAAGAACCTTGCCTTTCACCGGGGAATGCAGCGCAGCGGAAATGCCTTGCGCCGCTTTCGCAATCATCTGCCCCGCTTCGACTTCATCCCCGGCCTGCACCAGCGGAACCGACGGTATGCCGACATGCTGAGAAAGCGGCAGCGAATAAAATTCCTGCGAAACGGTAAAGTCCTCTATAAAACGGGCCGGTTTGTCAAAATTAGCAACACCGATGCGCCCTTTCAGCCTGCTGGAAGGAACCAGACGATTGTCGCGTTCCGGGTCCGGAACAGTGGGTTCGGTACTCCGGTATGCCAGCCGGTTTTTACCCAGGTTCTTTTTCACCTCCGCCATGGTAGCGGACGGAATAATCCCCTGGCAGCAGGCCATAAACGTGCATACACCGCAGCCGCTGCACAGCGAAGCGGTAAGCAGGTCGTTTGGGCTGCTGATTTGGCCGGAGCCGACCGCGCGAAGCGTTCGGTGTGACTGAATCGGGTAGCCAATCAGGTGCCGGGGGCACATGTCCGTACAGAAAGAGCACTGGCAGCAGGCTGAGGAAGCACGCTTAAGCACACGTTCCGTCGATGTTGTTTTCATTGCGACCGCCGGAATTTCATCCGGAAGAATGAGCAGCGACTTCGTTTTTTTCGTAATTTTCGCGGTATTGGGGTTAATAATTCTGCCCATGGCCGGGCCGCCGTCAAGTACGGTGTGGCCAGGCGGAACCGATATTCCCGCCGCTTTCAGTACCGCTTTTACGTCGCAGTTGACAGGAACTTTCACCACGACGGGCTGCGGAACGTTTCCGCCGATGGTCAGCCACTTTTCCGTAACGGGAATATCGCAAAGGCTTTTAAAAATGTTATATGCGGTTTCCACGTTAATTACCACTACGCCGACTGCGGCGGGAAGCTGACCCGGAGGAACTATTTTGCCAAGTGCCTGATAAATCAGAATAATTTCGTCCCCAACAGGGTAAATGTTCGGTACGGTTTTAATCACGGAGAAAGATCCCGCTGTTTCGCCGTCCTGATAATTGAGTTCGGCAGCCGTGTGGGACTTCATTGCCACAACAACCTGTTTTGCGCCGAGCGCTTTTGCCGTCTCCTCCGCCCCGGCTGCCACCTGAGCCATGTGCTGCTGCATAATGGTAAAATCCGTGTACAGCAACGGTTCACATTCTGAAGCGTTTACCAAAACGGTATCGATTCCCAATGCAAGCTTTTTATGAGTCGGAAAACCTGCTCCGCCTGCGCCGACAACCCCCGCCGCTTCGATTTTCTGTTTCAGTTGTTCTAAATTCATCGGATCTTTCCCTTCATGCGTTCAATCAAACATACCACTAATCGATGATACCCACAATCACCGCGTCCGTCGGAGTATTGGCATTGTCCAAAGCGAGCCTTGCGCCGCTTCCGGTCGTAATCAATACTTTTTCACCTACGCCCGCGCCGACTGTGTCGATTGCGATAATATATTCACTGGTTTCCTTTCCGTTACTGAAAAGCTGAATTTCAAGAAATTTCGAGCCGATAAGGGAATCCACTTTTCTTGTCGATACAATTGTACCGGTCACTCTGCCGCTTAACATAATCTCATCGTTCCCTTCCGTCGGATAATGGTACGATTACCGTTTCAGCATGGTTACTTCGGTTTTGTCTTTAAAACCGATTGCGTTTGCATCGTCGGTATCAATGTGCATTTCCAGAGTAAAATCCGGACTTACACGAACCTGCACGCCGTACAGCATGGTTCTGCGTTCACCTTCAGCCAGTGCATTCACATACTCGCCATCTTTCACGCCGTAACGCGCCGCGTCAGCCGGGGCCATGTGAATATGCCGGTTTGCGATGATGCAGCCTTCCTCCAGCTTGACAACCCCTTTGGGGCCGACTATGGTGATTCCGGCGGAACCCTTCAGGTCACCGGAGGGACGCACCGGCGGCTTCAGCTTCAAAACGAAAGCATCCGTACAGGAAATTTCCACCTGAGACTGCTTTCTGAGTGGGCCAAGCACCCGTACTTTTTCAATTGGACGAAGCGAGGGCCCAATAATGGTAACCTGCTCTTTTGCGGCATACTGTCCGCCCATTAATTCTTTCATGGGGGTCAGTTCGCTGTCCTTGCCGAAAAGCGTATCCATATCTTTTCTGGAAAGATGTACATGCCTTGCGGAAATACCGACAGGAATGATCGGAAAGTCGTCCTTCTCAATCTTCTCCGCCTGCTTTTCTGCTTTGGGAGCCGTTTTTAGCGCGATAACCTGCCGAACAATTTCTTCTACTAATTTTTCGTCAACTGCCATTTTAATATCCGCCTCCGTTCTGGCAATTTTTAACCGATTCAGGTAACAGACTGCAATAAGGCGAGCGGGCAATCCCCTTCCCGCCTTACGCTGTCATCGTATTTATACTGCCAAAGAACGAATTATTTTACGGAAGGGAGAATTTTTTCCACATCCGAATGCGGTCTCGGAATGACGTGAGTTGCAATGACTTCGCCCAGTCTTGCCGCTGCGGTGCCGCCTGCTTCAACAGCAGCCTTAACTGCGCCGACATCACCGCGCACCATGACGCTTACCAGTCCGGAACCGATTTTTTCGGTACCGAT
>DFRY01000052.1 GCA_002378845.1 Ruminococcaceae bacterium UBA3451 | reverse complement strand
AGTACAAGCGCAATCATAAAACCGAGCGTTACGGAAATCAGAACAAATTCCAGGTGAGTTAAAATGGCGCCGGCCAGTTTGTTACCGTATTGTTCAAAAAACTGCGTCATGCAGGATCCCCCCAGACAAAGCTGGCAAGCGCCCTTGACATACTTGTTTTGGTAATGATGCCGGCAACCTTCCCAGCGTCAGTCAGCACCAAAACATATTCGGCATGCCGTTCAGTCAGAATGTCAAAAGCGGTTTTTGCCGGTGTTTCAACGGTTACGGTAGGAACGTCGGTAGTGACCAGTTCCCGAATGGCGTTTCCGGCCTTGCCCCGTTGATTGATGGCGTCAATGGTGAGTACTCCGCGGTAATTGTCTTTCTCATCCACTATGACAAGCGAGTCAATTTCGTAGCGGTTCATCAGCGACACACATTCCAGTGTTTTTCGGTCTTCCGTTGCTTTAATGACCTTTGTTTTCATCAGGTCAGAGCAAAGCATCGACTGGGTGAAGTTATGTACGTGTTTTCCGACAAACTCACGTACCTGGTCGTTCGCCGGTGCGCGAAGTATGCCTTCGGGAGTATCCATTTGTAAAACTTCGCCCTCGTCCATAAAAATAACGCAGTCGGCAAGGCGTAACGCCTCGTCCATGTCATGCGTAACAAAGATAACGGTTTTTTTCAGCCGATTTTGCAGCAGCTTAATTTCATCCTGCAGGGAATCTCTTGTAATCGGGTCAAGCGCTCCGAATGGCTCATCCATCAGGATAATCGGGGGCTCCGCCGCCAGCGCACGAAGTACGCCGATTCTCTGCTGCTGCCCTCCGCTCATTTCACTCGGATATTTGTGTGCGTACTCTTCGTAGGGCATATTAACCAGTTCTAACAGTTCATGCACCCTGTTACGGCACTTTTCTTTGTCCCATTTTAATAGTTTGGGAACAACGCAAATGTTCTCTTCCACTGTCATATTTGGGAAAAGGCCAATCTGCTGAATTACATACCCAATGGAGCTGCGCAGTTTTTCCGGGTTCATGCTCATAATGTTTTTTCCGTTAATAAAAATTTCACCGGAATCCATTTCAATCAGCCGATTCAGCATTTTCAGCGTTGTTGTTTTTCCGCAGCCGGAGGGCCCAATCAAAACTACAAACTGCCCATCGGGTATTTGAAAGCTAAGATCTTTTACAATTTGTTTTTTGCCGTAAGATTTACAGACATTTCGGTATTCAATCATTCCGATTCTCCTTTCCTGTGAGGTATCTGTATTCCAAAAGTAACAACTTGTCGAATTTTGGCAGTTGCTACTTGCTACCTCTATTTTACCACGGGAAATAAAATGTGTCAAATTGAGCGCAGTGAGAAACCGCCATTTCGTCAAATTTCCGCGGTTGTGCAGACTAACTCTGCCACCAGTGAAGAAACCGCTGATACCAGCAAAAGTGAATACGCAGGCGCAGTCGCTAAAGGAAACAATATCACTATTAAAGCTTAGGGAAGCAGCCGACTTCGCGCCGGATGACAGAACATCGAATTTGTGGTAGAGTGGAAAGCAAAGAACACGGATTACCCGCCCTTTAAAGATTATTTCGTATGCACAATACGCAAACGTTTGCTTAATTTTTTGGGTAAACACGACTGTATATATGATACGATTTACTCAAGAAAGTTACTTCATCCTAAAAAATATAGCAAAGGTGGCAGATGTTTGAAAAAGGTTTTGTTTTTTGACTGTGCGTACGGAATCAGCGGCGACATGACTTTGGGGGCACTGCTGGATTTGGGCGTGGAGTTTGAATATTTGAAAAGCGAGCTGCAAAAGGTACGTTTCGGCGGGTACGAGTTGCAGTGCCTTCCAGTAAACCGCTATGGCGTACCGGCAAAAAAAGTTAACGTACTGCTGGATTTGGACGACCCGGAAAACGGGAAGGAAAAAAATCCGGATGACGTTCTGCGTTTAATCGACGAAAGCGGTCTTTCCGACCAGGTGAAACAAAAAGCGCGGGAAATGATTGAAATTCTTGCACAGGCGCAAGCGCAGGCACACCGCATCCCGTGGGAAGCGGTTCACTTTCATGAGCGTGGCGCAGTGGACTCCCTTGTGGATGTAATCGGTGCGGCCATTTGTATTGACCGGCTGAACGCTGACGCGGTTTATTTTACTCCCCTTTCCGACGGAATCGGCTTTATTCACTGCCGCTACGGCCATATTCCGGTGCCGGTACCCGCAACCAGAATCATAACGCGTCAATTTCACCTTCCGGTTCAGACCAAACCAATTGAAAGCGAGCTTGTTACCCCGACCGGAGCCGCCATCACCGCGGTTATGGCTAAGGAATTCCGTTGTGAAATGCCCCAAAAGGCAGGTTTGGTGAAAACTGGTGCAGGCGCAGGAGACTATGATTACGGCGAAGGCGGCTATCTGAAATGTTCGCTGTATACGATGGATTGCCTGGAAGAGCCGGAAGTAGACTGAAAAATTCCGGGAAACGATAGTAACACGCTGGGCGGCAACATGCAAAACGCGTACGGAATTCCGATTGCTGGAAGCAAACGCCGTCCACTTCCATCGGAACATTTCGCACGCCGCTGACCAGTGAGGATTTCAAAACCATCCTATTCATACTGGAAAATCACAACATAAAATATGTACTGTTTAAGGCAGAAACGGCTCCATGGATACCTGCGGCGCTTTGCTGTCTGCATAAAGCAAAGTGGGTTTTTAGCCCGGAAAATACACTCGTATTTATAACGAGTATATTCAATAGCCAGAACGGATCAACTGCCTGAAGCGTGGCAGCCTCCCCTTATAATCTGTGTCGTGGAAGGGGAGATTTTTCAAAGCAGAAGCAAACGGTCGTGTTTCTGGCAAAAAAAAATTGTTAGGAGGAAAACCAAATCAAAATAAAAGGATTCTAGCACTTTGTCTTTCCGTTAGCATGCTCGTCGGCAGCCTTGCTGGCTCCGACGGAAAGCTGAATAAGAACATTTTGCCTGTGCGTTTCCGTGGTGTCACATCCGGCCGCACAGGCACTGTTTTTGGTAAATACGGAAAGGATGTCTCCATGTTGTCCCGTGTTTTTAACGGTTGGCGTAAGGGCTGCCTCCTGCGGTCATCCGTTTCGACTCTTTTCAGTTTTCTTTGACAAATTCGACTTCATTGCTATAATTTATATAGAGTAAATACGTGTTTATCATAACCGAGGAGGAGAAGTTATGGAAGAACCGTTCAAGTGTGCGACACGTGCTGACGTAGCCAAACGGGCAGGGGTTAGCGTAACCGTTGTCTCATATGTTTTGAACAACAACCGCTATGTGGAAAAAAGCAAGCGGGAACGGGTGTTACAGGCGGTAAAGGAACTTCATTACACGCCAAATAACATTGCGCGCGCGCTCAAAGGGAAAAACAGCAACCATATCATCTTTATTGCGGACCGCATTAACAATGAATATTTCAGCCAGCTTACCTATGAAATGGACCGGTATGCCTACGAAAAAGGCTGGCTGCTTTCACTTTGCTCCAACCGGAATCAGCCCGATTTCGTCCGGCAGGTGATCAGCCGCCGGTTTGACGGAATTGTAATCAGTTCGATGAGTATTCCGGATTCGTTTGTACAGGAATTCGTGGACGCCGGTATTCCGGTGGTCATCCTACAAAACCACTATTACAATAATGTGGACGGCGCGGCGCTGATCAGTTCTGGGCTTTACCACGGCGCGCGCGAAGTAGTTCGCTACCTGTATGACCGGGGCAGACGGAACATTGTATATTTGGACCGTATTTCGACCCATAATCATTACAGCACGCTGAGTGATGCCCGCCTGCGTGGTTTTGCGAACGAAATGGAAGAATGCGGACTGTCTTATGAAGACAACCTGATTACGGGGTGTACTTCATCGGAAGAGGTGCAGAAAAAACTGCGGGATTACATGAACGCCCGTCCCATAGACGCGGTATTCGGCCGGAATGACCAGATTGCTTCGTATGCCATGAAAGAAATTTTGGGCAGCGGCCGCCGTATTCCCGACGACATTGCAGTGGTGGGGTACGATAATTCCAGCATCTGCGAACTGCTTACACCCACTTTAACTACGATGGAAGCGCCAAAAGACCAGATTGCCAAAGTTGCCATCGACATGATTTATCAAATGCAAACACAGGGCACGCTGCCCGAACCGATTCATTTTCCGGCAAAAATGGTTGTGAGGGAAAGTACCTAACCATACCAATTTGAAAAAGGGCATAAAAAAAGGCCGCACCCCATTGTACGGCCCCAAAAATGAAACAGGAGGAGTTATCTCCGTTTATAGTATCGTCTTCCGAAAATTAAATTATTCAACAGAGTTGCTGGAGCGCGAAATTTTTTCCTGCTGCAAGCCGTTGTTTACTTTGTTTTTCGGCTGAGGTACATCGTATATCTGGTCGTAAGATTCCGCTTCGTCCACAGAGGCCGGCGGAGTCTGTATCAGCCCGGTGCATTCGGTGGCAGATGCGACGGAACGGCTGTCANNCACTCATCGTTATATCTCCTTTCCTTTCGCTGGTAAGACTAGTATACCCGCTGCGAAGGAATCTATCAGCAATTACAATTACAGAAACCCAAAACAGCCGCGGCTTCTTCCGGAACCGCAGTCTGAAAATTAAAACGAATCAGCAGTTTTTCACATCGTAGGCAATCAAAACCACTTTGTCCTGTTTATTTTGGTTAAGCTGATTTTCCGCCTGCCGTATGACGGCGACTTCATCATCGGAAATACAACTGAAATGAAACGAATCCAATGCATTTTTATCTGTATTTGTGTTATCCATAAAAATCTCCTTTCTTTGCGGTAGTATACCCGGAAAATGAAAAATCAATATAATTTGTTTTTTAATGCGTGCCGACGCAGAAGAAAGCGCCGATTCGGCATAAAAACAATAAGAAAGCCGCCCAAACGGGCGGCTTCTGGGAGGAGTATATGAAAAAGATATATAGAAAGCCTCTTTCGAGGAACTTGTAATTGGTCTGCCTTCCTATCGGCTCGGTATTCCGTCTGACCGACAGGTATGTGTGGCAGTAAATCTATATTTATGATCAATTCATTGATTCTATGTCTCTAGTTTACCCGTTTAATATGTTCAAACTGTGAAGGCAGGTTAAACTTCCTGTTAAAAGGAAAAGAATTTTTTATGGCGAAAAAGGGGCGAAAACAATTTGATGAAATTGTCCGGCTTGTCGCGCAGAGCAGCTTATTTCGCTTTTTACGAAATATACATAAAATTATCCGGTTTATTTGAATGTTATTGTTGACAAAGACGTGAAAGGCATGCTAAAATGCATTTAAACGTTATAACGTTATAATGTTATAATTTATGATGAAAGTGGGAGGAATTCAAATGTTCAAATTTAAAAACGCGGTTGCGCTGGTGTTAAGCGCGGCGTTGTTAGTCAGCACGGCGGCGGGCTGCGGAAGTTCAGCACCCTCGGCGAGCGGTTCGAGTGCTCCGGCGGCTTCGGAAGCAAAAGGGGCCGGTTCCGCTGAGTTCTGGTTTGACAAGGGCAATAATCAGGAAATTGTCGACCGACTTGCTACCGCGTGGAAGAGTGATTCCGGCGTAGACCTTAAAATTACGAATTTCCCTGACAACGCTGCTTACCAGACCGCAATTCAGCAGTCTATTGACCAGCCGAGCGCACCCGGTCTTTTTACCTGGTGGAGCGGCCCGCAGCTGGAAACCCTGGTGAAGAACGGCAAAGTTGCCGATTTAACTGACGAATGGAAAAACTACATAGCGGACGGCGTTTCCCCCGACATTGAAAAGGCGTTTATGGTTGACGGCAAAGCATATGCCGCTCCTTACAGCGTTCTGTACAATACCTGCCTTTATAACAAAGACGTATTTCAAAAGGCCGGCATAACGGAAACACCAAAAACATTTGACGAGTTCCTCGCGGACTGCGAAAAGATTAAGCAGAGCGGTGTTACCCCAATCGGCTTAAAGAACGATTCCTGGGCAAGCTTCATTTGGTTCGAGGCAATTGTTGCCGCATATGAGCCCCAGCTGTACAAAGACATTTGCAGCGGAACGAAAAAATACAACGATCCGGAAATGAAAACGGTTCTTCAGAAATGGAAGGACATGATCGATAAGGGCTACTTTGCAAAGCCGGTTCTCTATTCCGATATGTACAAAGATTTTGCAAAGGGTCAAAGTGCAATTATCCTGGAAGCAAGCGCCACAGTCAGCGACCTGGTAAAGAATTATGGCATGACATCGGGCGAAACTCTTGACTCATTCGTACTGCCCAGCGTAAAAGAAAGCGGAAAAGGTATTATCTTCTTCGAAGCTTCTCCGATTTGCATTTCCCAGAACAGCAAAGACAAAGAATCCGCCATTGCGGCACTGCGCAACTTCTATAAGCCCGCAACACAGAAGGTTATGGTTGTTGACAACGGCATTGCAAATACTACCGGTGTGCCGATTGAAGATAAAACCATTCAGAATATCATTAATATGAGCTCCGATTCCAGCAAATATGAAATGATTCTGCGCTATTACGAGAATACTCCTTCCGATGTGCGCGACGTAGCGTTGACCGCACTTTCCAAATTCATGGACGGTGCCGCTTCCATTGACGATACGCTGAACACCATTCAGGCGAAAGCAGACGAAGTCTTTACAAAATAATCCTTGGTTTTTCCTCTTTGAAAAAATATAAAACGAAGTGCGGAAGGCCGCGGCATAACAGCGGCGCTTCCGCCGTTTTATAACGGTTTTACAACAGCCAGCAATACTGACAGAATAGGAAGTAGACAGAATGACAGAAAAATCGAAAGTCAGGAAACCGGCGTCGAGTTGGACGGATTATTTGTATTTGGTGCCGGCGGTTTTATTGGTTGCGGTATTTTTTATTACCTCCATTATTTACACCGTTTACCTCAGCTTTCATAATTGGGACGGTTTTTCCCCCATTACCTCCGCAGGAATTTCCAATTACATTCATTTATTCAACGACCCGAATTTCAGAATCTCCGTCATGAACACGCTGATTTGGGTGGTTTGCTCTTTGGTGGTTTCCCTTGTTATCCCGTTGATTTTCGCAATTATTATTTCCAAAAGCTCCTGGCTCACCGGGTTTAAAAATATTTTCTATTTTCCCACGGCGCTTTCCGCCACAGTCGGCGGTTTGATTATTGCTTCCATGCTTTCCAAGTATGGAATTCCGCAGCTTTTCGCATTCATCGGGTTTCCGAACCTGATGCAGGACTGGCTGGCGGTGCCTTACGTGAATACGTTTATTATGATTATTATGGGTACCTGGCAGGGAATCGGGTTAAACATGCTTTTGTTTTTGTCCGGTTTGAAAAACATACCTGCATCCCCCATTGAGGCGGCAGTTATTGAAGGCGCGGGCGTTTACCACATGTACACCAAGGTGATTTTTCCACTCCTAAAACCCACTACGGTCGTGGTACTTTTAATGTCCTTAGTAAACAGCTTTAAAGTATTTGATTCCATTTGGGTCATGACGAAGGGCGGCCCTTACCGTACTTCGGAAACACTGGCTCTTACCATGTACCAGGAATCGTTTATTAACAACCGATTTGGGGTAGGTTCCGCAGTAGCGGTGGTGCTTACTGTGGTAATCCTGATTGTATCTTATTTCAATTTGAGGAACACATTCGGGGATAATAATTATTCCGCGTAATTACGGTGGAAAGCGAGGCGAACAAAAATGATGAAGCAAAAAAGGACAACGAAAGTTGTTATAAATATAATTCTGACGGTTCTAAGCGTTGTTTGGCTGTTTCCGGTTGTGTTCACTATTTTCGGCAGTTTTAAGGGCAGACAGGAGTACATGCTGGGCAATTTCTGGGAACTTCCGAAAGGAAACCTTTTCTTTAGCAATTTGTACACGGCTTTAACCACGGTTGGGTTGGGCAACGGTATGCTGAGCAGCTTTTTATACGCGTTTCTCGGCGCGGTGTTTTCCGTTGCAATTGCTACTCTGGCGGCATACGCCATTGCACATTTGAATATTAAGTTCAGAATGTTCTGGTTTATGCTGATTTACAGCGGCACAATCTTTCCGTTCCAAATTTACCTTATCCCGGTGTACCGCGGTTACGCACAGCTGAATCTGTACGACACAAGGTTCGGCATGGTGCTGTTTTATACCGCAATCTGCATACCGTTCAGCATGTTTGTGCTGCGTAACTTCTTTATCGGTATTTCAAGGGAAATTTGCGAGTCCGCAAATATCGACGGCTGTACGACCATGCAGGTTTTGACCCGCATTTTTCTTCCCATGGCAAAGGCCCCGTTGTCCATTGTATTTCTTTCCCAGTTTACCTGGTGCTGGAATGACCTGATGTTTGGCCTTACGTTTACCAAATCGCCTAACATCCGCTCGGTCATGGCTTCCATTTCTCTGCTGGGCAAGGCCGATGTTCCCATGCTGCTTACGGGCTGTATTATCGCGTCCATTCCTACTATTGTACTGTTTATTGTTTTGCAGAAGAACTTTGAATCCGGGTTTGTTTACACCAGCAAATAAAATTCAGAANNCAGAAGGGATGATTCCATGGAACTGAAAAAGAACTGGAAGATCTATTTAATTCATCATTCGCACACGGACATCGGCTATACAGAGCGGCAGGACAAAATAATCCGGTATCACTGCGACTTTATCCGGCAGGCCATTGATATTTTAAACGATCTACACTATAATAACAAAAAAGAAAGTGAAGGTTTTGTCTGGCAATGCGAGAACTATTGGCAGGTAAAAACCTTTTATGAACAGGCTTCGGAAGCTTACCGCAGGGATTTTGAAAAGTATGTAAAAAGCGGCGAAATCGGCCTTTCCGGCAACTATTTGAATTTGACGGAGCTGATCAACTACGACGTGCTTTCCTCCCGCCTGGCATTGGCGAAAAAATACGGCGAGTCAATCGGTGTGCCGATAAAAAGCGGCATGACCGCCGACATTAACGGCTTTGCATGGGGCTATGCGGACGCGCTTGCGGAAAACGGAGTTGAAA
>DFRY01000024.1 GCA_002378845.1 Ruminococcaceae bacterium UBA3451 | reverse complement strand
AACAGGCGCACCGCGGTTTGCGGTGCGCCTGTTTGCTGCAGTTTTCCGAAACTGGTGCTTGTAATTCGCCCCGCTTCGCGATAAACTATATAAATGGAAAAATGTACTTAGGAGGTTCCCTGGGATGAACGCAATTCAAAACTTTTTTGTCAAACTCTTTGCGAAAGACCACAAATCCCCTAGTATTTCTCTCAGCTTTTTTAAATACATCGGGCCGGGGCTGCTTGTGACGGTCGGCTTTATCGACCCGGGCAACTGGGCTTCCAACTTTGCGGCCGGTTCAAAATACGGGTATGAACTGCTTTGGGTGGTAACGCTTTCCACCGCTATGCTGATTTTACTGCAGCACAATGTGGCGCACCTTGGCATTGTTACCGGCGACTGCCTTGCGGAAGCGGCGACAAAATATATCAGCAGAAAGGTGAGCGTGCCCATTCTTGTAAGCGGACTGCTTGCCTGCGTTTCCACCGCGCTTGCCGAACTGCTCGGTGGCGCGATTGCGCTGAATATGCTTTTTCATATTCCGGTGAAAATTGCTTCCGTAATCATGTTTGTTGCGGTAGCTGCCATGCTTTTCAGTAATTCCTATAAGAAAATTGAAAAAGTGATTATCGGGTTTGTTTCCATTATCGGGCTGTCCTTCCTGTACGAGCTGTTCTTGGTTCCCATTCATTGGGGCGAAGCGGCAAAAGGCTGGGTAGTACCCTCTTTCCCGCAGAACTCCGCTCTGATTATTATGAGCGTGCTGGGCGCGGTGGTTATGCCGCATAATCTCTTTTTACATTCGGAAATCATTCAGAGCCGCCAGTTTAATTTGCAGGATGAATCGGTGCTGGAAGAGCAGCTGAAATATGAATTCAAAGATACTCTGTTTTCTATGATTGTCGGCTGGGCGATTAACAGTGCAATGATTTTACTCGCCGCAGCTACATTCTTCCAAAAGCATATTGATGTGGAAGAGCTTTCACAGGCGCATGAACTAATGACTCCGCTCATTGGCCCCGCGTCCGCGGTAGTTTTTGCAATTGCACTGCTTTTTGCGGGTTTTTCGTCTTCCATTACAGCCGGCATGACAGGCGGTATTGTCTTAGCAGGAATTTTTGAAGAACCTTACAGTATTAAAGACAGGCACACAAAAATCGGCGTGTTGTCTACGCTGATTCTTGCGGTTATTGCCATTCTGTTCATTCAGGACCCGTTTCAGGGGCTTCTCATTTCGCAAATGCTTTTAAGCATTCAGCTTCCGGTTACCGTGTTCCTACAGCTTTACTTGACTTCTTCCCAAAAGGTTATGGGAAAATATAAAAACAGCAAGCTGTTGAATGTGTTACTTTGGGGAACCGGAATCCTCGTTTCCCTGTTAAATATCTATCTGTTGATCGATACTCTCATGTAACCAAGAGAGCAGGTGAGAAAATGCAGATAAACCGGCTGTTTGAAATCGTATATCTGTTATTGGAGAAAAAAAGCGTAACCGCAAAGGAGCTTGCGGAACGGTTTGAGGTTTCGCCCCGCACAATTTACCGGGACATCGACACGCTGAGTGAAGCGGGAATTCCCGTTTATGCCAACCGGGGCACGGGCGGGGGAATTCGGCTAATGGAAGAATTTGTGCTGAACAAATCCTATCTATCCGATGCGGAGCAAAACGATATTCTTTCGAGCTTGCAGGGGCTGAACGCCATCCGTGTGCCCGACGTGGAACCGGTGCTGAAAAAGCTGGCTGCCTTGTTTGGAAAGGAACAGGCCGGCTGGATTGATGTTGATTTTTCCAGCTGGGGCGGCGGGGCAGACGAACGCGATAAATTCGCGCTGTTGAAGAATGCGATTTTGCAAAGGAAAGTGATTTCTTTTTCCTATTTCAGCGGGGAAGGGGAAAAAACCGAACGGACGGTAGAACCGCTGAAAATCCTGTTTAAAGGAATGGGCTGGTATCTTTACGGCTTTTGCCGACAGAAAAAGGATTTTCGTGTCTTTAAAATTTCCCGTATGAAAAATCTGTTGGGATCGACGGAGAACTTTCAGCGGGAAATACCGGATCATATTTTTCAGAATACAGACCATGCTTATCATACCGAAATGGTTCCTCTTGTTATGAAGATAGAAGCGGACCAGGCGTTTCGTGTTTACGACGCGTTTCAGCCAGAAGAAGTTACAAAAAATGCGGACGGCAGTTTTACCGTACACGCGGTCATGCCCGGCGGGGCATGGCTGTACGGTTTTCTTCTTTCTTTTGGCAGCTCAATGGAAGTTTTGGAACCGCCTGAAATCCGGAATGAAATGGAACAAAACGCGGAAAAAATTCTGCAAAAATACCGCTAATATGACATGCAGGTGTCATATTGCCCTTGCTATAATCGGGTTACAAACTTGAGAAAGAAGGGCTTTTTATGGATTATGAGGTAGTTCACTTGGCACAGAAAACCGTTGCGGGGCTTACAATACGCACCGCGAACAGTGACCCGAACATGTCGGCTGACATCAATGCATTATGGCAGGCGTTTTTTAAAGAGGAGAATTACGGTTCCGTTTCCAGTAAGGTTGGCGGAAATACAATCGGCCTGTATTCAGATTATGAAAACGGTGCAACCGGCTTGTATGATTTGACGGTTTGCTGTGAAGTAGCCTCTACAGAAAACCTGCCAACACGGTTTACGGTGAAACGAATTCCGGAAGGCAGGTACGCAAAGTTTGTGCTTCACGGGAATACACAGGCAGTCGCCGGTTTCTGGGTGGAGCTTTGGCAGATGAAGTTAGACAGAAAATTCGACTGCGATTTCGAAGAATATCTGGACGGATGCGATATGGAAAATATGGACATTCACGTCTATATTTCTCTGAACTGACGCGGATAGGGGATAGGTATGGAGAAGCTGGATTATAAAAAAGAATATCCGGATTTGTATTTGCCGAAAAACAAACCTGTTTTCCTTACGGTGCCTGCCATTCCTTTTCTTATGGTGGACGGGCACGGTGACCCCAATGGGGAAGAATACCAGAATTCCGTCGGGGTACTGTATTCGCTGTCCTTTACCATTAAAATGAGCAAAATGGGCTGGAATCAGCCGGAAGGTTATTTCGATTACGTGGTTCCTCCACTCGAAGGGCTTTGGGGCTGCAATGACGGCGCGTTCGCTATTGAAAAGCGTGACGCTTGGTGCTGGACTTCCATGATACGTCAGCCGGAATTTGTAACGGAGGAAGTTTTTCAATGGGCACTTGCGCAGGCAGCGAAGAAAAAGCCGGAGCTGGACTTTTCCAAAGCACGGCTTGCAACTTATGCCGAAGGCCCCTGCGTACAAATTCTGCACGTCGGACCGTTTCGCGACGAGCCGAATTCACTGGCCTTAATTGAGAAATTTATCAGCGAGAACCATTACATTGACGACTGTGGCGAACGCCGCCACCATGAGATTTACCTTTCCGACCCGCGTAAAACCGCGCCGGACAAAATGAAGACTGTTTTGCGGCACCCAGTCAGGATGCTTTAAAATACGGGAGTGAGTGCGATGCTTGAAATACCCGAAAGCAGTGCCTTAGCAAAGCAGCTGAATCAAACCGTAGCGGGGAAACGGATTGTCCGTGTGAACGCCAATCACACGCCACATAAATTCGCATGGTATTTCGGTGATCCGACCGCGTATTCCGTTTTACTGTCCGGGGCACAGATTACCGGTGCCTCCGCTGCGGGAAGCATTACGGAACTGTTTGTTCAGGGCAAACGGATTTTATTTCAGGATGGGGTGAACCTTCGCTATTATCCCATGGGTGTTCCTGTGCCGGAAAAGCATCAGCTTCTGATCGAACTGGAGGATTCCTCCTTTTTGGTCGCGACGGTTCAAATGTACGGCGGACTGTATGCATTTCAGGATGGTGAGAATGAAAATTCCTATTATCTGGTCGCCAAAGAAAAGCCGTCCCCACTAACCCCGGCGTTCGGGGAAACGTATTTTGCGTCGCTTCTTTCCACCGACTCGGTCGGAAAGCTTTCCGCAAAGGCGTTTTTGGCAACAGAACAGCGTATTCCGGGGCTGGGGAATGGAACTTTGCAGGATATTCTGTGGAATGCCAAAATTCACCCAAAGCGGAAAATGGGCTCGCTTTCCGACGGGGAACTTTCGTCGCTGTTCTGCTCGGTAAAAGCTACGTTGCTGGAAATGACGGAGAAAGGCGGCCGCGACACGGAACGCGATTTGTTCGGCAGACCCGGCGGCTACCGTACCGTTCTCTGCAAAAACACAGTGGAAACCCCGTGCCCCGTTTGCGGTACGGCAATTCGAAAGGAAATGTACCTTGGCGGAAGTATTTATTATTGCGAACGCTGCCAAACATTCGACAGCAAATAAAAGGAGTCCGAACATATGGAACTCATCCCGGCGAAGTCCATTGTAATCCGAACGAAATCAACAAGCTGGTTTGGCGCCGATTATAATATGAATATCTATAAAGGCTGCTGTCATGGCTGTATTTATTGTGACAGCCGCAGCGAGTGTTACCATGTGGAAGACTTTGACCGGGTGCGTGCCAAAGCAAACGCGCTGGAAATAATTCGGAATGAGNNCTGACCCGCCACGCATTGGAGTTAATTTACGCCTATGGCTTCGGCGTAGCAATCGACACGAAAAGCGATTTGATTACCAGAGACATCGATCTTCTTGCCGATATAAAATCTGCTTCGCCGGTAATTGCAAAAATTACGATTACCGCGGCACAAGACGAATTAAGCGCCAAAGTGGAACCAAACGCGCCCCCTTCATCCCAGCGGTTCGAAGCAATCCGCCAGCTGGCGCAGACCGGAATTTTTTGCGGGGTTTTGCTCATGCCGGTTCTGCCTTTTCTGGAAGACAACGAAGAAAATATTCTTTCCATTGTACGGCTGGCACAGAAAAACGGCGCAAGGTTTGTTTACCCCGCTTTTGGAGTTACTCTGCGGCAAAACCAGCGGGACTGGTATTACGAAAAGCTGGAAGAGCAGTTTCCCGGCACCAGGCTGAGTGAGCGGTATATGCAGCGATACGGCGATTATTATCAGTGCTCCAGCCCGAAAGCGAAAGAATTGTGGCAGGTTTTTTGTGCGGAATGCGATCGGCTTGGTCTTCTGTATAAAATGCAGGATATTGTCAGCGCGTATAAGCTGGGTTACGCAAACAGCCAACTTTCGTTGTTTTAGCTTTTTTGTAAAAACAAGCAGACCGGAATTTTCCGGTCTGCTTTGCTGTTATTGGTATTTTCGGGCGCCGAGAATATGAATAAATCGTATTCTTTGGTACTCATAACTGCTCAGCGGCCGCATGTAAGCGTCATACGTGTGCGCCGCAATAAAAATTTCTTCAGGGGTTATTCCCACCACAACCGGGCTGTGGTAAAAATGCCCGGTTTCATCCCCAAGCTGAACAAAGTCCCCCACTTCAATGCGGGCGCGGTTTGTTTCCTCTCCGTAAGGGCCAACGCTCTTATTGCCTATAATGAAATTGTGAAGAAATTCAACTCCGCTCCATGCAGCGGAACGGTTGTTAATACTGATGTAAAACCATCCTATGGTTGGGGCATAATTCATGACTTTGCTTCCAGAAAAAATACATTGCGAAGCGAAATTGCCGGGCTCCTAAAAAAGCCCAAAATGCAAAATAAGATATCTAATAATTCTATGTTAGCTCAAAGATGAGATGTTTTCAAGTTAATAATCATGGAAAAAAGGCATAAAAAGGTTCCTTCAATTGTTACACTGAAGGAACTATTTTTGTTTCATAGACAACCGCAAATTTTTCTTTCCGCATTAGGCGCAGACCGACCGGCGGCAAACAGCATTCCATCCGTTATGATGAATACACCGCGAGCCAGTAAATACCCCAGTTCACGCCCGTTGAAGTAACCGCGTTTGTGATTTTCACCGTAAAACCGGTCGTACTGGTGCTTTTGACGATGCAATAGCCGAAACCGTTGGTATTGAACGAGGTCAGGACATACGGAGCCACCGGCAAAGTCGTCCCGAAGCTGATGTTGATATCCGCCGAGTAATAGATGGAACCGTAGGCCGTCTGCGTTGCCGTGGTGCCGGAGGCCGAGCCACGCAGAATGTGGAGCCCTCCCACGGTATCGGCGTTCGGATGATAGCCGTCGCTGTAGGCCTTGGAGCCGGAGATGTATACGTCGCCGCTCACGTCCAGCGCCCCGTTCTCCGGAATTTTGTTGACGCCGATCTTCCCGTCACGAATCGAAAAAACCGGCTTTGCCGTAGGCAGCAAGGCCGGTTGCGTGGTCGCGGTGTAGTAATCCGATGCTGTGATCTCAAAGTTGAATGACGAATTGATATCAAAGTTTCCGATGTTGGCGTTGAACGAAAAATCTCCACCACTCACGATCGGTACGATTGTGACATAGCTGCTCCATGTGCTTGAAGAAGTTGTCTTGTATCGGTATTTCAAGGAATACTGGCTCTTTATTACCAGATACGCCGCATAGGTTCCTGCGCAAACCAGAGCTGCTCCAGCTTCAATGTTGTTCACGCGGGTAAGCGACACGGAAGCAATTACCGGCGGAGAATAGGGGATAGTCGTGATAACCACGCTCTGCTGAGCCGTGTTGCCCCGGCTGTCAACGACGGTTACGATCAGACTGTCGCTCGCGGATACGGTGCCGAAGCTGATTACACTGGAAGCACTCGTTACGGTCTTGGAGCCGTACTGCACCCGGTAGGAAGAAACGGTCGCGTAATTCTGTGCCGCCGCGCCAGTTACGGTCACCCGGAGGTTCGATTTTGTCTGAACGATCTGTGAAGCATCGCCGGTCAGCGCGACCGTATTGGAATCCACATCCTCGTAGGAAAAGCCTGTAAACGACGGATTGCTGTTGACGACATGGACCGTAATTCCCATTTCCGTGTATCCGACCACGTTGCTATCCGAATCGTAGGTGATGAGCCGCAGCGTTCCGGTTCCGGTATTCGTGTTCGGAATCTGCTGGTACAGGGAAGAAGCCCACGATGCGGTATTCCAAACATAGCTGTCAGTAATATCATAGGTGATCGTCGTAGCATAGCCGCCAAAATATAAATTCAGGGCATGCGTGAAAGAAGTGCTTTTCCGGTTCGTGTAAATTGTGATAGAGTCGCCGATATTGAACGAACTGGCAGAAGCTGTAATTGAACTGGCCCTCGGGATCGTAGTCAGCGTGATGTTCTGAGAAACGTTGAGGTTTTCCAGTTTTGAGGTGACGCTGGAATTGAAATATCCGGCAATGTTGACGATCTTGGTTCCATCAGAATTGTGTGCAACGGTCGCGGTCGCCGCGCTGCCAATCTGTACCCAGCTTGACCCGATGGTGAAACCGGAGGTATACGTCATTGCCCTGCTTCCATTGATATTCATGTAGGCCGTGCAGCCTGTATCGGTGGACGGGCCGTAGCTGTCACGGTGGACGTATAGGGAAGCAGTGATGGTGGATGTGTTCGCGGAGATATTCTGGGTATAGGAGTAGACCACCTTGACCTGCGATCCATTCTGCAGGGCGCTTACGACTTCGCTCATACTGTTTCTCCCTATATGACAACAAAATCCACGCCGACTCCGGCCCGGACAATTTCCTTGACGCTGCCGACGGTGAGATCGTCCTCAATGATGGTTTTCTGCAAACGTGTCCCGTCCGGCGCGACATTGATGCGCAGATCATCGCCGCGATAGATTTCAAAGGCCGAAGTGGAAATGTGGGCTTTCATATCGGTGATGTTGCTCCCAATTGTCAGGCCCGTGCTGTCGGCGATGAAATTTGTTGTGTAAAGCTCCTCGTCGGATTGCACCCACGGCGCGACGTTCGTGCCCTCTGATACGATCAGGTCAGACGCGAGGATTTCAATGGAAGCTGTAATTTTAATGGTGCAGACTGTGTCCAGCGAAGTGAACGGAAAGGTAACGAACGTCCAGTCTGTGCCGGTGTTTGTGTTGTCATATAAAATAGATTCGGTGCTGTTCTGCGTAATGCTGACCTTTACTTTGCCGCCGGAGCCGGAGGCCCGAAAGAGAAGAGAAACGATGTGCGTCGCGTTGAATTTGAGAGAAAAATCCTGTGAAACGGTGCTGCTCGCCGCCAGTTGGAACGCGGAGTTGCTGACCGTATTGTTCGAGGTATCCGTATTGGAAACGGTGGAAACCGTACCGGTTGTGCTCCAAAAGGTCAGTCCGTTCCGGCCAGCAGAATTCTTCAGCAAATTTCGGTAACCGGTCCGGCTGATCGAAAGCGACAAGCCATCCACGGTCTGCTGCACAGTGGTCAGCCGGGTATCCACGTCGGTGAGTTGCGCGTCATTTTCTGAAACATACCCATCGAACGTGCTGCTTTCCACCTTGGTTACAATAGAAGCGCTGTGCTGCTCGATGGTCGATTCCGCGTTCGAAATTCGGAGCGCGATGCCGTCTTCGGTGTTGGAAATCTGGTCGTCGATGCTGGAAACGGTGGTCTGCAAGCCGTTCACATCGGTCTGAACCGTCGTGAGCGTCGAATTGATCGTCGTAATTTCGCCCGTATTGGCGTCGACGCCGTTCTGTGCGGTATCGGCCAGAGCCTTGAGCTTTGCGGTGATCGCCTGAACCAGCGTATTTAGGGCGGCATAATAATCTGCGAATTTCTGCCGATACTGTGCACCGCTGATGTCGGTGGTGGTTCCCCGATGCTCATCATCCAGCCAGAGCGGGATGCCGGTCGTGTACAGCGCTCCGCCGTTCAGATAGTTCGACAGGAGCTGGAATGCGTCGTTGTAACCGGAGAGTTCAGTCGTAATTCCAAGCGCCATGGCCTGTGTGCTGAGGGTTCCCTTTTCATTAGCAAATGAACTCCATTCTCGCAGAGCATCACTTTTTTCGCTTGGTGTCAGTTTGTCGTCACTGTTCAGGTCGTCCACGTTGCCGGAAATTCCCGATACCGTTTGGTTCGTGATCGTGATCTCCTGCTTCACTTCGCTGATCTGCTGAGAAGCGGAGTTGATGGAATTGACTACGGAAACCCGCTTTTCGCCGATGGTCAGCGTTTCGAACCGGTCGGTCAGACAGTTATACGACACCGCGCACACCCGGAGCTTCACACTGACGTCGAATGGCGCATAATCGACCGTCACGTCGTCGCCGAGATTGACGGTCAGCAGGGATTTGTATTTTTCATATCCGGTGATGTCCTTCCAGTCCACGAAATCCACGGATAGGGAAAGCTTTGGGATATCGGCTCCGGCTAGATACTGGTCGGCGATGAACTTCCGCATGGCTGTATAGCAGGAATCGACCGTGGGATACGGAACCGGGCCGTCGACTTCTTTTCCGACCTGAAATCCGGTGTCCATCATGTCAACAATAGGAAACGGATATTCCGAAAGATACGAGCTGTCGACGTACTTTTCCGGCAAGAGCAGAATTTGGTTGTCGGCGGTCAGAGCGGTGGGTAGTATCCGTGTCGCCACACTGGACGCGTCCTCCTGAAATTCCAGCCCTGCCATGTTCTTTCCGTAAGCAATCCGCACGCCGTTGTCCGCTCCGAGCCGGGTGTTGATAGCAATGCTGAAATTGTCCCGGACGATCTCGCCGCCCCAACGGGCAATGAATGACTGATCGGTGTCGCCAAGGAATGCCTGCACTGGCGACTGGCGGATATAGTAGGCGGTAGAAGTGTGCGTGATATCGCTCGTAAAGGTGAACGGAGTCAGATACTGGCATCCGCTCAAAATCTGTTGCCCGGCTTCCGTGCCGGTTTTTCCGGTTGGTCGGACGTCCTCCACGAAATTAGCCAGCAAATCATAGAAGATATGCCGGGCGTTTACCTTCACCGTTCCATCAACGGCGTTCTTGACAATCCGATAAATGCGGAACGCCTGAATCCCTCGGGGGGTGTTCACCCGGAGAATGTTATTCTTTTGCAGCCGCTTCCATTTACCGAAGGAATCAATCGGATGCGTCAATTCCAGCTCGAACGCACCATTAATTTCTTCCGAGACAACACAAGAGCTGGGAGCAACCGCCCCCAGCCCGTCATTATCAAATTGAGTTATCTTGGAATCATAAACCAAAACCATTACAGCCANNACAGCCACCGCCAGTTCGGAGTGATTTCAAGGGACGTGATTCCACCGGAGAACGAGACCGCATTGTCGCCCGGCAGGAGAACCGGATAATCGCCGGTCTTGGTAGAATTCTTGCTGATAAGTTCCGTGCCAGTGTCCTGATACGTTTCCTGAACCGTTGAATCAAGTGTCACCGTGCCATCGATGTCGCTGAAAGATACACTCTGACCGTTCACCGTAAGGCTGCCGGAACCGGAGCCGATCACCTTTATATTAGGAAGAGACACAATCGTCCCGGGATTGGTGAACGTCATGTTTTCACTTACCGTGATGGGTGTATTTTCGGTTGCGTACTGGAATGGCTGGCAGTTGAACAGGAT
>DFRY01000034.1 GCA_002378845.1 Ruminococcaceae bacterium UBA3451 | reverse complement strand
CCCGGCATGAGGGCAAACCAACGAGATCTGTTTGTCCCTCTGAACGATATGAGACTTTTATTTGCACATAAGGGATTCCGCTCGCAGCGGCCCAAAAATGCAAAGAAACATGGATTGTCGTCCTCGTGCCTGTCCGACACAAGGGCAATTTAGAATATCCGTGATACAACTTTTATGAAATCCGGATAAATTCCCATACTATTGCACTATTATATCACTTTTCAAAGAAAAAAATAAGTGTTATAATTGAGCGTAATTCTCAAGCTGAAAGGAAACCCCCATGAAAATCGGTACTTTAGAAATACAGGGCCGCGCAGTGCTTGCCCCCATGGCCGGAGTTGCGGACCGTGCGTTCCGCGAAATCTGCACCCAGTTCGGCGCTTCTTATACTGTAAGCGAAATGATCAGCTCGAAAGGGCTGCAATACCACGACAAAAAAACCGCCGAGCTGATGGAACTTGGCTCGGAACACCCCGCGGCAATTCAGCTGTTGNNTCGACATCAACATGGGCTGCCCCGCGCCCAAGGTAAGCAATAACGGGTCGGGCTCCGCGCTGATGAAACGGCCGCAGCTGTGCGGTGAAATAGTGGCGGCGGTAAAAGCCGCCGTACCGGTGCCGGTCACTGCAAAAATCCGCAAAGGATGGGACGGCAATTCCGTTAACGCGGTGGAAGTGGCAAAACTGTGCGAAACAGCGGGCGCCGACGCCATTACTGTGCACGGGCGCACCCGTGACCAGATGTATGCTCCGCCGGTGGACTGGGACATTATTCGCCAGGTAAAACAAGCCGTAAATATTCCCGTTATCGGCAATGGCGACGTTGTTTCCGCACAGGCCGCCGCGCAGCTTCTGGAGCAAACCGGCTGCGACCTGGTTATGGTCGGGCGCGAGGCGCTGGGCAACCCGTGGATTTTTTCCCAGATTAACGCATACCTGACCGATTCCTGCCGCATTCTTCCCCCGCCGGGGCTGCAGGAACGCATGCTTGTCATGATGAAGCACATTCAAAAAATGTGCGACTACAAGGGCGAGCACCGCGCCATGAACGAAGCGCGCAAGCATGTGGGCTGGTACCTGAAAGGAATGAAAAACGCAGCGGAATTCCGCCGCCAAGCCGGGTACCTGGAAAGCTGGGTGCAGCTGGAACAGCTGGTAAAGGAAATTATGGAAGCGAACTGCGAATCATGTTGATACAGAGCCGCCGGGGGACAAAGTTCCCCGGCGGCTTTTTTATTGGTGTTTTTCAGGCCGCCTTTTCCAAAATTCGCTTTTGTGCGGAGTGACCGCGCAGCAGCACGGCCGAAACCACGGTAAGCAGCAAAGCGGCCGGCACCACATAAAATGCATTTTGTGTTCCAATGCGGTCGTTCAGCATTCCGATGGCCATACTGCCTGCCATGGCAAGGAACGTTGCCCACATGGAGATGAACCCGGTCGCATACGACGCCGCGTCCCCGAACGCATTGCGTACGGTAGCGATGGAGGTCGGAAAAATAATGGAGCAGGCAAACCCGGCAAGCGCGAACAGCAGCAGACCCTGCCTGCCCAAAAACACCCCAAAGAACAGCATAACGGCCGAAACCGCCGAATACAGGATAATACTTTTAAACTTACCCACCTTGTCCACAATAAACCCGCCGATCAGGCGGCCAACCGCCTGACTGCCGAAAAACATAGCGACGTAAAACGAACGGCTGTCCGCATTCAGTTGGAACGACTCGCTCATATAATTGGAAAACCAGTTTCCAATTCCGTATTCCGCCATTAAGTAGAACCCGGTGACGGCGATGTACAAATAAAGTACGGGATTAGAAAACAATTCTTTTTTGCTCCACGCTTTCTTTGCCCCGTTCGTTCCCTTTGCTTCTTTTTCCGCCGTTGGTACATAGGGAATGTGCAGAACAAGCTGATAAACAAACAAAAGGCAAACCGCAACAAGCATTACCGCATAAAAGCTTCGCCACGGCACCCGGCTCGCCAGCAGCACGCCGGAAACCTTTTGTATTGTGGTATTGCTGACACAGTAAGTGAAGTTGATCATATTCATCAGCACCACTGTGGAACTGACCGTAAGCGCCGGCCCCAGTGTATTTACGCCGATGTTGAACATTGCCATCCCCACGTTCAGCAAAAACATGCCCAAAATCAGCATAGGGAAGTTTTTGCAGTAAATCAGCACCAAAAGCGCTGCAATTCCCGTACCGAAGCCGAGGGAAATGGTTTTTTTATAGCCGAACCGTTCCACCAGCATGCCGCCGATATACTGGAACAGCGCATAAGCAAACAGCGCCGCGGTCAGCACGTAACCCACCGCCGTATTGCTCACATGAAATTCATCTTTAAAGATCGGAACAAAAATCCCCTTAAAATTGTCACCCATGGCCACAATCACATACATCAGCAATAAAAGCAATATAATCGGCCCGTTTTTCCCCTTTGTTTTCATGTTCATTTCCCCTTTACCGCAATCCCTAAAATCATAAAATTGAGCGCAGAAAAAGGCAGAGATCGCTCTCTGCCTTTTTCGTTTTACACCGAAATGCGGCGGAAATCAGCCGTTTTCCGGCACTTTTTTCATACCGACCGCAAACGGTTCAAACCCCAGCCTGCGGTAAAACGAAACCAGATTCTCGGCGCAGAACAGTTCGGTGCAGATTCCGGCTGTTTCGCATTTCTTCAGCAAAACCTGTACCATGTGTGCTGCAATTCCCCTGTTCCGGTACTCGGGCTTTACGCAAAGCCCGTTTAAAAACCCTGTGGCCGCGCCGTCGGAAACAATCCTTGCCGCGCCGACCAGCGTTTCGCCGTCATAAGCATAAATACCCGCCCAGCTTTGCTCCTGTGTTTGCCGCAGCAACGCGGGTGAGCCGCCCGTACGGTTCCAACCCAAGTGTTCCATCAGTTCAAAAAGACTTTCCCCCGAGGGAATTTCCTCCGTATACCGAATTTCCATGCGGCACGTCCTTTCCGAACGAGTCCGGTTATTTTACCATGTAAATAATTCCCAGCGTGCCGGGGCCGCAATGAACGGAAACCGAACAGCCGCACTGGTTATTATGTATTTCCTGAAAATTCTGGTACTCTTTAATTTTTTCGGTGACCGCGTCAATCGCCGCCTGGCCCGCGTCGTAGTTCACAATCAGAATTTTCGACAGATCCAGGTCGTCCCTTCCCTGCAAATGATCCTGCGCCACCTGACGAACCACCGATTCCAGCTTGCCGCGGTATTTTTTCGTTACGATCATTTTTCCGGCGTCCACTTCAATGCAGGGCTTCAAATTCAGCAAATTGGCGCCCAGCGCCTGCACCCCGGTGCAGCGCCCGCCCTTGTACATGTAAAGCAGCGTGCTGATGATAAACGCGGTGCGCACTTTGTCGGTCATGCCCAAAATACGCTCGCGGATTTCACTGCCGGAAAGCCCCTGGTCGCGCAACTCCGCCGCCTTCAGCACCAGAATACCCATTCCGCACGACACGTTGCGGGAATCCACAGGAAAAACATTGTCGAATTTTTCGGCGGCCATTTTCGCAATGCTCGGCGTAACGGTCAGTTCGGAACTGATGCTGAAATGAACGACTTCCCAGCCCTCTTCGGTCCATTTACGGTAAAAATCCTCGTAATAAGCCGGCGTAGGCGCGGAAGTAGTCGGCAGCTTACCGGTCGAATTGTAATATTCAAACAAATCCGGGGTATGTACATCCACACCGTCAAGGCAGGATTTGTCGCCCAGATTTACATTCAGCGGAATCACTTCAATTTGGTACCTCGCCAGCAGCTCCGGGTTCAGGTCGCAGGTACTGTCCGCAACGATCTTCACTTTTCTGTCCATACATGCCCTCCTATTTTTCTTTATAAAACAGAACGAGCGTGTTGGGGCCGGTGTGCACCGTCATAGAGCACCCCGCGCGGGAGGTAAGCACCTCCTGAAAAACTCCGCTGTCCTGAACCATCTTTTTTAAACTGTTAAAAAGCTCCTGATCCATGCCTGTGGTGGAAAGAAAAGCCCGTTCGCTGTCAATATTCGGCTGATCCAGTACAAAACGGATATACTCTTTACAAACCTGTTCGTAATTCCCGCGGAATTTTTTGCGTACGGTAAGCACGCCGTGGGTGTCGAGCAAAAGGCAGGGGCGCAGCTTTAACAGGTTTGCGCCGAACATCTGCAGCATAGAGGCTCTTCCCCCGCGGTAAGCAAATTCCAGGGTATCCAAAAGAACGTTGGTCTGAACTTTTGTTTTATCAATTTCAATCTGGTCGTAAATTTCCTTTGCGCTTTTGCCCGCGTCACGCATGTCGGCGGCACGAAGCACCAAAAGGCCTTCTGCCGAGCTGAGGGTGAACGTGTCCACAACATAAACGTTGTCGAACTCCTGCGCGGCAATACTGGCGTTTTGGTAAGAGGAGGAAAACTTGGAATTCATCGCGATATGAACCACGTCATCCCCGTTGTCCACATGCTTTTTAAACATGGCGAAAAAGTCGGCCGGCGGCGGGGCAGAGGTTTTGGGCAAGTGCCGCGTCTTTTCGTAGTTCTTAAAAACTTCATCCGGGCCGATTTCAAACACATCACGGTACGATTCTTCCTCAATGCCAATGTACAAAGGAACAATATCAATCTGATATTGTTTATATAAATCGGGGAACAGGTCACATGCACTGTCGGAACTAATAATAACGCCCATACTCACACTCCCATGAACCGTTTCATATTTTTTCATTATAGCATTGACAGCAAATTATTTCAACTTTCATTTGTCTCCGGTTGTCTCAAAAGGAATTTGTAAATTTACAGAATATTCACAGTTGAATTTGGAACATATTATATGATAATATTATATGTAGACAAGTGTTTGAGAGGACAAGTTATAATTATGAAGTTAAAAGCAAAGAGATCGTTCATCGTTCTGTTTACCTTACTTTTCGCGGTCAGTGTATTCACTGTTACCGCTTTTGCAACGGAAACAAGCAGCACCGCAAGCAGCGAAGAAACCGTGTCAAGCAGTACTGTTGTATCTTCCGAACAGGGGACCGGAGGAGACATTTCGCCCTCCCCGGATGACGGCAGCACTCCTGCGGACAGCTCAAGCTCCGAGGAAACCGGCTCCGTACCGTCCGGAACCGAATCGGCTGTTTCCAGCAGTTCCGCTAATTCCGCTGTAAGCGAAACCCCCGCATCCAGCCAGACGGAAACTTCCAGCCGGGCAGTTTCTTCCAATAAACCCACTCAGTCGGTCGACACCCATAACAGCCGTGTGGAAGCGGCGGCTTCTCAGGCGGATGCCGCGGTGAGCGACCCCGGCGTACTTTCTTCCCAGGACTGGAGTGAATTGCTTTCCAACGGTGCAAGCAGTGCAGACAGTGCCGTAGAAGCAGGCGGAACGATTTCCAGCATTGAATCTTCCAGCAGCGAGCCAACCGGACAGGGCGGCGGCATTTCCTGGCTTTTAATTCTGGGAATTGCATTTATTGTACTGGGAATCGGCGGAATCGGCTTCTTTGTTTACGCACAGTTTTTTGCAAACCGTCGCCCCGGGCCGGGCGGTCCCGGCGGTAATGTGGATATGACCGACATCAGCAGTCATTCTACCAGTTCGCCTTCCGACGGAAGCCCGTCAGAATTGGAAGACATCAATTCCGAAAATTCAGAACCGACAGAATTTGAAGATATCAGTTCCCACAGCGACAGCACCCAAAAACGCGGCTCCTCCGGAAGTCAAAAATCCTTTAACAACATTCGGCCGGCGGGTACCGTAAACCGNNACACCATCCGGCCGGCGGGTCCCGTAACCCGTCCCCCCGCCGCTCCCGCAGAAAAGCCAAAGGCGAAAAAACCGGAAGTCAGCGCAAACGATGTGACCGCGCCGATTCCGCAGGAAGCGCTTCCGAAGCGCGAACCGGCTACCCCCGCAGCAGATACGGACGCAAGGCCAATGTCGCAGGCAACACCGGTGGAAAACGGAAAAAACTTTGATTGGGATAAGTTCTTTAACGAAGACGACGAATAAAGGTAAAAACCGGAGCACAAATTGTGCTCCGGTTTTTTTGTTTGTACTTATTTTTCCGTTTTGCATATTCTATGGAAAAGAATTATTCGATCCGCAAGTTTCGGATTTGAGTCGATAAACTACTTAATTACCGATTTCAGCCCAATGGAAAAGGAAATGGTTTTTCCGTCACACTTTGCCAGAATCGTGTCCTGTTTATCGGTTCGGTAAATTGTCACCCCGGCTTTTTGCAGGCGGTTGACTACAGCGGAGTCCGGGTGGCCGTAATCGTTATTTACCCCGCAGGAAATTACCGCAGCGGACGGGCTTACCGCTTTCAAAAACTGGGCCGTCGTCGAAGTGGAGCTGCCGTGGTGCCCGCATTTCAGCACGTCGCTTTTTAAATTATAACCTTTCGCGACCATTTCTTTTTCGCTGTCCGACTGGGCGTCGCCGGTAAACAAAAAGCTTTTTTCCCCGCAGGTCAGTTTTGTTACTATGGAGTAATTGTTTAAATCGCTGTACTTCGCCGCATTCGGCGCAAAAACCTCTACTTTGATGTCACCGCTTTCAAACAGAGTGGCACCGCTTTTCGGTGCCGTAATAGTCAGGTTTTTCTTATCAATTGCGGTGAGCAGTTTTTCGTAAACCGCCGTGGTCGGTACCTGAGCATCCGGTATTTTCGGCATATAAATCTTTCCGACTGGGAACTCCTCCACCACGCGCTGCATGCCGCCGATATGATCTTCGTGCGGATGGGTTCCGATTAAAAGGTCTATGCGCTGAACCCCCAGCTCGTGAAGATACTCCACCAGTTTGTCTTTGGTTTCTCCGGTTCCGGTATCGATTAAAATGTTCTGCCCGGTTTTCAGGCGAACCAGCTCGCTGTCGCCCTGCCCTACGTCAAGAAAATATACCAGCGTTTCATTCTGCCCGGAAGAAACGGACTGTACCGCCGAAGACTGTGCCGCCTGCGCGGGCTGCGTACCGTTTCCTGTGTGCAGAAATATGCCGGCCAGTGCGGCAAATAATACTGCTGCCGCTGCCCAAAACGGATAAGCTTGTTTTTTTCTGCGTGCCAATGGAATCCTCCTTCGTTAAATCGTGGAAAAAACAAAAAAAGCCGCCCGGCCGGGCGGCTCAGTTGTGTGTTGAAATTATGCGTTTTCTTTTCCGAAAAGATTAAAACGGAACAGTTTGGACTCGTCTTCCGGCTTATCGCAAACAATGTAAGCTTCGGCAATTTTGCCGCCTTCAATCAACTGGGTCAGTCCGACCAGCTGGCTGAGTTTACTCTTTAAATTCAAGCGGTCGCCTTCATTGGTAACCAAATAAACATTTCCCTCACATTCATCCAGTACCCTTAAAAATTCCGGTACGTTCACATCGTGAAGCTTTAATGTAGATGACGCCATAATTATCCTCCTCTAACAATTGGAATTAGATGTCAAAATCATCTGCTGTCTACATTATAACATTTGCAACCTGTTTGTCAACGAAGTGCTCCGTGTGAAAATAGACAAAGTTTTAGGCCTTAATTTTCCTCATTTTCCGCATATTTCGAATTTTTCTTTCGTTCTGCAAGTTGCAGGAACGAAAGCTCTGTGCTATAATATCTGAAATTTCATTTGACGGGAGATTTTTATAATGGATTTAGCGCCTCAGGCCACCATCTCATTGGGTGGCGCGGAGGATTTACCTCGCATTTATGAAGACATGGAGCGACAATTTCCGCCCTGCGAACTGTACCGGTACAAAATTTTCATGCAACTGCTGAACAACAACCGGTATAAAATTCTGCTGTACAAGCGTGCTTCCGACGGCGAACTTCTCGGTTACGCGCTGGTTTACACCATTGAAGACAATAACATTTTATGGATTGATTATCTTGCCGTATTAAAAGAGTACCAGGGGCAGGGCTGGGGCAAAGCGCTTTTCCGTGCCCTGTGGCAAAAATACTGCGGGCCGTTTGACGGAATGCTTTTTTCGGTGGAATATGTATCTGAAACGGACCCGGAACTGGCCGAACGGCAAAAGCGCCGGATTGCCTTTTACGAAAGCCTCGGCGCCCACCGTCTTCATGCGGAGTTTCAGCAGCCCTGCGACGAGGGCAGCTTCCCCATGTATCTGTACTTTAAACCCCGCTGCGGCTTCATTACATTGAGCCGCATGGCGCAAATTCAGGCGATTACCCAAATGTACGATTACTGCTTTTTTTACATGAAACGCCGCAAAGAACTTCTGCCCGGCTATAAATGCACGATTGTGGATGAGCAGTTCAATGACTGACGATTCTCCCGTCCTGAATCTTTATGGTTCGGGCTGCGGAAGCCGCGATTTTGTCGTCATGAGTAATCAGAATTACGGTTCTACCTTCCGCGTTTAGGGAATTCAAAATGCACATAACCGACGCGCCCGACCTGGAGTCCAGGTTCCCGGTGGGTTCATCGGCAAGAATGATGGGTGGCTTTGCCGCGATTGCGCGCGCAATGGCCACCCTTTGCTGTTGGCCGCCGCTCATTTGGGACGGTTTGTGGTGCATGCGCTCCGAAAGACCGACCTGCTCCAGCGCTTCTTTCGCAAGACGATGCCGTTCCTCCCTTGGAAAGCCGCGGTACTGCAGGGGAAGTTCCACATTTTCCAGCGCGTCCAGTCCGGAAATCAGGTTAAACCCCTGAAATACGAACCCGATTTCCCGGTTGCGAATCTGCGTCAGCTTGCGCTCACTCAGCCCGGCTACGTCCTGCCCTTCCAGCCGGTATTCTCCGCTGGTGGGGGTGTCTAGGCAGCCTAAAATGTTCATCAGCGTTGATTTTCCCGAACCGGACTGCCCCACAACCGCAACAAACTCGCCGGGTACCACGGAAAACGAAATTCCGTCCAGCGCGCGGACTTCATTTTCCCCTTTGTTATATATCTTATAGATATTACTAAACGTAATTAAGTTGTTTATGTCTTTCACCTCGTTTACAAACCAGATTCGATGCCTTATAATAAATTTGGACGGTCTGTGAAAGCGGTTTATCCGCAGGGCCCAGCGGTACCGGCTTTCATTGACTTTAAAATACGGAAGTTAAAGGGGATTGAGCGATGTTAACAAAAGATTGGAAACAGTTTAAAAGCGGCACGGATATTCGCGGCGTTGCAAGCGACGGAGTACCCGGAGAAGAAATCAACCTGACTGACGAAAACATTGAAAAAATGGCGGCCGGGTTTGTTCTTTGGCTGTCCGACTTTACGAAGAAGGACGCATCCGCACTTAAAATTGCCGTGGGACACGACTCCCGCATATCCGCTGAACGGATCAAAGCCGCAGTAACCCATGCGATTATGGGCGCAGGGGTACAGGTATTGGACTGCGGGCTGGCCTCCACTCCATCCATGTTCATGACTACAGTTGATTTGAGCTGCGACGGTTCGGTACAAATCACCGCAAGCCATCATCCCTTCAACCGCAACGGCTTAAAATTCTTTACCAGAAATGGCGGACTCGACTCGCCGGATATTGAAGCCATTTTGCTTCACGCCCAGAACGGGGACGTACCCCCGGCAGGCAAGGGAGCCGTGGAATCCGTCGATTACATGGCGCAGTACAGCGCGCATCTGCGCGAAATGATTCAGCGCGGCGTAAACGCAAAGGATTACGAGCACCCGCTGAGCGGCTTTAAAATTGTTGTGGACGCCGGCAACGGCGCAGGCGGCTTTTATGCCCGCGACGTGCTTGCACCGCTTGGTGCGGACACCAACGGCAGCCAGTTCCTCGAGCCCGACGGAACCTTCCCGAACCATATTCCGAACCCGGAAAACGAAACGGCCATGCGTTCCGTTTGCGCGGCAACCGTGGCGGCAAATGCCGACATGGGTGTTATTTTCGACACCGACGTGGACCGCGGCGGCGCTGTGGACGCAAAAGGCGAGGAAATTAACCGCAACCGGCTTGTGGCAATTGCTTCCGCCATTGCGCTGGAAGGCAACGACGGCGGTACCATTGTCACCGACTCCATTACCTCCAGCGGATTGAAGCTGTACATTGAAAATACCCTTGGCGGCAAACACCACCGGTTCAAGCGGGGCTATAAAAACGTAATCAACGAGGCCGTCCGCCTGAACCAAGAGGGCGTGAACTGCCCGCTGGCAATTGAAACCTCCGGCCATGCCGCACTGCGCGAGAACTACTTCCTGGACGACGGCGCATACCTCGTAACCAAACTAATCATTAAAATGGCACAGCTCCGCGCACAGGGCAAAACACTGGAAAGCCTGCTGGAACCGCTGGCGGAACCGGCGGAGGCCATTGAGCTTCGTCTGCCCATTCAGGCCGAAAACTTCCGCGAATGCGGCGAAAAAGTCGTCGCCGACCTGGAAGCTTATGCGCAGAAGCAGCCCGGCTGGGAAATTGCGCCCGACAACCGCGAAGGAATCCGTATTTCGTTCGNNTTACATGACCCGATTATGCCGCTGAACGTGGAAAGTGATTCCGAAGGCGGAGTGAAAACGATTGCCGAGCAGCTTTACCAATTCCTGCTCACCTGCAGCGGTGTGGACATTTCCCCCGTTGCTAAATATCTGGGTAAATAATTCGATTTTCGAGCAAAAACCGAAGCTCTTTCCGTAAAAATCAAGGCACAGCATCAATCCGGGATTGGTGCTGTGCTTTTTTATTCTGATTTTAAATACACCAAATGAGCAATACCGGGAATACTTTCTCCCTGCTGGGACGAGGTAGGCGACATTAAAGCGCCGGTAGCAAGGAACAGCACCTTTTTTAGTTTTCCCTGCTGCATTTGCTGCAAAATAATGGAACAAAGGACCCCCGCGGAGCAGCCGCAGCCGGAACCGCCCGCGTGAACGTCCTGCTTTATCCGGTCATAAATCATCAGTCCGCAGTCGTTGTGAACATTTCCAATATGAATGCCCTCTTTTTCCAAAAGCTCTTCCATCAGCTCGCTGCCCACCTGGCCGAGGTCTCCGGTCAAAATCAGGTCGTAGTCCGACGGGGAAGCCCCTGTGTCGTGCATATAATCAATCAGTGTCTGCGCGGCTGCCGGCGCCATAGCGGCACCCATGTTGGCGGCATCCTTAATTCCAAAGTCCGTAATCCGGCCGAACGTCAGCGCCTCTACGCTGATTTTGCATCCCTGTTTTGGCTGACCCGTACCAACCACAATCGAGCCGGCCGCCGTTGCCGTCCACTGTGCCGTCGGTGTGCGCTGACCCCCGTATTCCAGCGGAAAGCGAA
>DFRY01000018.1 GCA_002378845.1 Ruminococcaceae bacterium UBA3451 | reverse complement strand
TTGCCATTTGTTTTCCCGGCATAGCGTCCAATTTAAATCGGGCCGAAACTTCAGATACGCGCTCCGAACCTTTGGTAATAACCAGAAAGTTCACGATGACGATAATCAGGAACACGATAAAGCCAACGACAATGTTTCCGGATAGAACGAAATTACCGAACGTGTGAATAACCTGCCCTGCCTGTCCGGCCTTGGTCAGAATTAAACGGGTGGAAGAAATGTTCAGTGCAAGCCGGAATACAGTGGTAATCAAAAGCATGGACGGAAAGACGGAAAACTGAAGCGCGTCTTTCACGTACATAGTCATGAGCAGTATCATAATGGACAGTGAAATATTTATGATTAACATCATGTCCAGCAGAAAAGGAGACAATGGAATGATAACGAAACCGATAATAAGAATAACGAAAATTGCAACGATATTATTTAAGATCTTCAATATCCCTTTAACCCCTTTTCATAGAATATACCCAAGCCATAACTTCAGCGAGAACAGCATAAAATTCAGGCGGGATTTCGCGGTTTACTTCAACGGAGCTGTAAAGCGCCCTTGCGAGCGGCCTGTTTTCCGTCATGGGAATGTTGTGCTGTTCCGCTATTTCTATTATTCGGAGCGCCAAGTAGTCCTGCCCTTTGGCAACTACGATTGGAGCGCCGTTTTTTTCAATGTCATATTTTAATGCCACGGCAAAATGGGTCGGATTTCGGACAATTACATCTGCGGTCGGCACCTGCTGCATCATGCGCTGCATCGACATTTTTCGCTGCCGCTCGCGAATTTGCCCTTTAATTTGCGGGTCGCCTTCCAATTGTTTGTATTCTTCTTTAATTTCCTGCTTCGTCATTCGAATATTTCGCTCATATTCCCACCACTGATACAAATAGTCCAGTGCGGCAATCATTACAAACGCAAGAGAAAGCTGAATTACAATGCCCATAATGGTATTCAGAATAAAATACGTCGCCTGCATAATATCCTGATACATCAGCTTGGCAAAGGAATTTGCAACACTCATAAAGGCGGAATACAAAACGTAAGCCATAATGGACATTTTTATCATGGCTTTTAAAAGTTCCGTTGTGGAACGGAGGGAAAACATTCGCTTTACCCCTTGAAGCGGGCTGAGCCGTGAAAATTTTACTTTCAGGTTTTCTTTGGATACCTTAAACCGGGTTTGTACGCCGGTTGCAATAATTCCGACGGCGACCGCCATCAGCATCATTGGGCCGGCCGTAAGGAGAATGGCGATTGCCGCATCTTTTGCCACATCCATTACAAAGTCTGGCGTAAGGTCATTTACCGTTTTCGTATAGACAAAATACTTTGTCAAAAAGTTCGTCATATACTGGTAAATAAACGGGAGCATGGTTTTTATGGTAAAGAAAAGCGCTAAAATCGAAAAGGCACTGATGACGTCGTTACTTTGAAATATATTACCTTTTTTTCGTTCGTCTTCTCTTTTTTTCGGGGTAGCCTGTTCGGTCTTGCTGCTGTCCGCCATATCATCCCCCCCAGAGAATCAACTTTGCAAAAGAGTTACGCAAGCGCCTGAAATATGTGATTGATGTTGTCGAACATCAGGGAAATCAGCCTTTCCAGAAAAGCGGCAAGCGAAGGAACCATAACTAGGATTACGATAAAGCCGATGATTACCTTCAGCTGAATATTAATGACAAACACGTCAATTTGAGGAACGGCTCGCATAACCAGACCAACCGCGATTTCCGTAATCAGCTCCGCCGCAAGAATTGGGAGCGACATTTTAACCGCGTAAATCAGAATTAAGGAAAACAGGGAAATTAACTGCTGAAACATTTCCGGGTGAAAATCAAAGGAGCCGTAAGGCACCAGAACACACAGTTTGACAAAAACCTCAATCAGAGTCAGGTGTGCGTTTGTGGCAAAGAAAACCAGAATAAACATGGCGTTGATCATGGACGCGGAAAGCGGCATGGAAACGTTGCTTTGCGGATCGTAAATTTTCGACATGGAAATGCCGATTTGCATGTCCATATTTTCGCCGCTGATCATAATGACGGACATAAACATCTGAATGACAAAACCAATGATGTAACCGACCGCAAATTCTTTCAGCAAAGTGAAGAAAAACATGAGGAATGAGGTCATTTCCATGGACTGTGCCGGTACCAGCTTGTAGGAGAACACCGACAGCATCAGCGCAAGGCCAAGTTTAATTACCGCAGGCACGTTTTTTCGGCCTAGAATCGGATTAAACAGAATACAGCCTGACATGCGCATAAAAATCAGCAGAAGAAGCGTAAAATCATAATCAAATTCCATACTACCTTATGACCAAACCTTTCCGCCTTCTTTCCGTACCGTTCAATTCAATTTTATGATCAGGTCGAAAATATACCGCATAAAGTCATTCATGGTCTCCATCATCCACGGGCCAAGAATAATAAGTACCAGCGCGATAGCCACCAGCTTTGGCACAAAGGAAAGCGTCTGCTCATGAATTTGCGTGGCTGCCTGGAAAATAGAGACGATCAATCCGATTGCGACGCTGACGATGAGAATTGGCGCTGCCAGTTTCAGAGCCGCAACCATGGCGGCCTGCATAATCCCGATGATTTCCGATGTAGTCATTTGCCTTATGTACCTTTCTCAAATTTCTCTAAATCCGTAAACGCCGCTATATATTAAAGCTGGCTACCAGGGTCTTAAACAAAAGCCCCCAGCCGTCTACAAGAACAAAAAGAAGCAGTTTAAACGGCAGCGAAATCATTGCGGGAGGAAGCATGATCATTCCCATTGACATTAATGTGCTTGAAACAATCATGTCGATAATCAGGAAGGGAATAAAAATCAAGAATCCAATGATGAAAGCCCGCTTTAATTCGCTGGTCATAAACGCAGGAATGACAACCGTAATCGGAAGGTCTGTCAGATTTGTTAATGACTGCACATTCTTGGTTTTTGAGAGGTTGATAAACAGGTTTAAGTCATCTTTTTTGGTTTGCTTCAGCATGAATTCCTTCATCGGAACGGACGCCTTCTGAATAAATTCTTCCTGCGTAATCTGTTCCGCCTTATAGGGCTGATAGGCCTGCGTGTTAATGTCATTGATAACCGGTGACATAATAAAAAGAGAAAGAAACAGCGCGATGCCGATCAGCACCTGATTCGGAGGAGTTTGCTGCAAACCAAGCGCATTTCGAAGGAAAGAAAGAACGATAATGATGCGTGTAAAGCAGGTCGTCATAATAAGTATGGACGGAACAAGCCCCAGAAGCGTAAGCATTTCAATAATCTGGAGTGTATCCGCACCTTTGCCGTTCACATCCACATTGACAGACGCCGCCGATGCCCTCATGGGAAGAAGGAAAAGAAAAATGAGGGAGAGCATGACAAGAACCATGACTTTTCTATTAACTTTACTTTTTTTCTTCGCCGTCTCTGCTTTCGGCATCGTCAGCCTTGCCGGTATTTGCGATGTTCCTGCCAAACGATTTCACATCCCATCTGTTTTTCATGGTAGAATTCAAAATCTCAAGGAAGTTCCCTTTGATAGCGGATTGCGGAATTTTCAGGCCTTCTTGGTCAAGTTCCTTTAAAATTTCGATATTGTTATTTGCAAAACCAATCAGATAATATTTGCCGCAGATTTCCGTAATCGCCAGACCTTTGTCCTGTGCAATGGCAACGCGTTCCAATATCTTGATGTTGTTGGAGTCAGAAACATTGTTGACCTTTTTTGCAATAAATTTGCTGAACATATAGCACAGGTACAGAACCACGACGATAGCAACCAGTGAAAAAAGCAGCGGCAAAACATCCGAAACGAAATCCAATCCGGTTCCTCCCTCCTGAGAATAATCTGAATTAGCCCAAAATGCTGTTTACGGTTTTCATAATGCGGTCCGGCTTGAAAGGCTTCACAATAAAGTCCTTTGCGCCAAGTTTCAGCGCGTCGACTACCATGGTCTCCTGTCCCATTGCGGAACACATAACCACTTTGACGCCGCTGTCCATTTCCTTCAGCTTTTTCAGTGCTTCCAGTCCGTCCATAACCGGCATGGTAATGTCCATAAGAATCAGGTCGGGTTTTTCGGCAACGTAAGTATTTACAGCCTGTTCGCCGTTGCCTGCTTCGACGATTTCGGTGTAGCCGTTTTTCTGCAGCGTATCTTTAATCATCATTCTCATAAAAGCTGCGTCGTCAACTAACATAATTTTCTTTCCCATAACTGTTCCTCCTAAAAATGTACATGATGGTAAAAATTGATTTGTTTATAGTAATTTCATGATTTCACTGTTGCTGGATATTTCCGTAATTCTTACACCGTAAAAATCGTCAACTACAACAACGTCGCCTTTGGCAATCTGTTTTCCGTTAACGAAAACATCCACCTGGGAACCGGCTTGCTTGTCCAGCTCCACAATGGTACCCGATGTAAAATCCAGAATATCTTTGATCTTTTTCGTCGTACGGCCGATTTCCACAGTAATCTGCAGTGGAACAGACATAATCATATTCAGATTGTTGCTCTGATCGTCCGTAAGTAAGGTTTCTTCTTCGTCAAAACTTTGGTAGGACGCGCTCTGCACGTCGTAGCTTGGGCGGGGCTCCGACTTCGGTGCGCTTGGTCTTGGAGCGGNNCTGTTTAACGGGCTGCGGAGCCGGCGCGCTGCCCGGGGCGGGCGTTGGCTGCGGCGCCGGTTCAGAGTAAACCGGTTCCTGCACCGGCAGCGGTTCGGGTTCTTCCGGTGCACCGCCAAAGCCAAAGGTAGAAGTTAGCTCTTTCGCCAAATCCACCGTCATTAAGCTGATAAATTCACTGTTCACCAGGTCGCCGATCATCAGATTAAAGTTAATCGCGACCACCAGTTCTTCTTCATGAAAATATTTGCTCTTAAACTGCTGTGAATTTTCAATCAGAAAAGAATTCGGCGGCGAAATATTAATTGCCCGGTTCAGCAGCTGCGAAAGCGCCGTGGAAGAAGCGCCCATCATTTGATTCATTACTTCGCAGATTGCGCCAAGGCTCATTTCATCCAGCACAAATTCCTGGTCGGAATAGTCTGTCTGCAAAAGCAAACCGACGATGACCTTTACATCGGATTCTTTCAGAATCATAATGTTTTTGCCGTCCAGGCCGCTTACGTAATTAATTTCTACCGCTACTGCCGGTTCGAGCGCTTCAAAATGAAACTCATCTGCCCGCATTACCGTAACCTTCGGTGTGGTGATGTTTACCCGCTGATCAAGCAGGGTGGAAACGGAGGTTGCAGAAGATCCTAAACTGATATTCAATATTTCTCCAATGGCATCCACATCCATTGGGGAAAGCAGTTCCTCGTTATTTGACCCCATAGAAATCACCTTTCATCATTTATTGAAGACNNCCACATTCACCGTAACGATATTTTGTTCAACCGGAGCGTCGAGTGAAATAATGTCCCCGACCTGCAAAGAAAGAAGATCACGCAGACTGATTTCTGTTTTTCCCAACATAGCCGAAACGGTCAGAGGCGAGGTTTTCAGGCTGTGCATGATTGTAGTTTTCCTCTGCTCCTCCACATCCGGATCATCCCTTTTCGGAAGCTTCACATACTTGGAATTAAATACGCGGAACACTTCTTCCAACGAGGTGGCCGGCAGGCATATGTTCATGTTGCCTTTTAGATCACCCAGAGTTACCTCAATAACAACAATCGCAACCGACTCGTCCGGCGGGATAAACTGAACCATGCGGGAATTTGTTTCAATCATGTCCAGCGTGTGGTCTATGTCAATGTAATTGCTCCACGCATTTTTTAGAAGCGGCATAACCTGTTTGAACAGGTACTCCAAAAGAGAAAGTTCAATTTCGGTATAGTCCCGTTCCAGGTCATACCCGTTGCCGGCACCGCCGAGCATTCGGTCCATGATGGAAAACGAAACCGCCCGGGAAAGCTCCAGAAGAATCTGCTTGTCGTCAATACGGTTTTCTTCGTTGTGCATTCCCACAATACCGACCAGAACAGAATCGCTCAGCGCGTTGTTGAATTCACGGTAATCTTCTTCCTCTACCTGCAGAATTTCCATCTGGCAGGAAGTCCGAAGCATACCGGAAAGCTGAAGGCTGAAGGTCCTTGCAAAGCTATCAAAAACGTTATCGAGCAATTTAAGCTGCTCCCTTGAAAACTTCTTCGGCGACATGAAGTCGTATTCTTTGATTTTTTGCGTATTGGATTGTTCTTCAATTTCATTAAAATCGACATTCCCGCTCTGCAAACTGCCCAACAGTTCATCAATTTGCTTTTGCGACAATATTTCCGCCATATAACCACCATTCCCCGCACTTCATATTAAAACAAATTTTATAGAAAGATGTTCCTGATTTGTGCGATAAAAAAGAAACATCGTAATTTTTAACACCAATTTTACGGAGCGGAACCAGCCGCCGTTTTATCCGAACCGTTAATCTGCGCATAAATATCATCCAGCGATTTATTGGCGGTACCGGTTTTTGATATGTAAATTTCTACTCGTCTGTTTTTCATCCTTGCCGCCTCTGTTCCGTCGTCCGGAACAATGGGACGATATTCGCCGTAACCCTCGGAAACCATCTTTTTCGGATCAATAATATTTTTATATTGTACATACAACAACACATTGGTCGCACGGTCGGAAGAAAGCTGGCGGTCAAACGCCATATTATCTTTGGTTTTTTCGCTGTCTACACGCGCCGTGTGGCCATAGAACCGAACTTCCCCGACTTGGTCTGAAACATTCTTTAACCCGTCAGACAGATAATCCAAAATGACTTTTCCTTTGTCCTGAAGCACGGCGCTGTCGCCGTTAAAAAAGATACTGTTTTGGAATGTAATGAACGTGTACCCGTCGCCCTTATGAACTTCGACCGAACCGCTGATTCCTTTTTGATCCACATAGTTTTTGATATATTCATATAAGTCGTCAAAATCCATTTTTCCGCTTGCCTTTGAGGAAGAAATTGAATCGCCTCCATTTTCTCCCGATTCGGACAATGCGGAAGAGTTATCGCCTGCAGATACAATGGGGACCTGTGTTGGCGCGGCCTGCTGAACAACGGTAGTCGACTGCTTGTTCTGTGCAAACGCCATAACAAGCTTTTGCCATTTGCTGGAGTCCATGCTTGACATGGCGAACAGCATGACAAAAAACGTAAGCATTAATGTGACCATATCCGCATAAGTGTCGAGCCAGTTTGGCCCGCCGCCACCCGCATCTGGCTTTTTTCTTGCCATGCTATCACCCCTTTTGTTAATCTGTTTTTCGCCGCAATCTATACCTTAAGAAGCTTTTTTTACATTTTTCGATCTTTGGCTTGTCCTTCCGCCCACTTCATTCTGAGATTTTGATGATTTCTTTCTGCTCTTCTCACAAACAAAGGAGTTCAGCCGTTCTTCAATATGATTCGGATTTTCGCCGGCCTGAATTGCCAGTACGCCTTGTACAATCAGTTCTTTGCAAAGCATTTCCTCATCGTGCCGCATATGCAGCTTGTGTGCGAACGGGGTAAGCACCATATTGGACAGCATAGAACCGTAAAAAGTGGTAACCAAAGCGGTCGCCATACCCTGCGCCATTTTGTTTGCTCCGTTTGTTGCGCTCATATCCATATGAGCCAGCATATTAATAAGGCCGATTAAGGTACCAATCATACCGAACGCGGGAGCAAAGCTGGAAAACTTTTCATAAAACTGCCAGCCGTGCGAATGGCGTTCCACCAAACCGTCAAGCTCATTGTCGAGCATTTCTTTCACCTTTGAGGGGTCAATGGCGTCCACAATCAGCATTACGCTTTCCTTGAAAAAAGGATCTTCTTCCTGATTTGCTTTGTCTTCCAGCGAAAGCAGACCCTTTTTTCGTGCTTCCTGTGCAAGGTCAACAATCTTTTCGATATAAACCTGAGGGTCATATTTTTTCTTCTGCATAGAAATTCGAATATGCTTTGGAATATCCCTGAAATAGGAAATCGGGAAAGCGATTAACGTGGCCGAAATTGCACCGCCGAAGGTGATAAACATGCTTGGGATATCGATAAAATTGTTCAGTTCCGTTATTAAAATTCCGTTTTCAGGGCTGAATATAATACCGAAAACAACCAGGGCCAGACCGGCCACCAAGCCAATAATACCGGTAAAATCCATGTCTACACTTCCTTGCGTATAAGATTACGGAATGAAAAATGCTGCTGTCAGTCGACGAGTTTTACGGTATTCATGAATATTTGACGGTTATACGAAATTACCTTACTGATAATTTCTTCCCTTTGTTCATTTACCAGAAAATACTTGCCGGTTGTCAGTGTTACTTTTGTTTCGGGAATGCTTTCAATGGTTTCAATCAAATTGCAGTTAAGCACAAATGGAACTCCGTTTAAATTCGTAAGCTCAATCACCCCTGAACTCCTCCCTTTTAACTGAACTGACCGTCCCTGAAGCCAATGGTCAGGTTTCAGGGGCGGCAGAAGATTTTATTATCTCTTCAAATTGACAAGTGTGTCCAGCATTTCGTCACTGACGGTAATGATTTTTGAGTTCGCCTGGAATGCGCGCTGTGTCATAATCATGTCGGAAAACTCATTGGAAATGTCAACGTTAGAGCTTTCCAGACCGCCCGTCTTCAATTTACCTACGTTGTTGTCACCCGGAGCGCTGTAAGTAATAGCACCGGTATTGTTGATGGCCTTATAATAAGAATTTCCTTCCAAAGTTAAAGCGTCCGGGTTCGGAACGTTGGCAATTGCAATTTGGCCGATTACTTTAATGGAACCGTCGTTCGCCTGGCCGGTAATGATACCGTCCGCGCCGATAGACATATTGGTCAGCTCGCCAAATGTGTTGACGATCTTTTCCGGGGTTTTGCTGTAATCAAAGCTAGGAACCTGCGCAACCATGCCGGATGTTTCCGGAACAACATCGGTATAAGGAGATTGGGTGGTGTCCGTAGCAGCAGGGTCAATTCCGTCCAACGTGATTTTTGATTCGTCAAAACCAGCCGGCTTCGCACCGGTTCCGGATGCCGGCCAAGTCCATTTAGTATTATCTTTTAATGCGGTATACAGCCCTTCTTTGGTAAGAGATGTTGTTGTTGCATTCGGAGTAAAGGTGACTGTAATGGTCTTTTTATCCGCATCAGCAGCAATAGTTGTTGATGTGTCTGTAGCTGCAGGATTGTATTTTACCTCTACTGTGTAACCATCCATAATCGGGTCGCCTGTGGGGCTTTTGCCCACATTGTTGTCCGTACCGAAGTTAATAGTTGCGGTGCCGACCGATGCTTTACCGGTTAAGGTGGGGTTAGAATAGCCGCACACAAAATTGGAGTTACCGTCAATCAGGTTGCCTGCGCCGTCAAAACCCAATGTACCGATTTGGCTCAGGCGCTCATTTCCGGCACCGTCTTTGATAACGAAATAACCTTCGCCGTCAATATAGCAATCCATAGGGCGGCCGGTAGACGCAAACCCTGCACGGGTGTTCAAAAGATTGATGGAACTGACGGTGGCACCGTAGCCAACCTGAGAAGCGTTGGTTCCGCCCATGTTGCCGTTTGCGTTGGAAGCAGAGGAAAGCGTTTGGTAGTAAACATCACGGAAGGTTGTGTTGGAAGATTTAAAACCGTATGTGCTCACGTTTGCAATATTGTTACCGATAACATCAAATTTGGTAAGTTGGGATTTCATGCCGGAAACGCCGGAATATAATGATCTTAACATTTTAACCTCTCACTTTCTTTTTCGAATGCCGTATAAGCTTATCTGTCAGTCAAAGCTTAATAACTTCCTCAAGAGGTCCAGTTATAAAATTACGGCTCCGTCTATATTGGTAAATACGTTGTTGGTCATTTCCTGACCGTTCATTGTGGTTACGACCGTACTGCTTGGAACATTGACAATAAACGCTGTTTGCCCGTTCAGGATCAAAGCATCTTTAATTCCCTTTGCTTTGGCTTTTTCCACCGCCTGACTGATTTGAGAAACCAACTGGGGGGAAACGGTAATCTGCCGGGAATCCAACCGCTGCATGG
>DFRY01000072.1 GCA_002378845.1 Ruminococcaceae bacterium UBA3451 | reverse complement strand
GTGGGGGAAGGCGGCAGCCACTAATATAAAACAACAGGAAAAGGCGCCCGGCTGGGCGCCTTTTCCTGTTGTTTATGCGAAGGTTTGACTGAATCTCTGTTTACCCGTGGTAATAACCGGTTCTTGGGTTGACGGCCACATAGGGCACTTCGGTTCCGTCCATATTAACATACACCTGATACAGGTCATCTTGAATCAAAGTGTAGCGGCTGGCTTTTACGCCGTATGATTTCATAAGGTCGGCTTCAAACAGGGCTTTCCAGTTATCCGGCACCGGTGCGTTCTGTGTCAGGTATTCCGCAAAACGTTCCACATCGTCTGCTTTTCCGCCGGAGGAAAGGTACTGCCGGTAAACGGCATCTATGTCAACCTGGTTTAAAAATGTTTCGCTCCATTTTAATTTATCGGCTTCCGGCTTGTCGTTTTGACCGTGCAAAAGATATTCTTTCACCTTTTGAACCATGTCTCCGGTTTCGGACAAAATTTCCGAATTCTCCAACGCTTTACTGCTTGCCGCCTGGCTTATTTGGCTTGCGGCGGAATCCGCAGGCGCAGTTGCGGAAGATACCGCAGAGGACAGGCTTGCTTCGGAGGAGATTGCCGCCGCGGAACCCGGTTCCGTGTTTGCGGTTACCGAATGGCTGGAACATGCCGCAAGCAAAAGACCGGCAGCGAGGAAGCAGGGAAGAAGGAATGTTACTTTTTTCATTTAATAGCCCCTTATTTTTTGGTATGAAACCAAGTATACTCCGCTGGGAAAGTATTTACAAGGATTAGACCCCTTCAGGCAAGGTTTTCAGGGATAATTGAAAAGGATTATGCGGGTAACATACGGCCGTAAACATCAAAAAATGCCTTAACATTTTCCGCCCGAAGCCGGTAACCGCGCTCCGTATGGTTTGCGTTAATAACCATTCCGTCATATTGCTGGCCGGGTTCGGGAAAATGAATGTATAACGCCCAAAGGTCAATTCCGTTTTTTCTATGTATTTCCGCCAAATACGGCGGAGCCGCCACGTCCAGTATTCCGGGAATCGGCGCCGCGTTTTTCAGCATGGTGTCAAACAGCCGAATTCCGTAAGAGTCGGAAATGGTCAAAATGGGGATTGGCACATCCGGCTCATTCCCATAAAGGTTAACATCCTGCCACCGGAATAGTTCAATACCGGTTATGTCTGTTTCATAGGGCGCTGAACCGGCGCTGTTTTCCCCGGCAATAAAAAGCATTACAAATGCAATGGCGAAAACGAATAAGATCGATTTGTATCGGTTCTTTTTCATAGCCGTTCCTCCGTTTCTGTAACCTTTATACTACATCCAATTACTTCTGTCAACGAAATAACAGAAAAAAGGGCAAGCCATTCCGGTCAGAACCGGCAGGGCTCCCTTGCTTTTATTTTGCCCGGGAAAGCGCGTTGGCCACGGCGGCTTTCCATCCGTTTGAACTTGCTGTGGCACCGGAAATCGCGTCCACGTCGGGGGATTTTTTAGCGAGCATTGCCTTTGCCAAATCTACGCGGTACTGTTTCAAATTCGGGTACCCGCCTTTGGTTCCGTCCCAGTCGTCGTAATTAATCTCCTTTTCATTCTGATCCAGCCGCTTTAAATCAATGCTTTCAATTTTCCCGTCCTTAATGGTGACCAGCGCTTCTTCATACCCCGGCTTCGTGCTTTTTTGTTTTACATCGTACACTCCGTCTTTATAGGCGCCCGGGTCCGGCGCGCTGCCGGGGCCAACGCTTGTCGCGGCGCCGGAAGATGTACCTTGTGGGCTGCAGCCGGTTAACCCTAAAATAAATGTCAGCGTAAAAAGAAATGCCATTATCTTTTTCACAAATCTATCTCCTTGCCAAAATATCAATTGCCCTGTCTGTTAGTATTGTTCCATTGACATTCCAAGCTATGCATTCTGCAAAAGTGCTTGGAAAATGCCGGCGGCGGAAGAGAAAAGGCAAAGTCAAAGAAATATCTTTGGAAAAGAATTGACAATTAATACTATGCTATGTATAATATAATCCAATGGGGGGTATTGCCATTGGATATACAGATCAAAAAGGGTCTGTTAGACGTTTGCGTTCTTGCGGTAATCAATAAGCAGGATTCTTACGGCTACCAGATTATAAAGGATATTTCAACCTGTATTGAAATTTCAGAATCCACCCTTTATCCAATTTTAAAACGCCTTGAATCAGGGTGCTGCCTTTCCACTTATTCGCTGGCGCACAACGGCCGGCTGAGAAAATATTACCGCATTACTGAGCTGGGCAGGCAAAGGATGAATGACTTTTATGAAGAATGGAAAGAACTGGAACAGATTCATGATTTCATTTTGCAGGAGGGGCGTACTTGAATATGAATAAAGAAATGTATTTAAAACGGCTTCGGTCACTTATCCGCGCTCTGCCCGAGGATGAGCGCAGAACCATTATTGATTTTTACCGTGAAATCATCGAGGACAAAATTGAAAGCGGTCTGACGGAAGCGCAGGCGGTTGCCGAACTGGGTGACGTGCGCGCGCTGGCACAGAAANNCCCACAGAAAATTCTTGCGGAAAATCCCAACCGGAAACCGCATAACGCTAACCGGGTTGCCGGAATTGCGGTCGCTTCTTTTTTCGGCGTGCTGATTGTTGCGGCCATTGTGGTGAACGTGCTGAATTTTATGAACCTTCGCGCCTATACGGGAAATGCGCAAACCGCGGGGCAAAGCCCGGCCGGTCAGATTCCCGGGGCGACCGAGCAGGAAACGGGCACCGAAGAGGAAAAAACGGTGACCGCGCCCGTAACGGGAATCAAATGCATCTATGTGGATGCCGAAAATAAAGAAGTGAGTCTGGAACGGGGTACCGGCAATGATATTTCCATGACGTACCAAACAGACAAAGAGCAGACGTTTACGTTTTCCATGAACAACGGTGTGATGAAACTGATCAATCGCCAGCGGTTTGGGTTCGACCTGTTCCACTTTATTTCTTCTGCCGGAACTAACCGGATTACCGTCAGCGTGCCGGAGTCCTATGCGGGGGAAATTTACCTGAATACCAGCAACGGAAGGGTTGCGGTAAGCGATGCGCTGCAGGTAAGCAAGCTGACCTGCGATTCCAGCAACGGAGCTATCAGCATCAGCAATGTGCATGCGGAAACCGTGCATGTGGACACCAGCAACGCTTCGTTGGAACTGACTCAGCTGACAGCGGCCAAAGTGGATGCAAGAACCAGCAACGGAAGAATTTCCGTAAACGACATTACCTCGGCGGACATTGACCTGAACAGCAGCAACGGGTCAATCAAAGGGAATATTGTCGGCGAAGAGCAGGACTACAGCATCCGCACCTCCACCAGTAACGGGAAATGTTCCCCGGCCAATCGCTCCGGCGGTTCAAAAAATTTGACCTGTGACACCAGCAACGCAGAAATTAATATTGAGTTCACGAAATAAAAGATAATTTACCGTACGCTCCGCCCTCCGGTTCCGGAAGGCGGAGCGCCGTGCATTTCCCGGCGGTACGCGGCTGTTTCTGCGTTTTTCCTTGAAGTAACCTATACAACATGATATAATGACATAGAAACCATACAATATGGGAGGTATAACCTTTTGGCAGATAAATTCCCGGCTCATTTGGCGCCTTCGGCGCGTTCCCAGGCCGAATATCTTACCGATGTGGCGGAGATTATGGCAATCCGCGCACAGGGTGCAGTACCGAAAGCGCTTGTTCACACCTACGGGTGTCAGCAGAATGTTGCGGACGGGGAAAAGATAAAAGGCCAGCTTGAAGAAATTGGCTTTTCCTTTACCGAGAAAGAAGACGAANNTTATTATTTTCAACACCTGCGCCGTGCGGGAACACGCGGAAGACCGTGTGTTCGGCAACGTGGGCGCGCTGAAAAACGTAAAACGCCGCAATCCTTCGCTCATCATCGCCCTGTGCGGCTGCATGATGGCGCAGGAGCATGTGGCGGAGCGGATTCGCAAAAGCTTTCCTTTTGTAAACCTTGTTTTCGGCACGCATGTCATTCATAAACTGCCGGAGCTTTTGTTTACCACCATCACCGACGGTCACCGCGTGTTTGCGCGCGGCGACGACAGCGAAGACAAGCAAATTGTTGAAGGCCTGCCCATTCACCGCGACGGCGACACTAAAGCGTGGCTTACGGTCATGTATGGCTGCGACAATTTCTGTTCATACTGTATTGTTCCTTATGTGCGCGGCAGGGAGCGCAGCCGCACGCCGGAAGCCGTTCTGGAAGAGTTCAGGGGGCTTGTCGCGGCAGGGTACAAAGACATTACCCTGCTGGGGCAGAACGTGAATTCCTACGGCAAAGGGCTGGAACAGCCCGTTAATTTTTCTCAGCTGCTCCGCATGCTTGACGCGGTGGACGGCGATTACCGCATCCGCTNNGCCTGGCGAAACGTACGAGGAGTTTCAGGACACGGTAAAACTGATTCAAACGGTCGGCTTTACCTCGCTGTTTACGTTTATTTATTCCCCGCGTGTGGGTACGCGCGCGGCAAAAATGCCCGACCCGGTTGCCGACCGGGAAAAGTCCCGGTGGTTTACGGAGCTTTGCAGCACACAGGAGCAAATTGCCGCACAGCGCTGCGCCAGCATGGTGGGCACCACACAGAAGGTGCTGGTGGAAGAGCAGAATGAAAAAACCGGTCTGCTGTCCGGCCGCACCGACGGCAACATTATCGTCGATTTCTCGGGGAATCCGGAAAGCATCGGAACCTTCGCCCAGGTGAAGATTACCGCTGCGCGCAACTGGATTTTAACCGGAGAACAAATAGAACAATAAACCTATTTTTTATTAATAAGGAGAACAAAATGGATATTATCAGTTTAGCAAGAGAAATTGGAAAAGAATTACAGAAGGATGAAAGATACCTGAGTCTGCAGCTTGCAAAGCAGAACAGTGACGACGACCAGCAGCTTCAAAACCTGATCGGCGAATTCAACCTGAAAAGAATGGCGATTAACAACGAAACACAGCAGGAAGAACCCGACCAGTCAAAAATGCAGTCGCTGAATATGGAACTGCGCAGCGTTTACGCACAGATTATGCAGAACCCGAACATGACCGCATACAACCGCGCCAAAGAAGAAGTCGATGCTCTTTTAAAGCGTGTCAGCGCAATTATCGGCCAGTCTGCGGACGGTGAAGACCCGGAAACAACCGACCTGGAAGAAGGCTCCTGCGCAGGGGACTGCTCTTCCTGCGGCGGCTGCCACTAAGAATTTGAATTAAGCAACGGGAGATGACACGGGGGCTATGGCAAACCTTTCGCCAATGATGCAGCAATATTTTCAGATTAAGGAACAGTATCCCGACACGATTTTGTTTTTCCGCCTAGGCGACTTTTACGAAATGTTTTACGAGGACGCCAAGCTTGCTTCGCGGGAACTGGAACTCACCCTTACCGGGCGGGACTGCGGGCAGGAGGAACGCGCGCCCATGTGCGGCGTTCCGTTCCACAGCTATGAAAGCTATGTGGCCCGGCTGGTCGCAAAGGGGTACAAGGTCGCTATCTGCGAACAGATGGAAGACCCGGCCCTGGCCAAAGGGCTTGTCAAACGCGACATTATCCGTGTCATTACGCCCGGCACCGTGCTGGAAAGCAGTATGCTGGACGAAACCCGAAATAACTTTATTTGCTCGCTCTGTGTCGATGTGACCGGGGCGGGCATCTGCTTTGCGGATATTTCTACCGGGGAACTGCACGCCACCTCGCTTTCCCCCGAGGATTTGACCGAACAGCTGAAAAACGAGCTTTCCCGTTTTTCACCGCGTGAAATTCTCATCAATCCCAACGCACTGGAACTGTCCGAACTGCCGAAGTTCATCAAGGAACGGCTTTCTGCCAGCTTGGAACTGCTTTCGGCGGAGGAATACGAGCCGCAAACGTGCTCCGTACAGGTACTGAACCAGTTTCGCCGGAAAAATTTGGACGAGCTTGACCTGAACGGCCAGCCCGAAATTGTTCGTGCCGTCGGTTCGCTTTTGGGTTACCTAAAGCGAACCCAGCGCAACGGGCTGGAACGCATGAGCGGAATTGACCTTTATACCGGCGCTCAGTTCATGCATCTCGACTTGAACGCGCGCCGCAATCTGGAACTGCTCGAAACTATGCGAAATAAAGAACGCCGCGGCTCGCTGCTGTGGGTGCTCGACAAAACGCGTACCGCAATGGGCAAGCGGCTAATCCGCAGCTGGATTGAGCAGCCTTTGCTCAGCCCTGCGTACATCAGCCGCCGTCTGAACGCGGTGGAAGAGCTTACGCAGGACTCTATCCTGCGCGGAAGCATTGCCGAACAGCTTACCGGAATCCACGACCTGGAACGCCTTATGTCCCGTATTGTTTACGGTTCGGCAAACGGCAGGGAGCTTCGTTCCCTGTCCTCTGCGATTACCCGTCTGCCTAAGCTGAAAGAACTGCTGAAAGCGGTGAAAGCGAATCTTCTTACCGGAATTTACGAAGACATTGACGTTCTGGACGATGTGTGGCAGTTAATTGACAACGCGATTGTGGAAGACCCGCCGTTTTCCATTCGGGAAGGCGGAATGATTAAGCCGGGCTATCATGAAGAACTGGATTTGTTAAAGGGCGACATGACCGACGGCAGGGGAATCATTGCCCAGATTGAAGCGCAGGAACGCGAAAAAACGGGGATTCCCAAGCTGAAAGTAGGGTATAACCGCGTATTCGGTTATTACATTGAAATTAGCAACGGGTATAAGGATCAGGCGCCGCCCGAATACATACGGAAACAGACACTGACCAACTGCGAACGCTTTATTACGCCGGAACTGAAGGAACTGGAGGGCAAAATCCTCGGTGCGCACGACAAATCCGTGCAGCTGGAATATCAGCTGTTCGACGAAGCGCGCACACAGGTGGCCGCACAGCTTGGCCGTGTGCAGAAAACGGCACACGCCATTGCACAGCTGGACGTTCTGACTTCGTTCGCACAGGTTTCGGTCGACCAGAACTATATCCGCCCCATCGTCAATCTGGACGGAAAAATCATTTTGAAGGAAAGCCGCCACCCTGTGGTGGAGGTTCTTCTCGACGCACCGTTTGTGCCGAACGACGTGCTGCTTGACCGGGACGATAACCGGGTTGCCATCATTACCGGCCCGAATATGGCGGGAAAGTCCACTTATATGCGGCAGACAGCGCTCATTGTGATTATGGCGCAAATCGGCTGCTTTGTGCCGGCCGCATTTGCGGAAATCGGCATTACTGACAGCATCTTCACGCGTGTCGGCGCGTCGGACGACCTTGCTTCCGGCCAGTCAACCTTTATGGTGGAAATGTCCGAAGTAGCCGACATCATTAAAAACGCGACGGACAAAAGCCTTTTGATTCTGGACGAAATCGGCCGCGGCACTTCGACCTTTGACGGCATGAGCATTGCCCGCGCCGTATTGGAATATGTGGCGAATAAACAGACTTTGGGCGCAAAGGCGCTTTTTGCCACGCATTACCACGAGCTGACAGAACTGGAAGAATTGGTCAGCGGCGTGAAAAATTACAACATTGCCGTGAAAAAACGCGGGGACGACATTACGTTCCTTCGCCGCATTGTGCGCGGCGGGGCGGACGACAGCTTCGGTATTGAAGTGGCCAAGCTGGCGGGCGTACCCAATAAGGTTGTAAACCGCGCAAAGCAGATTCTTTCCGAGCTGGAAAGCGGCCAGCAGGTCACCATGCCAAAGCGGCGTGCGCTAAAGCAGGAAGAACCGGACGACATGCAGCTTGCGCTGACCCCGCCGAACGAATCGGAAATTTTGGAACGTCTGCGGAAGCTCGACGTGAATACCCTGACGCCGATAGAGTGTATGAACACACTTTTTGAACTGACTTCTCTGGCAAAATAATCGGAACTATGTGATTCGAGATGAGAACATGTATATTTCTTTTCAAATTACTTCCGTGATAAACTATTTTTTCGATATTCTTTTTGCCGTAATCGGGATTGGGTTGGCCGTGCGCTTTTTTAAAGACCGGTATTCTAAAAAAATCACAATAAAGGCCGAAATATTAGATAAGTACGAAACCGCGCATCCGCAGGTGAAAATGTGGGTGCAAACCGTAACGGATCATACGGTGGTTTTTGACTGCGGCGGAGAAACAAAGAAGTTTTCTGTCAGCGCTTTGGCCTTTCAAGGCATGCAAAAAGGCGACAAAGGGGTGCTGACTTACCGGGGCAGCCATTTTATCGGGTTTGAACACAATCACTAATCTATAATACATAAAGGACGATAACAAATGGAGAAGGACTACATTCCGGCACAGGTTCCCAATGCGGTCATCCGCTTTGCGGAAGAAAAGGACATTCCGCTGATTTTCAATTTCATCAAGGGATTGGCGGAATACGAGCATATGAGCGGCGATGTTGTCGCAACAGAAGAAATCCTTCGGGATTCTCTGTTTCGCCGAAAGGCGGCGGAGGTTGTGCTTGCGGAAGTGGATGGCGAACCGCTTGGGTTTGCTTTGTTCTTCCATAACTTCTCCACATTCCTTGGAAAACCGGGAATTTACCTGGAGGACCTGTTCGTTCTGCCGAAGGCGCGCGGACTTGGGCTGGGGAAATCTCTTCTTTCCTTCCTTGCAAAGCTCGCGGTGGAGCGGGACTGCGGAAGACTGGAATGGTCGTGCCTGAATTGGAACGAACCATCCATCGCTTTTTATTACAGCATGGGCGCGAATGCCATGGACAAATGGACGGTATACCGTGTGGACAAACAGGCATTAAAAGATTTGGCAGACCAATTTTAATATTTTAATACAGGAAAGAAAGTTATAATATGGTTCAATTGGTAAAGCTGACACCCGCTATGGAAAGCGAGTTCGTCAGTTACATAAAGGAATGGCGGGATTCCGGCGAAGAAATGGTTCCCATGGCAGCCGACCCGAAAGAGCTCTCGTTTTCCCGGTACCTTGAAAATCTGCCGGCGTATGAAACGGAAGAGGGCTGCCCGGAAAATTTTGTTCCCGGCACCACCCTGTTTTTGGTGAATGAAGCAGGCCGAATCCTCGGCGCCATCAACATCCGGCACAGGCTGAACGATTTTCTTCTCTCTGTCGGCGGGCACATCGGCTACGGGGTTCGCCCGTCGGAGAGGCGAAAGGGCTATGCGGCGCAAATGCTGGCACTTGCGCTGGAAAACGCGCGGGAACTGGGAATTGACCTTGCGCTGATTACCTGTGACAAAGAAAACACCGGTTCCGCGCATACCATTCTGAAAAACAACGGGATACTTGAAAACGAAGTGCCGGACGAAGGCCGAATTACCCAGCGTTACTGGATTGATTTAAAAAAATAACAAATAGAGTAAATACAAATGCGATAGGAGGCGTTCCTGGAATGGCCAAAATAAACGTACTGGATAAACATATTGCCGAACTGATTGCAGCCGGAGAAGTGGTGGAACGCCCGTCTTCCGTAATTAAAGAACTTGTGGAAAATTCCATTGATGCTGGCTCCTCCGCCATTACGGTGGAAATTAAGAACGGCGGAATTACCTATATGCGTGTTACGGACAACGGCTGCGGGATTGCGCGCGAAGACGTGCCGACCGCTTTCCTGCGCCACGCCACCAGCAAGGTAAAAGATCAGGACGACCTTGAACAAATCGGCACCCTCGGGTTCCGCGGGGAAGCGCTTGCTTCCGTTGCCGCAGTTTCCCGTGTGGAGCTGCTGACCAGAACACAGGAGGAGCTTGCCGGTACCCGTTATGTTATCGACGGCGGGGAAGAACAGGTTTGCGACGATGCCGGCTGTGCGCAGGGTGCGACAATAATCGTGCGGGATTTGTTCTATAATACTCCTGCACGCATGAAATTCCTGAAAAAAGATCTTGTCGAGGCAAACGCGATTGCTGCCGTGCTCGACAAAATCGCGCTGTCCCACCCGGAAATTTCCCTGCGTTTTCTGCGGGATTCCCGCGAAACGCTGCATACCCCCGGTGACGGTCAGCTGAAATCCGCGGTTTACGCGGTTTACGGCAAAGAATTTACCGCCGGCTTAATTCCGGTGAAGTATGAGCTTAACGGGGTCAAGCTTTGGGGCTTTGTCAGCAAACCTTCCGCCGCCCGCCCCAACCGCAGCATGCAGCAGTTTTTTATCAACGGGCGTTATGTGAAAAGCCGCACCGCGATGGTTGCCATGGAGGAAGCGTTTAAAGGTTCGCTGATGGTGGGGAAAATGCCCGCCTGTGTGCTGCATCTTGAAATTTCCTTCCATGCGGTGGACGTAAACGTGCACCCCGCGAAAATCGAGGTTCGTTTCATGAACGAAAAGCCGATTTTCGACACCGTGTATCACGGGGTGAAGTCCGCATTGAATCAGGGGGATACGCCCAACGTAATGCCCCTGAACAAGCCGGTGCTTTCTCCTTTCGCCAAACCGGAACCGCCGGTGCAGCTGCAGTTTGCGCCCGCACCGAAAACAGAATCGGTTGGCCTGCAGCCGGAAAAGCAGCCGTTTGTAGAGCGGCCGGCAACACCGCAGGAGCCAAGGCACGATTATGCGGTAAGCGACGTGGAGGTGCCCTCCGTCCATACGGATTTCGAGGCAAAGGTACGGGAGTTCCCCGCGCCCCGGCCTGTGGAAATGCCGGGCGAATCGGTTCCGTCCCCGGAACCGGAGCCGGAGCAACCTGAGCAGCCGGAAATTCGACCTTTTCCCGTACGGGAAAGGGCCGAGGAAGAACCCGAAAAACCCGCGCGGCTGGTGGGGGAAGCGTTCGGAACCTATATTATTCTGGAACGCGGGAACGACGAGCTGGTTTTTATCGATAAACACGCCGCCCATGAGCGTATGCTTTACGAAAAACTAAAGTCGCAGGGCGGGCAGGCCGTGCAGCAAATGCTACTTCAGCCCGTAACCGTTACACTGGACAAGAACGAATACGCCGCAGTGATTGATGCGGTTGACACCTATGCTGCCGCGGGATTTGAAATAGAGGATTTCGGTTCCGGAACGGTATTGGTGCGCAGCGCCCCCCTGATTTTAGGCGGGGAAGACGTGGCCGACGCCGTAATGGAAATCGCCGGGTACCTGCAGTCCTCCAAAAACGACATTACCACCGAAAAGCTGGACTGGCTTTATCACAATGTAGCATGCCGCGCGGCGGTGAAGGCGGGCGATGAAAGCTCCCCGCAGGAACTGATTGCGCTGGCACAAAGAATGGAAAACGAAGATATCCGTTATTGCCCCCACGGGCGTCCGGTATCCATAATTATGAAGAAAAGGGATTTGGAACGCCAGTTTGGGCGGGTGTAACATGAAAGAAACAGCAAAAATACCGGTAGCTGCCGTCGTCGGCCCCACAGCGTCGGGAAAAAGCAGGCTTGCGGTGGAAATCGCCCTGCGGAAAAACGGCGAAGTGGTTTCTGCCGATTCCATGCAGATTTACAAAGGAATGGCGGTCGGTACGGCCAAACCGACCGCAGAAGAAATGTGTGGCGTGCCTCATCATCTGATTGATTTTATGGACCTATCACAGCCGTTCAGCGTGGCCGACTATGTTGCGCTTGCTTCGGAACGAATTGCCGAATTGGACGCAAAGGGCAGGCTTCCCGTCATAGCGGGGGGCACCGGGCTGTATGTCCATTCTCTGCTTCACAACATTCAGTTTACCGAAAACGATAAGGACGAAACATTGCGCTCCGAGCTGGCGCATCGGGCGGAACAGGAAGGCGTCGCGCCTTTGGTGGAAGAACTTCGGCAGTTCGACCCGGAATCCGCCGCCCGAATTCACCCCAATAACATTCCAAGAGTGATTCGTGCCATTGAAATATACCGAACAACCGGAATTACCATGACAGAGCAGCTGAAACGCTCCCGTGAAATTCCTTCGCCGTACAATGCCTGCATAATCGGTCTTGATTTTCGGAACCGGCAAACATTATATGGCCGTATTAACCGGCGCGTTGACCTTATGATGGAAAACGGACTGCTGAAGGAAGCGCAAGAGGTTTTAAACCGCCCGGGTTCTCAAACGGCATTGCAGGCCATCGGTTACAAAGAGCTTCTGCCGTATTTTCACGGCGAGTGCTCCCTGGACGATGCGGTGGAGAAAATCAAACAGGAAAGCCGCCGTTATGCCAAACGGCAGCTTACATGGTTCCGACGCGATGAAGACATAAACTGGATTTTTATCGATGATTATTCCGATTTGAATGAAGTGACCGAAGCGGCCGTCCGGCTTTTGGAGAAAGAGGTGGCGAAATGAACAGCCCGCTTCTGAAAAAGTTAATTTCCGCCGTGGTGGCGATTTTGCTGTTCATTTACTTAGGGTATCAGATTTACAACGCCCATTACTCCCCGGTACAGACCGAAACGGCTTCCTATGCTACGGCGGCGGATTCCGCCCAGGCAAACGGAATTATTGTTCGGAAAGAAACCGTTATTCCCGGCAAAGGAAACGGGGTAGTGGACTACGTGATTCCCAACGGTGGCAATGTGGCCAGCGGGGGAAAGGTTGCTCAAATTTACCCCAATGCCCAAAGCGCGGCGGCACAGCAGCAGCTTCAAAGTCTGGACAATGAAATTGCAAAGCTGCAGAAATTGGAAATGCCGGGCGATACCTATGCCGCCAGCCCCGAAGCACTGAATAAACAAATCGACCTGAAATTGATTGAAGCGCTGGGGAATGTCACTGCCTGTGAGTTTTCCGACTTAACCGAAAACAGGGACGATTTTTTGTACCTTGTGAACGAACGACAGATGGTAACCGAAAAAGCAGCGAATTTTAACGCCAGAATCAACGCGCTGAAATCGCAGCGTGACGCGCTGGCCGCGTCCAATTCCCAGCCAATCGGTTCTATTACCGCGCCGGCGGCGGGGTATTTTATCAATCAGGCCGACGGGTTTGAATCTACGGTCGATTATTCCAAGGTTCTGAACCTGACAACCGACCAGATTAAAGCACAGCAAAACGCGAAGCCGGAAATCCCGGCGGGTGTAATTGGAAAAATTAGTCAGGATTATTACTGGTACTTTGCGTTTGTTCTGCCGGTCGATCAAACCTCCCGGTTTAAGCTGGGGGACACGGTTTCCATTCAGTTCCCGTTTGTTTCCAATGAATCGGTGCCCGCAACGATTGCCGCGGTGAATCAGGCGGCAAAGGAAAAGGAAATTGCGGTCATTCTGGAAAGCAATTACATGAATTCCGACATTGCGGCAATCCGCAATGAAACGGCGGAGATCCAGATTGAAAAATACACCGGAATCCGCGTCAGTCAAAAAGCCATCCATTTTGAAACGGTGAGCAAAACGACCAAGGATAAAAACGGAAAAGCTACAACGGTGAAAAAGAACGTGAAGGGTGTTTATGTTATGCATGGCAATCAGGTGCAGTTTAAGCAGATTTTCCCGCTTTACAGCACGGAAACTTACGTAATCTGTGACTCAAACCCGGCTGCGGCGGACCTGATGACCGACACAACCGTAAAGCTCTCTGATGAAGTTGTGATAGAAGGGACCGATCTTTATGATGGAAAAGTTGTCAAATGAGCTGGAACAGCGGTTCCGGAATCTGGAGGAAAACCTGAAGGTAATCCGGAATGAAATAGCGGAAGCGGCGGTGCGTTCCGGCCGAAATCCGCAGGATATTACCCTGCTTGCGGCGACCAAGACGGTTCCGGTGGAAGTAATCAACCACGGAATTTCGCTTGGCATTGACCATATCGGTGAAAATAAGGTGCAGGAGCTATGCGAAAAATATTCTTCTTATGATTTGGAACGCTGCGAGCTGCAGTTTATCGGGCACCTGCAGACCAATAAGGTGAAAAATATTATTGATAAGGTTGCAATGATTCAGTCCGTGGACAGTACAAGGCTCGCTTCTGAAATTTCCCGCCTTTCCGTGGCGCGCGCCGTTATTACAAATATTCTCATCGAGGTGAATATTGGCAGCGAGGAAAGCAAGTCTGGTGTTCTTCCGCAGGATTTGGAATCTCTTCTTCCCCAAATCGCCGCTTTTCCCGGTGTTTGCGTGCGCGGTTTAATGGCAATTCCGCCTGCGGGGGCAAACGACAGCGAAACATTGGGGTATTTTTCAAAGATGTCCAAATATTTTGTTGACATAAAGACTAAAAAATTAGATAATGTTCATATGGATTATTTATCTATGGGAATGTCCTCCGATTATGCTCAGGCTATTTTGTGCGGAGCCAATATGGTGCGCGTGGGGTCCGCGCTGTTTGGCCCAAGAATATATAATAAATCATAAAACTAAGGGAGGCTGAATTATGGCAGGATTAGTTGAAAAAATTAAAGGAATGTGGAATCCGCCGGAAGACGAATACGACTACGATTACGACGATGTCCCGGAAGAGGACATCCCTTCCAGTGTAAAAGAAGACATCGATTTTCACGAGCGCGAAACGGTAAAGCGTACCCCTGCCGCTAGTACCGGCAATAAGGTCGTTAACATTCACGCTACCGCACAGCTGCAGGTGGTTTTGTTCAAACCGGAACGCTTCGGGGAAGAAACCTGCGCAGTCGCGGATGAACTGTTGAAAATGCACACGGTCGTTCTGAATCTGGAAAATACCAACAAAGATATTTCCCGCCGGATTATTGACTTCCTAAGCGGTGTTGCCTACGCAAACGGCGGCAAAATTAAAAGGGTTGCCACAAGCACCTTTATTATTACGCCGTACAATGTTGACCTGACCGGCGACGATGTTTTGGACGAACTGGAAAATAACGGTGTGTATTTTTAATGGAGAGAAAACCCGATGACTCCGTTCTGGAAGCAAAGCTGAACGATGCCGTCCGGCTTGCGGAAAGCGGGGGAAGGCCGCGTTTTATCGGTTTTTTAGACGAACGGCAGGCCGTTTTTACACAAAAGCAAATGCAAAATATCTGCTTTAAAAACTATATGCTCTGGGGTGGTCACGGTGACTCGGAGCGTGTAGTTTTTGGCGCATTTCCAGACTTCCTTGTTCCGGACGCCGCCGCGTTTCCTGTTACTGCCATAACCGCCGCGTTTCGTCGGTGCGACTCGCTTTCCCACCGTGATTTTTTGGGCGCACTGTTGGCTAACGGTATTCAGCGTGAAACGCTCGGCGATATTTTGGTTGAGGAAGGCCGCTGCGTTTTGTTTGCCCGCAGTGAAATTTCTGATTTTATTTTATCCCAGACCGAAAAAATCGGTCGGGTCGGCGTTACGCTGAGCACCGGGGCTTCACAGCCGCTGCCCGCGGGCGGCGCGTTCGAGGACTTTTCTACGGTGGTTGTTTCCGCCCGGCTGGACTGCATTGTTGCGTCGGCGGGGGGTACCAGCAGAGAAAAATCATCCGAATTAATCCGTGCCGGCCTGGTGATGCTGAATCACGAGGTGAACACGTCGGTTTCCGCGCCCGTCGCAGAGGGAAATAAGCTTTCTATCAGGGGAAAAGGCCGCTTTGTCTTAGACCGCCTCGGTCCAATGACCAAAAAAGGCAGACTGAGCATTGCGGGAAGAAAATATATATAATGGGAGGGCTCAGATATGTTATCGCTGAATGATATCATTAATGCCAGTTTCAGAAAGTCGGGTTTTTCCGGGTACCGCACCGAAGATGTCGACAAATTTATCGATGAGGTGAAGGAATCCTATGATCTGCTCGTAAAAAAGGGAATTGAGCAGAAAGAGGAGTCTGAAAAACAAAAGACTGAAAACACGCAGCTGCTTGAAAAAATTAAAATTCTTGCGGCAAAAGTGGAAGATTACCGTCAGGAAGAAGACGAAATTAAAAACGCACTCGTCAGCGCGCAAAAGCTGGGCGACGCATCCGTCCGCGAAGCACGCCATAAAGCTGAAATTATTATAAAGGATGCCAATTTGAAGGCAGAGCGGATTATTTCTGCCGCAAATCAGGAAATAGCGGAGCAGAAGAAAGAACTGGATCGTCTGCAGCAGTCTGTGAACGATTTCCGTTCCAAGCTTTTGGCAATTTACAAAGAACACCTTACCTTAATCGACGCCTTGCCGACCACCCGCAAGCCGGAAGCGGAAGAACCCGCAAAGCCGGTTGCCCCCGTCAGCAGCGAGCCGGTCGAGGACAAGCCTGTTGCGGAAGAAACCCAGCCGGTGGAAGAAGCAATTGAAGAAGAAGCCGCAGACCCGCTGTTCCGCGCGCAGGTATCCTCTTTTGACGACATGAAGGCATTTGAAACAGCGGCCGCCGACCGTTACACCGCAATTCAGTTTGGTGATGAATCCGATATCTCCGACGATATAAATACTCCGGAAGGTATCTGACTTAAAATAAATTCATTACGCAATACACCCATTATTACCTAAGGAGAGAAAACATTCGATGGATTACAAAAGCACCTTAAACCTCCCAAAGACCGACTTTGCCATGCAGGCCGGCTTGCCCAAACGTGAGCCGGAAATGCTCGCAGCGTGGGAAGAGAATAAAATATATGAAAAAGTGATGCAGAAGAACGAAGGAAAGCCGGTTTATGTATTGCATGACGGCCCTCCGTACGCCAACGGCGACATTCATCTTGGCACCGCGCTCAACAAAACCTTAAAGGATATTATCGTGCGCTACAAGAATATGTCCGGTTTTAAAGCGCCGTATGTGCCGGGTTGGGATACCCACGGCCTTCCGACCGAATTAAAGGCCAGAAAAAAGGCGGGCGTGGAAAATTCCACCACCATTTCCGACGTAGAGCTGCGTAAAATCTGCCGGGAATTTGCACTGGGCTACCTTGACGACCAGCGCACCCAGTTTAAACGTTTGGGCGGCATTGGTGACTGGGAACATCCCTACATCACTCTGACGCATGATTTTGAAGCAAAGCAAATTGAAATCTTCTCCGAAATGGCAACCAAGGGCTATATTTACAAAGGTTTGAAGCCGGTTTACTGGTGCCCCGAATGTGAAACCGCGCTTGCCGAAGCAGAAATTGAATACGCGGAAGATCCGTGTAATTCTATTTATGTGAAGTTCCGCGTTACCAATGACAAGGGCCTGTTTACCGCAAAAGGTGCCGACCTGAACAACACTTACTTTGTCATTTGGACTACCACAACATGGACTCTGCCGGGCAATGTGGCAATCTGCCTTGGCCCCGAATTTGAATATTCCCTTATCAAGTGGGAAAATGAATATTATGTCATGGCTTCCGCTCTTTACGAAAACGCCATGCAGGAAGCCGGAAAAACCGGCTATGAAGTGGTTGCAACCTTCAAGGGCTCCGACTTGGAGCTGATGGAAACCGCGCATCCGTTCCTTGACCGCACTTCGCTGGTCATTGTGGGCGACCACGTTACACTGGAAAGCGGCACAGGCTGCGTTCATACCGCTCCCGGCCACGGCGTTGAAGACTTTGAAGTCTGCCATGACCATTATCCGCAAATTCCGGTAATTGTTCCTGTGGACAGCCATGGCAAACTGACAAGTGAAGCCGGCGACCTGTTTGCCGGTTTGACCACCAATCAGGCAAATAAAGCCATTGCAGAGCATCTGCAGAAGATCGGCGCCATGTTCGCCATGAAGGAAATTATCCATCAGTATCCTCACTGCTGGCGCTGCAAAAACCCGGTTCTTTTCCGTGCCACCGAGCAGTGGTTCTGCTCCGTTGACTCCATTAAGGAAAAGGCCGTGGAAGAAATCAATAAAGTGAATTGGGTACCCGCGTGGGGCCGCGACCGCATTACCTCCATGGTAATGGACCGCAACGACTGGTGCATTTCGCGTCAGCGCCGCTGGGGCGTGCCGATTCCGATTTTCTACTGCAAGGACTGCGGCGAACCGCTGATTTCCAAAGAGGCAATGGCTGCTGTTTCCGATTTGTTCCGTGCGGAGGGTTCCGACGCGTGGTACATCAAAGATGCAAAAGAGATTCTTCCCGAAGGAATCAAGTGCGGCAAATGCGGCTGCACTGAATTCACAAAGGAACACGATATTATGGACGTTTGGTTTGACTCCGGCGTAACACATGCCGCCGTAGCAGACCAAAGACCGGAACTCCACTGGCCTGCCGACCTGTATTTGGAAGGCGCCGACCAGTACCGCGGCTGGTTCCAGTCCTCGCTCCTTACTTCCGTCGCATGGCGCGGAAAAGCCCCCTACAAAGCGGTTGTCACTCATGGCTGGGTTGTGGACGGCGAAGGCCGCAAAATGTCCAAGTCGCTTGGCAACGGCATCGTTCCCAGTGAAATTGTGGAACAGTACGGTGCGGATATTTTAAGACTTTGGGTTGCGTCCTCCGATTACCATGCGGATATTCGTATTTCCAAAGAAATTTTGAAACAGCTTTCCGACGCATACCGTAAAATCCGCAATACCGCCCGTTTTATCCTGGGCAATATTAACGATTTTGACCCGGACAAAGACATGGTCTCGCTGGACAAGCTTCAGCCGATTGACCGCTGGGCACTGCGCCGGTTTGACGAACTGAGTCAGCGCGTATGCGAAGGCTACGAATCGTTTGAATTCCACAACGCGTATCATGCAATTCACAACTTCTGTGTTGTCGATATGTCCAACTTCTACCTCGACGTTCTGAAGGATCGTCTTTATGTGGAAAAAGCGGACAGTGAAAACCGCCGTGCCGCACAAACCGCGATGTATCTTATTTTGAACGGCATGACCCGTTTAGTTTCCCCGATTCTTGCGTTTACTTCCGATGAAATCTGGCATAATATGCCGCACAGCAGCACAGACGATACGGAATGCGTGCTGTTCAATGAAATGCCGAAACCGACCGGGGTGGGTGCGGACGATGCTTTCCTTGCCAGGTGGGACAGAATCCACTTAATCCGCGACGGCGTGAAAAAGGCGTTGGAGCTGGCTCGCACCAATAAGATCATCGGTGCTTCCCTCGATTCTAAAGTGCAGCTTTACTGCACCGGCGAACTGTTCGATTTTGTCAAGTCGGTACAGGAGGAATTGGCCGTCGTGTTCATCGCGTCACAGGTTGAGGTTTCCGAAGAAGGAAAAGGCGAGTTTTCCAGCGAGGAATTACCGGAGCTTTCCATCACCGTTACCCATGCGGACGGTGAAAAGTGCCCGCGTTGCTGGAGCTACAGCCACACGGTCGGCAGCGACCCCGCTCATCCGGAAGTCTGCAGCCGCTGCGCACACGCATTAGATTAATTTAATTTTTAGGGCGGGCCTTGTGTTCGCCCTTTTCTTTTCTGAACTCGTTATTTTATCATTTGCTTTTACTTTTTACTATAAGGGGGACATTCCATTGCCAATTATCGCTTTGTTGCTGTCCGTTGCGGCAGTCGCGGTTGACCAGACGATTAAGGTGCTGGTACTGCAGAACCTGAAACCGGTTGGAAAAATTACAGCAATTCCGGGCTTTTTGGACTTTTTCTATTTAGAAAACCGGGGCGCTGCTTTTGGCATTCTTCAGAATCAGAAGTGGTTTTTTATTGTTGTGGTCAGTTTGGTTTGCCTTCTGTTTTTGGTCGGGCTGTTTCAATATTCTCATCATGAATTCTTTTCCTACGCTGCGTCCATTCTCATCATCGGCGGCGGCATCGGTAATTTAATCGACCGCATCCGCTTCGGCTTTGTAGTTGACTATATCAGCGTTTCCTTTTTCCCGCCCATCTTTAATTTTGCGGATTGCTGCGTTACGGTAGGCACCGTTTTCCTGATTATTCATCTTCTGTTCTTCAGCGAAAAAGACCGGAATGTGGAAAGGGTTATGCGTATAAAATGAGCGCGGAGCAAAATGAGCAAAATGAGCAAAATGAGCAAANNCAAAATGAGCAAAATGAGCAAATTCATCAAATTAAAATAGTGTTGGAACCGGAGGATGCCGGAGTTCGGCTGGACAAACTGCTCAGCCTGAAAGTTCCGGACATGACCCGTTCCTCCGCGGAAAAACTGATTTCCGGGGGTTATGTCACTTCCAACGGCACCGTTCTGACAAAAAGCTATAAAGGCAGCGCGGGCGGCCAAATTGAACTAATTGTGCCGGAACCTGTGGGGCTGGACGTTCTTCCGCAGGATATTCCGCTGGAAATAATGTATGAGGACGACGACTTGCTTGTGGTGAACAAACCAAAGGGTATGGTGGTGCATCCTGCCGCGGGCAACCATGACGGTACTTTGGTAAACGCGCTTCTGGCGCACTGCGGCGATTCCCTTTCCGGCATCAACGGGGTGATTCGCCCCGGCATTGTACACCGTATTGATAAAGACACCAGCGGACTGCTGATTGTGGCGAAAAACGATTTTGCCCACCGAAATCTGGCCGCNNGCTGGAAACGGGGCGTACCCACCAGATTCGCGTGCATATGTCTTATCTGGGTCATCCGGTGGCAGGCGACCCGGTTTACGGGCCGAAAAAGCCGGTTCCCAATCTGAACGGCCAATGTCTGCATGCCCGTGTTATCGGGTTTCAGCATCCCCGTGACGGCCGTTACATTGAAATTTCAAGCGATCTTCCGGCTTATTTTACGAACTTTTTATCAAAGCTTCAGCACAGTTGAGGAGGAACCGTTTTGGACGTAAAAGATATTCTAGTTATTTCTGACCTTGACGGTACGCTTATTGACCGGAATTTTACGGTTTCCGAGCGCAACCGACAGGCAATTCAGCGCTTTCAAAGCAAGGGCGGTCACTTTACAATTGCGACCGGCCGCTCGCAGGAAGCGGGCGCACGGTACTTTGCCGCTGCCGGCCCCAATCATCCCGGTATTATTTTAAACGGTACCGTAATTTACGATTTTGAATCCGGGGAAATACTGTGGAATCATCCGCTAAACGGAAAAAGCGCTAAGGAATACATAGAAAAAATTCATGAGCGTTTTCCCAGTACGGGGATCGAAATTTTTGCCACACAGGGGCTCGGCGTAATACAAAGCAACGATTTTATTGGAAAGCATTTGTCGCGGGAAGGAATCCACGATTTCGAACCGAACATTTTTGACGGTCGTCCCCTTTGCAAAGCGCTAATAGCGGATGAAGCCGAAACCGTACAGGAAATTATTGCGTTTACAAAAACATTTCCGCATGAAGACGTTCGTTTTGTAACCTCCAGCGCGTATTATTTGGAAATGCTCCCCGCAGGCATTGACAAAGGGGTTGCGCTGAAAAAGCTGGCGGAACGGTATGGCCTTTCCGTAAACCAAATTTACGCCATCGGCGATTATTACAACGATATCGAATTGCTGCAGGCGGCGGGGTTTGCGGCAATGCCGCAGAATGCGCCGGAGGACCTGAAACACCTTGCAGATTTGGTTGTGTGCAGCTGCGACGACGGCGCGGTGGCCGATTTAATCGAATATATTGAACAGAAAGTGCAGTAGGCTTTCACGATGGAAGAAGAAACTTTGCATGTTCGTTATCTGGTTATTATGGCAGCGGTTTTGTTTGTGCTGATTATCGGTTATAACGCGTTTTATGTTCCGGATGTTTCCATGCNNGACGTTTCTTCTGCTTCTTCCTTACCCTCCGTTTCCTCCGGGGAAGAATACACACCGCAGTCCCCTTACTCCAATTCCATGTCTGCCGCCACGGGCAGCGCCTCTGCTTCTGCTTTATCCGGCGTTAGTCAAGGGAAAATCAATCTGAATACCGCAACCGCCCAGCAGCTCAGCAGCGGTCTGGAGGGCATCGGGGACGTTATGGCGCAGCGCATTATCGATTACCGTGAGAAAAACGGCGGGTTTCATAAGATTGAGGAACTGAAAAATGTTCCCGGAATCGGCGACAAAACCTTTGCAAAAATTCAGAATTCCATAACAGTCGACGGAAAGTAACGAAAAGGGGTTGTTTCTGTGTTTCAGGTCGGTACGGATTGGAACCCAAAACAGGCAATGTTAAAAGACCTTTTCACCCGGCAGGATGATTTTGAACAGGCGGTTGCCCTCTGCCTTTCCATGCACGCCATGGTGCACGAATCTTCCATGACGGGTTTCCCCGAAACGACATACGAAGACGAGATTTGGGATTCCCTTGATCGGAAAGCCTTTGAAACCATGCCGACCGTCAAAGATGTGACCATTGCATGGAATCTTTGGCATATTACACGGATTGAGGACTTAACAGTGAATTTCCTGATTGCCGGCGGCGACCAGGTGTTCAACGAGGACTGGCGCGCAAGAATGGGCACAAAATTCAAAGACACCGGCAATGCCATGACGGACGGGCAGATTTTAGAACTCAGCCGGTCGCTGAACAGGGAGGAGCTTCGAAATTACCGTAATGAAGTCGGTCGCAGAACGCGCACCGTTTTTGGGCAGCTTTGCCGGCAGGATAGAAAGCGAAAAGTGAACCCAAAGGATTTGCAGCGTATTTTCGACGCGGGCGGCGTGACCGCGCAAAGCGAGTCCGTCTGGCTGCTGGACTTTTGGGGTGGGAAAACCGTCAGCGGTCTTTTGCTCATGCCGGTTACGCGGCACCAGATTGTGCACCTGAACGACAGTGTAAAGCTGAAAAAGAAGTGCGGTAAATTATAATAATAAAACAGCCGTAAGCCAAATTGGGTTTACGGCTGTTTGTGCGATTCCGGTTTAAAATAATAATGGTGGGGAGTTAATACAATGAACGTAATTATTGCAACCGATTCCTTCAAAGGCAGTCTGAGTACGATGGCTGCCGCAAAGCAGATGGAGGCAGGCATACGCCGGGTGTTTCCGCGGGCCGCGGTTACCTGTATTCCCATGGCGGACGGCGGCGAAGGCACGGNNAGGCTGGAATATGAAACGGTTACCGGCCCCTTGGGCGACCCGGTTAAAGCAAAATACGGAATCCTGAATTCCGGCGCCGCAGTCATTGAAATGGCGGAAGCGTCCGGCCTGACCCTGGTTCCCCCGGGAAAAGCGGATGTGATGCATGCCACCACGTTCGGCACAGGCGAATTAATCCGCGCCGCATTGGATAAGGGGTGCCGCAAAATTTATATTGGAATCGGCGGTTCCGCCACAAACGACGGCGGCGTTGGAATGGCACAGGCGCTTGGCGCGCATTTTATCAATACTGCGGGCGATGAACTTCCCTTCGGCGGCGGCGCGCTTCGGCAGTTAATCCGCATTGATTTGCAGAAAATGGATGTTCGGCTGAAAGAATCCGAGCTTACGGTAATCTGCGATGTGGACAACTAGCTTTGCGGCCAACGCGGTGCGTCTGTTGTTTACGGCCCGCAAAAGGGGGTGACTCCGGAAATGACGGCGGAACTGGATCAAAATTTATTGCACCTTGCTGAAATTGTACGGCAGCAGCTTCATTTGGATCTTGCCGCCGCCGCGGGTTCCGGTGCGGCGGGCGGGCTTGGTATGGGGCTGGTCGCCTTTGCCGGGGCAGCGCTACAGCCGGGTATTCAGACCATGCTGGACATTTCCGGCTTCGATGAAATCGTACCGAACGCCGACCTGATAATCACCGGCGAGGGCCGTATCGACGGACAGTCTGTTTACGGTAAGGTTCCGGTAGGGGTCGCACAGCGTGCACAGTCATATCGGGTGCCGGTTATTGCAATTGTGGCCTGTGAAGGTCAGGGAGCAAGCGAGGTGTATGAACATGGAATTCAATGTATTTTCAGCGCGGTAAGCGCCCCGTGCCGCGTGGAAGAGGCCATTGCGCATGCCGAAGAAAATGTATGTGCTGCCGCAGAACGGGCCATGCGCGCCGTTCAGGTAGGTATGATGCCTCGATAAAAACCGCCCGGATAATAATCCGGGCGCTTTTGCATAGTAAGATTCAGATTTAGTCTTCTTCTTCGGACTCATTCCGTCTTGTGCTGTCATCAATATAAAGCTGGGCGGCTTTTTCAACCTTCGGCATAGCTCTTTGCGCCGTGTCAAGGTAACGGATCATTTTGAAAATAAGCCAGCCGCTCATTGCCGTTGCAATGAATGTCAGTACTGCGGAAAGAGCTGCGATCACCGCAAAAACCCGCATCAGATTTTTGTGGTTCAGATGCTGATACATACAGATTCCTTCTTTCCTGTTAATCACCAAAGCTGATTCCAATGCTGCGGGCGGTTTCAATCAAGTCACAGTCTGTCGGTACACCCTTCAGTTTGCCCGCAACCTCGCGCAGGGGAACGGGAACAATTACGCCGTTTTGCAGCGCAACCATGTTTCCGTAGTTTTTCTGCGCAATCAGGCCCGCCGCGGCCGCGCCAAAGCGGGTTGCCAGCAGGCGGTCGTAAGGGCAGGGGCTTCCGCCGCGCTGAAAGTGCCCCGGAACAGTTACCCGAATTTCCTGCCCGGTTTTTTCGCCGATTTCCTGGGCAAGCCGGTACGAAATGGAGGGATAAGCCATGGTAGCGCGCGCGGATTTAAACTCTTTTTTGCTCAGTTTTGCTTCGTCACGGGAAATCGCGCCTTCCGCTACGGCAAGAATTGAAAAACGTTTCCCTTCTTTTACCCGCTGTTTTAAAGTCTTTGTAATTTCATCAATATCATACGGAATTTCCGGAAGTAAAATGACATCCGCTCCGCCGGCAATTCCGGAATGAAGCGTCAGCCAACCCGCTTTGTGACCCATAATTTCCACAATGAATACGCGCCCGTGTGAGGTGGCGGTTGTGTGGATGGAGTCAATTACATTTGTGGCAATTTCCATTGCGCTGTTAAACCCGAATGTCATATCGGTGCCCCAAACATCGTTGTCAATGGTTTTGGGCAGGGTGACCACATTCAGGCCTTCTTCGCTGAGCAGGTTCGCTGTTTTGTGTGTTCCGTTCCCACCCAGAATCACAAGACAGTCTAGCTTCATTTTCTTATAGTTGTCCTTCATGCTTTGCACTTTGTCCACGCTGTTTTCATCTACAACACGCATCAGTTTAAACGGCTGACGGGAAGTACCCAAAATGGTGCCGCCCAGCGTAAGGATGCCGGAAAAGTTGGATGGCTTCATCCGTTTGTAATTTCCTTCAATCAGCCCGCGGTATCCGTCGTTAATTCCGTAAATTTCAACTTCTTCCCCAAACTGTACATAAAGGGCTTTTGCCACGCCGCGAATTGCCGCGTTCAGCCCCTGGCAGTCGCCTCCGCTGGTTAAAATTCCGATTCTTTTCATATCTTCACTCTCATTTCTTTGGTTATCCTTAATTTATGGAATCAAGTCCGCACTGCGAATGGGACGAAACGGCTGGCTTTCATCCTGTTTGCCCAAATCTGCAACGGCGTTCTGCGCAATCCGCCAGAATTCGGTCTGGCAGTCGCACGGTGCCTTGCCGCGTTTGTCAATGTGGCAGTACGATGTGTCCGGCTGCATTACTCTGGTGTTGATATTGTCATTCAGCATCAAGTTCAGTATTTCAAAGGCGCGTTTGCGCAAATCCGGGTCTTCCACCGGAAAAACAAGCTCCACCCGGCGGTCCAGGTTACGCTGCATCCAGTCCGCGCTCCCCATAAAGATTTTCGGGTTCCCTGCGTTTTCAAAGCGGAAAATACGGCTGTGCTCTAACTGACGGCCGACTGTACTGTTAACCGAAATGTTTTCGCTTACGCCCGGCAAACCCGGAATCAGGCAGCAGATTCCGCGTACAATCAGCCGAACCGACACATTAGCCTGTGACGCTTTGTAAAGAAGTTCTATCATTCCGGGGTCAACCAGCGAATTTACCTTTGCGGTAATGCCGCAGGGCAGGTTCTTTTCCGCGTTGTCAATTTCCTTTTCAATCATACGCTCAAAAAAGTTTCGCATTCCGTGGGGCGCCACAACAAAACGCTTGTATTCCGGCGGTAAAGAATAACCGGTAAGAACGTTAAAAAGGGAGGAAGCATCCATTCCGTACGGTTCCCTNNCCGATGTCCGTGTAGATTTTTGCGGTGGAATCGTTGTAATTTCCGGTTCCCATGTGAAGGTAACGGCGAATACCGTCCTCGTCACGGCGAACAATCAGCAGAATTTTGCAGTGTGTTTTCAGTCCGGTCAGGCCGTAAATTACGTGGCAGCCTGCTTCTTCCAGCTTTTTTGCCCAAATAATATTGTTTTCTTCGTCAAACCGTGCTTTCAGTTCAACCAAAACTGTAACCTGTTTGCCATTTTCCGCGGCCTTAATCAGCGCCGCAATAATGGGGGAGTGACCGCTTACACGGTACAGGGTTTGTTTGATTGCCAGCACGTTTTCGTCCTCCGCGGCCTGCCGAACGAAATTTACCACGGTTTCAAAACTTTCATAAGGGTGGTGCACCATTCGGTCCTTTTCACGGATGGCCGTAAAAAGGTCGTGGCAGCCCCAAAAATCGACCGGCGGATAAACCGGTGTCAGCGGTTTAAAGCAAAGCGGCTCAAAGTCGGGAAGAGAAGCGAACTTGGAAAGAAAGGTTAAATCCAACGGGCCGGGTTCCTCGAAAATCTCATCCGGGCTAATGTCGAGCATGTCGATGAGAAAAGCCCTTGTTTCGGGGTCGCAGCGCTGCAGAATTTCCAGCCGCACCGGCTTGCCGCGCTTTCGCTTTTTTATCGATTTTTGAATTTCAATCAGCAAATCTTCCGATTCCTCATCAATTTCAAGGTCGGAATTGCGCGTAATCCGGAACGCGCACGCCGAACGGATGTCGCTGTGCTCAAACAGAGCGTCCAGCTTATACATAATTACGTTTTCCAGCAGGATAAAGGTTTTTCCGGTAACGGAGGGTACCTGCAGAAAACGGGACAGAATCGACGGTACCTGCACCAAGGCAAAATAGGATTCCTCTTCCCCTTTCAGCCTTACCGCCACATTCAGGCTTTTGTTCGCCAGCAGGGGGAAGGGGCGGCTTGTGTCAACGGCCAGCGGGGTGAGGACAGGAAACAGTACCTTGTCAAAATATTCGGAAATATAATGCTTTTGCTGCTCGTTCATTTCGTCGGGGGAAAGAAAACAGATGCCGTTCTTCTTCAGTACGGGCAAAATGGAGCGATGCAGGCAGGAATACTGCCTTTCTGTAAACGCACGGATTTTGTCCGTGAGCAGCGGCAGCAGCTTTGTTGGGGTCAGGCCGGAGGGATCTTCCGCGTTGTATTTGGAATTGATTTGCTCTTTTACCCCGGCAACGCGCACCATAAAAAATTCATCCAGATTGGACGCGGTGATAGCCAAAAATCGAACCCGCTCCATAATGGGATTTTCTTTTTCAAAGGATTCTTCCAGAACCCTGGCATTGAAGTCCATCCAGCTCAATTCGCGGTTGAGATAAGGAATTTTTGTTTTTTCTGTTTTATCACTCATGTTAACCAGCAACCTTTGTCTGTCGTTATAACAGTTTATAGCGTTATTTATAATAGGGTTGATTTTACAGTCAGTTCAGGGTTGTAACCGAAAACCTCTTTAAAAAACGGTGCGCACTGTTCAAACGCCCATTTTTCAAGGTAAATGTTCTCGTTGCTTTCCGCCGAAATCAGCAGCTTGTCGTTTTCCAGCTTCACTTTTATGTCGCTCAGCTTTTGTTTCTGTGATTTGTCCAGCGCGTTTGCCAGACGGAAAATGGCAACCAGCTTAGAAACAATCAGCCTGTTTTTGTCGTTCAGGCGAAGAAATTCTACGTCGTCAAAATTCGGCACGTCGTATTCGTTGTAACGGGAAACATAAGCGGTTAAAAGCATTTCCTCGTCGGTCATTCCGTAAATGTCAATATCCTTAATCAGGTCAAAGCTGCTCAGCAGATGCTGTTTTGCGGTTACGTAATGCCCGCATTCATGCAGTATGGCGGCAAGTTCCAGCAAAAGCCTTCTGCGATGGTCAAGGCCGTGAGCCCCTTTCATTTTGTCGAAAATCCTGCATGCCAGCTTGCGAATATTTTCCGCATGTTTCTGGTTACAGTTATAGTTTTTGGAAATGGCCTGCGCGCAGGAAATCGCGTTGATCCGAACGTGGTCAAAATAGTCGTCGCCACTTTTCGGCAGCAGCATTTGGCGTTCCAGTGCATCCCAAAGTTCTACCTTCGGTGAAATAATCACGTCGGAAGTGGTGAATTCAAGCAGGCGAATGTATATTGCCAAAGCGGAATACAAAAGCTCGGCCGCTTCTTCGTTGATGCCGAACTGAAGACTGATTTTTTCCTGAGACATGGAACGGATTTGTGTAAACAGGTCGGAAATCATCTGTGCGGGAATAATGTACCTGCCGTTTTCCGGTTCCACACCGCAAATTTTCGCAATCAGCTGAATTTCGTTGCCCGTTAAAATCAGATTGGAAACCATCCCCTTGTTAATGGGAATGGAAATATGCCCGATAATCGAATCCAGGTATTCTTCCACCACGGTATAAAAATCTTCGGTCTGCTCCTGAATGCTTTCCAGCATGTCGTGCAGCTTCAGCGCGCCCATAGGAATGTTCTGGGAAAAAATCATGCGCTTTCCGTCGTAAACGGAAAATCCGATGGTTCCTGCGCCAATGTACGAAATCAAAGCGTTCTGGCTCCGCTTATCCTCCATGTTTTTCAGGGAATCCAAAATTTCGGAGTAGATCAGCGTTTTTTCCTGGTCATCCTCCAAAACCAAAACGGTCATGTCATTCTGAATTTTGAGCTGGTCGACCACATAAGAACGGTTTTTTGCCTCGCGCAGTGCCGTGGTAGCTACAACTTTATATTGGCCTACTCCGTATTCCGCCATAATTCCGCTGTATCCGTGCAATATGTTCGAAAGCTCCCGAATGCTTTCAAAGCTGATTTTTCCCTCGGAAAAAACTTCGTGACCCAGACTTAAAGGATATTCCAACCGGTCNNTGTCCTCAATGACTCCGCGCTTCAGTTGGGATACCCTCATTTTCAGCAGATTGGAGCCAATATCAATTACAGCCGCAATTTTGCTGTTTTTTTTCTTGTTCAGGACCAACACCACCTTCACCGAATTCTTCTGATCTTTCTGTGATAAGTATACCAAGAATTTCTTTTTTCATCAACATGGGGCAATGTTAAATATTAAAAATAAGATTTTACAGAACGCAGACTGCTTATTTCAGCAGCTTCGCTTTCCAATCCAAAGCAAAAAAAGACCCATCCGGGAAACCACCGGATGGGTAAAAGCGGTAATGCTGTTTTTTGGTTAAACTTTTAATATGGCATATTGTACGCCGAGCGAAGTCAGCGACAAAATCAGCCAGCAGGCAAAGCCAAGAAAAATCGGCTTGCCGCCTTTTTTTACCAGCTTGGCCAGGTTG
>DFRY01000065.1 GCA_002378845.1 Ruminococcaceae bacterium UBA3451 | reverse complement strand
TTTGACTTACCACGCGCAAATCATGGAAGAATTGTCTTTGAATATCAAAAGCCTGCAAAATTTCATCCTTCGATTTGATGAGTCCAATGCGGTCCAGCAGGTGGAAATACGCGCAGTTCAGTTGCTGAAAAAAGCACCTGCACAAATCGTTGTTTGCGTACTGATAAAAAGAAGCAATATTTTTCTGGTAAGTATCATTCAAAATATCATGACATTGTTCGGTATCATCTTCCATGCACAGAAACATCATACGTTCGCAATCCAGCTTTTTTAAATTCAGTTCATGAGCTAAATTTCGAAATAACGCTGCATTCTGCTCCACTTCGGTAATAAAGTTTTCAAGCCGTGCTTTTCGTACCAAAGCAGAAACTTCATTCTTATTTTCCGCAATAACTTGATTTACGCGATAAGGAAGCGGATTTGTACAATACCGTTCAATCATTTGCCTTAGCTCCGCACGCTCCGTTCCTGCTATTTTTGCGCCGCCATCCGTTNNTGGTGCTCCGGGTGACCGTAAATAATATGTTCCATTCCTAACCGGAACCCATCCCAAAGCGAGTTGGAAAGAATCTTTTGTCCGTTATTTCCTTCCACATAAACGGTAGGTAGGGAATGAAGAATATCCCGTGCGCGCTTCCCTTTTTCCTGTGATGCAACCGCGTCTTTGCTGTGCGTAACCCCCGCATCCCCATAAGCATAGTCCTGCCCGACTAAAATGATCGGATCTGCCCCCAAGTACATTGCAATATTGAGCGCAAGGTGTGATACATTCCCGCCCGCGTCCAAAGTTTCCCCATTGCTCAGGTTTTGGTCAAACCAATGATTCAATTCTTCCCCCATACGGAAAACCGGGATTTTTTCACCCGGGAACGTGGCGAAAACACGTGGATCCGCCATTGCAAGGGAAATCAGAGAGATTTCCGGCGAATAATGTCTCCCCTCGAAATGATAGATATAGGTGTATTTCGTCCGTTCCACAACCGCTAGAATATCCGGATCAATCTCATTCGTCGTCATGGGCACAATCGCGGACTCAACACAAATTATTAACCCTCTGCCCTTTATTTCTTTCAGCGTTTGCAGACTTCGGTCCAACGAAGGCCCGTTTGAAATAATAAACGCTGGGTATCCCCTGTACTTCTCTTTCAGGCAGCTTACATACGGTTCCCTTAAAACCTCCGGCGTATTTGCCATCATATTCTGCAGGCCAACCATATTGTCGTTGTGATCATTCCCCAAATACGACGTAAGCAAGGACAGTTCCCTGAATACATACCGATGAATCTCAAGGTATTCCTTTTTGAAATGCCGCACGGAAGGAAGGGAAAACGCCATAGTCGGATATGTTGTACTAAAAAACAGCATACTGAAAAACAGTTCTTCAAAAGCCTCTTTAAAATAGGAACTGTCACCAAGAATAAATATTATTTTTTGTGTCTGAATGATTGGCGATAAATCAAAATAATACAGCATCGCCTTAAACAGAAAAATATCCTCCTCAAACGCGATTACTAAAGTATGCGACGCCTTTTTTGCAAAGATTTCAAACAGGGGGTAACCAAACCCGGTTCCGTAAAGGAATATTTCTGCCGAACCCACCTGCCGCACAGAGGAATACCAGGCGGCCGCTTCCTGTAACGGCTGTTCGCCCGTTATATGAAACGTAACACCGTCCTTATGGTACAGGCAAACCGGATAACCTTCCGTATTGTATGTAACCGTAATTCGTTTCTTAAACTCCTCTTCGGAGATTTTTTGCACCGTTTCCCGCAGCCATGGCGTTAAAAGGGACAGATTCCTTTCATACATCAATTGGATTTCATCTTCTTTTGCTACCCTCATGGATGGAATCACTCCTCAAACCATTCTTTCGTCAGGGGATAAACCGTATCCTCTAGCATGTCGGCAATCCCGGTAATATCCTGATTTTGCATATAAAAATACAGCCCCCGCATTGCGGGAAGCAACAAATCCAAATCAATTTGCGGCTCCTGAGCATTCTGATCGGTTTCGACCAAATACTCCAAACTGTCTACTGCGCCTAAAAAATTTTCCAGGCCCTTTGTGTCTTCCCCCCTGCGAAAATGACTAACCGCCGCAAGAAGAAATTCCTGCAGGCGTTTATTTTCTGCTCTAAGCAGATCATTCTCCGTTCTTGCTGTCATCTCCTCCATCAATTTGTTCCCTCCATTCATATAACTGATAAGCCGATAAATGATCCAATGTACTGAAAACCTGAGCCTGAATTGTATTGTCGAAGTCCTGAAGAATTCCGCCTAACTCTTGTTCCTCACTCTCGGACAGCATCACTTTTTTCAGCGCCGCGGATTCCGCCCGGATTTTTCCCGTAAGGCTGTGGAACTCCGCAACGTTCCGATCTGTTTCCCGCTCCATCTGTATTCCTCCTGTTTATTGTATTTCGTTCTTACTTAACCGCCGGACTGCAACTCGAAAATTACAGAACGGCAGAACCATACTGTTGCACTCTCTTCTTCATCAAAAATTCAACAAATTCAAAATCCAATTCCGAGTCAATGTCGACAGNNTTCATAGAGCCGAGTGTCCTTTTCAAAAACTGTTTCACATTTCAGAAGAGTTTCCCGCTTCCAAACGTAAACCGAACCGTTCAGTTCGTAACATTTAGGGGAATTCTGGCGGCAGAACAGCGGCGACTCCAATAGTTTCGAAAGCCGAACCGTCCCTTCCCCGCTAATTTCCACAATGTTAAAATAGGGCGAACTTCCCGCCAAAGAGCCCGAAACCACATTGGACACACCGGATTCTTCCAAAAGGCAAATCGCACCTTCCAGGTCATTTATAAACCGCAGCGGTGCCGTTGCGGCTAAATCCGCAATTTCGTCAAATTGATAACCCGTTTGTTTTTCCGCTTGCAGCAAACAATGTTGAATTGCGGGCAATTTTGGGGCACTGTCCGAAGCGAGTTCCGCCGGACGGAGAATACAGCAATCGGCTCCCCACTCTTTTGCAGCCTGCAGTAAAGCTTCCCCGTCGCTGCTGACCGCTGTTAGGTCAAACAAGCCGGACTGCTTCGCCTGCAGAATCGTGTATGCCAATAGTGGCTTGCCTAAAAGACTGCGAATGTTTTTATTTGCTACTCCTTTTGAACCGCTGCGAACACAAATTGTGCATAAACGCCTCATGCTTCACTCTGCCTTCCTTACAAGAAAAGAAACTCCTCTTCATAATCCTTATTTGCCTGATAAAAATCGTCTGTTCTGCCTATGTCAATCCAATATTCACGAATAGGGAAAATGCAGACCGGCTCATTTTCCTGAAGCATGCGTTCGAACAGACTGTTCATGTCAAAATAGGAATCTTTCGGAACACAGTTCAAGACTTCCGGATTTAATACGTAAACTCCGGCGTTAATAAAACTGGCATATACCGGCTTTTCTTCAAACCCGACCAGCCGATCCCGGTTTGCCTTAATTACTCCGTAGGGTACCTGATAATCATACGTTGTAACGGCAATGGTGGCTTTTGCCTGATGTTCCTGATGAAACCCCAATAACTGCTCAATACTCAGCTTTGTTAAGATGTCGCCGTTGATGACAATAATCGGTTGATCCGTTTCAAATGGGAGGATACTGAGAGAACCGGCCGTACCCAACTGACGGCTTTCGTTTATATAGCGAATTTCCGCTCCCCATTTCGAACCGTCGCCAAAATATTCTTTGATTTGTTCTGCCTTGTAATGGACTGAAAAGCAAAACCTGCAAAAATTTTGCCGTAAAAACTGCTCCAGAATGGTTTCGAGCACCGGCTTTTCACCGATTTTGAGCATGGGCTTCGGGCAATCATCCGTCAGGGTTCCAAGCCGTTTGCCCAGGCCACCCGCCATTACCACAACCCAGTTTTCACTGCGGGATTCCGTCAGCAATTCATCAAGACGTTCTACGCCAATCACATGCCCGCTGTCGTCTACAACCGGAAGGTGCCGAATTTTATTTACCCTTAAAATATTCAGGATGCTTTTCCGGTCGGTCATTCTGGGAATTTTAATTGGATGCGGATTCATAATCTGGCTGACCGGGCTGTTCATGGAAACCCCTTTTANNGCGAATATCACCGTCTGTAACGGTTCCAAGAAGTCTGCCCTCTTCGTCCGCAACGATAGCAATTTGCTGCGAGTTCCGGTCAATAATTTCAATCGCATCATGTATTTTTAGGTCAGGGAAAACCAAAGTGTTTTTCCACTCATTCATAACACGCCTCCGACATTCCGGTAAATGATTCAATCACGATTTTTTCGCATTTTTGCCGGGAAGCCTTTTATCATAATATTTTTGAAGGCGTGTTTGGTGACAGCTGAACTTTTCCATTGGAACTACGCCCACTGTCGTTTTCTTACCGGATTTTTTCGTTCTCGCTGTAATTTTGATCCGCTGTTTTTCCAAGTAATTCAAAATACTCCATTGGTGACACTCCCCCATACGGGCGCTTTACTGCCAAATTTTTTTCAGTAAAACGTTCTCCCTGTGTAATCCGGCATGCCGCCACAATACTTTTCCGTGCTATCAGCTGATTGCGTAATTCTGCCTGAGAGGGCCGCTTTACCGTGTCCCCCATTGCATGTTCCACCTGACGAATGCTCTGCACCATTTGAGCAAATTCCGCCGGTTCCAGCGACGCCTTATGGTCTGGGCCGGAAAGGCTTCGGTCCAACGTAAGATGCTTTTCAATCATCGAAGCACCCATAGCAACAGCAGCGATTGGAACCGCGATTCCGGGCGTATGGTCGGAGTAACCAACCGGCAGATTAAAGCTTTGCCGAAGCGAAAGCAGCACATTCAGGTTTACTTCTGAAAACGGCGCGGGGTATTCGGTTGTGCAGTGCAGCAAGGTTACGTGTTCTTTCAATTGAGTTTGACCCTGTTCGGAATAGTATGCCTGCCGGAAGGAAGTTCGGTTTGGCAATCCTTTTTTACCGCTTTGTTCCAAATAACCGAAAGCAATCACGCCAAGGGCCGCTTCAATTTCTCCTAAATCCGCCATTCCGGTCGAAAGCAATATGTTTTTTCCCGAACAGGCTGCTTTGAGCAAAAGAGGCGCGTTCACAATTTCCCCGGAAGAAATTTTGAGAAAAGGAACATTCAAAGTAAGAAGAAAGTCAAGACTGCCCAAATCGAACGCAGTGGAAATGAAAATAATATTATTTTTCTGTGCATGTTCTTTCAAAATCAGATGCGCCGCTTCGCTCAGCTCTAATTTTCGAATCATTTCAAGCTGAGTTTCCTCCACCGCTGTGTTTTGCAGCTGATAGTCGGCTTTTGGCGCATTGGGTACAGATACCTGCTCCGCACGGTATGTTTGGAATTTAACGGCGTCTGCCCCGGCCTTTGCGGCAGCTTCAATCAGCTGCTTTGCCATTTCCACCGAACCGTTGTGGTTAACCCCGGCTTCGGCAATGATAGTAACATTCGGTAGTTTCATTTAATCGCCCCGTATCGGATAAATCGGAAAAAATTGTTTTTGCAGCAGCCCGCGATAATCGGAAATCGATTTTAGCACAGTCATTATTTTTTCTGCGCTGTTCCCTTCCCCGTAAGGATTCACAGCATTAGAACAGTCCATGGAGAGCGCCTGTTTAATCGCGCTTCGAATTTCATTCCGCTGCGGAGCACAATTAATTACAGAAGCAGCAAGCAGCCGCCCTTTCTGCCGGTCCCCAATGTTTACCGTCGGCTTGTGAAAAGACGGAACTTCATATATTCCGCTGGAGGAATTTCCAACCACTGCATCCGTCTGCTGTATCAGGCTGAAATACCGGGTATGCCCAAGGGAAGAAAACAGAGCGGCATTCGGATGATCTTCCAAAAAGCCTTTTAGGAGCTGAATTAACTCTCTGCTTTGCGGGTCTGCGTTTGGACTGGTAAAAATCAGCCCGAACTCCGTTCCAAAGGAATGCAGCGCCAGAAGCAATTCCAGGAATTGTTCACTGGACGAAACCGCGTCTAAAGTAACGGGATGAAACGTAATCAGTAAATTCCATTTTCGGAACGAAAAGTTCAGGGAACGCTCTAAATCTTCGCGGCTTAAACGCGGTAAGCTATTCATTCGATCCATGCCAAGACTTCCCACATTATAAACACAATCGGGATTTTCCCCCATTTGGAGGATCCGCTGAGCTGAATCTTCATTGGTCACAAAATGCAGATTTGCCATTTTCGTTACGCTGTGGCGGATTGCCTCGTCGAACGCGCCCTCGGTCGTGTCGCCGCCGCCAATGTGAGCCACCGGAATTTTCGCAACCAGTGCGGCCTGTGCTGCCGCCAGAATTTCATATCGATCCCCGAGCAGCAGAACTAAATCCGGCTTTAACTGATCGAACACATCCGCAAAACCGATGACAGCCAGCCCAATTGATTTTGCTACCCCCACCGGCGTATCGCTGGAAAGCAGCATTTCAACCTTCCGGTCTATTTGAAATCCGTCCTGCTCAATTTCACGGTAAGTCATTCCGAATTCCGGGGACAGGTGTGCCCCTGTTGCCACAAGCTGCAGTTGAAAAGAGGGTTCGTTTTTTATTGCTTCCAACAAAGGGTTCCACAGTCCATATTCTGCACGTGTCCCCGTGACTATGCACAGCTTTCGCTTCATTAAATCCGACCTTCCGGGGTGTAATATGGCTCACCAAGTTTTGCACTGCTGGGGATATTGATAATGCGTTTTTCCAGACTTTCCGCTGTACTCAAATCCATTTTCGGGCAATCGCAAAACATGGGTAAGCGGTTCATTAAAACCCATGCGGGACGGGTCTGAATTCCCGCGTTATTTGTTTTTTCCAGAATATCATCCCGTAAGAAGGCGTTTTCCTCGGAAAGAATCAGCGTATTCAGCCAATAATTGCTTTTGGCATAATCCGGTTCCGAAAAAAAACTTACCCCTGAAATTTTTGCAAACGCGTACCGGTACTCGTTTGCCAATGCCCGTTTTAACTGTAAAAAATGATTCATTTGTTCCAGTTGTGCGCAGCCCAATGCCGCGTTAATATTTGGCATTCGGAAATTATAGCCTACCTCATCATGATAAAAAGCCCACCGATGCGGAATTTTTGCCGTTGTAGTGATATGTTTCGCTTTCCGGTAAAGAGATTCTTCATTCGTCAGTACGGCGCCGCCCCCGCCGGTAGTTACAATTTTATTCCCGTTAAAACTAAGAGCGGAAAGCCTTCCAAAATTTCCGGTGTGAATATTATTGTAATAGGAGCCAAGGGATTCCGCGGCGTCTTCCACCAGCTGCAGCCCATACCGGCCGCACAACTCTAAAAGCGAATCCAAATTTGCAGGGTGCCCGAAAGTATGCATTACAACCAACGCGCGAATCGGTCTTCCGGTTCGTTTATTAAAACAGGTACCGCTCCGTTTTTCGGTTATATGTTCTAGGTAGTCATTCAGCTTCTCGCCGTCAACACCCAGAGACCGCGGTTCACAGTCCACCAGATGCGGAACCGCCCCGCAGTAACAAACGGCATTTGCCGTAGCGACGAAAGTAAGCGCCGGCGTAAGCACTTCATCCCCCTGCCGTACTCCGGAAAGCTGAAGGCAAATTTGCAATGCCGCTGTTCCGTTCACTACCGCAGCCGCATACTTTGCACCCGTAAACCGGCATAGCTCTTCTTCAAACCGATTCACATATGCTCCTACGGACGAAACGTAACCGGAATCAAGGCAATCTTTTAGATATTCCGCTTCCTGCCCTGCAAAGTACGGTTCATGAAGAGAAATTGGGGCTTCCCCTTTTTTCAACACGGTATTTAAAACAGAAGTGATTTCTTCTAAAATTAATTCGCTCATATTACATACCGATCAGTTTTATATTGGCGCAGGTTTTCCGCGTTGCTAAACCATTCTGCTGTTATTGCCAATCCCTTTTGAAAACCGTCCTTTCCTCCGAATTCCGGTTTCCATCCGAACAGCTGTTCCGCCTTTGCCGTATCGGCATATAGCCGCTGCACTTCACTTTTCTCCGGCCTGACACGCTCTGTTTCCGTAATAACATCAACCTCCGCGTTCATGACAGAGGCGATTAATTTCACCGTATCGCCAATCGAAATTTCGAAACCGCTCCCAATGTTGACCACTTCACCTATTGCGGCGTCGCACGCTGCAGCTTCCCGCATTCCCCGAACAGTATCGTGCACAAAGCTGAAATCCCGTGTCGGAGTCAGGGAACCCAGGCGAATAGAGCGGTTTCCCTGTGCAATTTGTGTAATTACCGTCGGAATTACCGCCCGGTTCGACTGCCGCGGCCCATACGCGTTAAATGGTCTTACAACAGTGACCGGAGTAGCAAAGGAACGGTAAAAGGACAGCGCCAACTGGTCGGCTGCAATTTTCGAGGCGGCGTACGGTGATTGCGCCTGCAGCGGGTGTGTTTCTGAAATTGGCACCGTCAAAGCGGTTCCGTACACTTCGCTGGTCGAAGTCTGAACAATGCGCTCCGTACCCAATTCCTTTGCAGCCTGTAAAATATGAAGCGTACCTTTTACATTTGTATCAATATATGCGTACGGAGAATAATATGAATACGGTATTGCGATTAGAGCGGCCAGATGGAATACCGCACAGCACCCCTCCATAGCAGCCTTTACACGAAACGGGTCACGTATATCCCCCTGAAATACTTCGATACTGTTTTGAATGTCTTTGGGAACCTGCTCCAGCCATCCCCAAGAGTTGAACGAATTATAATATACAAAAGCACGAACATTACATCCTATACGAACCAATTCTTCGGTCAGGTGGGAACCGATGAAACCGTCCGCTCCCGTGACCAAAACCTGTTTTCCAACTAGATTCATTCTTTCCCTCCATGTGTGCTAATCCGGCACGAAATAAACTGCAACTGTTACATTTATATTCCGGTTCGAATGAAATAGAAGTTATCCACTCTGGCACAGCTTTTCCAGCCGTAAATTATATTCCAGGGGTGATTGCCGTGAACATACGTTGTCCCCTGATTACATGCAGGCTGACGGATGCATGCGGGAATCAAGTAAATCCATACTCCCCCCATTCAATTGTGTACACAGTTTTGCCCGCACCCAACGAAAAAAGCACTTCGACAGACCCTCACATTACTTTGGCTGTAGAGGGATATGTCGCTGCCTTTTCGGAAAAGGAGCGAATCTCGCCGCCCATTCCTTTCTGCATTTTGAATTCTCTTTGCCTCTCTCTGCCGAAAGGCGGATTTTTTACAATTCAAACAGATCGGTTTCAATGTTGGGCAGCACCGCCACAGCCTGACACTGACCCGGAATTCGAACAAATTCATTTGTTCATTCGAATCGTGACAACCGTACTCGCAAAAAAAGCCGTCAGCCTTCGGGTTCCGCAGGTAGATGTGCAGCGGCAATTAATAGGGCAAATCGGTATTGCGACCAATCGAATTTACGGTTCTGCCAGCCTTACCAGCGGATGCCGACTTACGTACCGGGATGCCGCGCTGAGGGTGGAAATTTACCAATACAACGCCATAGCAGACGGAAAGCAACGAACTTTCACGAACGGCGACGAATTGAAAGAATATGGCTTCCGCGGAATTCTTTCTCCCAACGAGGTTTCCTACTATAATGTATTTGTAAACGGCGTTCTGCAGCCAAAGGCGACTTACCTGCTAAAAAAAGGCGAGCTAACTTTTACAACAAAAAACATCCCGGAAAAACGACATACCGTTATGATTCTTTTTACGACTTGGAGAAACATCACCGGCCAGACTATGGAAGCGTGCAACTGGCAGTACAACGCGCTTGGTGACGGCATGAAAAAGAGTTACACGAATCAGGACGAAATAAAAGAATATGGAAATTTCGGAATCCCGCCGCCAAGTGAAGTTTCCCTGTTCAACCTGTATGTGAACGGCGTTCTGCAGCCCGAAGTTAATTACCAGGTTAAAAAAGGATCCTTGACGCTGACCACAACCGACGCTCCGAGTGTCGGGTCACCCGTCATTCTGGAATGCATCGCAGTTCGAAACCCGAACGGATGCCTTTTCCGGACGGAAACCTGTTCTTATAATACCTGTTCAAACGGCGGCAAAATCTACAAAAATCAGGATGAACTGAGGATGTACGGAAAGGGCGGAATTCCGAATCCGGATGATATTTGCTATCAAAATCTGTATCTTAACGGAGTTGTACAGCCTCATGTAAATTATACGGTTCGAAAGGGATGTTTACTTTTGGAAACAGAAAACGACCCCACCGTCGGCGCACCGATTACTCTGCAGTCAGTTCGCAGTGNNTACATATGTCCGATTTAGCGCTGGCTGAGTGGAATAAAACATATTCATTTTTAAAAGACCCCTGCGACCCCGGTTGAACCAAATTGAAGACAATCACTCTGCATAGCAAAAAGGATGGAGCGTAAATTACGTTCCATCCCCTTTTTATTTCCCGTCTTTTGTTTTAATGTCAGCTATTTTATACCTGCGGAATGTTTCGGGGAACAGTTTCACTGCTTTCTTCGCTGTAAACTACACAGCCGCTGTCGCTTAAAATTGTTTTCCGCGAACCAACCCACAGCAGCAGCCCAATAAAGCAGGCGCAGAATTCTGAAACTGGCAAAGACCAAATTACTCCGTTCAGGCCAAACATCATATTTCCGAATACGATGATCGGAATGAGCGCGACACCCCGTGCAGCCGACATAATATTGGACTGAATTCCCTTGCCAAAGGATTGAAACATGCTGGTAAATAAGCCGCTGAATCCGGCAAACAATGTAGATACCAAAAGGGCAGTCAAAATTTCTACGCCCGCATGAATCACAGCCGCATCAACGCTAAACAGGCCGATTACCTGACTGCGAAGCAGGAGCAGAATAACCGCAAGTACCGCAATTATAATAAAAAGATACCAGGCTGTTGTTTTCAGCACTTTTTCCAGCCGACGCTGGTTTCCAGAGGAATACGTATAGGCGATGAGCGGAACAATTCCTGTGTAAAGCCCCATGCCGATAAAGTCACAAATTTGTACCACACGGTTTGCAACGCCAAAGGCAGCAACCACATTGTCCCCATAGAACATGGAATAATTATTGAACATCAGGCTGGACACAACCAGAAAAACATTCAGCAAAAAGGCGGAAATACCCACTTTAAAAATATTCGTCAGCATCTCTTTGCTTGGCTGAAAGTCCTTTAGGGAAACGCTTTGCACCGAGCTTTTCTTTTTTAAAAACCAAACATAATAAATCACGGCAACCACGTTTCCGGCCACAGTTGCTAAGGCCGCGCCCATCACATTCATTTTCAATGTAAAGATAAAAACAGGATCCAGTACAATATTGACCGCAACACTAATCACCATACCTGCCATCGACTGTGTGGAAGCGCCTTCCGCGCGTACTGTTTCCGCCAGTGTAAAATTGGCGATGACAAACGGGCTGCCGACAGCATAAATGAGGATGAAATCTTTTGTATACTGCGCCGTTTCCCCGTTCGCCCCCAATAATTTTAAGATGGGAGATAAAAAAGGCAAACAGAGGAACAGAAACACAAGCCCAGACAAAAGCGACAGATAAAAGTTTACCGACGATGCTTTGGCTGCTTGTGAATTGTTCTTCTCCCCAAGCAGTCTGGAAATATAGGTACTGCCCCCAATTCCATAAATCTGGCCGACTGCCATAAGAACCGCTGTAAACGGCAGCGCCAAAGTAATGGCGGCCAGCATTGCGGTATTATTTAACCTTCCGATAAAATAAGCATCGGCAATATTATAAATCATGTTCACTACCATGCCTAAAATCATGGGGACGGACATGTGTGCAATGGCCTTTGACACCGGGGCCTTCTCCAAATAATAAACGGTATCTCTTTCTTGTTTCATAAATATTTCCTTTCGTGTTAAAAAAAATATGTATGCGCCATATTCCATCCTGAATGGAAACAGCGCATACACATCTTTCCCGCTGTATATAGCAGCCTTCAGTCCTCATCGGAACGATCCGGCTTATGATTGGGTTCTTCGTAAAAATCTCTGAAACCGTACGGCGGCCTGCGCCCGCCCATGGCGGGCCAATTGCCAAAGTCCCTGCCGTTAAATGGCGGCTGGCCTCCATGCATCCCATGGTTCGGGCCAAAATCCCGCCCATCGAACGGTGGTCGGTTTGGAAATTCATAGTCCGCATCACTGTTGCCAACCAATTGCTCCATTGTGGCAATGATTCGGCTGAGGTAATCGCTTAATTTCATCCGCTCTTCTTCGTCCAAACCTTCAAATAAAGCTTCCGTATCCATCTGCTGTTCACTTTTCGTAGAAGCCGATTTGCCCGCTTCCGTCAGGCGGATAATCATAACGCGGCGGTCTTCGTCAGAAGGACTTCTGGTAATATATCCGCTTTTCTCCAGCTTGGCGAGCAGTTCCCCCAGCGATTGCGAACGAATATCAAGAATAGTGGAAAGTTCCTTTTGGCTGATTTCCGGTTTTAGCTTTAACAGCGCCAAAATGCGGCCTTGCCCACGGTGCGTATCCCCCATAGGGCCGTATTCCCTGTGGTTTTGCTGGTGATACCGGTGAAGAAGCCAGTTTAAGCGCGTAAACTGTTCAAATAAATCGTTGCTGTTCATAAATTACTCCTTTCTCAACAATTACTAAGGTACCTTATGATTCGTATTATAAAGGTACCTTTATAATTTGTCAATAGCCGTTTGAAATATTTTTTTACAGTAACATTTCATTCCCTTAACTCTAACAATTATGGTAAAATAGATTGAAATGGAACATTGTAAAACGACTTTGGGAGGAAACATGGTTAAAGATTTTTTCTTTCATATTCACTACTGCAACGAAAAAAGGCTGCAGGAGCCCCGGGAATTTTCAAAAATTAAACGTTCACTGCCGCACCACGAACTGATTTATATTTGCAGCGGGACAGGTACTATTAAAATTAACAATAGAAAATATTCGCTAAAAAAAGGGATGCTGCTTTATATTTGCCCCGGTGAACCCCATTCCATTGAAATAGATACAAAATTTCCATCTCATTTTTTAACGGTTCATTTCAGCTACACAAATGTTAACTTTAACGACGGAAAATGGAAAATAGAGAAAGAGACACCGCGGTTAGTCCGATATTCTACATTGGAATTAAATGATCCATACCAAGTGGAGGAACTGTTTCAAAAACTTGTGGACTGCTGGATTCAAAAACTGCCAAGCTACGAATTTACAGCAAAAATCATGCTGCAGCAGCTTCTCCTATTAACCTCAAATAGCTTGAACACTACTTCCCGGAACTTTGCTACGTCCTTAAAAGTCGAAAAAATCATTCAATACATGCATGGTAACGTCAGCGGAAAAATAACCGTTCCAGAGCTTAGTGCCCTTGTTTCGATGACTCCGGCGTACATGTCGCGAACGTTTAAAGATGCAACCGGTTATACCATAATCGAATATTTTAATAAGCTGAAAATAGACAAGTCCAAAGAGCTGCTGATTGAAGGTAACCGAAAGGTCAAAGAGGTAGCGCAGGAGCTCGGGTTTGCGGATGAATTCTATTTCAGCCGCATGTTCAAACGGTTGGAAGGGATTACGCCCTCTGAATTTTGCAGCAGAATTGTTCATGTTTTTTAGAATTTTACATGGAATAAAGCCCTTCTTATTGCTAGAATATACCTGTGAATTTTACATGTATTAAAATTACAGAAGTTAGTTTAAGCAATGGGAGGGCTTTTTGTGCCGCTTTGGAAAAGGAATCTGTTTGTATGTTGGTTTGGAATGTTTGTAACCGGGATTGGTATGAGCCAAATCGCACCGGTGCTGCCTTTGTACATTAAGCAGCTGGGAATTAGCAATTCAAGCGAAATCGAGCAATTATCCGGGTTAGCGTTTGGCATTACCTATATTGTCTCTGCCGTATTTTCCCCTATTTGGGGCAACGCCGCGGACAAGGTCGGAAGGAAGCCGATGCTGCTGCGGGCAAGCTTGGGAATGTCTGTTATCATTTTTTGCATGGGCTTTGCGCCGAATGTTTACATATTAATCGGACTGCGCATTTTACAAGGCGCAATTACAGGCTATAGCACCGCCTGCACAACGCTGATTGCCACCCAAACGGACAAAGAAAACGCCGGGTACGCACTGGGTACGCTTTCTACTGCAAGTGTGGCAGGTTCACTGATTGGGCCCACCATCGGCGGTTTTATAGAAGACCGAATCGGCTTGCAACCGGTATTTTTTATTACCGGTGCATTAATGCTTGCTGCCTTTTTTACCTCCCTATTTTTCGTAAAAGAAAATTTCGTCCGCGAAGAGAAAAAACAGCTGACCGCGAAAGAAATTTGGAACATCGTTCCGGAAAAAAGCCTTACCATTGTCCTTTCTGTTACCTTTTTCATCATTACGCTCGGCCTCTACTCCATTGAACCGATCGTAACCGTTTATGTTTCACAGTTAAGTAAAAATACCGACCATATTGCGCTGATTGCCGGGTTGACATTTTCCGCTTCAGGGCTTGCCAATGTAATTGCCGCGCCGCAGCTTGGCAGACTGTCTGACCGGATTGGGGCTCATAAAATCATTTTATATGCACTGATTGCCGCGGGAATTATTTACCTTCCCCAGGCGTTTGTTACGAATACATGGCAGCTGATGGGGCTGCGCTTTTTATTAGGGCTGACCATGGGCGGACTGAACCCCTCTGTAAATACACTAGTCAAAAAAATAACCCCCAGTTCTGTAACAGGTAGAATTTTCGGTTTTACGGTTTCCGCCGGGTATTTAGGGGTTTTCGGCGGTTCTGTCACGGGCGGGCAGGTTTCCGCCGCGTTTGGCATCCGCTCTGTTTTTTATGTTACAAGCGCGTTGCTGCTGCTCAACGCGGTATGGGTATACTTTAACGTTTATAAAAGGCTGAAAAACAGCGATTATGTTTTGGATAAATTGGATAAAAAGAAATCATAAGGAGTCAACTGAATGGAAAATTCTCAGTTAAAAAACAACCTAAATCCCAAAAAGACGGCGCTGGTCATAATTGACCTGCAAAACGGAACGGTATTAAACCGCACACCCTCCCCCCATTCCACAACACAGGTCGTTGAAAACGCGGTTAAGTTAACGGAGGCATTCACAGAAAAGGGCGCGTTTATCGTTTTCGTGCGAATCTCTTCGCAGGACGGGAAAGATTTGCTTCGTCCGATTACCGATTTGGATCAAGCTGCACATCGGCATTCCCTGCAGGAAGGCTGGGACAGTATTATACCCGAACTGGCCCGTTTCGAAAATGCACACCTCATTACAAAACGGCAGCTCGGCGCATTTTTCGGCACAGAACTGGACCTGCAGCTTCGCCGCCGAGGAATTGACACCATCGTACTCTGCGGTATTTCCACTTCGGTCGGGGTAGATACCACTGCAAGAGAAGCGTATCAATACGGATATAATCAGGTTTTTGCGGAGGATGCCATGACCGACTCGGTTCAGGAAGGGCACGAATATGTTTGCACGCATATTTTCCCCAGATTCGGGCGAATTCGCAGTACGGAAGAAATTCTTCATATGCTGGGTTAATCAGAAACTGTCGAATCGTTTTTACGCAATCGAACTGAGGAATGCATATTTACAGTAAATCCGGTTTGACAGCAGGTAAAATACAGTATATAATATAGAAAAAGTAGGGGGACTCGCAAGAGTTGAGAAGGTAAAACCTGACCCTTAGAACCTGTCAGTTAATACTGTCGTAGGGAGCAATCGCAGAAAATCTGTGCTCACCGTGACGGTGAGCCTTTTTTATTTTAAGGAGGAATTGGTATAAAAAATCTTTTGAGCATTGCGGGTTCCGACTGCAGCGGCGGGGCCGGGATTCAGGCCGATTTGAAAACATTCGCCGCGCACGGAACTTACGGCATGAGCGTAATCACATCAGTCGTTGCGGAAAACACAAGCCGTGTTCTTTCCGTACAGGAGATTACGCCGCAGATGATTGCCGACCAGATTGATGCAATTTTTGAAGACATTTCGGTTGACGGCGTAAAAATCGGCATGCTTTACAATGCAGAGCACATGAACACCGTTGCGGAGAAGCTACGGTTCTACCGCCCGGCCGTTGTGGTAATTGACCCTGTAATGATTGCAAAGGGCGGCTGCGCCCTTATGCAGCCAGGCGCCATGGAAGTGCTGAAAAAAGCAATTCTTCCTTTGGCCACCCTGCTTACGCCCAACATCCCGGAAGCGGAGGCAATTACCGGCATGTCAATCCATTCCACGGAAGATATGAAGCAGGCGGCGCTTTGCCTCAGTCGGGCAGGGGCTAAAAATGTGCTGATCAAAGGTGGGCATTTGGAAGGCGATGCGGTTGACATTTTATTTGACGGAAAAGAGTTTACCTCTTTTCGAAATGAACGAATCGCCACGAAAAACACCCATGGAACAGGCTGTACTCTTTCTTCCGCAATTACGGCAAACCTGGCAAACGGAATGAACCTGCCCGCTGCCGTGGGTGCGGCAAAAGAATATGTTACCACCGCAATCCGGCACGCACTGCCAATTGGCAAAGGGCACGGCCCGACAAATCATTTTTATAATCTATATCAAATGGGAGGATATTTGAAATGAACACGTATAAAACACAAATGGAAGCAGCCAAAAAAGGCATTGTAACAAAGGAAATGGAGATCGTTGCAAAAAAAGAATACATGGAGCCGGAAAAAGTACGGAAACTGGTCGCCTGCGGTCAAGTCGCAATTCCGGCAAATGTACACCACACTGCTCTTTCCCCAGAAGGAATCGGGGGCGGGTTAAAAACAAAGATCAATGTAAACCTTGGAATTTCCGGGGACTGCAAAAATTATGATGTTGAAATGCAGAAGGTGGACATGGCAATCCGCTTCGACGTGGAAGCAATCATGGATTTAAGCAACTACGGAAAAACCAATACATTCCGTCAGCAGCTTATCGCCAAATCCCCTGCCATGATTGGAACGGTACCCATGTATGACGCCATCGGTTACCTGGAGAAAGATCTGCTTGAAATTTCGGCAAAGGACTTTCTTCGGGTCGTGGAAGCCCACGCAAAAGAGGGCGTGGATTTTATGACAATTCATGCCGGTATTAACCGCCGTGCCGTCGAAGCGTTCCGCAGAGAAGGCCGCACCATGAACATTGTCTCCCGCGGCGGTTCCCTGCTGTTCGCATGGATGGAGATGACAGGCAATGAAAATCCGTTTTTCGAATACTACGATGAGGTGCTCGAAATCCTGCGCGAACACGATGTGACCATCAGTCTTGGGGACGCACTTCGCCCCGGCTGCCTAGACGACAGCACGGACTCCGCACAGATTGGCGAACTGATCGAACTTGGAAATCTGACGAAGCGCGCATGGGAAAAAGATGTGCAGGTAATGGTGGAAGGCCCCGGTCATATGGCGATGAACGAAATTGCGGCGAACATGACACTCCAAAAACGCCTGTGCCACAATGCCCCCTTCTATGTACTTGGGCCGCTGGTCACCGACATTGCGCCGGGATACGACCATATTACATCCGCAATCGGCGGTGCAATTGCAGCCGCAAACGGAGCCGATTTTCTGTGTTATGTCACCCCTGCGGAGCATTTGCGTCTTCCGGATTTAAGCGACGTAAAAGAAGGGATTGTAGCAAGCAAAATTGCGGCACACGCGGCAGACATTGCAAAAGGTCTTCCCCATGCACGTGATTTGGACAACGAAATGGCAGCGGCTCGCCACCGCATGGACTGGGATGAAATGTTCCGTGTCGCAATCGACGGTGAAAAGGCAAAAGCATATTTTGAAAGCACGCCGCCCGCAGACCGCCACACCTGTTCCATGTGCGGAAAGATGTGCGCGGTTCGCACAACCAACCTGATTCTGGAAGGAAAAAAGGTAGAGTTCTGCTCTGAAAAATAAAGGAGGATATTACAATGAATCAACTGACAAACGACACCGCAAAAGCTCTGGAAACCCTTAGAAAAACCGTTCCACTGGTACATAACATTACGAATTACGTTACGGTAAACGACTGTGCAAACGCATTGCTTGCCATTGGCGCATCCCCTATTATGGCAGATGACATTGCGGAAGCCGCCGACATCACCTCTATTTCCTCCGCGCTTGTAATCAACATTGGTACATTAAATCAGCGTACCGTTGCTTCGATGGTTGCCGCAGGAAAAAAAGCGAACGAAATGCGGATTCCGGTTGTATTTGACCCGGTCGGCGCCGGGGCGTCAAAGCTGCGCAACGACGCTACACGCGAAATTCTGAACCAGGTAAAAATCACCGTACTGCGCGGCAATATTTCCGAAATCTCTTTTGTTGCAGGACTGGACGTTTCCACAAAAGGCGTTGATGCTTCTGTCGCCGACGGGAATCATGACGCGGTTGCTGTCGCCAAGGCGGTTGCGCAAAACCTGGGCTGTATAGCGGCAATTACCGGAGCGGTCGATGTCATTTCGGACGGAAACCGGGTTGTGGAAATCCGCAACGGCCACCCTATGCTCAGCAAAGTCACCGGTACGGGCTGCATGACCTCCGCACTTGTGGGGGCTTACGTCGGCGCCTTGAAAGACGGATTTATCGCAGCGGTCGGAGGAGTCGCTTCCATGGGTATCGCGGGAGAAATCGCTTTTGAAAAAGCAGGAAATATCGGAACCGGAAGCTTTCATGCAGCGATTATTGACGCACTGAGCCAGTTGGATGCTGCACAAATGCAGGAAAGGGCAAAACTGAATGAAGCCTGAGATTGATTATTCACTTTACCTTTGCACCGACCGGGATTTAATGAGCACGTCTACTGTGGAAGAAGCCGTGGAACAGGCGATTCTAGGCGGTTGCACCCTAATTCAGCTGCGGGAAAAAGATTGTTCCTCCCGTGAGTTTTACGAGACCGCACTAGCCGTAAAGCAGGTAACCGACCGGTACCGCACTCCGTTGATCATCAATGACCGGTTAGACATTGCCCTTGCAGTCAATGCGGACGGCATCCATGTGGGGCAAAGCGATTTGCCCTGCACCGTACTTCGGAATATTTTAGGCGAAGATAAAATCATCGGTGTTTCCGCATCCAATTTAGAAGATGCTGTTCAGGCTGAAAAGGACGGAGCGGATTACCTCGGAGTGGGCGCAATGTTCAGCACCGATACCAAAACAGACGCAAAGCTGGTTTCCATGGAAGAACTGAAGGCGATTCGCAGCGCGGTAAAGCTGCCTATTGTGGTAATCGGCGGCATTAACCTGAAAACTGCACCCGCATTCTGCGATATTGGAATAAACGGACTGACGGTCGTTTCTGCAGTAATTGCGCGGCCGAACATTCGCGAATCCGCGCAGAATTTACTGCGCATTTTTCAGGGAGGACACGAATGAGCGAAGTGAAGGGTGCTATATTTGACCTTGACGGAACACTGCTGGATTCCATGGGGATATGGGCACAGATTGACCGGCGCTTTCTGGAGAAAAGGGGAATCCCCCTGCCGGACGACTATGTGGAAAAGGTTACCCCTATGAACTACCATGACGCCGCAGTCTATACCATTCAGCGGTTTACACTTGCGGAAACCGAAGAGGAAATCATTCGTGACTGGGTGGATTTGTCCGTACAGGCTTACCATGATGAAATCCTGTTAAAACCGCACGTTGCAAATTATCTGAACCAATTGAAGCAGCAAGGAATTAAATTGGCCGTTGCTACGGCACAAACGCGCGAACTGTACGAGCCGGCGCTGAGACGCAATCAGATTTATCACTTGTTTGACGCGTTTGCTGACCTGAGTGAAGTAAACCGTGGAAAGGGCTTTCCAGACATTTACCTGCTGGCGGCAAAACGAATTAGCCTGTCCGCGCCGGACTGCATGGTATTTGAGGATATCTGCGCAGGAATCCGCGGGGCTAAGGCAGGCGGGTTTCAAACCTGTGGAATTTACGACCCTTATTCGGAATATGAAAAAGAAAAGATTCAAATGGAAGCGGACCGTTACGTTACCACATTCCGTGAACTGCTTGATACAAACAACTAAATCAAATTAAACCAAAAGGGAAACCCTCTACTGCTGCAGAGGATTTCCCTTTCCTTTTTTATTTCCAGTATATTATATTTTACTTTCTGATCCGGATTGATTTTGCATGTGCTGTGCAGTATAACATTAATAATCGAAACGCCAAAAGAAACGATAACTCTACGGAGCGTTTATTGTATCTTATTATTTCTTCGATTATCATAGGATTAGCGGAGGTAAACCAAATGGATTGCAGTAAAGTAGGGGCACTGCTGCTGCGCCTGCGAAAAGAAAAAGGCATGACGCAAAAGCAGGTCGCCGACCAAATGAATCTCAGCGACAAAACTATATCCAAGTGGGAACGCGGTCTGGGCTGCCCGGATGTTTCCCTTCTTGGTTCGCTGTCAAAAATATTTGAAGTCAACATAGACAAGCTGCTCGAGGGTGATTTAGAGTCAAATGAATATGACCCGGGAAATTTAAGGCGAATGAAATTTTATGTTTGCCCAAACTGTGGAAATGTAATTCACGCCACAGGGAACGCGGAGGTTTTTTGCTGCGGGCGAAAACTGTCTCCCCTGATTGCAAAACCAGCCGATAAATTTCATTTGCCAACCATAAGTGAAACAGAAGGCGAATATTATATCACCTTTTCCCATGAAATGACCAAAGCTCACTTTTTGTCTTTTGTGGCGTATGTGATAAGCGACCGGTTTCTTTTTATGAAACTATACCCGGAGCAAAACGCGGCGGTCCGATTCCCGAACTTAGGCACTGGGAAACTGCTGAAAAAGCACAACGGAACATTATTCTTCTACTGCACCAAAGACGGTTTTTTTGCTTTCTAAAAACCATGGTTTCCCTTCAGAATCAATCCAAAAGAGGACATTTTATATGGAACTAAAATTTGATAAGAGCCATTTTCTCGATGAAAATGGCAGAATAAAAGAATTACCGCAAAAGCACAAAACCAGGGTTGCCGTATTGGAGTATTTATCTGAAAAATTCGAACCCGGCCGCGATTACACCGAACAGGAAGTAAATGCAGTTTGTAGCCAATGGCATACGTTCGGCGACTATTTTTTATTGCGGCGTGAACTGGTTGACAACGGACTTTTATGCCGTGAGCGAAACGGTTCCCGGTACTGGGTCGCAAAACCGGATGATACGGAGGAAAAAGCTACCTGTTCAGTGAATTCTAAATTTCACCCGATTGATTTTGAAAATTGGGATCGGAAGCAATATTTTTATTACTTTACGAAAATGCTTCCAACAGGGTTCAGCCTGACCGTCGACATCGACATAACCGAAACGTATTTGCAGATGAAAAAAGAGAATAAAAAGTTTTTTCCTGCATACCTTTATCTTTCCTCAAAACTGATCACGGAACAGCAGGAATTTCGGATTGCCAAAAGAGAGGATCAGGTTGGGTATTACGAGGTTTTACATCCGTCGTACGCCTGCTTTCATGAAGATGATAAGACGATGTCGAACCTTTGGACGGAATACAATTCCTCTTTCCGGAGTTTCTATCAAAATTACATTGACGATCAAACGCGATACGGAAGCAATCATGGAGTTCTTGCAAAACCGGTCTCCCCGCCCGAAAACAGTTTTCTAATCGGTATGCTGCCGTGGACGCAGTTTACCAGCTATTCCCCTGTTCCCTACGGAGGTGCGTCCAGCTTGTTCCCCGTTCTGCAGGCCGGGAAGTTCTTTTTCAAAAACGAACGAAAAATGATGCCGCTTTCCATTACGGTGCATCATGCGACAGCGGATGGGTACCATGTCGGGTTATTTTTAAACCAATTTCAAGAGGGAATGAATCACCCGGAAAGCTGGATGAACTAACGGCCAATAAACCCGCGTTTTCGGCCTTCCTCCACCGCCAACAGCCGGGTAGAAACGCCAAGCTTACCGAAAATATTCAACACATGCGTTTTTACGGTTGCCTGTGAAATACAAAGCTTATCGGCAATTTCCCGGTTTGTTATTCCCTGTGCCAGTTCCGTTAGAACATCCAGCTCACGGGAAGACAACAAATCCGGCTCTTTTCCTCCGGCAGAAGCACCGCAAAGAGCAATCGCTTCCCGCAAAAATTCCGATTCAGCCGTGTTCAGCCCGCTTTTTGCATTATTTCGAAGTTCCAAAAGCAGTGGTAAAACCGTGTGGCGGTCAAGGTAAAACGGCTGGATGATTTTATTTTCATACGCATAATAAACTGCCTCGCGTACCAGATTATTCATAAGGCGCTGATAATCCGGCGATTGAGGCAGCTTCGAAAGAATATAAACCTTTAAAAGATCGGATTCCACTAAACGAAGCCGGTTTTTATTTTTTCGCGCAAAAAGAAGCACCTCTTCTGTTTCCTGCAAAGCGGCTTCTTTGTTGCCCTGACGGAATAAAATTCGTGCATGCAGCAGCCGGATAAAGGGCTGTGAACGGTAGTGCTCCGCCGCGTCTACATCACGCATAAACTGATCGGTAAGTTCTATTCCCAAACCCTCTTCGCATTCCAGTTCCTGAAGCAGCCGCACCACATTCAGCGAATTCCCCTCCGGGCACATTACGGATATATTCTTTACAAAGGCTTCTGCTTCTTTTACATCCCCGCGAAGCAGTTTCATTTCCGCGGCATGAAAATCAAGTTCCATGCTCAGCACATTGACACGGGCATGCTGATTTTTCATAAGTCCGACTGCGCAGTTCAGTGCTTCTTCGGCTTTTTCCAGTTCCATACGCCGCATATGTACCCCGGTCAGACCGACATAAAAGCTGATTCCCATTGCGGCTTTCATAAACGGGGAACTGAGCAGCTTTGTTGCCTGGTCATAACAAAGAAGACTTTCGTTCAGCCCCCCGATTTCTTCCAGAAGCTGTGCCCGCTGCCCCTGTGCGTAAGCATCAATGAAGGCATTTACCCCTGAGCAAAGCTTAATAGACCGGTTAATACAGTCCTGTGCCTCCTCATACTCCATTCGGTCAACCAGCGCGTTTGAATTCTCAATTAAAAGCATGGCTTTTGCGACAGAACCAATGTTAAGGCTGTCAATCTGCTGTGAGGTCAGTGTGCGGTATTCCGGTAAACTGCCGCTGCTTAACGACAAATAACTTTCCGCAAACTGCATAATATTCAGAACATTAGTTCCTTCGTAGCGTACCTTAAATTTTTCATACAGATCACTGCAGCGCTCCAGATTAAGGCTTCCGAAATTATAGATAAAACATTGCGCAGAAAGATCGGCATCCTCCACTAAAATATCCAGCGGAATTTTGTCCAGGTAATACCAAGCCTCAACACTTCCGCCCATTTTATGGGCGGCGCTCATAAGCCGCTTGTAATCCCCCGCTTCACAAAGCAGCCGCAGGACTTCCTCTTTGTCGCCGTGCTGCTCGAAGGCTGTAACAGCCCGGTTTATCCATTCTGCCCTTTGTTTTTCAGGAAGCCTTGAAAACTGCCGCGTTAAGTATTCCGAAAGAATATTATGATAACGAAAAATTTCATTTTGCTCATCTATGCAAATAAGAAACAGGTTTTTCTGTATGAGTTTTTCAATCATTTCTTCAAAAACCGACTGCACAAAACCGTCAAACAGATGTTGACAGATTTGCGAATCAAAGTAAGAAAGATACCCTGTTGCAAGCAGAAAATTCTGTTCTTCCCTAGTCAGGGATTCATAAATTTCACGGGTCAGGTACTCCGCCGCAATTCCGCCGCCTGCCTGCAGCAGAGCGCCGGAATTTTTCCCTGCATTTTCGGCTGCCGCGGCAAGCTGCAGGCCGCCGATCCAGCCTTCCGCATAGGTGTTCAGCCGATTCAGTTCATCTTCACATTGCTGCAGCTTTAAGGTCTGCCTTAAAAAGACGATACTTTCTTCCGACGAAAGCTTCATTTGCCGCCCGTCAATGTAAAGAAGGCGGCCTGACACGGCGAGCGAACCAAGGTAAACCGGGGGATCTTCCCGAGAAAGCATAAAAAGATGAAGATTGTCCGGCATGGCACTGATGAAAAACTCCAGTGTCCGCATCAGCGCTTCATCACGAATACAATGCATGTCATCAAGCACCATATAATAATCTTCTTCGCTACATAACCGGTTAATCAGCATGGTCAGCAGATTTTCCATACGGGAAAGGTCAAAATTAGAACACATAAAGGAAAGGAATTCATTATCCTCCCCAAGAAAGGCACCGGCTGCCGCTACAAAGTAGTACCAAAAGGAGTAGACATTGGCATTCGAGGAATCCAGCGAAAGCCAGCCGACTTTTTTCAATTTCTTTTCTTTTACAAAGGACGAAAGAAGCGTTGTCTTTCCTGTTCCGGCACCTCCGCACACAAAAATCACGCTCATATCATGACAGGCGGAAAGTTTTTCAAACAATGCGCTGCGTACAACGTAATCCCGACGGGGGACAGGAATTTTAAGTTTTGTGGAAAGAAGCGGCATATCGATCAATTCGCTCATTGCTGACATCACCTTTACGGAATTATATATAATTTAGATTGTAATCTTCCCGCTTCTTTATTGCAAGGGATTCCATGTGATTTCAAGCTTTTTTCACATACATGCGGTGTAAAACCACACAGGAAAACGCGAAGAGCACCAGAGAAAACCCAATGACGTAAAGAATAGAAGCCGCATGCTGCCCCGCGTTTCCGTTCTGAAGGGACTGGGCAAAATTCAGCAGTTCTTTCTGCGGAAGCAGGCGAACGATTGCGTCTACCACCGCATTGCTTCTGGTGAAGGAATAAAATCCGCCTGCCAGTACTGTGGTCAAAACGATAATAGAACTGCCGAGCATACTGGCGTTGTCCGGCTTGCCAACCAGCGTATTGAGCAGTAAGGCAAACGAAATTCCCAAAAAGCTAAGCACAAGAATTAACCCTGCATACTGAAGCAAAGTAAAACCGACGTTCCAACCAAGCAGCTTTAAAACAGCAACCATGAAAAAGGCAGGCGAAGCCATAATTAAACAATAAATGCCGTGTGCCGCAAGATAAGCGGGAAAGGATGACGGCGCTGTCACAATCCGGCTTAACTGCCCCTGCTCCTTATCATTTGCAAAAGCGAACAGGTTCGTAAACGACAGCATCAGCATAAACATCATCATAAACCCTATGATATTTACTCCCGCACCCCGTTCATTTTCACTGTGTCCAACCGACGCATCCGGATGCTGCAAAAGCAGCTCAAGCATATTTTGAAACTCTTGATTGCAAAGCGTTTCTATTTTGTAGGTGCCGTCTGCATTCAGCGTAACGAACGCATCGAACTTTTGTTTTACCAAATCGGATTGCGGCGGTTTCTGCGGTAAAACGGTTACCTCCATCTGCCTTGAGCTTTGCAGAGGAACGGCGGCACTGTTTTGTGCAATAACGGCAATGTGCCCTTTCACTTCCTGCAAACCGGTAACGTACACCGCAAGCACAATGGTTAAAAGCATAATTACAATCATTACAAGAGAGGAACTCAGCCTTGGTTTGGTGCGCAAAAAATTGTTCTTCAATACACTGAGAAAAGTTCTCATAAATAATCCTCCGTTCTGAAAAGAAGACGGCAGCCCAGCACAAGAAGGGCAGACAAGACCGTACCGCCAAGAAATACCGGCCAGAAATAAGCCAGACTGTTGTCACAGGAAAGCGCAAAAAACGCATCGTTCAGCCACTTCACCGGGGACAGCCGTGAAGCAAACGCAATTACACCGCCCATTCCGTCAAGGGAAAAAAAGGTACCGCCTAAAAAGCTGATAATGCTGACAACGGTGCTCAACAGCGAACTGGTTGTTTCTTCGCATTTAAAAATGCAGCAAAAAAACACGCCCAATGCTGCGGCAGCAAATTCCACCGGGATCATAAGCAGAATAAAGTAAAGCGGATTGCTGCCCAAGGTAACATGAAGCATCGGGCACAGAATAACAAGCAAAAGCAAATGCAGTACATAATCAAAAACACAGGAAGATAAAATCTTTGAAAAATAGATTGGGAAACTGCCGACCGGTGAATAAATAATGCGCAGGTTCGGCCGTTTTATGTCACGCTCCATAAAACAGTTGGAAGCGGTCATCGCCCCGTTTATCATTCCGTAAATTACAAGGGACACGGTGTAATACTGATACGCATCCTTCATATTGGCGTAGTCGCCGCCGCACAAAAATCCTAGAATTATAATCAGAATGAACGCAAACACCGTATTGTACCCTAACAAAACCGGATTTTTAAAAAGGTTGCGTAAATCCATTTTGAATATTACGAAAAATCGGCGCATATATACCCCTCCTTAATCACGCAGTTTGCGGCCGGTCAGCTTTAAAAACACCATTTCAAGGCTTGCCGCCTCGCTGGTAATGTTTTTGATTTTGTCGCCGCAGTTGCTTACGACTGTAATAATACGGTCCAAATTTTCCACGCCTTTCAGCGATGTAATTTCAATGGTTCCGCCATCACTTTTTACCGACTTTACCCCCTCGACCGCGTAAAAATCGCTGTCTTTTATCCTGCCGTTTTCCTCAACCTCAATGGTGTAGTGCTTTTCGTTTTCAATGTCTTCTTTCAGCGTTTCTTTTGTACCTTCCGCAATAATCGTTCCGTGGTCCATAATGATGATGCGTGAGGAAATCGCCTCAACTTCTTCCATGTAATGCGTCGTGTAAATTACAGTCATGCCGCCGTCGCGCAGCTTTTTTATGGAGTCGAGAATATGGTTGCGGCTTTGCGGATCAATTCCGACGGTCGGTTCATCCATAATTACCAGTTCCGGGTGGTGCGCAATTGCACAGGCAATGTTCAGGCGGCGTTTCATTCCGCCGGAAAAGGTCTTAACCTTATCTTTTTGGCGGTCGTCCAGTCCGGCAAATACAAGCGCTTCATTCACCGCTTTGTTTAATGCCGCACCGTACAATCCGTAAAGGGAAGCAAAAAATTTCAGGTTCTGTTCCGCGCTGAGCTCTTCGTACAGTGCAATGTCCTGCGGAACAATACCCATGCACTGTTTGTAAGCGCGCAGCTTACGACCGATTTGTTTCCCTTTAAATTTAATTTCTCCGCTGTCGCTGCCCAGCGCCGCCGTTAGGATGTTAATGGTGGTGCTTTTCCCTGCTCCGTTCGGGCCGAGAATGCACAGCACTTCCCCACGGTGCACTTCAAAGCTGATTCCTTTCAGCACTTTGTTTTCTTTAAAGTTTTTGGTCAAATTTCTTACTTCTAATAAATTTTCCATTCAAATCATCTCCTGTGCTCCTATCATATAAAATTAGAGCAAAAAAGAAATCAACCGTTCGGTTGATTCGAGCGGTTGATTTTTTAATCCTTATATCACTACACTGGGTTGACTGAACAGTTGGTTCGGCTGACCGGCAGTTCTTTTTTCAGCGAATTGGGCGAAACAGAAAGAACATTCCTAAAAAAGCGGCGGCCAAATCAAAGAGGGTTTCATGAGACAGCAGAAATGCCAGATGTTCCGTTCCCCGCGGAACCACGGCTTTTTTATAAAAACGGTTGAGATATATTTTCAGCGTATGCCAAATGAGCCATCCGGCGAACGCACCCAACGTATTCATGATTAAATCGTCAATATCGGTTACCCGGTAGTCAAACAGCTGACTGAATTCGATAATACACGAAAACAGAAACCCCAAAAGAACCGTTTTCCAAGGCGAGCGAAATTTTTCCCATAAAAGCGGAAGAAGAAACCCGAACGGAACAAAAAATACGATATTTTCTAGGTAGGGCCGATAATCAACCGCGAAATTGTGAAACGGAATAAAATTCAGTTCACTTGACGGAACCCGTAATCCCGCCGATGTAAGGTTCCCATAATCACCCAGCCGGTAGAAGGAGGGAATTCCTGTAATAAACAGCATAACCGTTAACAGAAAAATGAAATCCAAATTCAGAACAAAGTGGAGCCAGTTGAACCTTTCTTCGCTTTTTCTGACCTTATAATAAATAAGTACTTCAAACAATAAAAGAAGCGGAAGAGCGCTGCCGAAGCACACCACAGATCCATGAATTATAACACGCAGCAATATTTCACATCCTTTTAGTTAAATCCTATTCTCAATCAAGAGTTATTTTTATTTAAGCTTATGATAAACAGCGACGGCGTCGTCAATGTCGAACTGCTCGGTCGTATGATCGCCTTTTGCACCCGCTGTAACAAGGATGTACTCTTTTCCGTTCACTTGAGCCAGACTGGCCAGACAAAGCCCTGCTTCCTCCGTGTACCCGGTTTTGCCGCCTAAAATTTCAGCTTTGCCGCTTTCCGGATTTTTCAGGTTTTGAAACAGGGTGCTGTTGAATGTGATTCCGTCCGGATGCTTATTTGTCGGCGCGGTAGAGTGACGGGAAGAAACAAAAATTTTACGAAAAGTTTGGTTTTGAAGCGCATACTGCAGAAGAACGGATAAATCCCTGACAGTAGTATAGTGATTTTTATCCTGAAGTCCCGTCGGATTGACAAAATGAGTTTGGCTCATTCCCAGTTCCTCTGCCTTTTGGTTCATTTCATCCACAAAACTTTGTTCCGACCCGGAAACGGCATCCGCAAGCCCTATGCAGCATTCCGCTCCGCTGGGCAGCAAAGCACCGTACAGCAGGTCGATTGCCGGTACTTCCTCCCCGGGCTGAAACCCGGCCATAGAAGCGTTCTCCTTGTACAGCGGCTGAAAAATGAAAGCTTGCAGGTTAATCTTTTTCTGCAAATTCGGCAATTTTTCAATTGCCACAATGGCGGTCATCATTTTTGTTAGCGATGCCGGGTAAATTTTCTGCTCGCTCTGTTTTTTCAGTAAAGCGGAGTTATCGCCCAGCCGAACAAGAATTGCGCTGGTACTGTGCAGGCTGACCGCGTTCAGCGCGATGGTATCTTCCGAATCCGATTCGGACTGCGGTTTGGAATCCGTTCCCGATTCCATTACCAAATCCGGCATTGCCGACGAGAGCGAAGATTGGCCACCGGATGCGGAGTGATTCCGATTTAGGGTTTGAAACAACTGTCCGCCGAAAAGCGTTGCAACCACGTTATAAATCAGCACCAAAGCAACCGCCAATAATAGAACAGGTAAACATCCGGATTTTCTCTTTCTGTTATGTGACAAAAGTAAAACAGCTCCTTATTTTGTGCTGATACTATTCAAACACAAAATAAGGAGCCATGTTGGAATTTCATCTTATAAATTTCTTAAGAATTTCTTATGACAGTTTCGAACGGAAGCCGAACCGTAAATACTGTGTGTTCCGCATTGCTTTCCGCAGAAATTGTTCCGCCGTGCGCTGTCACAATTTCTTTGGCAATGGCAAGGCCAAGCCCGGCCCCGCCGGTATTGGAGGAACGGGCGGAATCCAGCCGGTAAAATTTTTCGAAAATAGTATCCAGCTTTTGCGGTGGAATCGGTTCGCCGCAATTGGAGAATGTAATGACCACGGTGCCGCCATGCTGAACCGCACAAATTTCAATCGCGCTGTTTTCATAGCTATAGGCAATTGCGTTTTTCAGAATATTGTTAAACACCCTGGCTAACTTTACCGGGTCACCCGTAAGAATAAGGTCTTCCGGTGCATGAACCGCCGCCGTTCTTCCTTTTGGCACCAGCATGGGATAAAATTCATCCGCCATCTGCCGCAGCATAAGGGAAAGATTGATTCTGCTTTTTTCCAGAACAATTGTTTCCAGATTAAACCGGGTGATTTCAAAAAACTCATTAATCAGGTCTTCCAGCCGGCAGGCTTTTTCCAGCGTAATTCCGGTATATTTCGCGCGCTGTTCCGCGGGCATGTCGGGAGCTTCGTTTAACAGATTCAGATAGCCGATTACAGAAGTCAGCGGCGTTTTAATATCGTGTGCCAAATATACAACCAAATCGTTTTTACGCTGTTCCGCTTCAACCGCATTGCGTGTTTTCCGTTCAAGGGACACCCTGACCTGATTCAGCTTTTTTTCAACAGACTCCAGCTCCGGCGACAGTTTAATTTCCTCGGTTGGCGCTTTTACCAGCTGATCCATGCCGGCGGCAATTTCATTAAAATATTTCGTAATCCAGGTAAGTGAAAAACTGAATAGTATTACAATACACGCCACAGCCGCGATAACAATAATTGAAAAAATATTATTACGGAAAACGTACTGATAAGCCAAATGTGCATTTTCGGAAGAAAGAGAAAATTCCGATTCAAAGAAATGAACAATCCAGTTTCCAAAATAGCCCCGTACCAATTCACGAAAGAAAAAAACAATTGCGATTGCGGAAACAATAACCACAAGCATTTGAAAAACAACTTTTCTTTTCAGTTTGGAATAATCGTACCGTTCATTCTGGTTATTTTTCAATTTTATAGCCTACCCCCCATACCGTTTTAATGTATTTGGGATGTTCCGCCGAGTCGCGCATTTTTTCGCGCAAATGGCGAATATGCACCATAACCGTATTATTGCTGTTGCTGTAATATTTTTCGCCCCATACGCTCTGGAACAGTTCTTCCGAACTGACCACATGCCCCCGATTTAACCCAAGAACCCATAAAATAGAAAATTCGGTCGGCGTTAAGGACAAAAGCTTTTCATTCAGATAACATTCGTGATTATCGTGATTTAAAACAAGGCCGGAAAATTCCAGGATTGCTTCCCCCTGCCCCTGTTCCGGCTCAACAGAATTGTACTGGGTGAACCGGCGAAGCTGTGCTTTTACCCGGGCAACCAGTTCCAAAGGCTGAAACGGCTTGGTCACATAATCGTCCGCGCCAAGTGTTAACCCGGTGATTTTATCGACTTCCTCGTCTTTGGCGGTCAGCATTATAACCGGAAAATTATGATTTTCCCGAATTTTACGGCATATGAAAAATCCGTCCAGATCCGGCAGCATTACGTCCAGAATCGCAAGGTCAATCGGTTCCGTCTCCACTCCGTGCAGGGCGTCCTGTCCGTTATAAAATTTATGAACGGTGAAGCCTTCATTTTTCAGGTATACCTCCACCAAATCCGCAATTGCCTGTTCGTCGTCGACCACTAATATATCCGCATTCATGCCGTGGCTCCTATTAAATCTTCAGAATTATCAAGTATTTACCGAATTTAAAATAACGAGTAAATAATAGCATAGAATCCTCAGTTTATCAAACATCACCATTTATTGTGTTACAATCAGGAAGAAATCAAACACCTGCCTTCCGAAAGAAAAAACTTCCGAACGGCAGGTCTTATTATTTTGCAGTAATCTGTTTAATCCGCTTGCTCTGAACCGTCTTTCCGGTAACTGTAAAAGTTTTCATGGAAATGAGAAAAGCCGCCGCCCGAAAGAATGAGGATAACAGGAAGAACCGCAATAATATAGCGAGAACGGGCTTCAAACAGCATTTGGTACAACAAAAAGCCCAAAACCGCAATGCGCAAAATATTGAAAATTGACCGTTTGTAATCATCGCTGTTATTCAGCAGAGGACAGATTAGAAAGAACAGCAGCACAACCCAGACTCCCTGCGCCAGATTGGCGAAGCTTGGGTAATTCGCACCGTAAAAACGAAAATAACTTTGTATCCATTTGCTGAGCGGCGATGCAGAGACACTGGGCTGGTCCACATCGTAGCCCTCCCCTTCCACCCAGAAGGTACCGTCGCTGAACACCCAGTTTGCTTTATTGGATAAAAACTTCGCATATCCGGCGGGTGTGTAAGCTTTTATCCGATCCTTTGCCGCTTTTAACGTTTCCGTCTGCTTCGCTTCGGGAGTAGGCAGGCTGTATGCGAACAAATTGTCTTGCGCACTATATGCGCCGTACAGCGTTTTTTCGGTTCCTTGGGATACGGCGGTATTCAGGCCCATCATAAAATAATAAGACATGGGCAGTGTTTCGGAATAGTCCAGAACATTCGCATTGGGATTTTTTACAGTCATATTGTACAGAAGACCGGAAGAAACAATTCCCGCTGCAATCACCAAAGCGGTGAGCGCAAAAATTCCAAACTGTTTCAGCCGATTTATGCTGCGTACCAGCAAATAAAGTAAAATGGCGATTAAAACAATTAGCGTATAAGGTTTAATGTAGTACCCTACTATGGAAACAAAGCCCATAAGGAAAAGCCATATTCCTTTTTGCCATAGCTTTTTGCTTTGCTGAAATTCCAAAAAGAGCAGCAATACAAGCGGGCAAAACACCATGGCAAACGTGTCGGAATACGGTACGACCAGCCAGGGGGACAGGCCGAAAATTAAAATAAACAAAGCGTACGCGACAAACCCGCAGGTTAAGCCAAAAAGCTTTTTACAAACGACAAATACCAGGTAAATAGTAATATCCACCAGAACAATATTTACAACCGCTAAAAACAGCCAGTAGTCGGTTCCTCCGGCTGCAAAAAAAGCACTCAACAGATTTTTCAGCAGAGAAAACATCAGCAGATTGTTCGGATAAGTGGAAAAGTAGAACTGCTCAGAAGATAAATCCCCTTTCACGGCAGCCCCCACAATCGCGCCGCAGTCCCACCCGATTGGGCGATAAATCGCTTTTGCCAGAACAAACTGGAGCGCAAATAGCAGAAGCAGGCCGCAAAAAGCAATCAGCGGATAGAACCGGAAAACAAAATTACGAAACGCCGAATGCGTTTGTGCGTACTGCTTTAATTTATAAACGAAAAAGAACAGCAGTATCAGAACTATGCCCGCAGCAGTAACCGACAAAGGCATGTCAAACACATACATACTGCTGGAATTGAAAAAACACAGATTAATAAAAATCCAGGTAAAAGCAAAAAGGAATACGTATCGTAAAATAAAAAACAACCACTCCGGCAGTGATTCTGGTTTTTCAAAAAACAGGATTTGCATACGTTTCATGAAAGACGTCTGTCGGTTCAAATAGGCCCACTCCTTTTCATATCCTTTAAATTCCCAAAAAAATATTTTCAGATAGTAGCTAAAAATCATTGAATTTATGATATTATATCATTGAATACATAATTTTGTAAGAAGGCGGTTAAATATGGCATATAAAGCATACAAGTATACATTTAAACTTCATATCTCCCATAATTTAAGTGTATCTACCGCTGAACAGCATGCCCACACGCATACTTTAAAAATAGTTCTTTATATTGAAAATAAAAAACCGGAAGAATTCTCGAGTTACGACATTATTGAAACGACCATAAACGACTTTCTAAAGCAGTTTGAAGGTCAATATCTTAATAATACACCTTTTTTTGCAAAAATTGAACCAACTTTAGAAAACATCGGAAATGAATTTTATGACCGGTTGAAAGACATTTTGTCTGTGAATGGATTTGATTTGCTGAAACTTGAAATCAACGAATCACCAACCAGAGTGTTCAGCATTTCTGAAAAAATAATTTTATGATCGGAGGGTTATGATTTGAAAAAGACACATGTATGGTTTGCACTTCTTACTGCCCTTATATTTATCGCCAATTTAACGCCGGGCTTTGCAGCTACCACAAACAATGGAATTCCGGCCAATTCCGGCAGTTCTGTCATTCAAATAGACGGCTCTTTCGACGACTGGGCCGATATTCCCTATTCGTATGAATACAACTGGGACAACCCTTACATTCTTTATAACCAATGGAATCCCGTTACCCAGAAAAACGAAACCGTTACCATCACCGATGAAAACGGGAAACCGTACAATACTACCATTCGCCATAAGATGTCGCTTTACCGTGACGACCAATACGTTTATTTGCATATTATTATGGCTACAAACTGGTATAATAGCCTAAACGGATATGACTATCAGTTCTGGTGTGACGGGCAAATGGCTGCTTTTCAGGTGGAGCTGCCCGGCGGAGGCACCATAACCAACGGTTCGTTTGGCGTGGGGATTCATCCTGTGGAAGTTCGGCACCGTGCGTCCAGTATTTCTTATTCGGTAGCGCAGGGCTCCCAAGCCGTTTTAAAGCGGAATGCGGGCGGCATTAACGATGAGCTTGAATTAAAGATTCCGTTTTCCGAATTTCAAAGGCAGAACCATAATATTGACCCCGGCAACATTCGCGTACTGGAATTTTTTACGCCGAACTTAATGTATCGGCGCATTGCCTGTGCCGGCACCGATACCGCACCGTACATAGGCGTTGCGGTTGGCGCTGCAATTGCGGTTGCAGGTTATTTAATCTATAGAAAGAAAAGGAAGTTAACTGTATGACGGCACTGGCAATTGTTTGTTTTGTCATATGGCTCTATTTGCTTAGGGTAGGATATCGCGCAAAACTGGACTTTTTTACCTTTGTTTGGGGAAGTGTCGGTTTTTTCATCTTTGCAATGATTTGGGTAAGCCCCATTGTCTCCATCCCTTTTTCAAAGCTTGTCGCCTATGCCTCGGGCTTAATCGGCGAGACAACGCACATGTATGAAGCTTCAACAAAGNNGTGTTTTTTTTGGCGCCCTCTGTTGTGGGACGAATTGTATTTTATATTTTATCAATTATTCTTTACTTTATCGTTTTTACAAAGTCTCAGATCACACGGCAAAAGGTAGGAGGCTTTACGTATGCTGGAAATCATTAAATTCCTTTCAAGTCAGTTTATTTTCTGGCTTGCCTGGGTTGTCATACCGCTTGTGATGGAAATTATTCCTTCCGTCTTCGGTTTTTTTATTTTACTCCGCAAAGGACTGCGGCGTAAAATAGAAAAGGATCCCATCCGGTTCCCTGAAATATCGCTGTTAATTCCGGTCTACAACTCGGGCGATACCTTGGAGGCCTGCCTGGAATCCGTCTATAATTCGGATTATCCGCACGATTTGATTGATATTCTGTTAGTGAATAATAAAAGTACCGATGACAGTTTTGCCGCATACCAAAAGGCACAGTCAAAATTTAAAGACCTATCAATGCAATGGCTGAATGCGAAACAGGGAAAATCCAAAGCTTTGAATATGGCCTTATTTAACAGTGAAGGAAAGTATATTATTCATATAGACAGCGACGGGAAACTGCATCCTGACGCGCTAAAAAATGTGGTTTTGCGTTTTGAACAAAACCAAAACATTCACTGTCTGACCGGAAGCATCCTGACTGACCCGGAGCTGATTACAAAAACAAAAAATCCGCTGAAAAGGCTGGTTCGCAAACTGGAATTTATGGAATACTGTCAGGCTTTTTTAGTGGGCAGGAACTTTGAATCCGAATTAAACAGCATCTTTACCCTGTCCGGAGCGTTTTCGGCCTTTCGTAAATCCACCATATTGAAAACCCAGCTTTACAATACCGAAACGGTCAGTGAAGACACGCACGTTACCTTCCAGGTAAGAAAGCTGTTGGGGAAAAAAGTGCATATTTGTGAAAATGCTTTTTTCCTTGTTGACCCCATTGAAAACATGAACAAGCTGTACGTTCAGCGCCAGCGCTGGCAGCGCGGCGAACTGGAAGTTGCGCATATGTTCCATCTGGACAGTTCCGCGCCTTTGGTTGGCTTTTTCTCTAACTTTATGNNCCGTGTTCTGCTGTTCGACCATACCTTTGTTTTCCCCAGAATGATATGGTGCTTCGCTCTTATTTTTCTGGCTTTCTGGGGCTCACAGGGGAACAACATTATTGCTTCTGTCTTTATTTTGTACGGAATGTATGTTGTCACGTCGTTTTTGTATTATATTAACGTAAACCTTTTTTTTCGAGGTTACCCCGAATTAGACAAATTCTACCGCAGCAAACTTTATTTGGTTCTTCTGCTACCTATTTATAATTTTTTCGTTTTCTGGATTCGTGTTGCGGGTATCATTAACAGCGTAAGGGGTGCAAAGCGCTGGAAAACGGACAACCTTACCGAAGAAAACCGAAAATTCTTTTCCGTAATGAAATCGGACGGCTTTTCTTTTTCCTGCTATTTCATTTCAAAGAAGAAACGCATTCAGTATCATCAGTTAAAAGGAGATATGGATTATGAAGTTTGAACAGTACATATTCAAATTTTATCTGAACGCCAGCCATGCCATACAAATTAATGGCCATACCGGTCAGGTACACCCCCACACCTGGGAAATCAGCATTGTCGCGCTCAAGCTAAATCACAACTTCGTCCGTTTTAACGATATTGAAGCAACTGTAGACAAAATGTTTGATCAATATCAGGATAAATTTATTAATGAAATTGAACCTTTTAATATGATTAATCCGACTCTGGAAAATATTTGTGAAGAGTTTCAGGGGAAAATTAACGAGATATTAGAAAACAACGGTTGGAAATTATTAAAAATTGAAGTCAGCGAAACACCGGCCAGATCGTATGTTATCAGCTTGGAAGACTCGGATCCAAGTATTCCGGGCAGCTTGGATTCATCGGAATTAGACCCGAAAAGCAGAGAAAGAAGAATCACCGAAATCTTGGATGAGCTGAAAAATCAAAAGTAAAAGATAGGTATAAAAAACAGGCACCGAATTTGTTCGGTGCCTGTTTTGATTCAATTTCTGTACCTGCGATAATAAAAATAGCTATCGCTTTCCATATTGGGCTGTTTATGCCCGATTGGAGTTCGTTTTTCAAAGAGCTCGAATCGGCACTGTTCGGCCAATCGACAGGACGGGAGGTTCGCGCAGTCAATCGTCAAAATTAAATACGGTAAGTCAGAAACTTCAAAGCACCAGGTGGCCAAAGCGTTGACTGCTTCTTTTGTATAGCCCTTTCGTTGATGCTTTTCACCCATAAAATAAGCGACCTCTACTTCATTAACCGTGTCTTCCAGACCCATTCCCACCATGCCGATCATTTCATCCGTTGCTTTCAATGCCACGGCATATCTCTTATTTTCATAAACATCTATTGAGTTCTTTTGGCCTTGAAGCCAATCAATATAGCCGAAATAATCCTGCGGGCACTTCCCATTTTCCGACCAGTCTTTCATAAAGCGCACTATATTTTTCTCACGTACAATTTGGCAGAGAGATTCCGCATCTTTTCGCTCAAAATCCCGAATAACAA
>DFRY01000067.1:8026-108051 GCA_002378845.1 Ruminococcaceae bacterium UBA3451 | reverse complement strand
ATGCTGTGGAAAGTAATTCGTGGGGAACAAATGAAGCTGAGGAGAAGTCCTGTATGGCTGGCTTTCCTTATTTTGCCCGTTCTTCCTGCGTTTATGGGAACATTTAATTATCTGCAAAATATTGAGATTTTAAGAGATGGGTGGTACAGCTTGTGGACTCAGCACACCCTGTTTACCTGCTACTTCTTTTTGCCTGCAACAATTGCTGTGTATTGCTCTTACCTTTTTCGTCTGGAACACACCAATCATAACTGGAATTGTGTGATGACGCTGCCTGTTTCTGCACTGCATATATATCTTGCAAAACTTATCATGGCATCTGCAATGGTAATAATGACTCAGCTATGGGTAGGGGCTTTGTTTATTCTCTCAGGTAAAATGTCAGGACTGTCAGGTCCGGTACCACCAGAGTTAACCGAATGGCTGGTGTACGGAGCAATAGGGGGAATTGTAATATGCGGAATTCAGCTTAGCATTTCTCTTATAATCAGAAGTTTTGCTGTACCGGTAGGGATTGCAATGGCAGGAGGAATACTTGGAATTGGGGCTCTTTCCAAAGGAGTCGGTGCATTTTANNACACAGATGTAACGACGGAGTAATCAGTGGTTCCTGTTTAGCGGTTCCTAATATTGTATGTATTATATGACAATTGTGTAAACAGTTGGTAAAAATTGTAAAACATAGGTAAAGTGTCTATGCTAATCAGAATATTATCCGTTATAATATAGAACAACATGTTTATAACGGAGGACAGCAGAAATGAAAAGACATCAGACAGGAATAAAGAGAGAATTGATCTTGTTTACTATGGGCTGTATTATCTGTATTGTATTAATATTATCCGCAGGTTCTGTATATCTTTCCTACGATTTAAACCGCAGAACCTTAAATAAGTGTCTGAAGGAGACATCAGAGCTAGTATCAGAAAAAATTACACAGCAGTTAAAAGAGTATTCGGTTATAGCAGAATCCATTGCCCTTTATCAGAAAGGGAATGCAGCGCGGGGAGGAAATATCGGACTGTTTTTAAACATGTCCAGTTCCCAGTATGGCCTTAATAAGATTGATATTCTTTCTAAAGACGGAGTTTCTATTGTAAACGGAGATACTTATGCCCAGGATCCGGCATTTTTGCAGGCGGCAGACGGAAAAGGTTCTTTATCTGATCCAATAGTAAAAGAAGGTAATGTTTCTTATGAATATATTTATCCTTACGGAGATATTGTAGTGGTGCTTGAATTTCCTTACTCGGTATTTGATGGTATCATAAAAGATACCAAGCTTGGTGACACTGGAATTACTTATATGATCAACCGGGAAGGCAGAAAAATGGCACATGAAGATTTCTCCCTGGTTTTAGAGGGTCAAAATGACATTGAAGATGCAAAGAAGGATCCGAAGGCATATGGGGAAGCCGCCAGTCTGGAGCGTTCCATGATAAATGGAGATGCAGGCTTTCGGTTTTTTAAGATAAAAGGGGAGAAAAAAATCGGTGCATATACTCCCATAGCAGATACAAATGGCTGGTCTGTCAATGTGACAGCAAAGGAAGCAGAATTTATGTCAGGGGTTACCGTTTCCGTGCTGGGTTCCCTGGTTCTTGGAATTGTATCCATGCTGCTTGCAGGACTGGCAATGCTTCATATTGCAAACAGAATTACAAAACCCATTGGTCAGGCGGCAGAGGCGATTGAACGTTTATCAGGAGGCGATCTAAACCTGGAGTTGTCTGCACGGCGAAGTGATGAGATTGGTCAGATTGTACTGAAGGTTAATGAGATGGCGGGAAAATACAAAGATATAATCTCAGATATATCCCGGTTTCTTCATCAATTATCCTGTGGTAATTTACAGGCAGAAAGCAGCTGCCAGTATCCTGGAGAATTTAATGGAATACGGATATCCATGGAAGCGATTGCTTCTCGTCTGAGAGAGACCATGCAGAGAATTAATACGTCCGCAGATGAGGTAACTGTGGGAGCAGGTCAGGTTTGGGATGGAGCGCAGGAACTTGCAAAACGGTCCTCTGAACAGGCGGGCGCCATAGAGGAACTTCAGACTGCCATGGATGATGTTTTCAGGCAGTCAGTGAAAAATGCGGAGTATGTAAAGAAGGCCTCCGCTTATGCAATAGAATCCGGGAGAAAAGTAGATGAAGGTAATTTACATATGCTCAGCTTAAATCACGCCATGGAAGAGGTGGATCTGACTTCCAGAAAAATCACAGGAATAACAAAGCTGATTGAAGATATTGCGTTCCAGACCAATATTCTTGCTTTGAATGCCGCGGTGGAAGCCGCAAGGGCAGGCGAAGCCGGAAAAGGATTTGCCGTGGTTGCGGACGAGGTGCGAAATCTTGCCAGTAAGTCGGCAGATGCCGCTAAGCAGACCACCGCGCTGATTGAAGGTTCGATTTCCAATGTACAGAACGGTTCCGAACTGGCAAATCAGACGGCATTGGCTTTAGAAGAGATTACACAGAAGGTTCAGCTGGTTGGAGATACCATCCAGAAAATTGACCGTGCCTCTGCAGAGCAGGCGGCTGCCATTCAGCAGATTTCGAGTGGCGTCGATCAGGTATCTTCCGTGGTGCAGACCAATTCCGCTACAGCGGAAGAAAGTGCTGCCGCCAGCGAAGAACTGTCCGCACAGTCCGACATGCTCAATAATCTGGTGGCAAACTTTAAACTGAAGGATACGGCTGTCAACGGCGGCATCGAATAATTTGGTGCTGATTTTTAACCGGGGCGGCAAAAAAGAAGGGGGACTCCGTTCGGAGTTCCCCTTCCGTGTTTCTGATTGGCGGCGGTTTTATAGCCCGGAAATTCCCCTGCATGCGTTTTCTGCCATTTTGTGCAGGGTTTCTACCGTTTGTTGATAGGCTTCTTCTGTAATTCCCGCATCAATCAAATCGTCCCATTCCAATAAAGTGGCCTTTATTTCCGGAATAATATCAAAGGATTTCTGCGTCAGGTAAACGCGGTTGACACGCTTGTCTGACGAATCGGTCTCCCGTCGAATATACCCTTCGTCCTCCAGCTTTTTGATCGCTTTGGCCGTAGTGGTTTTGTCTATTTTCAAATAATCGGAAATCTGCTCCTGGCTTGACCCGTCATGCAGGCTTACAGTCAGCATAAGTGCGAAAAATCCGCCTACAGAACCATATTGCTCCAGCCGTTTGCTCATAAATTTTTTACGGTGGCGGTACAGAACGGAAATCCATTTACTTGCCGATTTATCCATGTCGTTCATAAAAACACTCCTAACGATAATCAAAATTGGTTTCACCCTTTAAAATTTAAGGAATTGAAATTAATAGTTGAACAGTCAACCAATTTAGACTATAATAAATGTATTGGGCTTGCCGGGTTAAACCGGCAATGCATGGAAAAGCAAAGTTTTCTATTTCTCTATTTTACCAGAAAGGACTGTACTATTGCAAATGTCAAAAAATTCACCTCACGGCGGGAAAGAATCCGGTTACAAATGGATTGCGCTGTCGAACACCACGCTCGGCGTTCTGATGGCCTCGCTGAACAGCAACATCATCTTAATTTCCCTTCCGGCCGTTTTTCGCGGCATGGATGTGGACCCAATGGCGGCTTCGGGCGTACCGTATATGCTCTGGATGCTGATGGGCTACACCGTAATCACTGCTACGCTTCTTGTATCATTCGGAAAAATATCCGATATTTACGGTCGAGTACGCCTGTACAATATGGGGTTCGCCATTTTTACACTCGGTTCCATCCTGCTTTATTTTACACCCGGAAAAGGTTCGACCGGCATGATCGAAATGATCGCCTTCCGAATTTTACAGGGAATTGGAGCAGGCTTTTTGTTTGCCAACAGCACCGCGATTATTACAGACGCCTTCTCATCCAAAGAACGTGGCATGGCGATGGGCCTGAATCAAATTGCAGCCATCGGCGGTTCGCTGCTCGGCCTGATTGTGGGCGGTATTCTTGCGGACATTAACTGGAGGCTGGTTTTCCTCGTCAGCGTTCCGATTGGTATTTTCGGTACCGTATGGGCTTACCTGAAACTGAAGGAAACCGCAAAACCGGACAGAACTCAAAAAATCGACTGGCTTGGCAACGTTACCTTTGCGGTCGGCCTTACTGTTCTGCTGCTGGCGCTTACTTACGGAATTATGCCGTACGGTACGTCCAAAATGGGCTGGGGCAACCCGGTGGTTATTCTTGGAATCGTTCTGGGTATTCTGCTTTTAATCGCTTTCGTTTTTATCGAGATGAAAGTAAAATCGCCCATGTTCCATTTGGAACTGTTCCGCATTCGCCCGTTTGCCTGCGGAAATTTAAGCCTGTTCTTATCTTCGGTTGCCCGCGGCGGCCTGCAGTTTATGCTGATTATTTGGCTGCAGGGAATTTGGCTTCCGCTGCATGGCTACAGCTTTGAATCGACTCCTNNTCATTATGGGGCCGCTCAGCGGAAAGCTTTCCGACCGCTACGGAGCAAGATTTTTCTCTACCGGCGGAATGGTTCTGTCCGTCATCGGGTTCATTTTGCTTACATTCCTTCCGGCGGACTTTAATTATGCCGCTTTCTTTATCATCCTGTTTATTCTTGGCTGCGGTATGGGAATGTTCTCGGCGCCGAACACTACGGCAATTATGAACTCCGTGCCGGCTAATCAGCGCGGCGCATCTTCCGGAATGCGTTCCACCCTGCAGAATACCGGAATGGCGGTCAGCATGACGCTGTATTTTACAATTTTAATTGTCGGCATGCTGCAGAACCTTCCATCCATTTTGTACAGCGGTCTGGTAAACGCCGGTGTGTCCGCTTCCGTTGCTCAGCAGGCGGCCAGCCTGCCGCCGACCACCGCGCTGTTCTCCGCATTTCTGGGGTATAACCCCATCAGCAGCATGCTTGGCGCAGATGTAATCGCAAAGCTGCCTTCGGCAACAAAAACGATTGTTCTCGGGAATCAGTTTTTTCCCACGACCATTGCGCCGGCTGTTATGTCAAGCCTGAAAATTGCGTTTTATATTTCCGCTTTCCTGTCACTGGTTGCCGCCGTGGCTTCTTTCTTAAGGGGAAAGCGTTATGTTCATGGAGAAGAGTCCACCGAAGATTAAAATTGAATATTGTATAAATGTTTCGGAAACGTACGGCGCAGCCGGTTCGTTTCCGTACTAAAAAGTAAGCCCGCAGAATGGTATCTGCGGGCTTCTTTTTTTATTAAACCGCATTTCCTGTTTTCGGGAAAAAGAAATGTAAAACCATAGATATAGTATATCGGTCATAAAAATATTCAAAAAGTGGGATGCTAAAAATATTTTTTACAATAACTATTTCTCCCAAAGAGTACTTGCTTTTTTAAAAACAGTAATGTAAAATAATAACATAATTGTAAAATATTGGTAATAAATTTAGTCTTTTTCCGGTTTTCGAACAGTTAAACCGCTTTATCCCAGAAAAACAGAAATCGGAAAGACACGCAAAAAAAGTGCTGTTTATTCCGCAAAACACAGCAAACATGGGCACAGTGACATTCGGTTCCTATGATTTCGGCATTTATTATACAATACTTCAATGCGTTTATATTGTCGTTTTCTATTCAAACAGTTGTTATTGTAAAACAGGAATGTAAAAAGAGGAGCCTTTCCGGTCAAAAAGATGTTTAACAAACGGCCCTTACCGGGTTGTTCAGGAGGTACTATGGATGTTTCGTTGGAACAATTACTAAAGCTGATTCGAAAAAATATCCTGATGATTGTCACGTGTTCCATGGTTGGTTTGGCGGCGGCCTACAGCCTTTCCTGGTATGTTATCCCGAAGACCTATGTTTCCACGGTAAAGCTGTACGTTTCCACAACGGAAATGAGCCAGGGTTCGTTTATGGATATTAACGCGCTGACGTACGCGCAAAAAGTTGTAAATACCTACATAGAAATGCTGCAGACCAACAGCTTTTATCGCAAGGTGATTGACCAGTCAAAATGCAATTATACAGTAGATGATTTTCGCACGATGGTTCATTTTTCTTCCCTGAATGACACGGAAGTTTTTCAGGTTCAGGTTTCGGCACACGACCCGAACGAAGCGAAAAATATAGCAGACGCTATTACTTCCCTTGCCCCGGTCACCATTAGCGAGCTGAAGGAAAATTCTGCATTAAAGGTGGTGGACGCCGCCGCATTTCCGGACAATTCGTCTTCTCCGAATATTCCACTGAACAGCGTAATCGGTTTTTTGCTGGGGACAATCGGTTCTGTAATGATTGTGTTTCTGCGCAACGCGCTGAATGTGCGGATTAAAAATGAAGACGATCTTCTGGAAAAATACAATATTCCAATTTTAGCTTCCATCCCGGCTTTTAACAAGCGGTTTTACAAAGAAAACACAATGAAACAAAGAAAGCGGGAGAAACATGAAAGGACGTTACCAAAAAGGAACCACGGTGCTCGATACGCAAGTTGACTGGGACATGAAGTTTCAGGTAACCGAAGCCTATAAAGTTGCCCGAACCAATCTGGCGTTTGCGGTGATTAAACAGGGGTGCAAAAAAATCGTGTTCACCAGTTCTCTTACCGGGGAAGGAAAATCCACCTCCGCGTACAACGTGGCAGNNGAACTGGAAGAGGATTTTGACTATATTATTCTGGATACGTCGCCCATCAATATCGTCATTGATGCGCTGACTCTGGCAAAAATCAGCGACGGGGTTGTACTGGTGGTAAAGGAAAGTTTTTCAACACACCCGGAACTGATTAAAACCATTGAAACACTGGAACGGGTGGATGCCAAAATCTTGGGGTTTATTCTGAACGGTACGAAGATGGAAACGAAAGATAATTATAAATATCATTATGAACGTTATGAATAACTTAATTGACTGCCATACTCATATCCTGCCGGGAATGGACGACGGTGCAAAAAATATTCAGGAAGCTGTCAGCATGCTGATGAGCCTGCGGAAGCAGGGGGTTCGCTCAGTTTGGCTTACTCCGCATTACTATCCTTACAAAGAGGATTTAAAAAGCTTTTTAAGCCGCCGTGAAAAAGCGTATTCCCTTTTGCAGCCTTTTGCAGAACAGCTGGAAATGGAACTTTTTCCGGCGAGCGAAACCTTTTTGTCCGAATACCTTTTTAATGCGCAGGATATTTCAAAGCTGTGTATTGGCGGAAGGTACTTACTGACGGAGGTTTCACCCTCCTCCGGCTTCTCGCGGCAGACTGTGGAAAGAATCGGGCGNNGCTACCCAAAGCTGTGGAAGAACCGGGGGTTGCTGGACGAACTGCTGGATATGGAATGCCTTGCACAGGTCAATTTCAGTGCGCTGGATTCCGGCGTGATAAAACGCAAGCAGGTTTTACATTATATTAAAACGAACCGGGTGCATTTGGTGGGAACAGACTGTCACGGCATTAAAAAGCGCCGCCCACAGTATGCAAACGGGGTTTCGGTACTGGAGAAAAAACTGGGGACGGAATATGTTCGGCTGTTAATGCGCAACGCCCGGCAAATTATGAGCGGAAGTATACTGGTTCCTTCTTCCGCGTAAGTGGGATGTGAAAAAGAAAATGGAAAAGCAGGAAAATCAGGAAAAAAGAAGATCCAAGACCGGAAAAATCATTGCGGCGATTGCCGAAAGTTTTCTTGCGGTGCTGTTAATTCTTTGTTTTTCCGGTTCGCTGGTTCTCAACAGTTATCTGGATAAAATTCATTACGATGCGGGTACGAGACCNNTTGTGATTCAGGAAGAAAAAGGGGAGTCGTCCGCTTCCGAGCAAATGGCGAAGATGCAGAACAATACGACGGACGAGGTCGTGCCGGTCAATGCGGCGCCGGTTACATACGACAAGGACGTTTACAATGTTCTGCTGATTGGCAGCGATACCAAAACACCGGAAGACCGCGGGCGTTCGGACTCTATGGTACTGGTCTCCATAAACCGAAAAACCTCAAAAATAACAATGACCTCGCTGCTGCGTGATATTTACCTGCAGATTCCGAATGTTGCGCTTGGAAACCGACTGAATGCGGCAAATGAATTCGGCGGGCCGGCGCTTCTTTTGGACACGATTCGCAATAACTTTAAAATTCAGGTGGATAAGTACGTTGCGGTCGACTTTTATTCCTTTATGGATATTATCGATCAACTCGGCGGGGTGCAGGTCGATGTTACACAGAAGGAGATTGCAGCGGCAAACGATTCCATTGAAGGGATTAACGGAATCAAGGGACTTCCCGCGAAGGACGGGCTGCTCATTTCCCCGGGAAAACAGATGCTGAACGGAAAGCAGGCATTGTGTTATACGCGCGTTCGTTCCGTGGGCAACGGAGATTTTGAACGAACACAGCGGCAGCGCCTGGTTTTGGAACAAGTTTTTTCCAAAGTGAAAACACAGAACCCTGTTCAGCTGAATCAGTTTTTAAATGTGTTTCTGCCTGAAATTACGACGAACCTGACCAAAAGCGATTTGCTTTCGCTGCTTTTCTCTGTTCCGACTTACGCAAAGTACACCATTGATTCATGGAGCATACCGGAAGACGGAACCTTTTCCTATTCCTCTGTTCGTGGAATGTCTGTACTGAAAATTGATTTCACGAAAAATGTGGCTGAAATGCAGAAAAAAATTTACGGGTAATATCAAATAGCGAAGGGGATATCAAAGGGTGAAAAACAATACGGCATATGACAGTTTACCTTACCGGGCTTCCGACGCAGCGGTTTCGGAAGGTACAAACGCGCAGATTTACGACCTTTTTTTTCCGCGGCGGCGGTTTGCCTATTCTTTTTTGAAGCGTGCTCTGGATTTACTGTTTTCGGTAATTCTGATTCCGCTGCTCTCGCCGATTTTTGCTGTTCTGTTCCTTCTTGTAAAAATCAGTTCCCCGGGCAAGGCGATCTTTAAGCAGACGCGAATGGGGCGATACGGAAGACCGTTTACGCTGTATAAGTTCCGCACGATGGTTGAGGACGCCCCGGCGGAGATGGCAACCTGCGATTTTTACGCCTCAAATCAATATATTACAAAGGTCGGGAAGATTCTAAGGCAGACCAGCCTGGACGAATTGCCGCAGATTTTTAACATCTTTTTCGGCAACATGGCGCTCGTCGGCCCGCGGCCGCTTGTGCTGAATGAAGCGGAAATTCACGCGATGCGGCTGTCAAAAGGGATTTATAATTTAAAGCCGGGTATTACCGGACTGGCTCAGGTAAGCGGAAGGGATCTTGTCAGGCCGGAAGAAAAAGTCGGCTACGACGAACAATATCTGAATTCTTTTTCCTTTGTAACCGACATAAAAATCTTTTTCAAAACGTTTTCTGTGGTTTTGGGGCGCAAGAACGTGGTGGAGGGCGGCGAACTGCAGGAAACAACCCGAAGCGACGCCGACCCATACTCGCTGCATCAGATGTAATCCATTGAGTTTGGGGTGAGCATATGAATATTGTAATAGTTTCTCAATATTTTTATCCGGAGGATTTTCGAATTAACAGCGTTGCGGAAGAGCTTGCAAAGCAGGGGCACAGCGTAAAGGTAATTACCGGGCTGCCCGATTATACCGCTTCGACCGTACCGAAAGAGTACCGGTGGTTTCGTAAACGGCGTGAACAGTACGCCGGGGTACAAATTGTGCGCGTGCCTATTATTGCCAGAAGGAAAGGGGTATTCTTTCGCGCGCTGAATTATGCGTCTTTTGTGCTGTCGGCTTCGCTGTACACCCTATTCTGCGGGGCAAAATCGGTTGACGCAATCTTTGTCAATCAGACCTCGCCGGTGCTGCAGGCAATTCCTGCTCTTGTGTTAAAACACCGCATCGCGAAAAAGCTGGTGCTCTACTGCTCCGACTTATGGCCGGAATCATTAAAGGCATGGAATGTAGGGGAACACAGCCCTTTGTTTCAGTTTGTTTTGCGGCTGAGCCGGAAAATATACAATGCCTGTGATACGGTCGCGATTACATCCGAGCCGTTCCGCGAATATTTAATGGAAACCTGCTTGGTCGACAGCCGGAAAATTCAGTACCTGCCGCAGCATTTTGAAGATCTTTACGCGGATATCTGCAATCAATGGACCGAAAACGGCTGCATTGATTTTGTGTTTGCCGGAAACATCGGTTCCGTGCAGAATATCGACTGCATTATCCGCGCGGCAAAATTGCTGCCGAAGGAAGAAAACTACAAAATTCACCTGATTGGCAACGGCTCTGAACTGGAGCATTGCCAGGCGATGGTTCAGGAACTGAATTTGCAGGATAAAATCATTTTTTACGGAAGGCATCCGTTTGAAGAAATGAAGAAATTTTATCAAATTGCGGACTGCTTTTTGCTGACTTTGCGCGGGGGCGATTTTATCGGCCAAACTCTGCCCGCAAAAACGCAGGGCTATTTGTGCGCCGGCAGGCCGGTGCTCGGCGCAATCGACGGCGCGGCAAAAATGCTGATTGATGAAGCGGACTGCGGCGAATGTGTTTCCGCAGGGGATTACAAAGCCCTGAGTGAAAAAATGAACAACATTATTCAGCATTTTGATATTTACCGGCAGAAAGGTCAAAACGGGCGAAGATACTATGAAAAACAATTTACAAAAAACCGATTTATCGCTACGCTGATGAATTTAATGAATTAGAAGGTGCGGGGGTTGTTTGAAGGAAAAACATTGCTGATAACCGGCGGGACAGGCTCATTCGGAAACGCGGTGCTTCAGCGCTTTTTGAATACGGAGATTCGGCAGATTCGAATTTTTTCACGGGATGAAAAAAAGCAGGACGATATGCGCCGACGCTACCAGAACGATAAAATTAAATATTATCTGGGGGACGTAAGGGACATTTCAAGTATTAAAAATGTAATGTACGGCGTGGATTACGTATTTCAGGCGGCGGCGCTGAAGCAGGTTCCAAGCTGTGAGTTTTTCCCGCTGGAAGCGGTCAAAACCAATGTAATGGGAACGGACAACGTTCTTACGGCCGCCATTCACGCGGGGGTGGAAAAAGTAATTTGCCTTTCCACCGACAAGGCGGCTTACCCCATTAACGCAATGGGCATGTCCAAGGCGCTGATGGAAAAGGTATTTATTGCGAAGTCGAAAACAGTGGCGCCGGAAAAAACCTGTGTCTGCGGTACCCGGTACGGAAATGTGCTGTGTTCGCGCGGGTCGGTTGTGCCGCTGTTTGTCAGTCAAATTAAAGAAAACAAACCCCTGACCGTAACCGACCCGGAAATGACACGTTTTATTATGAGTCTTGAGGAAGCGGTGGATTTGGTTTTGTTTGCCTTTCAGCATGGGGTAAGCGGCGACATTATGGTACAGAAAGCCCCCGCCTGCACCATTGCGGTGCTTGCACAGGCGGTAAAAGAGCTGTTCCAGGCGGAAAATGAAATTAAAGTAATCGGAATTCGTCACGGCGAAAAAAAGTACGAAACTTTGCTGACCGAAGAAGAAGCGGCCCATGCGGTTGACATGGGGAATTTCTATCGAATTCCTGCCGACGCGCGTGACTTAAATTATGACAAATATTTTGTGGACGGAATTCAAAAACAGCCTTATGTTACAGAGTTTAATTCGCAAAATACCACCCTTTTGAATGTGCAGCAGGTAAAAGAAAAACTGCTACAGGTGTCGTACATACAGCAGGAACTTCATTCATGGGAGAATTGAAATGAAAATACTGGTGACCGGTGCAAACGGCTTTATCGGGAAGAATCTGGTATGGCAGCTAAAAAATCTGGGTTATACGGAACTACTGGAATTCGATACGGACTCTCCCCCCGAAAAGCTGGTCGCATATACCGCAGAGTGCGATTTTGTATTCCATCTAGCCGGGGTGAACCGCCCCGAAAAACCGGAGGATTACCGCACGGGAAATTTCGGTTTTACCTCCGAATTACTGAATCTACTGAAAAAACACAGAAATTCGGCACCGGTTCTGCTTTCTTCCTCCATTCAGGCGGAACAGGATAACCCGTACGGCAAAAGCAAAAAAGCAGGGGAGGAGCTTCTTCAAAGCTATTCCGAAGAAACTGGAGTCAATGTTCTGATTTACCGTTTTCCCAATGTGTTCGGAAAATGGTGCAGGCCAAATTATAACAGCGTGGTCGCTACTTTTTGCCATAACATTGCGAACGGACTTCCTATTCATATCAACGACCCCAATACCGAGCTGCAGCTGGTTTACATAGACGACGTGGTGGAGGAACTGATTCGCGCGCTGAACGGAAAAGAAACCCGGAGCGGAGAATTTTGTGCCGTTCCGATTTTTTATATGGAAAAGCTCGGGCGAATTGCGCAGCTGATTAATTCTTTTCACAGCAGCCGAAACACCCTTACGGTGCCGAAGGTGAGTGACGGATTTGAAAAAAAACTGTACAGCACGTATTTAAGCTACCTGCCGGAAGACCGGTTTTGCTACCCGCTTACCATGCACACCGACCCTCGCGGCTCGTTTACCGAGTTTATCCGAACGCCGGAACGTGGCCAGTTTTCCGTCAGTGTGTCACACCCCGGCATCGTACGCGGGCAGCACTGGCACCATACCAAATGCGAAAAATTCCTGGTAGTCAGCGGCAGGGGACTGATCCGGCTACGTAAATTGGGGTCGGATCAAGTTGTCGAATACCGTGTCAGCGGCGAAAAGCTGGAAGCGGTGGATATTCCGGTTGGCTACACGCACAGCATTGTCAATGAGGGGGAGACCGATTTGGTAACGCTGATGTGGGCAAACGAGCCGTTCGACCCGGAAAATCCAGATACCTTTGCGCTGACGGTTTAATTTTGTATTTTTTCGAATACGGGGGCAAAAGAAATTGGGACGACTGAAACTAATGACAATTATCGGGACAAGGCCGGAAATAATCCGGCTTTCCGCGTGTATTAAGGCTTGTGACAGATATTTTGATCAGGTTCTGATTCATACCGGTCAGAATTGGGATTATACGCTGAATCAGGTCTTTTTTAATGAGTTAAACCTGCGCACGCCGGACTATTACCTGAACTGCGTGGNNATTATTGCAAAATCATATCAGGCCATGCTGGAAGAAAAGCCCGACGCCGTGCTCATCCTTGGGGATACGAACTCCGCTCTTTCGGCTATTTCGGCAAAGCGGCTGAAAATCCCGATTTTTCATATGGAAGCGGGCAACCGCTGCTGGGACTGGAATGTAAGTGAAATGATCAACCGGAAAATCGTGGATCATATTGCCGACATCAATATGCCGTACACCGAAAATTCCCGTCGATACCTGCTGAACGAGGGAATTGACGGAAAAACCGTATTTGTAACCGGCTCGCCCATGCGTGAAGTGCTGCGCAACCATATGGAGCAAATTGAAGCAAGCGGGGTATTGCAAACGCTGGGGCTGGAATCGCAAAAATATATTCTTTTGTCCGCCCACCGGGAAGAAAACATTGACAACGAAGAAAATTTTTTGTCGCTGATGACCGCGGTAAACGACATAGCGGAAAAGTATCAAATGCCGGTCATTTACTCCACCCATCCGCGCAGCAAAAAATATATTGACCAGCGGCAGTTCGTGTTTCATCCGCTGGTGCGCAGTTTGCCGCCGTTCGGATTTATGGATTATAACAAGCTGCAGAAAAATGCCTACTGCGTTTTGTCGGACAGCGGCACGCTTTCCGAGGAAAGCGCTATGCTGAATTTTTCAGGTGTGTTAATCCGCACCTCTACTGAACGGCCCGAAGCACTGGACGCGGGCAGCATTGTGCTTGGGGGGATCACCGCGCACGATATGGAGCAGGCGTTGGATTTGGCGGTTGCCATGCGGCGTAATCAGGAGGAGTCCGTTTTGTCGGGCGATTATAAAGACACCAATGTTTCCTCCAAAGTGGTAAAAATTATTCAAAGTTATACGGAAATCGTTAATAAAACCGTGTGGGGAAAATGAAATGAAGGTATTACAGGTCAATTCCGTCTGCGGTTTCGGCAGTACCGGTCGAATTGCGGCGGATTTATACCGGGTTCTGAACCGACAGGGGCACGATTGTGTTATTGCATACGGCAGAGGCACCGCACCGGAAGACTTAAACACTCTGCGAATCGGTTCCGACTTCGGCGTAACCCTGCACGGCGTAATGACCCGCCTGACCGACCGGCATGGCTTTTATTCCAAAACGGCTACGCGGAAACTGATTTCACAAATTGAAAAACAAAATCCGGACATCATCCATTTACATAACCTTCACGGATATTACCTTAACATTGAAAATCTATTCCGGTACCTGCAGTCGGCGGGAAAGCCGGTGGTTTGGACTTTGCACGACTGCTGGCCGTTTACAGGCCACTGTTCTCACTTTGATTTTGTTCGCTGCGAGAAATGGAAAACCGGTTGTTTCTCCTGCCCGCAGAAAAGGGAATACCCTGCAAGTTTTTTTGCCGATGCCTCCAAGGTGAACTATCAAAAGAAAAAAGAACTGTTTACCTCGGTGAAAAATATGACGGTTGTCACCCCGTCCCAATGGATGGCGGAACGGGTCACGCAGTCTTTTCTTCAAAAATACCCGGCTCAGGTAATCCCAAACGGAATTGACCTTGGCATTTTCCGGCCTGTGGAAAGCAATTTCAGGACGGAGCACGGTTTACAGGGCAAGTTTGTGGTTTTGGGTGTTGCAGGCATTTGGAGCGAGAAAAAAGGCCTTGGTTTTTTTACAAAATTAGCCGAGCGAATGGGTGACACTGTTCAAATTGTTTTGGCGGGCATAACCGAAAAGCAAACGAAAAGTTTACCCGAAAAGATTTTGGTTATCCCAAAAACGGCAGACACACTGGAACTGGCAAAGTTGTACTCTATGGCGGATGTTTTTGTAAATCCGACGCTGGAAGATACCTTCCCGACAACCAATCTGGAAGCGCTGGCCTGCGGGACTCCGGTGCTCACGTTCCGTACGGGCGGAAGTCCGGAATGTTTAAATCCTGACTGCGGCCTCATTGTGGAACAGGGAAGTATCACCGGACTGGAAACCGCCTTGGCCGCCCTGCAAAAGAACAATTTTTCGCGGGCTGCCTGCCGGGCGCAGGCAGAAAAATATGACGCAACAAAGCGGTTTGGGGAGTATCTGAATCTTTACGGCAGGATGAATCAGCCTTACTGGGAATCAGACAAATTGCTCGGAATTTATCAAACCGGTTGCTAAGGAGGATAAAATTTTGAAGATTGTTCATTTGTGCCTTACGTTCGATTTTATGGACGGCGCAGGGTATCAGGAAAATCTGATTGCGAAATACCACCGTAAAATGGGAAATCAGGTTACGGTGATTGCATATGAGCGGCCGGGGAAACACACAGACAACAAAACAAATTTATCGGAAAACGCCATTTCTGACAACGGTGGGATTCAAGTAGTCCGCTTAAAGCGGCGAAAGGGGAAACTGTTCCAAATTCTGAGGCTGTTTCATGGGCTGACAGAACAGCTGGAACACGAAGCGCCGGACATTCTTTTCCTGCATGGCTGCCAGTTTCTTGACATTTTCAACGTAATCCGATATGTGAAAAAAAGGCCGTATGTAAAGGTGTTTGTAGACAATCATGCGGACCACGTAAACAGCGCAAGGAATTTGCTTTCCGAAAATATTCTGCATAAAGGAATTTGGAAAAGGTGTGCCAAGGCCATTGAGCCTTACACCGAAAAGTTTTTCGGTGTAACCCCGTCCCGTTGTGAATTCCTGAAGGAAATGTACCGCATAACTCCCGAAAAAATCGCGCTTTTGGTTATGGGTGCGGACGACGAAAAAATTAATTTTAATGCAATTCCGGAAACTTTCCTGCAAACCAGAAAAGCGCTGAACCTGAAAGAAGAAGACTTTGTTCTGGTCACCGGGGGGAAAATTGACCGGAATAAAAATATTCATCTTCTGATGCAGGCGGTACGCGAAATCAACCGGGAACATTTAAAGCTGATTGTGTTCGGCACCCCTACAGCGGAAATGCAGGCCGAATTCACACAGCTTTCCGATTTCCCTCAAATTATTTCGCTTGGCTGGATTCCGTCCGATGGGGTGTACCCCTACTTCCTTTGCAGTAATCTGGCTGTTTTTCCCGGTACCCATTCCGTACTTTGGGAGCAGGCGGTTGGTTCCGGAGTTCCATGCCTGTTTAAATGCTGGGACGGAATTGACCATGTGGATCGAAACGGAAACTGCAGGTTTTTGTATCACGACAGCGTTGACGAAATAAAGGAAATGATTCTGAACATTATGGAAAATCCATCTGTTTACGCCCATATGCAGGCCGTAGCACAGGGGAAAGAAAAAAAGAAATTCTGGTACAGCGAAATCGCAAAAAACAGCATTGCTACAACGGAAAACGAAACGCTTCAACAAGAAGATGGTGAGATATTTGCTGCAAAATCTGTTGCAAACCAAAGAAAAGTTTTTTAATCTGGTTACGTTTCTTCTTTTTCTGGCTGTGTTTTTTTCCATGGGGTCACAGGTAAAAGAGCTGCAGATGTTCCGCCAGGCAATGAACTTTGCCTGGTCGCTTGTTCTGCTTGTACTGGTGTACCATTCCAGACCCAAAATGGAAATTACCAGATTCGGAATGGATTATTTGTTCCTTTATGTTCTGTTCTTCGGGTTCTGTTTGCTTACCACGCTGTTTTTTCAGAATCACATGAATACCAATCTGTTCAAGCCGCTTGGCATTTGCCTTTTCACCTATCTTGCCGGGGCGCTTTTGGGAAAGCTGCGGTACCCGTTAGACAGACTCAATCAATTTATTCTGTTTTTCTGTATCCTTACCGTTTGCCTCAGTGTTTATATCCGTGTATTCTACCTTAGTAATTTTTCACAGTGGATCCGTCAGACCTCGTATCTTTACACCTCGAAAAACTCGGCGGGGCAGCTCATCGGCGTAACCGTGATTCTTTTGTTGTTTTATCGCAAGACAGAATCCCGTTTTACCGCAGTTCTGAAAATTGCTTCAATTGTTTTTTTATCCTATGTTCTGGTATTAATTCAGTGCCGCACAGCAATTCTTGCGGTTGCCGTAGTTGCTTTCATTTACCTGTTCCGGGCGCAAAGGGGACGCGCACAGTATTTTTTTGCGGTGCTTTGTCTTGTGGTATTTGTGATTTCCAATCAGACGGCATGGTCCATACTGGAAAAGGCTCTGCTGCTGGACGGTGTTGACCGGGGAATCGATACATTTTCCAGCGGCCGTCTCGCTTTTTATCAGGATGCATGGAATCAGTTCTCCGTACATATTTTTACGGGCACCGGCTCCACTTATGTGGATAATTTTTATCTTGCCGTTCTGACGGAAAACGGAATAATCGGTGCTTTCCTTATTCTCCCCGTTTGGTTCAAACGGATTTGGTGCAACTTTTTTCAAAAGCTGCCGGAAGGAGTCGAATCCCTCCCGCTGAAACGATTAGAATCATCGGTCATGCTGCTGACCGTTTTTTATCTGGTCGAGTCCTTCTTTGAAGGGCTGCCCCCATTTGGCCCGGGGGTCTGTGCGTTCATGCTATGGACTTTGAGCGGCTATCTGGATGCGTTCCGTGACAAAGTGGAACAAACCGCCGCAGCGGATGGCGCGGATAAAGGCGGGCTAATCCGGAAACGGCCGATTCAGTTACGGCACGCTGTATTAAGGTCGGCAAATCGAACCGAAACGGCACGGCCGCGATTTTACAAGAAACAAATACCTCCCCCGAAAAAGTCTATTTATCTTAAATAACACAGGTAAAGGTGGAACTTGGTTTGAAAGAAACCTGGAATCATGAAATTGTTTCGGCAACCAAATGGTCGACTCTGACCGAAATCGCGGCAAAACTGATTGCACCTGTTACCAATATGATACTGGCGCGGCTGCTGACGCCGCAGGTGTTTGGTGTGGTGGCGGCAGTTACGCTGGTCACCAGCTTTGCGGATATGCTGACGGACGCCGGTTTTCAGCGGTGCTTAATTCAGCGCGAAATAAACAAGGAACAGAATTTGTTCCAATATATGAACGTTGCGTTTTGGTCAAATTTGTCCATTTCGGTGCTGTTTTGGGTTGCTATTGCTATTTTTAACGCACCTATTGCCAATCAGGTCGGCTGCCCGGGTTTGGGGCATGTTCTGATTGTGGCTTCTACGGTATTGATTCTAACTTCCTTTTCCAGCATTCAAATGGCATATTACAAACGGAAATTTGACTTTAAAACGTTGTTTTTTGTTCGGATTGTCGGCGTTTGTGTTCCTTTGTTTTTCACGATTCCGCTTGCTTTGCTGGGCTTCGGTTATTGGTCGCTGATTATTGCCTCCATTTGTCAGGAACTGCTCAACGCGATTCTTCTTACGGTAAAATCAAAGTGGAAACCGTCATTTTTTTACCGGTTCGGTATTTTAAAGGAAATGTTGGGGTTCAGCCTGTGGGCACTGTTGGAATCGGTGGGGAAATGGCTGAAAGATAATATTGCCGTGCTGATTGTGGGAAGTACTTTTTCTGTGTATTACCTCGGTTTATATAAAACGTCTATTTTAACAATAGTGGGAATCATGGGGCTGATTTACAGCCCGTTTGTGCCGGTTGCGTATTCGGCTTTGTCCAAATTTCAGAATGACGGGGAAAAGTTCAAGCAGATATTTCTGAATTTTCAGCTGATTCTAAGCCTGTTTATGCTTCCGATTGGAATTCTTGTTCTGCTGTACCGTGATACCGTCACTTTTATTTTATTGGGAAGCCAGTGGGCGGAGGCGGCGGAATTTTTAGGACTGTACTGCATTATGAGCGCCTTTATGCATATTTTTTGCGACATGAGCCTCGAGGCATTCCGTGCCAAAGGGCAGCCCAAACTTGGCGTCTTTTCGGTCTTTTTTTATTTGGCGGTACTATTTCCGCTTTTGCGTTACAGCGCGAATTTCGGTTTTACCGTGTTGTACCGCGCCACGGCGTATTCGCTGAGTGTGTACATTTTGGTTTGCGTTTTCCTGTTGCAAAAACAGTTTCGCATTTCTCTGCTCGATTTTTTGAGAAAATGTTACCCGGTTTTGCTATCCTCTGCGGTTATGACGGTCGCGGGGCTTTTATTAAAGCAGGGGAACAGCGGGTTGCTGTGGAACGTGGTATCCGTTTGTTTTTGCGGGTTAATTTATTTTGCTTCAGTTTTGTGTTTTCCGCAAATACGAAAAGCGACAGAACCCTATCTTCCGAAAGGGCGAAAGCAAGCGAAAAGTAAAACCCGGCGCGGTACAGGTGCTTCTTATATTGAGAAATCGGAGAAAAGGGACGGTGCGTTATGAATTCATTTATCGTAAAGAATGTTTTTGCGCAGCTATACCGTTTTTCCGGTGCAAGCAGTGCAGGGCTGCGGCGGCTGAACCGAAACTACCGCAACGATTACATTCGTATTATAAATTATCACGATGTTCCGCAATCGAGTGCGAAGAATTTTCAAAAACAGCTTGTCTGGTACCGAAAGCATTTTGAAAATGTGGATTACAAAAAACTTAGAAAATTTTTAGCCGGCCAATTTCATTTTGATGAAAAGCCCGGGCTTATGATTACGTTTGATGACGGATTGGAAGGCAACTATAAAACGGCTTTCCCATTGTTATCGCAATATAAGCTGACAGGCTGGTTTTTTGTTTCAACAGGTTTGATTGGAACGGGCGGTTATATGAATGTACGGCAAATTAAAACGCTGATGAAGAAGGGCCATGCCGTAGGCTGCCACACCTATACCCATCACCGTATGAATGCGGACGATTCTGAAACTGTTCTCAAAAAGGAGATTTACGACAGCAAACTGGATTTGGAAATGATGCTTAATTCGCCCATTGAAATTTTTTGCTGGTGCGGCGGCGAGGAAGAACACTATACCGGTCAGGCGGCGGAATGGGTACGGAAAAGCGGCTATCGCTACGCCATGATGACAAATTCGGAACCTGTATTCCATAATTCAAACCGGCTGCAGCTTCAGCGAACAAACATTGAAAGCAATTGGAATTTAGGCTTAGTTCAATTTCAGCTGTCAGGGAAAATGGACAGCCGTTTTCGGGCGAAACGGGAAAGAGTGAATCTTCTAACGCAATAAGCATTGCAGAATAAAAAAGGGATGCAAAATCGGCTGCTTTTTTGCCCTGCAAAGGGAAATAAAGCGGCCTGTTTTCGTATAAAGGGAAGAAGGAAACACATGCAGGTCCAACATTGCAAAAGAGCAGGAATTTTGCAGAAAAAACAGCCGGACAAATCCGGCGGAAATGAGGAGTTTTATGAGTGAACCACAATATGTGTCAATGGAAAACGGAGAAGCCGTAACGTCAGCCACAGCCGTGCTTTCCGAAGCGATTCTGTCAGCGGAGGACACGGCAAATACCGCGGCTGATTCCGCAGACAGCGCAATTGATCAGTCCGCGAACAATGCCATGCAGATCAAACTGCGAACAGCGCAGGCAAGCCGAAATACCGAACTGCCGCGTCCGTTAATCAGTTTTATTGACGACGACGGAAACGAGGGGATCCTGACAAAATTAAAGCCGCTTTTTACCGGAAAGGGTGTGCCAATCGGTCTGGCTTTGCCGGGGAACTGCCCCGTAATTACAAATGAAACAGAGCGAGCGGAAATTGTAGATTTACAAAACACATATGGCTGGGAAGTGCTTTCCCATACAATGACACATACCAGCATTGCCACTATGACCGACGCGGAGCTGCAAGCCGACTGTGCCGCTTTTCTGGCGGAATTTCACGGGTACGGACTGAATGTAAATGCGATTGCTTACCCCTGGGGGCAAATCAATCCCNNAATACCCAATTATCAGCAAATACTTTCTTGCTGCTTACAGTACGGCTTCCGATGTGAATACGTTTGACAATATCAATGATTATTATATTAACCGGTATGGGCTGGGGTCCAATATGGCACCGGGGGTTGATACGCTGGAGGCGTTCAAAGCTTTAATTGACGCCGCAAAGGGTAAGAATCAATGGCTGATATTTATGCTGCACTGTGATTACCCGGGCAACGACATGCAGTTAATCAGCGATGTGCTGGATTATGCAATTGCGCAGGGGATTGAAGTGGTAACCCCAAACGACGGCGTTCGGGTTTTCGGTAGTATTCTGCAGTCCGGAAAAAAGGAATCGACCTATTTTAATGTAAAATCAAACGGATATGTGGATACGAACCGATATTCGCTGCTTGAACGCATTGCGCCCAAGCTGGAAACGGACGCTCCCGATGGAAACGGAGGATACGGGGTTCCCACAACCAAAACTTTCAATGTGGAATCCTGGAGCGTGGGCCAGGGTATGGTAATGGAATACATTATGGCGGCAGGCTGGGAGTACCAGGAGTTTCGCGCCGCCGGTTCCGACGTATCGTTTTGGATGCGGAAATGGGACGGTGCAAAATGGAATGATTGGGAAAGAATGGCGACGAAGCTGCCTGATCTTAATTATACTATGCCCGCAGTGACGCTCTCCGCGCAAAGTACGCTGGACATGACTGTGTACGATGCTACCATTCTGGCTGACTGCGGGCATGTGGTAACACCCGCCGGCGGAATGGAAACGGGTATTTTGTGGAACTGCTGGTCGGACGGCAACGGCGCGTTAAATATCCGCTTGTATAATTCACGGAAAACAGACGCGGCGCTTGCACAGCGGGTCTGGATGATTAAGCGAATTAATTAGAGGATACATCTATAAAAAGTCACGGCACCCCGGGCAACGGGGTGCCGTGAAACATGAAAGGAAAAACAGATATCTTTTTATTACCAGACTTTTTCACGGCTGCATAAAAGCCTTTCGACTAACTCCTCGAGAATCTTCAGATCCTCGTTGTTTAAATCGTCAAGCAGAGAAAGAATTTTTTACAGCGCTCTGGCGCTTTCGCTGTCGCAATCTTCTTTTTTGCAGTCATATTCCTTTTCTGGCTCTTTGTGCTCTTTATGATACTCTTTCATCGGGTAGTCTTCTTCTTTTTTATATTCATGGCACGTTGGGTATTTGTTTTTCTCGTTAGTATAGCTGTACAATCCCATGGATTTCACCTCCTTTAACAGGGGCTGATATATGTTATGCCGCGATTGGGCAGCTTGTCAATATGGGAAGGTGGAATCCCCTAAGGTGAATTTGAACGGATTTTACCCTATCAGACGGCAATAAAGGAGCAAAATACGGCGGCGCCCGTAATTATTACGAGCACCGCCGCAATTGTTCTGTTTCCGTTTCTGGTTTTTACCGGTAAGGGCGATAAAAGCCGCGGTCATACCGGCTGCGTCCGCAGCCGCACCGGCCCCATCTTCGCCAGCCCCAACCCCAGCAGGAATTCCAGTACATCATCGATCACTCCTTCCAGGAGGCATTCTATAGTATGTTTGAGTTCAACGGCTTGTCAATATACGTGTCAGGAATGCAAAGAAAGAACAGAAAGAGCAATCATGATTCACAAAAGGCTGTTCCAAATGCCCCGGAACAGCCTTTTGCCATTTAGGAGGATAACGCGGACGTTACACCGGAAACGACGCCGGAAACTGCGTTTCCGGCTCCGTTCGCTGCGGATTCCACGCTGGACACAACGCCTGAAACTGCGCTTCCTACTCCGTTTGCCGCAGATTCTACGCTGGATACTACACCGGAAACCGTGCCGCCTGCTCCGCTTGCCGCAGATTCCACGGCGGACGCCACACGGTCTGCTTCACTGTTCAGGTCAACCGATGCCGTACCGCTTGCGGTGCCTGACTCATTTTTTAAGTCGCGGCAGCCGGAAAATGAGCAAACGATCAATGCGGCTGCCAGAACGGAACAAATTAATTTCTTTTTCATTGAAAAATCTCCTTTCTAAACCGTATTCTGACCAATTTGAAACGAGATATGAAAAAGGAAATCGTTCATTGCTTTTTATGCGGATTTCCCCTGACTTTGAAAAACAAAAAAGCCGCCCGTATTTACAGGCGGCGGTTAAGATGATATGCGAGTTTTTATTTTATACTGCTGTGCGGCTTTTTCTGCGGCTGGAATTGCGGAAAAAACGCGTCGGGATTTTGTTTGAACTGCTGAACTAAATCGATTTGTTTTTCTTCTTCGGTTTTTTCTTTTCGCTTGAGCCAATATGGATATAAATTTTCATTCGGATCCATGCAATGATATGTTTTGGTTTCCATAAGCAGACCTCCGATCAATACGTTTATAAATTGAGTTTTATCACTATCATTGTATTCAGGAAATAAAAAAAGTGCGCCCCGAAGGGCGCACCAAAATCCGCGATTTTATAATTATCTTCTGTTTGCAAAGCAGTCGCTGCAGTATACAGGACGATCATTGCTCGGCTTGAACGGAACTTTGCAGGTCTTGCCGCATTCAGCGCAAGTTGCGTCGAACATTTCACGGCTGCCGCCGTTGTTGGAACCGCCTCTTGCGTTTTTACGCGCAGAACGGCAGGATTTGCAGCGCTGGGGCTCGTTTGTAAAGCCTTTTTCAACATTNNTGCAGTAAATTCAAATTCGGCGCCGCATTCTTTGCAAATTAAAGTCTTGTCTTCGTACATGTAGTGGTATACCTCTATCATAAAATATATGCTTAACGTACAGTTAAGCACTGTACATAGTATACAGGAAATAACAGTGATTGTCAAATGGTTATAAAAAGAAACCGTAAACTAATTTTACAGTAAGATATTTTGCCAATTCGTGCCGGTTGGCGGTTGCTCACGAATTGTTGAACATTTCTACATGAAATCTTCACATTCGGGTAGTACAGTAAAGGAAACATCATGGAGGTGTAATTCTTGTTCTGTAGGTTTATTGGAATTAGCGGATACGGATTTGGAGGTTTCTATATGATGATGTTAGCATTATTATTGATTTTATTTGCAATCGCATTTTTTGCATTTTATAAATCGACTCAGACGAAAAATTTTGTTCCGGTGCGCACGGAATCGCCCGATGAGGCGCTTCGAATTTTGAATGAACGCTTTGCCAGGGGCGAAATCAGCGAAGCAGAGTACCGTGCCATTCGAAACCAGATTTTAAGTTAGGATTTATCATGTACAGGCATAAAACCACCGCCGGGGTACCGGCGGTGGTTTTTTATTACTGAGAATTCAGCCCGGTTACGGCAGTTTGTCTGACCTTGGTACCGTGACCCGTGAAATAGCGGAAAATGCACCGTTTGCACTTAATGCGATGACGATTGCGTTAAAAGGAATTAATGCACCGGACGACCAGGTCAGCGTTCCGGTAAAGAAAGTCGCGCCAAGCAGCAGAATAATGGCAATTACATACGACACCCATTGGGTCGCAATGTTTTTTAGAAACGGCAGTTCCTTTACAAACTGTGTAATTACTGCGGTTGCCGCGGCGCATCCGGCAAGAGTCGCCAGGGTATCCCAGCTGAAGAAGTTTTGCATTCCAATTCCTCCTGTGGTATTTGGCCGTGGGGTTTAAAGTGAGCGCTGCTCTGCGGCGTTGCAGAATTCGCGCCCTGCCCCTCAACTATTACTGTATGACAAAACCCGTCATTCGGTTACTTTTCCGCGGGGTTACGAAATTTCCGTTTCTCGAAGGAACCGATTTGAGACTCGTAAGGAATTTTGAAAGAAGGTTGACACAGAGGGAAAAAACGGCTATAATTAAACATGTTTAAAACAAGTTTAATTGGAGGTGTTTCTTTGAAAAACGAGGAAGTGAAAGAAAAGTTGATTTCCGCGGCGGCGGAATTGCTCAAAGAGGCGCAAAGCCCCGAAAAGGTAACGAGCCGGCAAATTGCCCAACGGGCCGAAACTAATTTGGCAATGGTAAATTATTATTTCGAATCGAAGGATCAACTGCTTACTACGGCTGTTTACCGGATTATTGCCGAATCGGCCGACCGTTTTCAGGCCAAGCCGGACGGCACGCTACCGCCCAGAAAAAAACTGCAAAACATGCTACATGCACTCTGTGAGGAAGTGGTGCAGTATGAACGGTATACAAAAGTTTATATTCCGTATATTTTGCTGGAGGACGAAATTTCCGCCCCGCCTTATATCGTACCGATTTTGCAGGAGTACTTTCACGGTACAAAAAGCGAACTGGAATGTAAAATCATTGCGTATCAAATGATTTCTTTTTTACAGCTTATCTTTTTCCGTTCCGACACCTTTTACAAATTTACGGGTGCCAATCTGCATGACGCGCAGGTAAGAAAGCAGCTGATTGACATGCAGCTGAATCAATTTTTAGGAGAGGAAGCACCGGAATGAATTTAACGGATTACATGAGCAATTCGATTCAGAATATCGTGCAGGAAGCGCTGAAATCTTCCTTAAAAAACCCGAAAGAAAGCGCGTTTCTACTTCAATTTGCCCTGGCTGCAGCCGCCGCTCAAAAAAAGCGAAGCGCTTCGGAAAAGCATGGAATACATATTCCGCCGTTTTTGATTGCCAGCATTGCTTCCACATGCAATCTGTATTGCAAAGGCTGTTATGCAAGGGCAAATCATGCGTGCGGGGAACTGCATAAAAAAGAGGAGCTTTCCGCGGAACGGTGGGGGGAATTATTCCGGCAGGCAGAGGAACTGGGCATTTCTTTTGTTCTTCTGGCAGGGGGTGAACCTTTCATGCGCCGGGATGTGATTGAGCAGGCGGCCGCCCGTACCAATATTATTTTTCCGATTTTTACGAACGGAACCATGCTGGATGAAGCGTATCTCACGCTGCTGGAGAGACGACGGAACCTAATTCCGGTTTTGAGCATCGAGGGCGACGAAGCGCAGACGGACGCCCGACGCGGTCAAGGGGTATACCAAACCCTTGCGGGTGCAATGGAGCGTTTAACCCGGAAAGGAGTTTTATACGGCGCGTCGGTGACGGTGACAGCGGAAAATATAAACGAGGTTACCGGAACTGATTTTATTGATATGCTGTACCGGCAGGGCTGCAAACTGGTCTTTTTTGTGGAGTACGTACCGGTGGAGGAATCGACCGTGTCGCTTGCGCCCGGCGACCGGGAACGGGCGATTCTGGAGGAAAAGCAGTCGTCTTTGCGGCAGAAGTATGATACTATGATATTCCTCTCGTTCCCCGGGGACGAAAAAAAGGTCGGCGGCTGCCTTGCCGCGGGCAGAGGCTTTTTCCATATTAATGCGGCCGGTTCTGCGGAACCGTGCCCGTTTTCCCCTTATTCTGACACCAGTTTGAAAAACGGCAGTCTGCTTGACGCGCTGCAGTCCCCGCTTTTCCGCACACTGAACGAGGACGGCCTGCTTTCCAAAGAGCACAGCGGAGGCTGCACTCTGTTTCAGGAAGAGCAGCAGGTTCGGCAGCTGCTTCAACAATAAAAGAGTCGGATCCTCACAACCCCCGTCCGGGATATTCCGGGCGGGGGTTTCCTGTTATTAGTATTTATCGCGTATTACATTGACACACATAGTAATATGTGATATTATCTTCCTGAGAGGTGAAGACAATGGGGGAAAACATCAGCAGTGACCTGATTCGCGGTCACATTGACACAATGATTCTGCGTGTGCTTCACGAAGGGGACAACTACGGTTATGAAATTGTAAAGTCCATCGGTGTGAACAGCGGGGGCGCGTATGAACTGAAAGAACCTTCACTTTACACCAGCTTAAAACGGTTGGAGTCCCAGGGCTTGATCGTTTCCTACTGGGGGGACGAAAGCCAGGGCGGCAGGCGAAAATATTATCATATTACAGATCACGGCAGGAAGACGTACTTCCAGTCGGTTGCGCAGTGGAAAGTCGCGCGGAATTTAATCAATCAGCTAATCGAAGGGGGAGAGCACAATGAGTGAGCTGCAAAGATATGTGAACGCCCTGTTTGCACATTATCGGGATACAAAACAGATAAAAGATTTGAAGGAAGAGATACTCGGAAATCTGGAAGCACGGAAAACAGACCTGATGGCGGCAGGAGCCGACGAAGCCGAGGCAATTTCAAAAGCTAAACAAAGCATTACTTCTGCCGACGGGCTGATTGACGGAAACAAGGAAATCTTTATCAATCAGCTTTGGCGTGAATGGCTGCAGTGGGTTTTGATTTATCTTCTCAGTGCGTGTATTGTTTCGGTACCTATGCTTTTGTTCCATATAGGAACCCCGTTAAGTACGCTATTATTTCTTGCCGCGGCATTGGCGGGTATTCTGTACCTTCGCTTCAACAGCAAAGCATTCGGAGTCCATTTTGAGAAAAGGACCTATATCAGTCTGCCCCGTGTGCGCAGAATCCGGAATTTGGTCTGGATTTTCTGGGCCGCTTTCACACTGATGTACACGGCGGCAACAACCGCCATGTATTTCGGCAGCAATATTTGGTTTTCACGCAGGGTCAGTATTGACGGCCCATACCAGCTTGCGGTGGTGTTAATTTTATATGCGGTGCCTTTTTTTACGGTCATTCTTCCGCTGGCAGTCCATAAAATACCTTCTCTGGTTTTAAAGTATGAGGTACAAAGCAATGAAGAAACGGAATAACATCATTCTTGGTCTGGCGGTGTTTGCGGTCGCTTTGCTTGCGGTAACGGAATTTATCCTGCTGCCGCGGCAGCAGCAGGCGGAAGAAAGCTACCGTTTAGCGCAAGAAAATCCGATTACTCAGGACATTGCCACAATTCTGCCCTTCAAAAATAAATACATGGGGAACGCATCGAATAATATGAATTTGTTTCATGCTCTGCCTATGCACGAATATTTGAACGGCTTTGAGCAGAACCCGAACCAATTGGAATTGACTGTAAATTACAATGTGACCACAAGGAACAGCGGGGAAAACGATGAGCAAAAACTGGAGCAAACACTGATTTACAATTCCAACGCCGTATTTGCCCTGATTGACAATATGCAGTCCTTACAATACCGTTTGAATGACCGGACGTATACGGTGACAAGGGAAAAAGTGGGAAACAGCATTTCAAAAACGCCGTCTTCGCTGCTCAGTCAAGCCGAATGGAAAGCAAACCTGCAGGATAAGCTGCAGAATTCCGGTTTTGTGGAAGATACATTCCGTAAAATTACGGAGTAATCCTATATAGCCAACCGCAAAACTAAAAAAAGCTCCCGAATCAATGATTCGGGAGCTTTGCTCTTTCTGAGTTTAGACTTCGCAGGCTTCACATTCCGGAATTTCGCCAACGATTGGCAGCGGATCGACGCCCATCTTTTTGTAATAATCGGAAACAGCCGCCTTAATTGCCTGTTCAGCAAGAACGGAGCAGTGAATTTTAACTGCCGGAAGACCGTCCAGTGCTTCCATAACCGCTTTGTTGGTCAGTTTCAGCGCGTCTTCAATTTTCTTGCCTTTAATCAGTTCGGTTGCCATGGAGCTGGTCGCAATTGCCGCGCCGCAGCCAAAGGTTTTGAACTTTACGTCGGAAATGGTGTCGCCGTCTACCTTAATATACATTCTCATAATATCGCCGCATTTCGGGTTGCCGACTTCACCGACACCGCTTGCGTCAACAATTTCGCCCACATTGCGGGGATTTGCGAAATGGTCCATCACTTTTTCACTGTATGCCATATGAATTACCTCTCTTATATAATCATTGATTTATCAGAATTCCCGGTTTTGTTCCGAATAAAATCAGAACTTTTTCTGGCCGGTAATAATTTCTTCCCAAAGCGGAGACATGGAGCGCAGGCGCTCTACGATTTGCGGCAGGATTTCCAGAATATAGTCCACGTCTTCTTCCGTGTTCTGGTCGCTGAACGAAAGCCGCAGCGAACCGTGCGCAATTTCATGCGGCAGACCGATGGAAAGAAGAACATGGCTTGGGTCAAGCGAACCGGAGGTGCAAGCGGAGCCGGAGGATGCGCAAACACCCTTCAGGTCGAGCATCAGCAGCAGGGATTCGCCTTCAATGCCTTCAAAACACATGTTAATGTTGCCCGGCAGGCGTTTTACACGGTCACCGTTAATGCGGGAACGCTCAATCTTCAGCGCGTTGTCAATCAGCCTGTCCCTCATCTTCGTTAAGCGTGCGCCGCGCTCTTCCATGGTATCGCAGGCTTCTTTCAAAGCGACGCTCATTCCCACAATGCCGGCAACGTTTTCTGTTCCGGCTCTGCGGCCGCGTTCCTGTGCGCCGCCGTCAATCAGGTTCGGCAAGCGAATCCCCTTGCGGATGAACAAAACGCCAACGCCCTTCGGACCGTGAAATTTATGTGCGGAAAGCGAAAGCAGATCGATATTCTGTTCGTTTACATCAATGCGGACATTTCCGGCTGCCTGAACGGCGTCGGTGTGGAAAATGACCTTGTGTTTCTTGCAGATCGCGCCAATTTCGGGAATCGGCTGAATGGTGCCGATTTCATTGTTTGCGTACATAATGGAAACAATCGCGGTGTCCTCGCGAATGGCGGCTTCCAGTTCTTCCGGTCTTACCAGACCGTCGTTGTGAACGTCAAGGTAAGTAACTTCAAAGCCCTCTTTTTCCAGGGATTCGCACGCATGCAGAATGGCGTGGTGCTCGAATTTGGAAGTGATGATGTGCTTTTTGCCTTTTTTCGCCAACTCATGAGCAATTCCCTTCAGCGCCCAGTTGTCGCTTTCGCTTCCGCCGGAAGTGAAGAAAATTTCGTTCGGCGCGGCGCCGAGGCATTGAGCTATGGTTTCGCGTGCCAGCTCAAGCGGGCGTTTCGCTTCCCGACCAACCGAATACAGGCTGGAAGGATTGCCATAATATTGTGTATAAAAGGGCTCCATCGCTTCCAAAACGGTTTTAGAAACAGGAGTCGTCGCGGCATTGTCCGCATAAATAAAACGTGCCATGATATCACCCTTACTCCATTAATATATTATAATTCTTGTAGGATTTCTACGGCTATTAATATACACCAATTTAGTATAGGTTTCAATAGGCAAATAAAAAATTATTTGTATTTTTCTGCCGCGGCGACGGCAAGCCTGTCGCACCTCTCGTTTTCCGGGTGGCCCGCGTGGCCCTTTACCCATTTTACCGTAACCTTATGTTTGTCCAGCAGGGCGAGAAGAGTTTCCCACAAATCCGAATTAAGCGCGGGCTTTTTATCCGCTTTGCGCCAGTTGTTCCGCTGCCAGCTTTTGGCCCAGCCTTTGGAAATGGCGTCGCAAACATATTTGGAATCGCTGCATAAAATTACTTCACAGGGTTCTTTCAGCAGCTTCAGCGCTTCAATCACACCGCTCAGTTCCATGCGGTTGTTGGTAGTTTCCGGCGCTCCGCCGCTAATTTCTTTTTCCGTGCCGTTATACCGAAGCACCGCGCCCCATCCGCCGCGCCCGGGGTTCCCCTGGCATGCGCCGTCGGTAAAAATTTCAACCTGCTTCATTACTATCATCCTTATTTACATTATTATACTGATTATAACATAATAAAGGTTTTGTGCAAACAATTCCAAAGCGTGTTTAACACAGGGAATTTGAGGTCATAATATATTTACTCACCGCCAGTGCAATCACTTGACAGTGTTTGGGAATCAAGGTACAATAAGAACGATATTTGTGTCCGGATTTCTTTTAATTTCGTTTTATATTTAGACATTAAATATATAAACCGCATGTAAATGCGGAACCGCTTTTTTCTGCAGCTGCCCGAAGCAGTGCGGAAAAGAACAACAAAATAACAGGGATGCCATGTCCGTTCGGCACCGTTTGCCTGCGGACTTTATTTGGTTGCACCCTGAATTAACAATGGAGGTTATTTCGTGACAGAAACAAATCAGAATAAGCCGGCGGAGCGTAAAGATGCTGGGGAACCGCAGATTGAAACGGTAAGTGAGGTGCGTTCGACCCTTTATCAAAAGATTGTTCCCCCAAAAAGGCCGCAGAAGCAAAAGGCGGAACAGGCGGCACACCGCAGGGCGCAAAAGCCCGCGGATCAGGTGATTGGCGGCGAACCGGTTCAGATGGAACAGCAGGTTCAGCAAAAACGCCCTTCCCAGAAGAAGACACAGCGCCCGGCACAGTCCAAACAGCCGCGCAAGAAGGCGGCTCAGGCTCCGCAGTTACAACCGGCACCGCAGCGTCAGGCACAGCCGCAAAAGCAGGCTGCTGTGGCCGCGCAAAATCAGCCGGCGGCACACCGCCCCCAGTCGAAAAAGGCGAATCAGCGCCAGGGGAGACGCGGTCAGCCAAAACCGTCCATCAAGGTTTATTTCCTTGGCGGCCTGAATGAGATCGGAAAGAACTTAACGCTCTTTGAGTGCGGCGACGATATGATTATCGTTGACTGCGGCATGGCTTTCCCAACGGACGATATGCTCGGCGTTGATCTGGTATTGCCGGATTTCACGTTTATCGAGCGCAATGCCGATAAAATCCGCGGCGTGTTTTTAACCCATGGCCATGAAGATCACATCGGCGCAATTCCTTATTTATTAAAGAAAGTAAATTTGCCGCTTTACGGAACCTCGCTTACCCTTGGGCTTGTCGGGGGGAAACTGAAAGAACACGGCTTACTGAATAAAGTAAAAATGAATGTGGTAAATCCCGGCAGCCATGTAAAACTGGGCTGCATGGATGTAGAATTCATTCATGTAAACCACTCTATTCCGGACGCGGTCAGCTTTGCAATTCATTCCCCGGCCGGAACCGTTATTCATACCGGTGACTTTAAAATTGACTGCACCCCAACACAGGGGGGCATGATTGACCTTGGCCGCTTCGGTCAGTTAGGGCAGGAAGGCGTTCTGGCGCTTCTTGCGGATTCCACCAATGCGGAACGCCCCGGTTACACCATGACGGAAAGCAAAATCAGCGATTCGTTTGAGCGCCTGTTCCAGCGCGCGGAAAACAGCAGAATCATTATTGCTACTTTCTCCTCAAATATCAGCCGTGTGCAGCAGATTATCAACTGCGCGGTGAAATACGGGCGCAAAGTGGCGCTTTCCGGCCGCAGCATGCTCAACGTAATGAGCATCGGTGTGGAACTGGGTTACCTCGATATTCCGGATGGCGTACTGATTGACCTGGATTTAATCAACCGCTATCCAAAAGATAAAGTCGTGCTTGTTACAACAGGCAGCCAGGGCGAACCAATGAGCGCCCTGACCCGCATGGCGTTTGCCGACCACCGCAAGGTGGAAGTTGGCCCCGGGGACTGCATTATTATTTCGGCAAGGCCGATTCCAGGCAATGAAAAGTCCGTCGGCAATGTAATTAACGAACTGATGAAACGCGGCTGCGAGGTCGTGTACGAGTCCATGTACGAAGTACACGTTTCCGGCCATGCCTGCCAGGAAGAACTGAAACTGATGCAGGGTATTATTAAGCCGAAGTATTTTATCCCGGTTCACGGCGAGCAGAAAATGCTGCGCAAACACGCGGGTCTTGCCTATACCATGGGCAAAGATGTTTCCAATGTTTATATTGGCGACATCGGCGACGTACTGGAGTTGAATCAGGACTATATGAAAAAGCTGCCGTCTGTTCCGNNATTGTGCTGCGTGACCGTAAGCATCTTTCCGAAGACGGCCTGATTGTTGTGGTTTGCACCATCAGTGCGGCGGACGGAAGCGTTATTTCTGGCCCGGACGTCGTATCGCGCGGATTTGTTTACGTGCGCGAGTCCGAACCGCTCATTGACGAAGCAAGGGTGCTTGTCAGTTCTGTGCTCGACTCCTGTGCTGAAAATAACATTCACGACTGGGGCACGCTGAAAACGCGGATTAAAGATGAACTTTCCCGCATGCTGTATGACCGAACCAAACGCAGTCCGATGATCCTTCCGATTATTATGGAAGTTTAACTGCTGAAGGGGTAATTAAATTGAAAAGAAGAGTGTGGGTGTCTTCGCCGGTATTTTACGTAATAACGGTCGTTATGCTCATCATGGCCGGCATCAGCTGGTTCTGGAACAATTTCATATTCTCTGTGGAGCTAACGCTTTCTATCGTTGCGGTTGTGGCGGTCATGCTTTCAACCGAACGGTTCCGGGCGCATGTGTCCACCGCGGTAAAAAGCGCCCAGAAGATTCTGTCCGGGGAAGAATACCGCGCTCTGCAGGAGTTTACCATGCCGGTGGCTGTTGTCGGCGATGACGGCGACATCATCTGGGTGAACAACGCGTTTCTGACCAATGTCAGCGTAAAACGCGAATGCCGCGGCGAGAATATCATCAAATTTATTTACCCGAAAACCATTCAGCAGATTATTGCCGACACCGGTTCCAATGTAACCGTTGACAACAGGCAGTATACCGTTTTCGCCGCAAGGGCGGAATACGGAAGCATTGTATATTTTGTGGATGACACGTATTATAAAGAAATTAACAGGGAATACACCGAGCGCCGCCCGGTTGTTGCACTGGCAAGCTTTGACAACAGGGAAGAGCTCGCCCGCGACTCCAGCGGCAGCGAAGATTCCCGCATCGCTTCGGAAGTGGAGGGCGCGCTCATTGCCTGGGCACAGAGCATGAACGGCTTTCTGAAGCGGCTGAGCGGGGGACGGTACCTTATTCTGACGGATGAGTTCCATACCCGCGACGCAATGGAAAAACGCTTTCAGATTCTCGACACCGTTCGCAATATTAAGGCCGGCGAACGGCGCAGCGCTACCGTTTCCATCGGCGTGGGCCGCGGGGCAGCGTCCCTGCAGGAAGCGGAGGAATGGGCGCGCAAAGCGCTTGACATGGCCTTGGGCCGCGGCGGCGACCAGGTTGCCGTAAAACAAAAGGACGATACATACGAGTTCTTCGGCGGTCTTTCCAAAGGGGTGGAAAAACGCGACAAGGTACGCACCCGCGTTATTGCCGCAACGCTTTCCGATAACATTAAAAACAGCGATAACGTTTTGATTATGGGCCACAAGTTTTCCGACCTGGACAGTGTCGGCGCCGCCATCGGCATGTGGAGCGCCGTAACCAAAGCGCTGAAAAAGCAGGCGTATGTGGTGGTGAACCGGCAGCAAAGTCTGGCCGTTCCGATTATTGCTTCTATGGAGGCAGCCGGCGACGGAAAAATATTTGTTTCCCCTATGGAGGCATTTTCACTGGTCACGCCGAAAACCATGCTGATTGTGGTGGACACCCATTCGCAGGAATTTGTGGAAAGCGCGGAGCTGTTAAGCGCCGTGCCGCGCATCGTTATTATCGACCATCACCGCATGATGGTAAAGCATATTGAAAACGCGCTGGTATTTTACCATGAGCCGTACGCCAGTTCCACTTCGGAAATGGTGGCGGAACTGGTGCAGTATATCGGTGAAGCGTCGCTCAATCAGGTGGAGGCGGAAGCGCTGCTGTCTNNTGTCGGGCATTATGCTCGACACAAAGAATTTCGTGCTGAAAACCGGCGTGCGTACGTTTGAAGCCGCGGCGTATCTGCGCCGGTGCGGTGCCGACACCGTGGAAGTAAAACGCATGTTTTCCGATACCATCGACACCTATAAGGCAAAGTACGAGATTGTGTCCGGGGCGGAAATCCTCGGGAACTGCGCCATTGCCTCCGCTGACCGGGAGTTTTCGGATATCCGCATTACTTCGGCGCAGGCGGCGGACGAACTTCTGTCCATTCAGGGCGTAAACGCCTCGTTTGTACTGTTCCCCACAGGGAATGTTGTTAATGTTTCCCACCGTTCCCTTGGCGAAATCAATGTACAGTTGATTATGGAAGCGCTGGGCGGCGGCGGTCACCTTACCATGGCGGGCGCGCAGCTGAACGGGGTCACGGTGGAACAGGCGCGCGAAAAACTGATTTCTATTCTGAGCGAGACCATGCCGAAGGCAATTCAGTAATTGAACTTGCCCAAGGCAGGATTATATCAAAAATATTATATAACGGAGGAGTAACGATGAAAGTAGTACTGCTTGAAGATATTAAAGGAAGCGGCAAAAAAGGGGAAATGATTAACGTCAGCGACGGGTACGCACGCAACTACCTGTTCCCCCGCAAGCTTGCCAAAGAAGCAAACGCACAGGCAATGAACGAGCTGAAAAATGCGGAAGAAGCCAAGGCGTTTAAAATTAAGAGCGAAACGGAAGCAGCACAGAAAACCGCCGACCAAATTAACGGAAAAAGCGTAAAGCTTTTTGCAAAAGCCGGGCAGGGCGGCCGTCTATTCGGCTCCGTTACCTCGAAGGAAATTGCGGAGGAACTGAAAAAGCAGTTTAAAGTCGACATTGACAAACGCAAAATTGCAATGGACGGCGACATAAAAGCGTTCGGTACCTTTGAATGCGAAATCAAACTTTACAACGGTATTTCCGCCAAGGTTTTCGCCGTGGTAGGGGAAAAGGAATAATATTCAGTCGATTTTTCTGACATAAAAACAGAACGAAAGGGGAGAACAGCATGGCAGATATGGTAACCAGCGGGTACAGTGCGCTGAATCTGCCGTTCAGTCCCGAAGCGGAGCAATCTGTCTTGGGCGCGGTTCTTTTGGATTCGTCCTGTCTGGACCGGGTGGCGGAAATCATTCCGCGCCCGGATTATTTTTACCAGACAAACAACAGCCTGATTTATTCCACTATGCTGGAAATGTTTACGGTCGGCCAGCCTGTTGACTTTGTTACCGTGCTGGAACGGCTGAAAGAAACAAAAGGCTTTGACGAAGCAAACGGAAAAACGTATCTGCTTCAGCTTGCACAGCTGGTTCCTTCCATTTCCAATGTGGAATCCTACGCTTACATCGTTCGTGACAAATACGACGTTCGCATGCTGATTACCACCGCACGCGATATTGTGGAGGAAGCTTCCTCCGGCGCCGTCGACGCGTCTACTTTGCTGGATTCGGCGGAACAGCGCATTTTTGACATTCGCCGCGGGAAAAATATGCAGGGGCTGCAGCGCATTGACGAGGTCATTGTGCAGACGTTTGACCGGCTGGATTTGCTGAATTCGCCGGATGCCGACCTTTACAAAGGCGTTCCCACCGGAATCAAAGAACTGGACGACACCATTACCGGCCTGAACCGTTCCGACTTTATTTTGCTGGGCGCGCGCCCGGGTATGGGTAAAACAAGCTTTGCACTGAACATTGCAAGGCATGCCGCCGTCAAGGCGAGCAAAAAAGTCGCGTTCTTTTCCCTTGAAATGAGCAAGGAACAGCTGACATCCCATCTGCTGTCCACCGAAGCGATGGTCGGCGGTACCAAGCTGCGTACCGGCAAACTGGCCGAAGACGAATGGATCCGTATTATTGAAGCGGGCGATATTTTATCCAAAACGCAGATTTACATGGACGATAACCCGTCCATAACCGTGCCGGAAATGAAAGCAAAGCTTCGCCGGTTAAAGGACGTTGACCTGGTAATTGTGGACTACCTGCAGTTAATGAGTTCGACCAGCCGAATTGACAACCGTGTGCAGGAAATTTCTCAAATTACGCGAAACATGAAGGTTATGGCGAAAGAGCTTAATGTACCGGTGCTCACGCTTTCCCAGCTGGCCCGTGACAGTGAAAAACGTACCAACCACCGCCCGGTTCTTTCCGACCTGCGTGATTCCGGTTCCATTGAGCAGGATGCGGACATCGTTCTGTTCCTGTACCGCGAAGATTATTATCAGGATTCCGAAACCCCGGGGGAAAACGGGGACCGCAACAGCGGCGAATGTATTGTCGCAAAAAACCGCCACGGCGAAACCAAAACTGTTCCGCTGCATTGGCAGGGCGAATTCATGCGTTTTACCGCGCAGGAGGTTGTCCGGAGTGAATGATGACATTCTTACTATTCAGAATAAAATCGAACGAGTAATCGTCAGCTGGAATATGCTGCCCGAAGGCTGTACCGTAATTGTCGGCCTGTCCGGCGGCGCGGATTCCATGGCGCTTACTCATTTTCTTTTAAAATATGCAAATTCCCGTTATATTCATATTCTGGCGGCACATATTAACCATGGGCTGCGCGGCGCGGAAGCGAACTGCGACGAGCGGTTTGTTACAAACTGGTGCCGCGAAAACCGAGTGGAGCTTCGTGTGCTTCATGCCGATGTTCGTGCTCTGGCACAAGAGCGCGGACAGGGGCTGGAGGAATGCGGGCGCAATGTGCGTTATGCTTTTTTTCACAGTCTTTGTAAGGAGAATTCCGAAACGCGCATTGCTACGGCGCACACGCTTTCGGACAGTGCCGAAACCGTGCTGATGAATTTGGCGAAAGGCACGGGTACCCGCGGTCTGCGCGGCATTCCGCCCGTGCGGGGGAATATTATTCGTCCTCTTATCGAAATTACGCGTGCCGAAGTGGAACGGTACTGTAAATCGTACGGCATTTCCTTTGTAACGGACAGCACGAATCTGACGGAAGAATATGCACGCAATAAAATCCGGGTTTCCGTCGTACCGGCTCTGAAAGAAATTAACCCCGCGTTTGAAACCGCTGTTCTGGGAATGACGCAGCGGCTTCGTGAAGACGAGGAATATTTTATGTCTTTGGCGCAGGAAAAGCTCAGCAATGCGGAACATCGCGGCGGGTACCGGCTGGACCAGCTGGCTGCTTTGCCCCGGCCCGTTCTGAACCGTGCAGTCATGCTTGCCGTACGCCGGGTGACAAAAGCCAGGCTGGAAAGCGCTCATATCAACGCGGTGACGGGAATAATTCGTTCCGGTTTGGGAGCCGTTACCATTTCGGGCGGAATACAATGTACGGCGCAGGGCAATACTCTCTTTATTACCGGTTCCAACGAAGCGGAGAAAAGCTGGAATGTGCCGTTTCGACCGGAAGGAACCCTTCTTCCCGACGGCCGCAGGATGATTATTTCGAAATTGTCAAAGAAAGAATACGAAAACCGTTATAAAATTAATAATTTGTTATTTAATAATGTTATTAACTATGATACAATATTTAAGATTACTTCAGTCAGGAACCGAAGTAACGGTGATATTTTCCGCCCGGCCGGGCGTAAAGTCACGAAAAGTCTGAAAAAACTTTTTAACGAAGCCGGACTCGAGCCCATGCTGCGCTCGAAACTCGCCATGCTGGAAAGCGGCGGCGAAATTGTCTGGATTGAAGGCTTTGGTGCTTCACAGGATTTCAGTGTAATGAACAGCACGGAAAATGTGGCGGAAATTACAATTATTTAATTTTTTAAGGAGTGCTAACGATTGAGAAATGATATCGAGTCCGTATTGTTCAGCGAGGAGAAGCTTGCCGAAATTGTACAGACGATGGGAAAGCAAATCAGCGAGGATTACAAGGACAAGAACCTGCTTATGATCAGCGTGCTGAAAGGTTCCGTTGTGTTTATGGCTGATTTGATGCGTGCAGTCACCATTCCGTGCAGCATTGACTTCATGTCTGTTTCCAGTTACGGTTCCGGAACAAAGACCTCCGGAGTTGTTAAAATCACAAAGGATCTGGATATCAACTTAGAGGGTTACGACCTTCTGGTTGTTGAAGATATTCTCGACAGCGGCCTGACTTTGAGCTACATACTCGAGCTGCTGCAGTCCCGTTCCCCCAAAAGCATTAAACTTTGCACACTGTTTGACAAACCGGACAGACGCACAGCAAACATTAAAGCAGATTATGTCGGGACTATCGTTCCGGATGAATTTATCGTGGGTTACGGTTTGGACTATGACGAAAGATACAGAAATCTTCCGTTTGTCGGAATTTTAAAACCGGGAGTTTACACGAATTGACCCTTGATCCCAAACGTGCTCATGTAAGGAGTGAACAACATTTTGGATAATAAAAAGACACTGAAAAATATTGCCCTGATTTTAGGCGTACCGATTATACTGTTTATTTTGATTGCTCTGATTTACGGGAATCGGCCGCAGAAAACCTATAATTATTCCGAGATCATCAACTATTTTAAAAATCAACAGGTAACGGAATATTCCATGGATTTGGGCAGCGGCGAAATGATTATCAAGCTGAAGGACAAAACGCAGATTTCCTACGTTGCGCCAAGCTCCGCCCTTCTGTACGATGACATTAAGGATTATACCGAGCAATATGACAAAGACCATCCCGATGCCAATATGGTGCGTAACCTGAAGCGTCCGACAGAAACATCCTGGTTGGCAAGCATGCTACCCATGTTGGTTGCTCTGGTTGTGATGGGGCTGCTGTGGTGGTTTATGATCAAGCGGCTCAACACAGGCATGGGCGACGCAGGCAAGCAGATGAACTTCGGCAAAGCCAAAGTCAAACAAATGGCCGATGAAAAGCGCAAAACCACATTTGCGGATGTGGCGGGCGCCGATGAAGAAAAAGAAGAGCTGCGTGAAATCGTAGAGTTTTTGAAAAACCCGAAAAAGTACAACGAACTGGGTGCCCGTATTCCGAAGGGCGTTTTGCTCGTTGGCCCTCCCGGTACCGGTAAAACGCTGCTGGCCCGCGCGGTTGCAGGCGAAGCAGGCGTTCCGTTCTTCTCTATTTCCGGTTCCGACTTCGTTGAAATGTTCGTCGGTGTCGGTGCATCCCGTGTGCGCGACCTGTTTGAACAGGCGAAAAAGAATTCTCCCTGTATTATTTTCATTGATGAAATTGACGCGGTTGGCCGTCAGCGCGGCGCCGGTTTAGGCGGCGGGCACGACGAACGCGAACAGACATTGAATCAGCTGCTTGTTGAAATGGACGGGTTCGGTGCGAACGAAGGCGTTATCATGATTGCCGCTACCAACCGACCGGACATTCTCGACCCAGCTTTGATGCGTCCAGGCCGTTTTGACCGCCAGGTTATGGTCGGTCACCCGGATATTAAGGGCCGTGAAGAAATACTGAAGGTACATGCCCGCGGCAAGCCAATTGCTCCGGATGTGAACCTGAAAACCATCGCAAAATCCACTGCCGGATTTACCGGTGCGGATTTGGAAAATCTGCTGAATGAAGCGGCGCTTCTTGCAGCCAGAAAGAGCCTGAAGGCCATTACCATGAACGAAATCGAGGAAGCGACCATTAAGGTGGTTGTCGGTACCGAGAAAAAGAGTCATGTAATGACCGAAAAAGAAAAGACATTGACGGCGTACCATGAGGGCGGTCATGCGGTGGCCACTTATTTCTGCCCGACGCAGGACCCCGTTCATCAAATCTCCATTATTCCGCGCGGCATGGCCGGCGGCTATACCATGCACATTCCGACCGAAGACCGTTCCTATAAATCCCGCAAAGAGATGCAGGAGGATCTTGTGGTGTTACTCGGCGGCCGTGTTGCCGAAGCGCTTACGCTCGACGATATTTCCACCGGAGCTTCCAGCGACATCGACCGTGCAACCAAGCTTGCACGCAGCATGGTTACAAAGTACGGCATGACCGATTCCCTCGGCCCGATTACGTACGGTCAGGATGAGGGCGAACCGTTCCTTGGCCGCGACATGGGTCACATTCGCAATTATTCCGAAGCAACTGCTTCCGCCATCGATCAGGAGATTCATAGCCTGATGATGACCGCTTACAGCAGGACAGAGGCCATTCTGAAAGAGCACATGGACAAACTTCACGAAGTTGCCAAGTTCCTTTACCAGAATGAGAAAATGTCCGGTGAGCAGTTTAAAGAAATTATGAGCGGCGGCGCCATTGCAGGAATTGCCGAAACAGTCACAGCAGAATAAAAAATTGGGGGGAATGTTGCTGCATTTCCCCTTTTGCTGTTTGTAAACAGCAGTATAAATACATATTGAAGGGGTTATTCTTAAGAAGAGAAATAGAACCCGAGCCCTGTTCGGCGAGCAAAATGTCGTGTTCTGCGGCGTTAAACTTTTTGCACCCCGGAACTGCCGCCTTCAGGGGACGGGTTACCGTTTTTTTGCGGCTGCGGGTGCATGTCACAGCAGCAAATGCCCATTCATGCCCTTGCTTCTGATTTACGCCTCTCCATTTCGGTGCGGTATAAATCAAATAGTAAATAGACGTAGGAGCGAATTGAAAAAATGACGAAAAAACCGGTATATGGAAACGAAAGTATCTCGTCGCTGAAAGGAGCGGACCGTGTGCGCCGCCGTCCGGCGGTTATCTTCGGTTCAGACGGAATCGAAGGCTGCGAGCACTCGATTTTCGAAATTCTGTCCAATTCCATTGACGAAGCACGCGAAGGTTACGGAAAAGAAATCATTACGACCCGTTACAGCGACAAATCGATTGAAGTGGAAGACCACGCCCGTGGCATTCCGGTCGACTACAACAACAACGAACAGCGTTATAACTGGGAACTGGTGTTTTGCGAGCTTTACGCGGGCGGCAAATACAACAACGATTCCGATGAAAGCTATGAGTATTCGCTGGGGTTAAACGGCCTTGGCCTTTGTTCCACGCAATACGCTTCGGAATACATGGATGTTGACATCCGTCGCGACGGGTTCCGTTACACCCTGCACTTTGAGCACGGTGAAAATGTAGGCGGATTGAAAAAGGAACCGTACAGCAAGAAAGACATCGGTTCCAAAATACGCTGGAAGCCGGATTTACAGGTTTTCACCGATATTGATGTTCCGGTGGAATATTATCTTGATATTATCAAACGGCAGGCTATTGTAAACGACGGTATCCGCTTTATTTTCCGAAATCAGGTCGGTTCCACCTTTGAGGAAACCGAATTTATTTATCAGCAGGGTATTTTTGACCACGCAAAAGAAATTGCAGGGGAAGATTCGCTGACCCCGGTGCAGTTCTGGCAGGCGGAGCGCAAGGTGCGCGACCGTGAGGACAAGCCCGAATACAAAACAAAAATTAATGCTGCGGTGGCGTTTTCCAACCGGAACCGGCTGATTGAATACTACCACAATTCCAGTTGGCTGGAGCACGGCGGCGCGCCGGACAAGGCGGTGCGCAACGCGTTTGTGTATCAGATCGACTCTTATTTGAAGCAAACCGGAAAGTACAATAAGAACGAAAGCAAAATTACGTTTGCAGATGTGGAAGACTGCCTTATCCTGATGATTTCCTCTTTTTCAAACCGCACGTCCTATGAAAACCAGACGAAAAAGGCAATTACCAATAAGGGAATTCAGGAAGCAATGACCGAGTTTCTGCGGCACCAGCTTGAGGTTTATTTTATTGAAAACCCCATGGATGCGGATAAAATCGCGGCGCAGGTGCTCATTAATAAGCGCAGCCGTGAGGACGCGGAAAAAACGCGCCTGAACCTGAAAAAAAAGCTTACCAGTAATATGGATATAACCAACCGTGTTGCCAAATTTGTGGACTGCCGCTCCCGCGACGTGAGCGAGCGCGAAATCTTTATCGTGGAAGGCGACTCGGCGCTCGGTGCCTGCAAACAGGCGCGCGACCCGAATTTTCAGGCAATTATGCCGATTCGCGGAAAGATCCTGAACTGTCTGAAAGCGGACTACGATAAGATTTTCAAGAACGACATTATTACCGACCTGATTAAGGTGCTCGGCTGCGGCGTGCAGGTCAAATCCAAAGCGAACAAAGACCTTTCCTCGTTTGATCTGTCGCTTTTACGTTGGAATAAAGTCATCCTTTGTACCGATGCCGATGTGGACGGCTTCCAGATTCGCACGCTGCTTTTGACCATGCTTTATCGGCTGACCCCCACGCTCATTGACGAAGGCCGCGTATTTATTGCGGAATCTCCGCTTTTTGAAGTGCAGACGAAAGACGAAACGTATTTTGCTTATACGGAACAGGAAAAAAATGAGTTCATAAAAAAGCTGGACGGAAAAAAGTTTACGGTGCAGCGTTCCAAAGGGTTAGGCGAAAACGAACCCGACATGATGAACTTGACCACTATGAATCCCGCAACGCGCCGTTTAATTAAAGTAATGCCGACGGACGCGCTGAAAACAAGTGATGTTTTCGACCTGCTTTTGGGTGATAACCTGAGTGGCCGAAAGGATTTTATTGCGGAAAACGGGTACAGCTATATTGATTCGGCAGATGTAAGCTGACAGAAAAGCGAATACGATTTTAATAATACTGAATGTAGGTGGCAAACAACATGCCTAGAAAGAAATCAGAAAACGATGCGGTTCTGCCGCGCGCGCACGGCGTAATTGAGGGCGCGGGCGAGGTTGTGGAAGAACGGATTACCGACACGCTGGAAAAGAACTACATGCCTTATGCAATGAGCGTAATCCTGTCGCGTGCGATTCCGGAAATTGACGGCTTCAAGCCGTCGCACCGCAAGCTTCTGTTTACAATGTACAAAATGGGCCTTTTGGGTTCCACACGAACCAAAAGCGCCAATATCGTGGGTCAGACCATGAAGCTGAACCCGCACAGCGATGCGGCAATTTACGACACAATGGTGCGACTGAGCCGCGGGTACGAAGCATTGCTGCACCCGTATGTAGATTCCAAGGGGAATTTCGGTAAATTCTTTTCCCGTGACATGGCGTGGGCAGCTTCCCGTTACACGGAAGCACGGCTTGACAATCTGTGCCAGGAACTGTTCCGCGACATTGACAAGGATACGGTTGATTTTGTAGACAACTACGACAATACCTTAAAAGAGCCGACTCTTCTGCCGGCTTCGTTTCCGTCCGTTCTGGTTAACGCGAATACGGGCATTGCCGTCGGAATGGCCAGCTCCATCTGCCCGTTTAATTTAAGCGAGGTCTGCCAGACAACGGTTGCTCTGATGCGTGATCCGAAGCATGAAATTGCATCCACGCTGTTGGCACCGGACTTCCCGGGCGGCGGTCAGATTATTTACGACCGCAACGCGCTGGACGATGTTTACCGTACCGGCCGCGGAAGCGTTCGAGTTCGCTCCCGTTATACGTATGATAAATCTGCCAACTGTATCGATATTACCCAGATACCGCCGACCACAACGGTGGAAGTAATTGTGGAAAAGGTAGTTGACCTGGTAAAGCAGGGCAAAATAAAGGAAATTTCGGACATCCGTGACGAAACCGGTCTGGACTGCCTGAAAATTACCATCGATCTGAAGCGCGGCGTGGAACCGGACAAGCTGATGCAGCGCCTGTTTAAGCTGACAACGCTGGAAGACAGCTTTTCCTGCAATTTTAATGTTCTGGTCGGCGGTGTGCCGCGTGTTATGGGCGTGGCGGAACTGCTGGAAGAATGGACTTCTTTCCGTATTGAATGTATTCGCCGCCGCACCTATTTCGATTTAACTAAGAAAAAGGAAAAGCTGCATCTGTTAAAAGGCTTGCAGGCAATTCTGCTGGATATTGATAAAGCGATTGCTATTGTACGCCAGACCGAAGAGGAAGCAGAAGTCGTTCCGAATTTAATGATCGGCTTCGGTATTGACGAAGTACAGGCCGAATATGTTGCTGAAATCAAGCTGCGTCATTTAAACCGGGAATACATTTTAAAACGTACGGAAGAAATCAGCCAGCTGGAAAAGGATATTGCCGAACTCCAGTCCATTCTGGACAGCCGGACAAAAGTAAAGAATATTATTATTGCCGAACTGAACGACGTAGCGAAAAAGTACGGTCAGCCCCGGCGCAGCATGCTGGTTTATCCGGACGAAATTGAAGAGTATTCCGAAGAGGAGGAAGTACCGGATTACCCGGTAAACCTGTTCTTCACGAAGGAAGGTTACTTCAAGAAAATTACGCCCCAGTCCCTGCGCATGAGCGGCGAGCAAAAGCTGAAAGAAGACGACGCAATTCTTCAGCATATAGAGGATTCCAACTCCGCGGAACTGCTTTTCTTTACCGACCGCTGCCAGGTGTACAAGGCAAAGGCCAGCGACTTTGGCGACACCAAAGCGAGCGTGCTGGGGGATTATATTCCCGCAAAGCTGGGAATGGACGAAGGCGAAAACGCCGTTTATATGGCGGTTACCCATGATTATTCCGGCTATATGCTGTTCTTCTTTGAAAACGGAAAAGCCGCCAAAGTGGATATGTCGGTTTATGCGACCAAAACCAACCGGCGAAAGCTGATTGGCGCTTACAGTGACAAAGCGCCGCTGGTTTCCGCGTTTTACACGGCAGAGGACGGCGAATTCCTTTTGACCTCGTCACAGGGAAGAATGCTGATTCTTCACACCGGCGCAATTCAAAGCAAAACCACCCGCAGTACGCAGGGGGTCGCCGTGATGACCTTCCGCAAGGGCAGCCGTTTACTGAAAGTGGAAAAATTTGAAGAAGATATGCTGAAAAACCCGAACCGTTACCGCAAAACCCTTCCGGCTGCCGGTTCAATGCCTTCCGCGGAGGAGACAACCGGCGACCAGCTGAAACTGTAACGGAATAAACAAAAAAAACGCCGCTGTAAGCCAATAGCTGACAGCGGCGGGACGTTTCAAAGCGACAAACGCAACGCATTGATAGGTCCAAACATAGATTGCCCGGAAACAAACACAGTATGCATAAAAATTGGGATACCGCATAAAATATGCTTGCAAAGGCGCACTTTATGTGGTAATATAATTAAAGTTGTTTAACGTAATTCGGAGGTGCGCTATGTCAATTGCGGAAGTTATATTCGGGATTATCTTATTAATATTTTCAGTTGCTATAACAGTTATTGTTCTTCTTCAGGAAGGCCACCAGCAGGATTTGGGGGCAATCACAGGCGGTGCGGATACTTTTCTCTCTAAGAATAAGGCCCGTTCAGTCGATGCTTTCCTTGCAAGATGGACAAAGGTTATTGCTTTCGGCTTCTTTGTACTTGTTATCGCAATTAATGCGTACATGTACTTCGCAAAGTAAATTGTTAATAATGAAGCCCCGCTTGGTTAAGCGGGGCTTTTTTTATCGGTTTGAAAACAGATGGAGGGTATATGTTGGAAGAAATTAAAAGCAAGATACTAAAATATATGAGGAATTCCCCGCAAAGCATTTCGTCCCGCGGCTTAATCCGCAAACTTGGAATAAAGGACCATAAAGCCTTTTATCAGGCGCTGAATCAGTTGAAGCAGGAGGGCGCGGTGTCGGTCAGCAAGGACCACCGCATTCGTTTGCCCAAAAAGAAAGAAACCGTAACGGCAAAAATCGTGTCGCTCTCCAAAGGCTTTGCTTTTGCGCGGCCGGCAGCCGGCGGGGAAGATGTTTTCATTCATATCGATCATTTGAACGGTGCTTTTATCGGCGATACAGTGCAGCTTAGCAATGTAAAAGAAGGGCCAAAAGGGCTAAGCGCCGATGTGGACACCATTTCGGAAAAATCGAGCCGGCTGATCACGGGTACGCTGAACCGGGGCAAAGGGTTTTATGAGCTGATTCCGGACGACGCCATCCGTTATAATATCCCGCTGGACCGTGTTGCCGGGGCGGGCGGAAAAAACGGCGATAAAGTGCAGGCGGAAATCCGCCGCAACCCCCGCTCATCCGGCTTTGCAGCACGTATTATCAAAGTGTACGGAAAATCCAGCAGTGCTAAAATATGTGCCGACGCGATTATTGACCAGAACGGGATACGCACCCGGTTCCCCGACGAAGTGCTTGCCGAAGCAAAACAGATTTCCTCCCGGGATATTACGGAAGAGGATTTAAAGGGCAGACTCGACCTGCGTTCCACCAGCATTTGTACCATTGACGGCCCGGATGCAAAGGACTTGGACGACGCCATATCGGTCAGCCGCACCAAAACCGGGTTTAAACTTGGCGTTCATATTGCCGACGTAAGCCATTATGTGAAAGAAGGCAGCGCCATTGACGACGAGGCCATGGAGCGCGGAACCTCGGTTTATTTTGCCGACCGTGTTATCCCCATGCTGCCGCATGAACTTTCCAATGGGGTTTGCTCACTGAACTCCGGGGAAGATAAACTGACGTTTTCAGCGATTATTGAATTGGACAAGCAGGGCAATATTCTGTCCTATGAGTTTAAAAAGAGCATTATTAATTCCAAAGTGCGCGGCGTGTATTCCGAGGTGAATCAAATCTTTGAAAAAACCGCCGATGCCGAATTAAAAAAGAAATATTCACCGGTTATCCGTTCCCTGAACGCGGCACGGGAGCTTGCCGATATTTTAAAGGAACGTTCCGTTCGCAGCGGTACGGTGGAACTGGACAGCACCGAATCAAAATTCACCTTAAATGAAGACGGAATCTGCATTCAAGTGGAACCGCGTCAAAGCGGCCTTGCGGAACAGATGATTGAACAGCTGATGATTACCGCGAATCAAGCGGCGGCAAAGCTTGCCAAGGAAAACGCAATTCCGTTTGTTTACCGTGTGCATGAACTTCCGAATCCGGAACGGGTGGACAGTCTGGTTGAAATCGTAGGCGCGCTGGGATTGAACCCACGCAGTTTAAAGCATCAGGGCGACATTACAACAGCGGATTTTGCTGAAATTATGGAACAGGCAAACGGAACCCCCGCGCAGAAGGTAATTTCGCACCAGCTGCTTCGCACAATGGCAAAAGCGCGGTACGACACAAACCCAATCGGGCATTTCGGCCTTGCCCTTGCCGACTACTGCCATTTTACCTCACCGATCCGCCGCTATCCCGACACGGCAATTCACCGCATTTTAACAGCCTTCCTGCAAACGAAAAACAAAGAGGATCTGAATCGCCGGTACCTCACTTTTGCCGTTGCGGCAGCCTCGAATTCTTCTCAGGCGGAAGTTCGTGCCATGCAGGCGGAGCGCAGCGCGGAGGACTGCTATATGGCGGAATATATGAGCCAGCATATCGGCGAATGTTATTCCGGAATCATCAGCGGGGTGACACAGCGCGGCGTATTTGTGGAACTTCCCAACTCGGTAGAAGGGTTTGTTCCGGTGGACAGCTTTGAAGGAGCAAATTACCGGTTTGACGGATTGATTACGCAGGTTGACCAGAATACGGGGAAAAAGCTTACCATCGGCCAGCCGCTTGGCATTAAAGTGGTCGCCGCAGACGTTGCCAGCGGCCGTATTGATTTTATGCCGGATTCCGGAGAAGAAAATTCTGAACCGAATACTTTGACTGAATTGTAAACTTTTCGAAATATGACGCAAGCGGCAGGTTAAATGGTATAATTTTTGGAATATATGCCCATCATACTAACATAAAATTAACCGAAAGGCGGAGCTGTTAGTATGGAATCTGTTTTAAAGCTGATTCAGCGCACGGATTGCGCAGCCGTACAGGAAAACGAGGATAAACAAAGGCTGCTTGATGAGATAAAGGAGGTTGGACGTTTAATCGCGTGCAACGAGTGCTGGTTCGAGATGGAAAGCGATGAGAATTTGATTGACGCCTGCATCTATCAGCGCGAAGCATTGTATTCCCGCTACCGATACCTGTTGAAGGCTGCCAGACAACAGGGCGTAAGCTGCACTCCTTTCACAAGTAAAAATACGGGGGTGTAATTTTGCCAAGCCTGATCATTGTGCTTTCGGCTTGCGGTGTGTTTGCGCTGCTGGTTATTATTCAGCTGATTGTAAAAGCACCCAGACCGGTTCAGCGTGCCGCCGGGGGAGTTATCACCGGGCTTTGCGCGCTTGCCGTGGTCAATCTGACCGGATTTTTCACCGGCGTCAGTCTTCCGCTTAGCCCGCTCATAATCGGCATTTCCGGCGCTGCCGGAATTCCGGGAGTAACCATGCTGCTGCTCCTGAATTTTGTTTTTAAATAAGAATATCTTTCAAAAGGACGGATGCAGCCGTCCTTTTTTTATTGTCGTTTAAAAATTCCCGTCTATGTGGGGTGCTGTTGTTCCGCTGCTTTCAAATAAAAATTACAGAATTCGGCCGAAGGGGGTGTTTATTTGCCTTTTGCCGGAAAGCCATATTTCTGTTGTTTACTTCCTTGAAATAAATGGGAATGTGGAAAATTTCTATTAAATTGTTACAAGAATTTTGGAGCGAAAATTTAGATACTTTATTTATATTTTATGGGAACTTTTTACAATTTTTGTGCAAATTGTGTGAATGTTACTCACAATACCTGCTTATTTATTAATAAAATGTTAACTAAATTTAGAAGAACACGATATACTTTGTAAGAGTTACTCCCGCTGCGGAAAAAGAAAAGATGAGGGAACTTTTCCATTGAACGCAGCAAAATATGGTAAATATCAGAAAGAAGTGAGCAGACTTTGAAAAAAGCAGAAAGAAACAAAGCAAAAGGGACTCAAAAGAAAAAATCAATTCAACGAACGCTCTTAGTCGCTATGGTTGGTCTGGCGGTCAGCATCAGTGTTCTGTGCGGGGTCGCTTCGGGTATTATTTTGTACCGTGTTTCCAACAACAATATGATTTCCAGTTTGAAGGCCAGTTCGGTTTCCTATGACCATTATGTTCAGGAGGCAATTCAGAACTACAAGGTCAAAGCGCAATCCATTGCACAGAATAAAGATATTACGGACCCGAATCTGACCGCAGAGGAACGCAAAACGGCAATGGCACAGCTGGCGAAACGGTACGGTTTTGTGGACGTTTTAGTAGCGGATTCCACCGGAATGACAAGCAATAATACCGACGTAAATGACCGCGATTATTTTAAGGCATCTATTCAGGGGCAAACTTTTGTTTCCAGTACGCTGGTGCGTAAGACCGATTCCAGTATTACCCTAATGATTTCTACTAAAGTAGACAACGGGAGCGATTTTAACGGAATTATTATTGCGGTTTTAAATAGCGACACCTTCAGTAAAATGATTGACGACGTTTCCGCTGGGGACAACGGATATGGCTTTATTGTGGACAAAGCAGGTAAGATTATTGCCCATAAGGACAGAGTAAACGTCACCAATTTTGTGAATTACCTGGACATGGCGAAAAAAGACAGCGCTTATGCAGGAATCGCGTCGGTTGTACAGAATATGACTGCGGGGAAACAAGGCACCCAGACAATCACGTTTAACGGAGTAAAACAGTGCATTGGATATATGCCGATTCCGGATACGGACGGGTGGTCCATTGCAGTCAGTGCAAATGAGAGTGAAATGATGAGTGAATATTATTTCTCTATTGTGATAACCGCCATTTTAATGGCAATCTTTATCGTACTGTCGTGCCTGATTTCGCTTCGTGTTGCAAACCCGATTGCGAAGCCGATTATCCGTTTGGTAAAGCGGATTGAAACCCTTGCGGAAGGTGACTTGCATTCGGAAATTCCAGAAATCAAAAGTCAGGATGAAATCGGTATTCTGGCAGATTCCTTTGCCGGTACGGTACATACGTTACAAGATTATGTGGGCGAAATCAGCTTTGTATTGGAAAGCCTGGCAAACGGGGATTGTACGGTAGTAACACAGCAGAACTATAAAGGCGATTTTGTGGAAATCGGAACGGCNNATGACGGAAATCAGCAGTTCTTCCAACGAAATCGGAAAAATTATCAAGACCATTGAAGATATTGCTTTCCAAACCAACATTCTGGCGTTGAACGCGGCGGTGGAGGCAGCGCGCGCGGGTGCCGCCGGAAAAGGGTTTGCCGTAGTTGCGGATGAAGTTCGGAACCTGGCCAGCAAAAGCGCCGAAGCGGCGAAAAATACAACGGCCTTGATTGAAAACTCGATTCATGCGGTGGAAAACGGAAAAGAAACTGCCGAAGCTACCGCAGCTTCGCTCAATGTTATTATTGAATCCGTACAGAAAACGACAAATCTGATTTCGGATATTTCCGCCGCGTCAAATGGGCAGGCGACTTCCATCAATCAGGTTATGCAGGGGGTCGATCAGATTTCAGCGGTGGTTCAGACCAATTCGGCAACCAGCGAGGAAAGCGCCGCAACCAGTGAAGAACTGAGCGCACAGGCTCAGGCACTGAAGGACATGCTTTCAGTGCTGAAATTGCAAGAAGGTTCCCGCTCGGATACCGCGCCGACCTCCGATGTTTCGGGTGCCTATTCCGAATTTTCCCGAAGAAAGGATGACGGGGAAAACAGCAAATATTAATGTTTGCATGAAAACGGCAAGCCCCGCGCACAGCTGTGCGCGGGGCTTTTTCTTGTCGTGGGAAAACTCCCGGCTGTGCGGGGGGTAACTATTGTTCGAAACACGAAATTGAAGTAAGACTTCCGTCCCATCTTTGTTTGCAGTCTCAAAAATATTCTTAAATTAGAAATTACACATTTTATACACTGAAATATGACTGATATCCAATTTAGGCATAAAAAGAAAATTTTTCCTATATTATGAAATTTTGAAAAAATCTGTCGATATATACTTTATGTGATACGCGCTTTCAGCAAATGTGGTAATTGCTCCGCCGAACCTGTCGGCGGAACGGATTAAGTTTACAGAAAAGAGATGTGGACTGATTATGGGGAAGGCAAAAAAACCAAAAGTTGCAGAAGCGAAAAGAAAAACCAGATCAATCAAACGAACTCTTCTGACCGGAATGGTCAGTCTGACGGTGGGCATCAGCATTCTTTGCGGTGTTTCGTCAGGGATTACCCTTTACCAAAACAGCGATCAGAGCATGAAAGACCAAGTGACTTTGGCGGCGAATGCTTACAGCCAGTCAGTGCAGAACAAATTGCAGCAGTACCGTCTGGGGATTGAACAGATTGCGACCACAAACCTCATTACCGGCACCAGTTCTTCTGCGGCGGGGTTGGCTGCAATGAAAACAACGCTTGCAAAGGAATACGGGTTTACGGAAGTTCATGTAATTGATGCCACCGGGCTGGACGACAACGGCGTCGACCAGAACAACAGCGACTATTTCAAGCAGGCAATGCAGGGGAAAACATATATCTCAAGTCCCATGCCAAGCAAAGAACAGGGTATGGTCATTTGTGTTTCAACAAAAGTAAACAATTCAACCGGGTACAGCGGGGTTGTGTACGGGGTACTGAAGGGCGATACGTTCAGCAGTATGATTGACAACGCCACAATTGGGAAAACCGGCTACAGCTTTATTACCAATAAAACGGGATTTATTATTGCACATAAGGATCGGAACATCGTCAACAACTCCACTAATTATATTGAAATGGCGAAAAAAGAGTCATCACTGAAAGACCTTGCAACCATCGTTCAGGCAATGGAAGCCGGGAAGACGGGTACGCAGGGCTATACGCTGAACGGAACGCAAATGTATATGGCGTATTGCCCCATACAGGGAACGGACGGCTGGGCGATTGGTTCTACTGCCAATGTTTCGGAAATGATGGCCGGATTCTATCGAGCAGAACTGATCAACATCGGCTTGCTGGTCATATTTATTCTTATTTCCTGCTTTATTGCTTTCCGTATTGCCAACCCCATTGCAAAGCCCATTGTAAGTTTGGTGCAGCGCATTGAAAAGCTGGCGCAGGGCGATTTGCAGACCGAAGTCCCTGTGGTGAAAAGCCAGGACGAAATCGGCGTGCTGGCCGAATCCTTTTCCAGTACCGTAGAAACGTTAAAGGGATATGTACAGGAAATTTCCTTTATTTTGGACGGTCTTGCAAACGGGGACTGCACGGCGGAAACCCAACAGCATTACAAAGGGGACTTTCTCGCAATCGGAACCTCGCTCAATGATATTACTTCCGGTTTAAACGAAATTTTTCTTAATATCAGCGATTCCGCCGACCAGGTGGCGAACGGGGCCGAACAGGTTTCCGGCGCGTCGCAGTCGCTTTCGAAAGGCGCTTCCGAGCAGGCCAGTGCCATTGAGGAGCTGTCCGCTTCCATTACAGAAATTGCAAACGAAGTAAACCATACCGCGGAAAATGCGGAAACAGCCAGCAAACTTTCTTTGGCGGCATCTACCGAAGTGCAGCGCGGGAACGAACACATGCAGCGTATGTTGGATGCAATGACGGAAATCAGCAGTTCTTCCAGCGAAATCGGCAAAATTATTCGGACGATAGATGACATTGCTTTCCAAACCAATATCCTTGCGTTGAACGCAGCGGTCGAAGCAGCACGCGCGGGGGCTGCAGGGAAAGGTTTTGCCGTTGTAGCGGACGAAGTGCGCAACCTTGCCAGTAAAAGTGCGCAGGCAGCGAAAAACACACCTGCTTTGATTGAACGTTCAATCCATGCGGTGAATAACGGAACACAGATTGCGGGGGAAACCGCCGCGTCGCTGAATGCCATTATTGAAAGCTCCAATAAAACAATGAAGCTGATTGAAGAAATTTCCGCCGCTTCCAGCGGGCAGGCGTCTTCCGTACGTCAGGTTATGTTCGGCGTGGATCAAATTTCTGCGGTGGTACAAACCAATTCCGCAACCAGTGAAGAAAGTGCCGCTACGGCTGAGCAGCTGAGTATGCAGGCGCAGGCACTGAAAGATATTTTGGCAGTTTTAAGTCTGAAGAAGGAACCGTAACCTGAATAAAACATAATGAAAAGCCTTTCACAGGTTGTCCTGTGAAAGGCTTTTTGCGTGAAATATGAATCGTATCGGGTTTGGCGGCGTGCACAGCCAATGATGTTATTTAACCTAATTGTATAATTTAATCTTGTTATTACAAAACGTAAAATTTTTATTCGCTTGATTTGTGTTTTGGTACGTATAGTTCTGTCACAACGCATAGCAAGGATTGTTACCAAAACTGCTCTAAAACGCGGATAGTACGTACAGCTTATAAACATAATGTTTATAAATATATATTTAATACAAATAGTACTAAATGATTAATCGTCATATTTCTTTCAACCAATATTTCCGATCCAGGCTGCGGTATTGTACGGCTTCCGCTACATGCCGTGGTTTAATTTCCAAACTTCCGTCCAAGTCGGCAATCGTGCGGGAAACCTTTAACACTCGGTCATAGGCTCTGGCGGAAAGGCCGAGTTTTTCAAACGCTTTTTTGAGCAGAGCGCGTCCGTCGTCACTCAGCTGGCACACTTCGTGAAGTAAATCGGAAGTAATCCGTGCGTTACAGGGAATGGAGGTGCCTTTAAACCGTTCATTCTGGACTGCCCTCGCTGCGTTAACCCGCTTTTTAATTTCGGCGGAGCTTTCCGCCTTTTCCAGTGAATCGATTTCGTCGAATTCCACGGGCGGTACTTCAATATGTAAATCCAGTCGATCCAGAAGCGGCCCCGAAACCCGTGCAAGGTAGCGGGAAACCGAATTGGAAGAACAGGTACACGGTTTGGTTGGGTGCCCGAAGTACCCGCAGGGGCAAGGATTCATTGCGGCGACCAGCATGACAGAGCATGGGTATGCTATGGTGCCGCTAACGCGGGAGATGGTTACTTTTCCGTCTTCAATGGGTTGACGCAGCACCTCCATAGCGGGGCGTGAAAATTCCGGAAGCTCGTCCAAAAACAGGACACCGTTATGGGCAAGTGANNCCGGCTGCGGAAACCGTGTGGTGCGGTGAACGGAACGGTCTTGTTTGAATCAGAGATACACCGCTCGGAATGGAACCGGCAATCGAATGGATTTTTGTTGTCTGTATGGTTTCTTCAAATGTCATGTCCGGTAAGATAGATGGCAGACGTTTTGCCAGCATACTTTTTCCAGAGCCGGGCGGTCCGATAAGCAGCACGTTATGGCCGCCTGCCGCGGCAATTTCCAGTGCGCGTTTTGGTTCGGAATGACCGCGCACTTCGGAAAAATCAGGCAGCGGCAGCATGTTTTGTGGAGCATCCGTGCCGGAAACCGCGGGAAGAATTTCTTCCCGCCCAGTCAGGTGTTTCAGTAAAGTCGGGAAATCCTTTACGGGGTAAACACAAATTCCCTCTACCACAGCGCCTTCGGCGGCGTTTGCGGCCGGAACATAAAGCTTTTGAAAGCCTTCCTCTTTAGCCTTCATCGCCATGGGCAAGATCCCTTTTATCGGCCGTACTTCTCCGGTCAGGGAAAGTTCGCCCAGAAACACGCTGTCGTCCAACTCTGCACCCAGCTGCCCGCTCGCTTTTAAAAGAGTAATAAGCAGCGGCAGGTCGTAAATTGGGCCTTCCTTACGTTTATCGGCAGGCGCAAGGTTCACCGTGATTTTATGGACTGGAAATTCAAATCCGCAGTTTTTCATGGCGGAACGAACGCGGTCCCGCGACTCTTTTACCGATGCGTCGGGCAGGCCCACTACGTCAAAGCCCGGCAGGCCGATTGAGATATCCGCTTCCACTTCCACAACAAAGGCGTCCATGCCGTAAAGTCCCATGCTGTATAACCGAGATACCATTCTTATCCCTCCGCAGGTATTATTCAATGTGAAATAATTATACTCCAATTGGAATCATATGGCAAATGCCGACAAATTTTTTACAAGGCACCGAGGAACGCCTTCCATGCAAGAAAGAACACTGCCTTGTGCCAAAGGTTCTGCGCCGTAATTTTCCTAAATTAATCTTAAAAAACAACGCAATTTAAAATGCATATACTGGCAAAATGTTTCCTAATATGATATAATTTTTAAACCTGTCATAGGAGGAAGTTATGTTACAGATTGTTCGGGAAAAAAGTTTTTATAAATCGCTGGGGAAAATTGCATTCCCACTTGCAATGCAAAACCTGATCTCCGTCGGGATTGCCATGACGGACACGGTAATGCTGGGCAGACTGGGCGAAACCGCCATTTCCGCGTCCTCGCTTGCCAATCAGCTCTTTTTTATTTTTACATTTGTCCTGTTTGGCCTTTCGGGCGGGACCATTGTTCTTTGTGCCCAGTACTGGGGCAAGGGGGACAAGTATACTATTAGTAAGGTTATGGGGATAACGCTTCGTATTTCCGTTTCCGCGGGGTTTTTGTTTTCTCTGGTGGGTTTAATTTTTTCAAAACAGTTTATGACGCTTTATACGAAAGATCCCGACGTCATTGCGGCGGGAGTCAGTTATCTTCATTTTGTGGCACCGTCTTATGTATTGAGTTCTATTTCGGTAATTTATCTTGCGGTAATGCGCAGTATGGAAAATGTGAAAATTTCTTTGTGTACAAGCAGTGTATCTTTTGCGTTCAATGTCGGCCTGAATGCAGTTCTTATTTTTGGACTTTTCGGGGCGCCGGCAATGGGGGTTGCCGGTGCGGCCTGCGCCACACTGATTGCCCGCATTGTGGAATTTACCATCGTGATCATTTATTCTACTTTTATCAATAAAAGATTTCATTTTTATCCTCAGCACCTGTTTACCTGGGATAAGGAACTTTTTGAAAGCTATCTTCGGTACAGCGGCCCGGTCATTCTGAATGAAACGCTCTGGGGCGCCGGAATTTCGGTGCAGGCCGCAATTCTTGGCAATTTAGGAAAGTACTCCTCCGCGGCGGCTAATATAGTCAGTGTGGTACAGCGCCTTACTACGGTGTTAATTTTCGGTGCGTGCGATTCCGCGACCGTACTTTTGGGTAAAAAAATCGGTTCGGGGGATGAAGACGGCGCAAAAAAAGAGGCTAACACGTTCGTGTTTTTAAGCGGCGGTCTGGGAATCATTTCTGCTGCTTTGGTCTTTTTCATTGGTAACGCAGCGGTTTCCGCGGGTGTTTTTGAAATGACGTCGCTTACCGAGGGGTATGTGCGTATTATGTTATACGGCGCGTCGGTGTTTGTGTTTTTTCAGTCGATCAGCGCCATGAACATTGTCGGCATTATGCGTTCGGGGGGTGACACCCGCGCCGCCATGCTGATTGATGTGGGAACGCTTTGGATCATTTCGCTTCCGGTCGGCCTTACGATAGGGTATGTATTTCATCTGCCTCCTCCGGTGGTATACCTTTGTATGTCCTGTGATGAAATAATTAAAGTTTTTATTTGCCTTTGGCGGTTCCGGAAGGATAAATGGCTGCATAATGTAACCAGAACAGGATGATTGAATTTCAAAAAGAAAGCGGCGGCAAAAGCTGCCTGCCAAAACTTGCTGAATTTCCTTTCTATGGAATTCGACATTTTGCCTTATATTATTCCCTTAAAATATTAAGAAATTCAAGATTTGCAGGATCAAATTTAAGAAATATCTCTTGAAATTCATTAAATTTAACCAAATAAAACAAATATTCAATTCTGTAGGCAAAATATTTGTTGACTTAATCGAAGAAATGAGTTATTATAATACCAGATTCTTGATTAATGTCCATGAGGTGTTAGGTTTGGCTGACGATAATCCGTTCGGACAAATGGCCGATTATAATGACGTTCAGCTTGCCACCCTTGTGAGCGGCGGCGATTCAAATGCTTTTGTTGAACTTACCGCGCGGTATCTGTCGCTGATTAAAGCGAAAGCTGCCCGGTTCCGCAATGTGATGCTGGAAGCGGACGACTTGTGCCAGGAAGGCCTGATGGGGCTTTTGAATGCGGCACGTACTTACGAACCCTCCGGTGGAGCAAGTTTTCGAACTTACGCGGGTGTTTGCATCAGCAACCGGATGATTATGGCATGCCGCACGGCGGCGAGCCGAAAGAATCTTCCGCTGAATAATTTTGTTTCTCTCAGCGATCGTGATACGGAACTGGATATGCCTGACAGCACAACAAATCCGGAAACCGTTTTAATAGACAGTGAAAACCTGAAACAGATGCGTCAGCTTATGGCGCAAACGCTTTCTCAATTGGAGCAGCGTGTACTTATGCTGTATTTAGGCGGCTGCAGCTACAGCGAAATTGCAGCAAGGCTTAGCATTACCTCCAAGGCGGCAGATAACGCCTTGCAGCGCGTTCGTCTTAAGCTTAGAAAACTTTTTTAATAGATAAATTAATATGCCCTGGTAGCTTAAGTAGAGCGTTGGTAATCAAAGGCGGCGGTGCGAATCCGTCTATGGGCAAATATCTTTAATCCATAAAGCGAGGTAAATCAAATGTACGAAGACAAGACTCTCATCTGCAAGGAATGTGGCGCTGAATTTGTTTTCACCGCCGGTGAGCAGGAATTTTATGCTTCTAAGGGTTTCGTAAACGAGCCCCAGAGATGCAAAGCCTGCCGCGATGCTCGTAAGAATGCTGCTAAGCCTGAGCGCGAAATGTACACTGCAATTTGCGCAAGCTGCGGCAAAGAAGCAAAGGTCCCCTTTAAGCCGCGTGAAGACCGCCCGGTATACTGCAGCGAGTGCTTTGCAAAGATGAGGGAAGAATAAGTTATAGATCTCTTATTCGTGACCAAGGACGCCCCGGATTTTTCCGGGGCGTTTTATTTTATCCCAAAAAGAAAGGTATTGCAAACTTTTTCGCGGGGTATTATAATAAGGGTGTAAATTTATCAGTTAAGCTGGAGGAAAATACAATGGCTGCTATTACAAAAGATACATTAATCGGCGACATCCTTGACATGGACAGGACTACTGCTCCTTTCTTTATGGAAATGGGAATGCACTGCCTTGGCTGCCCCGCATCCCGCGGTGAAAGCTTAGAGCAGGCTTGCATGGTTCACGGTGTCAGTGCCGACGAGCTTGTCGGAAAATTGAATGCGCACCTTGCTTCCAAATAAATTTTATTTGGCTGCTGTGCAGAAAATTTAAAACTCGGCAAACAATGCTGAGCCAACATACGGCCGCCCGGCAAGTGATTGTCGGGCGGTTGTTAAGTATAGGGGACATATGCCTAAAATAAATGAAATCACCGCGCGCGTTCGCACCGCAGTGGGGGGGAATACGCTCGGCACTACGTACTACCGTTTTCTGCTGGTTCACACCGGGTTTATGATTTTCACCGGGCTGCCCAGCGTTTTTATCAATACGTTCCTTATGAATCAAACCAGCAATATGGATGTAGTGCTGGTTTATAACATGATTGCCATTATGAGCACCGCACTTGGAATGTTCCTTTCTGCCGCAATTGTGCACCGGTTTCATTCGGGGGTCGCTTCCGTTTTAGGAATTTTCGGGTTTGACCTGCTGTATTTGGAACTGATCTTGCTGAATTCGCATGCAGCGGAAAATGTGGTGCTTTTGGGGCTTTCCAACGGGCTTGCCAGCGCGTTTTACTGGATTAGCTACAGCCAGTTGCTTACAGAATACACCGATTTGCAGAACCGCGACAGCGGCATGGCAATCGTCAGTATTATGTCTTCCATTGTGAACTTGATTGTTCCTCTTATTTCCGGGACTTTAATTTCCGTTTTGGGCAGAAGTTTGGGTTATAATTTGGTGTTCGGCCTTGCGTTTGTCATTGGGCTGATTACCTCGGTCGGCGCTATGACGCTGCCCAAACCGAAAAAAGAAGCATTTCGGGTTCGGCATAAAGAGGCGTTTCAGTTTGTTTTCCGCCAGAAAACCGTCATATTCGGCATGCTGAGCGAAGCGTTTAAAGGGATTCGCGAAGGCGCGTTTGGTTTTATCCTCAGCATTTTGCTGTACCGCTTGATAAAAAGTGAAATTCTGGTCGGGTTTAATACGTTCCTTTCTTCTGCCGCTTCCATTTTATCGTTCCTGATTATCAGTAAAAAAATAGTCCGGTCAAATCGGATTAAATACATGGAACTGGCCGTGCTTGTTTTGCTCGGCGTGAATGTGATCAGCATATTTATCATGAACCCCGTCACGCTGATTTTCTTCACCATTATTAATGCGTTTTTTTCCGGCTTTATTGTCAATTCTTCTTTCGGTACGTTTTTGGACGCTCTGCAATTCCTGCCTGAAGCGCGGGAATTAAGGCCGGAACTGTTTGCGCAGAAGGAATTCTGCCTTGCCGTCGGGCGCTGCTCCGGTATTCTCATTATTATGGTGATCGATCACCTGAGCGGAAGCGATTTAATCTGGCAGGCAATTTCGCTTTTGATTCTGACTTTGACTCAATTAGGAACCATTGCAGCCTGCGGTCATGCCGTACGGCTGATTAAGTTACAGAACAACGAGGTGTAAACAGTGGGTCTGCATCCTTTATTTTCTTTGGGCGGGCGCCTGCAGCTTTGTGCTTCTATGGTACGCCCCGGCACCGCTCTGGCAGACATCGGTACCGACCACGCTTACCTGCCCATTTGGCTGGCTAAGCAGGGGAAGGTTGCCCGTGCAATTGCCGCTGACATTAAATTAGGGCCGCTGATGAAGGCCGAAGCGAATATTAAACGGTACCGTGTGAAAGATATTGTCTCCGCCCGGCTGTCCAATGGACTCGACGCGGTATTTTCTACGGAGGCCGATGACATCGTTATTGCCGGAATGGGCGGAGAAATGATTATTCAGATTATTTCCGCGGCGCCCTGGCTGAAAAACGAACAAAAGCATTTAATTCTTCAGCCCATGACCTCGGCGGAGCCGCTGCGTGTGTTTTTGGCGGAACAGAATTTTGCTGTGCTGCAGGAACAGGCTGTGGTGGAGGACGACCGTGCCTATTCGGTACTGTTGGTTCGGTACAGCCCGGAAAAGGTTACTGTGGACGAGTTATACCCCCATATCGGCAAACTGACCGCAAATACAGAGGACAACCGCGCTTATATTCGCCGCCGTATTACTAACCTTGAAAAAAAGGCGGGCGGACTTGCGCTGTCCGGAAAAGACAGCGAAGCGGCGGAATTGAACGGGCTGATTGCCCGAATGAAAGCAATGCTGGAAAAGAGGTAAGTCTATGACTGCGGAAATTACAGCAGGGGATATTTATCAATTTATCGATGATTTTGCACCTTTTGGCTCCGCCATGGGGTTCGACAACCCGGGCTTGCTGGTCGGCAGCGTTTCCGCTACTGTCGAAACGGCAGTGCTGTCACTGGATATTACGCCTGCTGTGGTACACGAGGCAGTGCAGCTTGGCGCACAGCTGATTGTCAGCCATCATCCGGTTATTTTTCATCCCCTAAAACGTCTCGATTCCGAATCGGTTCCGTATCTTCTTGCGAAGCACGGAATTGCGGCGATTTGCGCCCATACCAACCTCGACATGGCTTTGGGCGGCGTGAATTCCTGCCTTGCAGAACAGCTGCAGCTGCAGAATGTGCGCATGCTGGCTCAATATGAGGCTTCGGGTTTACCTGAAGCATTGATGGGGGAAACGGCTCGTCCGTACACCCCGCGCGAATTTGCTGAATTTGTCAAGGCGGCGCTTCGTTGCGACGGCCTGCGTTACACCGACGGCTGCCGTGAAATTACCCGGGTCGGTCTTTGCAGCGGCGGCGGTGCAGAACTTGTTTACAACGCGGCACAGGCTGGCTGTCAGGCGTTTGTAACGGGAGAAAGTAAGCATAATATTCTTCTGGATGCTGAAACGATGGGAATTACTTTGGTGGATGCGGGGCATTTTTATACGGAGGACGTAGTAATCCTTCCGCTTTTAGACCGCCTTTCCCACCGTTTCCCCGGCATTCGGTTTGTTAAATCGGAACAGATGCACAGTCCCGCGAAGTATCTGTAACGTTTCACAGGAGGTGGCTTCATGGCTCTTGACGGAGCATTTTTAAGACATATAAAGAAAGAAATTGAAGAAAACGGAATCGGTGCGAAGGTGGACAAAATCTACCAGCCGAACCGCGAAGAAATGGTACTGTCCCTGCGCACGCGCAGCGATAATTTTAAGCTGCTGATGTCTGCAAGGGCAAATAGCGCACGCATTCACTTTACCCGGTTTGTACCCGAAAACCCGAAGGTGCCGCCCATGCTTTGCATGCTGCTGCGCAAGCGCCTTGCCGGGGCACGCCTTGCCGCCGTCCGCCAGCCGGGGTTGGAGCGTATGCTTTGCCTTGACTTTGACGCAACCAGCGAACTGGGCGACGCTATCCGATTAACGCTCGTAATGGAAATTATGGGGCGCTACAGCAACATTATTTTTGTGGATGAAAACGGCAAAATTATTGATGCGCTTAAGCGGGTCGATGCGGAAATGTCCTCCGAACGGCTGGTGCTGCCGGGTCTTACCTATCAGCTGCCGCCCCCGCAGGACAAGCTTTGCCTGCTGGACGCGTCGGTTCCGGAAATCTTCGGGCGTATAAAGCGGATTCCCGGTGATATGGAGCTTTCCAAAGCATTGCTGAATACGCTGCAGGGCGTGTCGCCCATTGTCTGCCGCGAATTGCAGCATTTGACCGGCCATGGGAATGACATTACGGTGCGCACGATGAGCGAAGCACAGTTTGAACGGCTTTCCTTCTTTTTAACCCGTTTGGCCGATACCGTAAAAAACGGAACCGGTGAGCCGTACATGGTGACAAGCCCCAATCAAAAACCGCTTGATTTTTCCTTCTTTCATATTGAGCAGTACGGTTTAACGGCAGTGGTAAACCGCCGTCAGACATTTTCTGAACTGCTGGATGCTTTTTACGACGAACGAGACCGCATTGACCGTATGCGTGTGCGTTCGCAGGATTTGCTGCGCGTTCTCAGCACCACTTCCGACCGGCTCAGTCGGAAAATCAATGTGCAGCGCGCGGAACTGGAGCATTGTGCGGAACGCGACACCATGCGGATTAACGGCGATTTAATCAGCTCCAACCTGTACCAAATGGAAAAGGGTGCATATTTTGTCGAACTGCAGAATTTTTACGACGAATCGCTGCCTATGGTAAAAATAAAGCTGGACCCCGCGCTTACTCCGTCCCAGAATGCGCAAAAATACTATAAGGCGTACCGCAAAGCGCGTACCGCCGAAGAAATGCTGACGCAGCAAATTCATCAGGCCCAGCAGGAACTGAGCTATATTGATACCGTGTTTGAAGAATTGAGCCGCGCCGCAACGGAGCACGACCTGACGGAAATTCGTTCGGAACTGATGGAGCAGGGGTATATCCGCGCGCCGAAGGGCAAGCAAAAGCAGCCTGCTATGCTCGGTCCATTGGAATTCAGGTCTTCCGATGGGTTCCAGATTCTGGTTGGCCGCAACAACCGCCAGAACGACCGCCTTACCATGAAACAGGCGAATAACAACGATATTTGGTTCCATACCAAGAATATCCCCGGTTCCCATACCATTCTGGTTACCGACGGACGAAAAGCGACGGAAACCGCGCTGAAACAGGCCGCTCTGCTTGCAGCGTTTCACAGCCGCGGAAAAGATTCCGCGCAGGTTCCGGTTGATTATACCGAAGTACGCAACGTGAGCAAACCCCAGGGGGCAAAACCGGGTATGGTGATTTATGTAAACAACAAAACACTTTATGTAAACCCAAGCGCTTCGCTTACCGAGGAACTGAAAGCGAATTAAATTGGTAATCAAAGGACATTCATGCTATAATAGTCAGAACGAAGATAGGGAAGTGTGTCAATGATCAAAATAAAAGCGATGGATTTTTTGAGGGATACCATTTTATTTGGCCTCACAGTATTATTGCTTTTTATTGCTAATTTAATAACTTTATTCGGGTCTTGGGAAGCTGCTTCAAATGTGATGCTGGTTGCGATTATATTTTTGAATATATCTATATTTTGCAGCCTGATTAAAAATATCCGGCGTGATTTTGCTTTGTTAACATTCGTTGTGGCGTATGACACGCTGCTGTTGGGGCGTGTATATGTTGATTGGATCGGTTATTACCACAAGCTGCTGCTTTTGTTGGAAGCGGACGGTTTTCCGCAGTTGTTTCAGGCGCTTCAAATTGTTGCGCTTTCGCTGCTGTTTGTTTACGTTGCATACCGTGCGGTGGGTCCTTTATTTTATAAACGGGAATCCGCAATATGGGAACGTGGTGCCGCGGCACTGAAGTACAACCCGCTGCTGCCTATTATCCGGCAGATCAGCGTTATTATTCTGCTTATCAGTTCTATTCCTTTTTTATATATTCTGTTTAAGACCGTTCTGGTTGTACTGACGAGGGGNNAGAGCTCCTTTACCAGCACGTCGGATGTTCCCAGTGTGATTAGCCGTCTTTCCATGTTTTTTGTACCCGCGTTCGCGGTTTTTCTGGGCACGCTGCCCAATAAAAGACAAATGATTATTCCGCTTACGGTGTACGGTGTGTACATGTTTGCATCGCTGTTAACCGGAAGACGCAATACCATTGTAACGGAAGCCTTTATGCTGATGATTTATTTTGTTCTGCGCGACAATCTTCTGCCGTGGAACAAACGTAAGCTGAAAAAGCGCACGGTGGTCGTTGCGGGTGTTTTTGGGGTTATCGGCATGTATTTGCTGCAGTTTTTAGCACTGATTCGGGCGGGCATATCCCTTGACGGCCGCGGCTTTGGCGCTATGCTGATCAGCTTTTTTGATTCTCAGGGCGCAAGCTTCCGGGTAGTGATTCAAACGGTAAATCACATCAATTTGTTCAGTCTTTCCACTGCGTACCAATACTTGTTTTATCCTTTTGAATTGTTCGTGCATAACAACGTCGTTACCAGTACCGTATTTGGGTTATCGCCGATTATTGAAGTACAGAATTCCCAGTTTGTGCAGACTACGCATAATTTTGCCCATGTTCTGACTTACCTGGTGGACCCCGCCCGCTATTTGAGCGGCGGCGGCTTCGGTACTTCCTATGTGGCGGAATCTTATGTTGCATACCGCATGTTCGGTGTGATTCTGGTCAGCGTGATGATCGGAATTGTGTTCCGCTTTTTCACCTCGATGCTTACGCGTTCGTGGGTTGTCATTGCCTGCTCATTGATCGCGGTGAAAAATTTTGTGTATATTCCGCGCAGTTTTGCGTTTCTGTGGGTTACGGACGTATTCAATATTACGTACCTCTGCTTTTTCATTGCAATTTATCTGGCGGCACTGCTGATTGCGCGCATCGGCACGCATATCCGCCCGGTTAGGGATTCGGATCGGCCGCCGTTTGCTGTGGGGGAACCGTAATGAAACTGCTTCTTTTGCTTACCGCTGCGTTTCCGTATGACAGCGGAGAAGAATTTTTGTCCACAGAAGTGAATTATATTCGTGGATTCGATCAGGTTCTTGTGTGTCCCTGTAATTTAAAAGCAGATTCTGTTGTGACAAAACCGCTGCCGGAAGGCGTAACGTGCTGTCCGCTGAAAAAGACGGAAGTCGGGAAGTCCCTGTACGCAAAGCTGCTTTTTCAGCCGTATGTGCTTGATGAAATAAAATCCCTGTTGGCCGACCGACAAATGCTTGCGGGCAGAATGCATGAAATGTTGTTTTTTTTAAAGAATGCCTATGCCCTGTACGGCGCGCTGAAAACAATGCCGGAACTGAAAAATACCGATGACGTAACCATTTACAGCTATTGGTTTTACGACGCGGCGGCGGCAGGCGCGTTGCTGAAAGCGGATTTGCAGAAACAGGGTGTAAACGTAAAACTGATTTCCCGCGCACATGGGTTTGATGTAAATTCCGAGCGTGCGAAATACAATTATCTTCCTATGCGCCGGTTTTTACTTCGGCGGTTGGACAGGCTTGCCCCTTGTTCGCAGAACGGGGCAGACACCATTCTTCACGCTTACCCGGGGTTCGCCCAAAAAATAAAGCCTGCTTTACTGGGTACGTCCGACCACGGTGCGCATGGGGGGTGCAGGGAGCCGGAGCTTCACCTGGTTTCGTGTTCCTATATGGTGCCGGTCAAACGGCTGCATCTTATTGTACAGGCGCTTATGCTGGCCGATTTCCCGATTCGCTGGACGCATATTGGCGCCGGCCCGCTTCAGGAAGAAATTCGCCGGCTGGCGGAAAAGCTGCCGCCCCATGTGACCGCAGAATTTTTGGGGCAAATGGACAATGCCGCTATTATGGAGTATTACGGCACCCACGCGGTTTCCGCATTGGCTAACGTCAGCTCCAGCGAAGGGATTCCTGTTTCTGTTATGGAAGCCGCTTCTTTTGGTTTCCCTGTTATTGCCACAGACGTGGGCGGTACTTCGGAAGCCGTTCGTCACAGTGAAAATGGTTTTTTGCTGAATGCCGACTTTCAGCCTGCCGAGCTTATGCAGAAAATCCGTCAGCTGAAAGAACTTCCCCAGCCGGAATACGATTCCCTTTGCCGCAATTCACGCAGCCTGTGGGAAGAAAAGTTTAACGCGGCGAAGAATTACACGAAATTTTATGAGGAGATTGTTCGATGAAGCTGATGTACCTCACCTTTCAGGAAGATGCTCCCCTGTATTTGGGTGTGAAAAATAAAATTGAAGGTCAAATCAGCGCGTTCGAAAAGCTGGGGTATCAGGTGACCTGTTCCATGTGGCAGGGCAATGAATTCCGCTTTTTCGGGGCCGATTCGCTTACCAAAACCATTGACCCGGCTAAGGGAAAAATGAAGCAGTTCGCGCAAATTGCAAACGACTTTTTAAGCACCCATGCTTTTGATGTTCTTTACATGCGGCTCGACCGCATTCGTTTTGATATGATTCAAATCTGCAGAACAGCCCGCAGGAATCATGCAAAAACCATTGTGGTCGAAATTCCGAATTACCCTTATCTGGCCGATTACGCGCGCAACATTCAATACGCAAAAACGCTGAAAAGCCGTGCGGTTACGGCTGCAAAGGTTGGGGTATCCGTGGCGGGGGACCGCCTTTCCGGCCTGTCGCTGAAAAAATATGTAAATGCCGTCGTGTTGTACGGCAATCGGGCCGAATCCTTCTTTGGTGTAAAGGCGATGAATGGGGACAACGGCATTAATATTGATGTAATTTCCCCGGTACCCCACAACAGTGATACAACCCGTGACATTGCGCTTCTTGGGGTTGCCGGTACGCTCTGGTGGCAGGGGTACGACCGGGTACTGGAGGGCATGAGCACTTACAAGAAAACCAAAAAACCCGGCATGCCGTCGCTAAAGTTCGTCCTGGTCGGCGGCGACGCGACCGAAATGCCCGAATTTCTTGCGCTGGTGGATCGCCTCGGCTTAAAAGAGGATGTGACCTGCTGCGGGTTCAAAAAAGGGAAAGAGCTGGAAGATATTTATCGTATCGTCGACGTCGGGGTTTCTTCCCTCGGGTGCTACCGCCGGGGGCTGACGTACTGTTCCTCATTAAAAGCGCGCGAATACTGCGCTGNNTTTTGCATACGAGGATGCAAAGGTAGACGAAAAAACACCGTTTGCTTTAAAGCTACCCAATGACGCAACCCCAATCAATATGAACACCGTTGTCGAATTCGTTCAACGCTGCCGCCGCGATTCATCTGTTTCCGTTTTGGAACGGCGCTTTGCGGAACAGAATTACGACTGGAAAATCATTATGAAACAGGTTCTTGATTTTGCTGTTTCTGCGAACCACTAAATCAGAAATATTGGAGGTAACCCCATGGAACTATTTGTAAGCTTTTCAGAAATAATGAGATATTTTAAGCGTAATATACGCAAACTTATCCTGTGCATGGCTATTTTCGGCCTTGTGTTCGGGCTGCTGCCGCTTCGGTTTGTTCAACATGAATATTCGGCTTCGACTACGGTTGTCATTTCCTGTGAAGTACCGGAAGACGCAAACACCGATTACCGGCTGCAGTACACCAGTATTTTAAACAGCCGTGTGCAGACTGCCGTGGCAATGGCAGGCGGTAGCGATTTAATTACTCAGACAGCACAGAAGCTGGGAATTGCAGAAAAAGAGATTTTAAACATTGCCGCCGTTCAGGTTAATACCGCACCGGTCATTAAGATTACAGCCACCAGTGCCAACGCGGGCTTGGTTGCCAAAATTTCCGATACCGCGGCGGACATGCTTTCTGAAAAGCTGATCGACGCATTCCCGTCACCGTCACTGACTGCGGAAGTCAGCGACAAGGCAATTCCGGCAGCTCCCCAGTCCAATAAATTCGTTATGGTGAAGTCCGGAATTTTGGGATTGATTGTCGGCTTGATTGTTTTCGTGTGCTTCGGCATTGTTGTGGTGCTGTTGGATCAGACCATTCGAAACAGCAATTTCGTCAGCGAAGCGCTGAAAACTAACTTGCTTGGCCTGATTTCCAAAAAGGCGAGCGATGAAAAGCGGCTGAACAGCTTCCGTAAGCTGCGCGCTGCCGCAATGCATCAGGCCGGGGAAGGCAAAAGCTTCCTGGTTACAGATGTCTGTTTACAGAATGGTGCGGCTTTTGTGGCGACCGGCCTTTCCAATGCAATAGCCCGTTCGGAAAAGTCGGTTTTGCTGGTTGACGCCGACCTTCGCATGCATAAAATTGCGGGCATGCTGAAGGTAACACCGAACTATTCGCTTTCTGACGCCCTGTGCGGTGGATGCACCGCAGAACAGGCGGTAAGCGAAACTTCGGTAAAGGGGCTCAGCCTTATAGCCGGTTCCGAAAGCAACGACGAAAACCTGTCCGATATTCTTGCTTCCGATAAATTTGAAAAAATTATAAACGAACTTGCCCCCAAATATGATTATGTCGTCGTCAATGTTCCCTCTGAAGTACGTTACCCCGACGCGGCCAACTTGTCAAAATTGTTCAGCGCCGTGATTATGGTTGCAAAGTACGGTTCTACTCCGTATCACGACTTTAAGGATTCGTTTAACCGCCTGAAAACATCCGGAGCAAATATCATCGGTTTTGTTACTACAAACTGCTGAGTCCGGGTTTAATCGTCAAAAGGCCGCCCCCGTTCGTTCGGGGACGGCCTTTTGCTGTCGTGTAAAAAAAATCTCAATTTGCATCCTTATTCCGATGCGAATTGAGATTTTTTCTACCTTTGCTTTGTTCACTGATAGATTCCGTTTTCGGTTGTATTGTTAAGAAGCGCGTTAATCCGGTCAATCAGCATATGCAGCGCAACCATATTTTCGCCGCCCTCCGGTATAATAATGTCGGCGTTTTTCTTGCTCGGTTCCACAAATTGCTCATGCATGGGTTTTACAGTGTTCATGTATTGGTTAATAACAGAGTCAAGGCTGCGGCCGCGCTCTTTTACGTCGCGGGTTAATCTGCGAATCAGACGAATGTCGGCGTCCGTATCCACAAATACCTTAATGTCCATCATATTCAGCAAATCCCTATTTTCAAAAATAAGAATTCCTTCCACAATAATGACGGGGCTTGGTTCCACATGAACGGTTTCACCGGTGCGGGTGTAGGTAACAAACGAGTACTGCGGGCGGTCAATGGCTTGGCCGTTTTTCAGCTTTTTTACGTCTTCAATCATCAGGTCGGTGTCAAAGGCATTGGGATGGTCGTAATTCATTTTAATTCGTTCTTCAAACGGAATGTCGGTGTTGTCACAGTAGTAAAAATCGTGCGATAAAACAACGGCTTCGCCGGCAATCGCCTGCTGGAATTTTGTTACAAGCGTTGTTTTTCCGGAACCGGTGCCGCCTGCCACGCCAATGACAAAGGGTGAGCAATTCATGGGGCTGCCTCCTGTATTTCGATCAGTCTTATTTTTAAATTATATCATAAAATACGGCTGATGTCATAAAAAAAAGCAGAAAGGTGAATATTGCACAATGTAATTTCAGGCGGATATTTTGTGAAATATAGGAAAAAATAAGCCCGCAGGAATTTACTAAAATAACAGGATTGGGGTGCTTTGAAATGTTTGATCAAGACAATAAAGACTACCAGGGAAGAATGGAAAGTCAGCTGAGCGAGCTTGGCAAAAAGATTGATGAGCTGACCGATGAAGCGGAACATGCGGCAGAGAATGTAAAACACGAATATTATGAAAATATTGATGTGCTTCGTTCACAGAAGGATGATATTCAGGGCAAACTGGGCGAATTGAAACATTCTTCCGGAAAGGCATGGGAAGATATTAGAAACGGAATGGACCGCTCTTGGGACGAAGTTCAGGGAACTTTAAAAAAGGCTGCCTCCCGGTTTCAGTAATTTAAAAACAGAAATACAAAGCCCCCGCAAAACCAAGGTTATGCGGGGGCTTGTCGGTCATAAATTAAGCTGACTTATGTATGTTCTCATCATCTGAGACAGAGGATTCATCAATCCCCTCATAATCTTCATACTCGCCGTTTTTGTAAATGCCGTCAAGATGAAGAAACGCAGGGTATACATCGCCGGAGTCCTGCTGTTGGGGAACAATGTGCAGCTCGACAAGGTCTAAATTGCTTTTTTCCATTTCGAGCAGCTTCTCTTTAAGTGACTTTATGCTTACCGTAATCTTTTGCATTTTAAAACATCCTTTATATTTATATGTTGCCATCAGGCATCTGTAAGTCTAAAGGAAACTGCAAAAAATTGCAATAGGGAAAAAAGTCGCATTTTCAGTGATTTTGAAGAACGAGAAAAGATTAGATAATTAAATAAATTACATAGTCATACCGTAATATTTTTAGGCATTTTTAAGTAAAATTTGTGAAGTTTTATCACGTAAAAAGCGTTTCAGTAAGGTTTTTGGCTTAGCTGTTTTTTAGCTTTTTCAGGCGTTTCATCACGTCGTTCGCTCCACGACCAAAATAATCGTGCAGAATGCGGTATTCGTCAAACAGTTTGTCATAAATCGCTGCGTTTTCCTGGTTAGGGTAATAAACCGTGTCCTTAACGCGCCCCATATTACGCGCGGCTTCGAACACATCGGCGTATCCACCCGCAGTTTTTCCGGCTGCCACGGAAGCGAAAATCGCAGAGCCAAGGGCTCCGCCCTGCAGCACACCCGCAATTTTTACCGGCATGTTGATTACGTCGGCGTAAATCTGCATGGTCATGGGGTCTTTCTGCGAAATGCCGCCGGAAGCGAAAAACTCTTCGACCGGGACACCGTATTTACGGTAATTCTCAATTATCATCCGTGTGCCGTAGGCGGTTGCTTCAATCAGCGCACGGTAAATTTCTTCCGGTTTTGTCTGGAGCGTCATACCGAGCATCATGCCGGTCAAATCCACGTCCACCAAAACGGAACGGTTGCCGTTCCACCAGTCAAGGGCGACTAAACCACTTTGCCCCGGCTTTTGTTTTTCTGCTTTTTCACGCAGAAACTGATGAATGTTCTTGTTTTGCTTGTTTGCTTCCTCATAGTAAGACGCTGGCAGGCAGTTGTCAATAAACCAGGAAAAATGGTCGCCCACGCAGGTTTGCCCAGCTTCGTAGCCAAAGTAGCCCGGCATAACGCCGTCTTCTACCACGCCGCACATGCCGGGTACCTGGTATTCCTTTTCTCCTATCATAATATGGCAGGTGGAAGTACCCATAATCGCAAGCATTTTTCCGGGGCCGTCAATCCCCACCGCGGGAATGCAGACGTGTGCGTCAATAATTCCAACCGCTACCGCAATACCTTCCCGCAAACCAGTCAGCTTAGCGGCTTGTGCGGTCAATGTACCCGCTTTGCTGCCCAGCGGAATAATATCGCGGGAAAACTTCTCGTCAATTACGTGTTCCAAACGCGGGTCAAGCGCCTGGAAAAAGTCATCGGACGGAAATCCGGTTTTTTTGTTCCACATTTCTTTATAGCCCGCCGTGCAGGAATTGCGCGTTTCTTTTCCGCACAGCTGCCAAACAATCCAGTCTGCCAGCTCAATGAAACGATCCATCGCACCGTAAATCTCAGGGTCCTCGTCTAAAATCTGCCAAATTTTCGGAATTGCCCATTCGGAGGAAATTTTTCCGCCATAGTTTTGGAGCCACGGCTCACCGCGTTTTGTTGCAATCTCGTTCAGACGGTTTGCTTTGTCCTGCGCCGCATGGTGTTTCCACAGCTTTACATAAGCATGCGGGCGGTTTTTATATTCCGGCAAAAAGCACAGCGGTGTGCCGTCAGCTTTTACAGGAAGAACAGAACAGGCGGTGAAATCTGTACCGATTCCGATAATATCTTCACGGGAAACTCCCGAAATCTTAAGAATTTCGGGAATAGTGTGGGAAAGCACGTCAATATAATCCTGCGGGTCCTGCAGTGCCCAGTCAGGGCCAAGCGGCGTTCCGTCGGGAAGGGTTTTATCCATTACCGCGTGGGGATAATTGTATACCGAAGCGGCAAGTTCTTCTCCAGTTACCGCGTTTACCAGTACAGCGCGCCCGGAAAGGGTGCCGTAATCAACACCGACAACATATTTGTTCACTAAAAATCCTCCTCTTAAATTAAGCGCGTTCATATTAATCTGAAAGTCATACCGAAAATATGTACAATATATAGTATCATAATATCTTTATGTAGCACAAAAATCAATAGAATTTTTTATTTATTTCGTTAAGTATTCTATGAATTGTATTTTTTTGTCTAAAAGTAAATTGTTTAAGCTCTAACGCGATATAAACGTTTAGTTATATGTTTATCAATGCAATCATAAAATCAGAAAAAGGATAGGCCGATTCAACTGGACAACCCACCCCAAGCGGCGTTATAATAATCGAAAAAGAATAGGACTTTCGTAAAGGAGTATTTAAAATGAGTTTTGTACCGACCATGGAACAGGCACAGCAGCTGCTGGAAGAATTTAATCAAGACGAGTTTCACCTAAAGCATGCAAAAATTGTTTCCGGCGTAATGGGTTATTTTGCGCAGGAGTATGACAAAGACAATGTGGAGTTCTGGAAAGTGGTCGGTTTGCTGCACGACCTGGACTTTGAGCAATTTCCGGAGCAGCACTGCATAAAAAGTCAGGAGATTATGAAGGAGCGTGGAATTGACGACCGGATTAACCGCGCAACCGCAAGCCACGGCTATAACCTGACGGTGGATATTAAACCGGAACATATTATGGAGAAAATTCTTTATGCAACGGACGAACTCACCGGACTGATTGGCGCAGTTGCGCTGATGCGCCCTTCCAAAAGCGTGTCCGATTTGGAACTGAAGTCCGTAAAGAAAAAGTTTAAAACACTGAACTTTGCGGCAGGCTGCTCCCGGGAAGTAATTAACAACGGTGCGGACATGCTCGGCTGGTCGCTCGATGATTTAATCAGCCGCACGATTCTGGCAATGAGAAGTCTGACCGGTACAATGGAGATTTGACAAAATAGAATATCTGAATAAATAACAAAAAGTGCCCCGTATTCTGTATTTTGCAGAATACGGGGTACTTTTGTTACTAAAATATTATAGTTACCTGAAAGCAAATTAATATAACCAGATTCTGTAACCGGCTCCCGATAAATTTATAAATAGCTTCCAAACTTGTCCGTTTTCTAAATCTCTAATCGGAAATTAACGAATTATTTTTATTGCTGTCCGATAAATGGAGTATACGAAAAGCCGCGAATTTCCTGGTAAATTCGCCTTTCGAATGATTAAAAGCAGTCAGGAAACACAATAAAAATAAATTGGAGAGAAGGAAAGTAATAATGAAACAAACCTCGTTCCGAAATGTTAAAAACAAGCTGGCATTTAAAATTCCCCTTAGAATTATTTCTGTCGTGCTTGTCATGATTGTTTTAATCTGTGTGATTTTGGGTATAAACCTGTCGTCTTCCACCCAGCAGAACGTGAATAAAACAATTCAGTATCTGGCAGAAAACAACGCCTACATGGCGTCTGCTTATCTGAACAATATGCAGACGATGTCGAAATCTCTTTCACAGGAAGTGTACCGTTACAAATCTCTTGACGCGAATACCAGGGATAAACTGATTCGGGACACGCTGAGTTCGCTGGTTGACGATAGCCGAATTTTCTCTGCTTATGTCGCATTTGAACCGAACAGCCTGTTTGAAAACACGCCGAACGGCCTGTCCTACTATGAATATAAAAACGGAACCGATAAAAAGCTGGACGTTTTAAACGATTACGCAACTTATAAAGACGGGGAATATTATGCCGTTACGCAAAAGTCGCTGAAACCTCACATTACCGAACCGTATTCCTATGAACTGACGACCGGGGAGACGGTTTGGCTCATTACCATCAGCAATCCGATTCTTGATGAAAACGGAAAATTCTTAGGCGTGGCGAACACCGATATTTTAACGGATACCATCAATACGTTAAGCTATAATCTGGGGGGATATTCAACTTCCTATAACTACATTTTAACAGGGAATTCGAACTATGTATCCGACACAGCCGACAAGAAAAAAATGGGGACAAAATATGCCGAAAGCAGCAGCGATGGGGCATACAGGGTGAGCCAGCCCCTAGCGATTGAAGGAATTGACGAAAAATGGACCAGCTCTTTTGTGGTTCAAAAATCGGAAACACTGAAAGAAGTTGTTTCTATTTTAGTTCTGATTTCTTTGATTGGTCTGTTTGGCATGGTCATTCTCGGCTTCCTTATTTTCTCTATGCTGCGGAAATCGTTGTCGCCGATTAGCAGCATTTTAAAACTTTCCGAAAATATGGGCAACGGAAACCTGCATTCCGATATTACGGTGAATACAAAGGATGAGCTTGGTGAACTGGCGGAAATTTCAAGAAAAACCGCGCAGCAATTAAACAATTATGTGGCGGAAATTTCGTCTGTATTGGGCAGTCTGGCTGCGGGCGATTGCACAATAGAAACGCGTCAGAATTATCAGGGTGACTTTATCGCAATGAAAGCCGCACTGGACTCGCATATTTCCAGCCTAAACCAAACATTCCGCAATATCAACCAGTCTGCCGAGCAGGTTTCGAGCGGGGCGGAGCAAGTGGCGGGCGGAGCACAGGTATTGGCGCAGGGTGCAACGGAACAGGCAAGTTCCATTGAAGAACTTGCCGCAACTATTACCGAAATCGCAGGGCGGGTAAAACGAAACGCGGAGCTTGCAGGCGGTGCAAGCCAGAATGTAAATCATGTTCGAGCGGAAATCGAAGTCAGCAACAAATACATGGGCGACATGGTTTCCGCCATGTCACAGATTGACGATTCCTCAAGCCAAATCGGAAAAATCATTAATTCCATCGAGGACATTGCCTTCCAGACGAATATTCTTGCATTGAACGCGGCGGTGGAAGCAGCAAGAGCCGGTTCTGCCGGAAAAGGGTTTGCTGTTGTAGCGGATGAAGTGAGGAATCTGGCAAGCAAAAGTGCCGAAGCGGCCAAGAATACAACTGCTTTAATTGAAAATTCAAGGAAACAGGTAGAAAACGGAACGAAAATTGCAGACGAAACTGCAAAATCGCTTTCCCGCGTAGTCGAAAGCGTAAAAATTGTTTCCGATTCCGTTGAACAGATTTCCGATGCGTCAAATTTGCAGTCGGAGTCTGTTGCTCAGGTAATGCTGGGGGTTGATCAGATTTCGTCGGTGGTGCAGACAAATTCCGCTACGGCGGAAGAAAGTGCTGCGGCAAGCGAAGAGTTGTCGTCACAGGCACAAACAATGAAAGAACTGGTGGCTCACTTTAAACTAACGAACGATGCCGAGCGGGAAAACAGTGGAAATGCCCCTCAGCTTACGCAATCCGAACAGAATGAATTTGAATCGGGAAATCAATATTGAGCCAGTAAAAATGCAAGGGCATCGGTACAAAGCAGTACGCTTTCAACCGATGCCCTTTTTGACGTCCGGCGGCCGTGATTAAGAACCTTTTAATCGACAAGCTTCCGTTCGAATTTTTTATACAGCAGCCAAATAGAAAGCATAGAAAGAAAAAGAGAATAAAACAAAAATAAATAGTTTTGCTCCATGCTGAATTTTGCAATCCAAAAGGACGGCAGAAAGAAAAATATATATTGTATGTTGGTAGAAAGAAAAAACGGAACCGGCAATCCTAGCATAAGCAGCCCGGAGATTTTTGCAACCGCCAAACCTTCCACCCGGTTATGCGACATGGAAAATAACAATAAAGACACCACAACGCTGAATATGCTTGTAAGCAGGCAAGTGAGCAGAAGGGTTAGAAACGCCCATTTCGTCAGGGAAAAAGAAAGCATCAGGATAACCGATACAACTAAAGAGATAACAGCCGGAAACCCCAGTCTGGAAATTAAGTAGTTTCGTTTTCCAACCGGAGTAACCGCCATATAGTTCGTCATGTTTTCATCGTATTCTGTCAGCATTACCATGGACGAGGCGAAGCAAAACATATAAGAGGTTATAATACTTAAAAACAAATCAAACAGCAGGTAGTAAGGGGCCAAAATCGATATCTGCTGAAAATAGGTGCAAAGCAGCCGCTCGATAGCAGGTACACCGAAACGGAAAAAGACTGCCGCTAATAAGGGGGCAACGCAGACTAAAATTAACATGCTGTCCTGTGAAATTTGGAAAAGGAACATTTTAAAAGAGCGCAGCATCGGTTTCATAGCTTAACACCCCCTACAGATTGAAACATCTTTTTGATGATGCGACATGTAAGCGCAGTAAACAGAGCACTCCAAACCAGTAAAATAAGCAGAGCGATCAAGGCGTTCTGCCCGTTTGAGCAAAGCTCTATCATGCAGACACCCGGGTGAAAAAGAAGCCACGTTTTTTTGTAGCCGAAAAGATAAGCAACGGCAGGAATATTGATGAGCAGTTCCGCCGGAATTGTTGCAATTATAAACGCGTTCAAAGTGGAGATTCTGCTTGCTACCATCAGCCCGACAGATGAAAACAGGCACGAACACAGAAACACGCCGAGAAGGAAATACGGAAAATTCGAAATTCCGTTGCTTACCAAGCCAAGAATCAGCCCCACCGCGGTGGATATGACCGCAATAGAAAGCAGCTTTGACAAAACATATTCCGTCGGTTTTACCGGGGAGATGACCAAGCTGTCCAGTACTCTTTGACTTTTTTCAAAAAGAACAATCGCTCCCATAAAATAAAGTCCCATTGCTGCGGGGTCGGAAAAAATCATTAATAGTCCGGCTGGCTTTCTCCAGTCGGCGGGCAGCGCAAAAATCAAACTGATATACAGCAGCGATAAAATAAAATAGATAAAGTAAAAACCGTATTTGAACTGAAACCGAATATCTCCAAACAGTAATGCTCTTTTTCTCATTGCAAACATCTCCCCGTCAGTTCAACAAAAATGTCATTCAGGGTGGGTTCGCTGCTGTGAATGGAACGCAATTGACTTTCCTGTATCAATTTTATTAACGTAGTATCGGTTCCGGTCATGGAAAGAGAAACCTGTGCTTTTTCTTCCTTTCCGTTTCGCAAATACGCATATTCAATTTTAGAAGCACCTTTCGACATAATTAGGTTATGCGGAGAATCCAGGGCTTTTACTTTTCCGTCCACAATAAAAGCAACACGGTCGCAAAGTTCTGTTGCGTCGTACATATTGTGTGTGGTAAGTATAACGGTTTTTCCCTTTGCTTTTTCTTCTAAAATCATATTTTTCATCACCCGCGCGTTGGAAGGGTCAAGGCCTGACGTTGGTTCATCCAGAAACAGAAGCTCCGGGTCATGCAAAAGCGCCTTGATAAAATTCAGCCTCGATTTCATCCCCTTGGAAAAGTCGGCAACTCTTTTATTGGAATCGGATAGAAGGCCGACCCGGTCAAGCAGCCCGTTAATATCTTGCTGTTTTTGGTAAAGAGAGGCAAAATACGTCAAATTTTCTTTTGCCGTCAGTTTTTCGTACAGGCTTGGAAATTCAAAATCGACGCCAATGTTCTCGTAAAAATGATTGTCGTGATGCTTGACTTCCGTTCCGTTGACGGTCACACTCCCGCTGTAAGTTGAAATCAGCCCCGTCAGAATTTTTTGCAGGGGNNCCGGACGGGCCTAAAAATCCGAAGATTTCGCCGGATTTTACTTCAAAGCTGATCCTGTCAATAAAGGGGTTTTTTGTATAGCTGAAGCTCATATTCTTAACGTTTATCATTTTGCTTCTCCTTCGAACATCTGAATTACAATTCCGCGAATCATAACTTCCAGCGCGTCTTCAAAAACGGGTTCCCCAATTTCGTGCCGGTGCATTGTACTTAAGAAAACTCCTCGTAACGCCGCGCTGAACACCGCAATATTTTTTTCTTCTAAGTTTGGTACCAATGACAAAAGCTTCTCTACGTTAAAATCATCTTTTTCCGCATGTGCTTCCGCTATTTCCGGTGGTAATTTTCGAATGAGCAATTCGATTTCCCCGTCGGTTAAAAGGCGCAGCAGAAACGAATCGGCCACCATTGTGTAAAGTTCCAGAATCAGTTTCGTCAATTTTTCAACATTAATATTGCCCTGTGCGGCAGTAACTTCAGAAATTAGTTTTGATTGCAGCTGGTCATGAAATTCACACAACACATCGAAAAACAAAAGTTCCTTGGTTTGATAAAAAAGATAAAAGGTTCCCTTGGGTATATGAACCCGGTTTACCAGTTCGTCCACCGTTGTTTTCTTAATACCGTATTGTGTTAAGCATAATTTTGCTTCTTCCATTAAGCGGCTTTTTATATAGCCGCGCTCTGCTTCCGAGAATGATTTCGGCATTTTTGCGCCTCTTAAACTATTTGACTATATTTAAAATTATAGTCAAATAATAAGCCGAAGTTCCTGCTTTGTCAATAGCCTAAACAAAAATATTATCATTGTCCTATTTCCTTACGAAGCATATCATCTGACAGGAACGGAAAACATTAAGCAAAAATACCGGACAGCTCTTGACGGCCATACCTTTCACTCATAATAAAGAAAAAACAAGAGTGATAGAAATTATGATTCGGGGTCTTCAACTGTTTTTTAAGAGCGATATATCTAAACATCTTCCGTTAATTTGTTTTTTTCGACGTGCAACGATGGGTGGTTCATTTATCATTTAGGTGGGTCTTGTAATAGGAACTTCTGTACTCGGAAGGCGTTAGATTTTCATGCGTTTTAAAAAGTTTCATAAAATATTTATCATCATTGAAACCAAGGCTATAGGAAATTTCTTTTATTGAAAGTTCGGAACTGCAAAGTAGTTCTTTTGCTTTTCCGATTTTTACGCCATTCATATATTTTACAATAGACATACCCGTATGCTTTTTGAATATTCGACATAGATAGTCCTTGTTAAAATTAAACTTTTGAGAAATTTCTGAAACTGAATAGTTTTTATTTATATTTATTCTTAGCCACTCGATTATCTCTGAAAATTTTCTGCTCGTTTCATCACGCAAATCATTGGAAGATGATGTTACTACCTGCTGTGAAAGCTCCATCAGAACCAGCGTGAGAATGTAATTATTGGTGAGTGCCATACAATTTGCTGAATATGCATGATGCAATAGCTGCCGTATTTGTATAACAAGTTTTTCACTTTCATTGGATTTGAAAAAGACTGGAACTAAAATAAAATGGCATGTGTTGTTAAGATAAGAGCCTGACGTTAATGGGAACATGAGTGACTGAGCAGCTTTACTGGTAAGTATTTCAAAGTCGGCACATTGGAAATGTATCCAATAGAAAGACAGTTCATTTTCTGATTCCTTATAGCCTTTATGTATGTGACCGGGCAGCAGTAAAAGTGTTTTTCCAGGGGTTACTTCATACTTGTCCTCATCTTGCTGTATGTATGCGCAGCCTTTAATTCCATAGATTATTTCGAAACTGTCCAGATTCCTTTTCTCATGAATCCAATTGGCGTCTTTTACAAATTGTCCACAAGATATATATGATAACGGTTTTGTAACGTCAGCTTTTAAATACAGCATATGTCGTATTATACCACCTATTCTACAATTTTATATGTTGCCCAAAGATTAGTCATATCGTAAGATTAGTATATTAATTTTACACAAAAAATGCAAGGAAGTATAGGCTTTACATTCTATAAAAAGTTCGTTTTTCCACCGAAAATGGGCTTTTATTAATTTATATTCTTTTGGTGGAGAAAAGGAGCTAATAATGTGTGATGATTCTGACTTTAAAAATGTTGAGCTAAAGCAAATAGAACTGCGTGATCAATTCTGGTCTAAGTATGAAAAATTAATTAGAGAAGTGGCAATACCGTATCAGTGGGATGCTCTAAATGATAGGGCGGGTGCCGAGGAACCAAGCCATGCAATCAAAAATTTTAAAATTGCTGCCGGTCTTGAACAAGGTGAGTTTTACGGCTTTGTGTTCCAGGACAGCGATGTTGCCAAATGGTTGGAAGGCGTGAGTTACAGCCTTGAAAATAATCCAGATGAAAAGCTTGAGTCATTGGCGGATCAGACCATTGACATTATTGAGAAAGCACAGCAGCCGGACGGTTATCTGAATACATACTTTACAATCAAGGAACCGGAAAAGCGCTGGACCAATCTTTATCATTGCCACGAACTTTATTGTGCGGGCCACATGATAGAAGCGGGGGTCGCTTACTATAAGGCTATGGGGAAGACAAAATTGCTTCATGTAGTGAGCAGGTTTGCAGACCATATTGACACTGTTTTTGGCCCTGAACCTAAAAAGCTGAAAGGGTACCCGGGGCATCAGGAAATTGAACTCGCTCTTTTTAAACTTTACAAAGTTACTCAAAATAAGAAATATTTGAATTTGAGCAAGTATTTCATTGAGCAGCGCGGCCAAGCGCCTTACTATTTTGATGAGGAATGGGAGAAAAGAGGCGGAACTTGCTTTGAAAAGCCGGGTTGTGAAGATTCCCCCAGTAAAGCCAAAGAATATAACCAAACACATTTGCCGGTAAAGAAACAAGATAAAGCAGTTGGACATGCAGTTAGAGCTGTTTATATGTATACAGCAATGGCGGATCTTGCGGCTGAAACGGGTGACAACGAACTTATATTGGCTTGCCGTAGATTATGGGATGACATACAAAATAGCCAAATGTATATAACCGGGGGAATTGGTTCGACGAATATTGGCGAGGCATTTACATTTGACTATAATCTGCCTAATGATACGGTATATGCTGAAACCTGTGCCTCGATTGGCCTTATTTTCTTTGCAAATCGGATGCTGAATCTTGAAGCAAAAAGCAAATATGCCGATGTGATGGAAACGGCCTTGTACAATAATGTTATTGCGTCCATGGCAATGGACGGCAAACACTTTTTTTATGTGAATCCTCTGGAGGTATGGCCCGAAGCATGTGAAAAAGATCCGGTCAAATCCCATGTGAAACCGGTCAGACAGTCGTGGTTCGGGTGTGCATGCTGCCCGCCCAATCTTGTGCGGCTGATTGAATCATTAAGGTCATATATTTACACCTGCAGTAAAAATACTATCTATGTCAATTTATATATTGGAAGTAACGCTCACTTTGTTATTGACCAAAATGAGATTTGCTTGACTCAAAAAACAAACTACCCATGGGACGGCACAGTTTGCTTTGAATTGACAGCGGACAGACCGACTGAATTTGCATTCGCTTTAAGGTTACCTGGGTGGTGCCAAGGTGCTAAAATCAAGGTTAATGATATAGAAATTGATATAAATGGATGCATGGCCGACGGCTATATCGTTATGAAGCGGATTTGGCAGAGCAACTGCAAAGTAACATTTGAACTTGACATGCCTGTGCAGATTATTGCAGCAAACCCTCAGGTTAGAGCGGATGCAGGTAAAGTAGCCATACAACGCGGACCGATTGTGTATTGCTTAGAAGAAATTGATAACGGCGAAAATTTATCTGCAATTTCACTTAATAAAGATTCAAGGTTAAAAGCAAAATTTGATAAGAATTTTTTGAATGGTTTGGCTGTTATTGAAGGCACCGCTAAACGAATTGATGAAAATGCATGGGGAACAAAGTTATACAAACCATTGGAATGCAATGAAAAAGAAGTTTACATAAAAGCAATACCCTACTTCGCCTGGGGCAACAGGGCAAAAGGGGAAATGTTGACATGGATCAGATATAAGTAACAGGTATTCTCTGTAAAAATGCATAACAATATTTTATATAATTTAAAAGTTATAGCAACATTACACACTTTTCGCATAATCGTGATATTGTTTTATCTCCATTTGGATTTTATACTGTTGTTATAGCAATTAAATAAAAAAGGAAAAATTGCTAAAATTATTTTATTGGGAGGATAAGAAATGAAAATCAAAAGAGTTCTTGCTTGTATTATGGCTTTAGCAATGCTAGCAACTTCTGCTATTGGTTGCTCTTCGGGCAAAACAAGCAGCACGGCAGGTACAGTGGCGTCAGATATGGCCACAGCTAGTACGGTCACAGAGAGTGCATCCGCATCGGGCGAAAAAGTCACCCTTACCTTGTGGGATTATTTTGAGGGTGTTAATTCCCAAAAAGGCGTTAAGGCTCTAGTTACAGCATTTAATGAGTCGCAAAGCAAAATTGAAGTCAAAGCCGTTTTCACCCCAAGAGATGAAATGGACAAACAACTTTCGATTGGACTTGTTTCCAATAAGTTGCCTGATCTTGTTTTGATTGACGGTTGCGATTATGCATCTCGTATCTCTATGGGATTGTTTGCAGATGTGACAGATAATTTCAACAAGGATTTTGGTTCCAAAGTAGATGACTTTTACGCCGGACCGTTGGAAACCTGTAAAACGGGAGACAAATATTATGGAATCCCATTCGGATGCAATGATCTTGGATTTTACTATAACAAGGATATGTTCGCAGCTGCTGGTATCGCAAACCCGCCTACAACATGGGATGAAATGACTGCGGCTTGTGCGAAAGTAAGCAAAAATGGGGTATATGGTCTTGCAGTCTCAGCAATAAAAAATGATGAAGGTTCTTTCCAATTTATGCCTTGGCTATATTCGACAGGTGCAACATATGATAAAGTGAATAGCGCAGAAGGTGTAAAATCACTCGCCTTATTACAGGATTATATCACAAAAGGATATATGAGCAAGGAAGCAATCAACTGGACACAGGCTGATGCGGAGAAGCAGTTTGCAACAGGAAAAGCAGCTATGATGCTCAATGGGCCCTGGAATATTGAAACAGTTCAGACAGACGCGCCAAATTTAAATTTTGGCGTTGTGGAAATTCCGAAGGATGTTAAATATGCTTCTGTCACCGGCGGCGAAGACCTTGGCATTATTAAAGGCCACCATGAGGCAGAAGGTTGGGAATTCTTGAAATTCACGGCAGATAATGCACTGACTTACATAGATGACATGGGTTATATTCCTTCCACAAAAAGTTTAGCCGCAAAAGATACAGCACTGCAAAACAATCCTCTGATGAAACCATTTGTAACGATATTGGACTATGCAACACCAAGAGGGCCTTCCGCACAGTGGCCTAAAGTTTCCGCCGCTTTGTACACTGCCGAACAACAAGTTATGACAAATCAAAAAACGCCGACTGACGCAGCGAACGAAGCACAGACTGCAATAGATGCTGCATTGAAAAAGTAAAAAGGTTTATCAATAAGTTTATCGAAAAGTGCCTTTTAGGCACTTTTCGATAATTATAGGTGGTGCTTATGAATTTAATTAAAAATTTTTTTAAAATAGCAACAAAAGGAGACAGAAAAGGCTATTTTTTTTCACTTCCAGCCTTAATTTTTATGATGGCTCTTGTTGGGTTCCCCATTGTTTATAATTTCATTTTAAGCGTATATAATGTGGACGTAATTACAATGGGAGAAAATAGCCAAGTGTTTGTCGGATTAAAGAATTACATCGATTTATTTAAAATATCTACAATGAGAACCAGTATAGTAAATACCATTGTTTTTACAGTAGGAAGTATTTTACTTCAGTTTGTTATCGGTTTTGCACTGGCATTGCTGTTTAATTTGAAATTTGCACTTGCAAAGCCATTAAGAGGAATTTTGCTGATTAGTTGGATGATTCCTGTAACCGTAACAGCATTGCTGTCAAAATTCATGTTCAGTTCAAGCGGCGGTGTTATTGATTCAATTTTACTTAGTCTGCATCTTATTTCACAACCGCTGGATTTTCTCGTTTCAACCAATTTGGCAATGCCTAGTATCATAGGGGTGAATATTTGGATTGGTATACCGTTTAATATGATTCTGCTCACAACGGGCTTAAGCAATATTTCCGAGTCATACTATGAGGCTGCTGAGGTTGATGGAGCGAACGGAATACAAAAGTTTTTTAACATTACCATACCGCTTATGAAGACTTCCATGCTGTCCGTTATTATTCTTGGCGTGATTTACACCTTTAAGGTATTTGACCTCGTATTTGTCAGCACCGGCGGTGGACCGGTTGACGCGACTGAGTTGCTGTCAACTTATGCATCGAGACTGTCTTTTACCCAGTATTCATTCAGTCAGGGAGCAGCAGTTGCAAATGTTTTATTCGTTTTGTTATTCATTGTAGGAATTGTATATATCAAGCTAGTTGGTAAAGATGAGGTGATGGCATGAACAGGGCGGATAAAAAAAGGAGTGTTCTATTAAACACGGTGAGTATTATCATCGCAATAATCATGCTGTTTCCTGTTTATTGGCTCATAATAAGCTCTTTTAAGCCAAATGCTGAAATTTTTGCGAAAGTTCCAACATTTATTCCTCAGCAATTTACTTTTGAAGCTTATGCAGCGCAGTTGGCCGGCGGATCAACCATCGGGAGAGCCTTCTTAAACAGTAGTATCATTGCGCTGTCTACAATGATTTTATCTTGTGCATTGGCAATACCGGGTGCTTATGGGCTGGCAAGATTTAAGATGAAGGGAAGCAAACTTTTCATCATGCTGTTTCTGGTTACACAGATGCTGCCAGCAACCCTTACACTGACCCCTATGTTTTTGGTTTACAATAAGATAGGCCTTATTGATACATATTTAGCTCCAATTTTGTCCGATATGACAATCGGAATTCCGTTCGTAATTCTTATACTTAGGACATATTTTTTAAGCTTGCCAAAAGAACTCGAAGATTCCGCGAAAATTGACGGCTGCAATGCTTTTACAGCATTTATTAGAATTATGCTGCCGATTTCATATCCCGGAATTATTATGTGCGCAGTATTCTCCTTCCTCTATTCCTGGGGTGACCTTGCATACTCACTTACTTTTGTGTCATCAGAAAATATGAGGTCGTTAACAGCCGGTATCTATAATTTCATAGGAAAGTATGGGATACAGTGGAACTGCATTATGGCATATGGTACAGTGATAACAATTCCGGTTTTAATCATTTTTATATTTCTTCAGAAATACATCGTATCCGGTTTGACAAATGGTGCCGTAAAGGATTAGGCGCAGGTTTGTCGTAATAAGCTCGGACCTACGTTTAATAAGGCTGAACAATACGAAGTATCGGTTTAAGAGGATCAGAGTATTATTAAAATAGATAGGAAAGGCGGACGTGATATGGAGTCTTTTTTCGGAACGCAGGGGGATAGACTGGTATGGCAGTTTGATAATGAAACATTATGGATAGAACCATGGGGCAAGAACAGCCTGCGGGTGCGTTCGACATATCTTAGCAAGATGATCGACGAGGATTGGGCTCTGCTTGTCGCAAAGAAGAATACAGGCGATATAAAGATAAACGAGGACTCTGCTGAAATAATCAACGGCAAAATCTCCGCTAAAATTTCTGTTCAGGGTAAGATAACCTTTAGTAATCAAAAAGGTAACGTGCTTTTAGAAGAATTTGTGCGCAACCGTAAAAATGTTAGGGAATATTGCAGTGCACTTGAGATAGAACCACGTGAATTTAAGCCTATGACGGGCGACAATTTTCAGCTGACAGTTCGTTTTGAATCAGATCCCGAAGAAAAAATATTTGGGATGGGTCAGTATCAGCAAGAATTTCTTAACCTGAAAAATTGCTCCCTTGAGCTTGCACATAGGAATTCCCAGGCAAGTGTACCCTTTGCCTTATCAAGTCTTGGCTACGGCTTCCTGTGGAATAATCCTGCAATCGGAAAGGTTGTTTTTGGCAAGAATATGACCGAGTGGGTTGCACAATCTACAAAGCAGCTTGACTACTGGATTACGGCGGGGGGTACACCAGCGGAAATTNNCAGTATTGGCCGAATCCCGAAGCCATGGTCAAAGAATTGAAAGCAATGGGCATAGAACTTATGGTTTCTGTATGGCCTACTGTGGACAAGACGAGTGAAAACTATGATGAAATGCGACATAAAGGGTACCTTGTCAGAACAGATAGGGGCATAGCCACTACGATGGATTATTTGGGGAATACGGTTTTTTATGATCCAACAAACCCAGATGCCAGAAAATATGTCTGGAATAAGATTAAGCGAAATTATTATGATAAAGGCATCAAAATTTTTTGGCTTGATGAGGCTGAACCGGAATATTCTGTCTATGATTATGATTTGTATCGGTATTATGCAGGTACAGATATGCAGATTGGGAACATCTATCCAGTTATGTACGCAAAAACATTTTTTGACGGAATGCAGTCGGAAGGTCAGGAAAATATTATCAATTTGACAAGATGTGCTTGGATTGGTAGCCAGCGTTACGGTGCTTTGGTTTGGTCTGGCGATATTTATTCCTCATTCGATGTGTTGCGGTGTCAGCTAAGTGCAGGCCTTAATATGGGATTGGCGGGCATCCCTTGGTGGACTACAGATATTGGCGGGTTCCATGGCGGAAATCCTGAAGATGAGGACTTTAGGGAATTAGTAATACGGTGGTTCCAGTTTGGAGCCTTTTGCCCTGTATTCCGGATACACGGTGATCGCGAGCCTCATAGCGCTCCTCTTGGCAACAAGGGCGGAGGGTTATGTGTAAGCGGCGCTGCAAACGAAATTTGGAGCTACGGTGATCAGGCATACGAGATATTCAAAAAGTATATTGTATTAAGGAAAAAAATGGGACCGTATATTTCAAAAATTATGGCGGAAGCGCATGAAAAAGGAACCCCGGTAATACGGCCTGTTTTCTATGATTTTCCTCAAGATAAACAATGTTGGAATGTTTCGGATGAATATATGTTTGGACCATCAATGCTTGTTGCGCCTGTGCTATATGCGAATGAACGCAAAAGGAAGGTCTATCTGCCATTGGGTTCACAATGGAAAAATCTTGAAAACGGCGAACTTTTTGATGGCGGCAGCCGCATTGAGTGTGACGCACCCATTGACGTTATTCCCGTGTTTCTAAGGGATGGAGCCAGTATTTAGTAATAATTGAGGAACCTAGGGCCGCTAATGTTAAAACAGGCGGCCCTATTACTGTTATGAACAGACAATGTACGTTCTGACCATTAAGTTTACTTCACACTTGTTTAATCAATAAGCATAGTGGTAAAATGAAGCCATATTCTACCTTTATACTGCAGCAGAAATCAATCAAATGAAAGTAGTGAAGCATGTGCGGAATTTTCATTATAGTCTGAGATTTGAGATACTGTTCGTGTGTTTTGTAATATCAATAATACCGATCATTGTAATGCAGAATGCATTTTATAATCTAAGTGAACATTATATTGAGCAGAAAATCAATGCGCTCACAAACAAGAATTTATCTTACATGAAAACTAACATTGAATCCGACATGGAATATTACAAGGGAATATTATATAGAATCGATGCCGATGATAATATTATAGAAAATGAAGTCAAGATTAATGATGGAAATGATTTTGAGCGAGAATCAGGCGGCATTAAATTGCGAGACTCGTTGGCATCCTACGCTGACATACGCGATGAAATTTCCAGTATAACATATGTAAACAGTTCTTTAAAAACTGTGTTTTATGATAAAAAAAACATGAGCGTAAACAACTACTTATGGGACTCCTATAGCAATGAAGAAAAGGAGCAAATTTATAATAGCATCCACGCCAGCAACAGGGTTGTATTTTTAAATACAAAAGATTACTACTATAATAATGAAGATAATTACCTTTATAACATAGGCATAAAAGCATGGAATATAAAAACGGGAGAGGACTTAGGAGTCATAATCTTAAGTATTGATGAAAAGCATCTCCAGAGTATTTGCAACATTAAAACGGGTAACGATACAAATAACGATGTGAAAGAGTATTCTTTTGTAGTCGATGAGAACGGGAAGATTATTTCTTTTACAGATAAAAGCTTTATAGGATATAATGTTAAAAAAAGCTCAGAAAAAAACAATTATGATATCACAGAATTATCGAAAGCAATACCGATAAATCTAAAGGATGGAGTCATAATCAATAGTGTATCGATTGATAGCACAAACTGGAATGTAGTAAATTTAGTGGACAAAGACAGCATGTTTTATGAGGTAAATGCTCTCTCAAGGTTAACTTTGGCAATTACGTTGTTTATTATCTTAATATGCATGGCCGTAATTATCTTGTTTTCAAATAAGTTTTATAAAGCTGTTATTGATATTGTTAATGAGATAAAAAAGGCAAAAAGAGGAGATTTTAGTGCTCATATAAAGCCAAAGGGAGAAAGTGAACTCATATTCATAAGCGATGAGTTTAATGATATGATTTTAAAAATAAGTGGTTTGGTCGAGAATTTGAAAGAACAGAACGACTACATATATGAAATATCTAATAGAAAACGGGAAGCTGAAATCAATGCAATTGTTGCGCAGATAAATCCACATTTTTTATATAATACATTAGACTGCATAAATTGGATGGCTATTAAAAATGAGGATTACGAAATTAGTCAAATGATTGGCAACCTTGCTCATATACTTAGATACAGCATTCAAACAGTGAACGAACAGGTGACAATATATGAAGCGGTTGATTGGCTGGAAAAATATTTGTATTTATTTAAAGTTAGGTTTAATAATAGCTTCACAACCAGATTTGATGTTGACAACGAGATATTAGGCTGCAAAATATATAAATTACTGCTTCAGCCAATTGTTGAAAATGCAGTAGTTCATGGCTTTGAAGGCTGTGATTCGGGAAAACTGTTAACTGTCAAAATCAATAAATTCCAGGAGAATTTTCTTAAAATCGAAATAGGCGATAATGGGGTGGGTATTCCTAAAGATAAATTGGACCATATCCTTAATGATAAACCCAATAAGGAAATAGGACTTAAAAATGTGTATGAGCGGCTGGAAATCTATTATAAAGATTCTGCTAACATGACAATTTCAAGTGATGAAAACCTAGGAACAACAGTGACAATTGTGATACCCATCGTTTATTAAAATGAAAAATATAATCCATTATAAACTTGTCAGGAAAATCAAGAAAGTATAAGGTAAAGTCATGAAAATTTTGATTGTAGAAGATGAGTTCAACGCTCGTGAAGGACTTGCCGCATTAATAAAAAAAACCAGTCCCATACATGAGATATGTGGCAAGGCAGCTGACGGCCAAGAGGGCTATGAAATGACGATCGCCTTGAAGCCTGATTTAATATTTGTCGATATACAACTTCCGAAATTAAACGGGTTGCAAATGATAGAAAAAATAGTTAACGCAAAGTATGAGCCGTCATTTGTTATACTGAGCGGTTATGCAGAGTTTGGGTACGCTCAGCAAGCAATACAATATGGCGTGCGTGAATATTTATTAAAACCGATTACATATGAAAAATTAATCAGTGTTATTCAAAGCATGGAAAACTGGCAGAACATTAAGAAGGTTAATTATGGCAAAAAAATAATATTGCAGGATGAAATCATAAAAAGTGTTTTACTGGATGTGAAAAATGATTCAAAAGAGGCTTTGAATATCATTAAGGAGACCGTAGTACCGGAGAAAATGTATATAGTCAATCTATACTACGGTAAAAATACCGATTCTACAGGTTTAATAAAAATATTGAATTCTTTCTGTAAGTATTATAATTTTAAAGATTATTTTATGTCTATTTTGCATGCGAATAAGTTTATAACTGTTTTTATAAATTGCCAATATGAGTTATCAGACATGGTTAAAAAAATCGATTATAACCTTATTTTTTCTCTTCATAAGTTTGAATATAAAGATTTAACCGTAACTTTACTGCCAATCAAAGTCATTGACAATTTACCTGGAATATTGGATGAAATCAAATTTTTGAACTCATGGGCTTTGACGCTTGGCAATGATCAGGTGATATATACAGAACGTATTTCTAATATTAAGAGTGAAAGCAACAATAAAGTAGGGCAATTTGATATGGAAGCATTATCTGCTATAAAAAGTGGGAACATCGATGAACTGATGAAGGCGAACAGCGACCTTATTGCCTTTTTAAGAAATAACAAATTCCACCCGGATCATATCAAAAATATCTGCATTAGGTATGCATTTTCTATTTTGGTTTGTTACAAAGAGTTCAATGTAGATATTTATGAAAAAGCGCAAAACATAAGGCTGTCTGACGAATTGAAGGATAGCTGCACAATGCAGGAAATAAAAGACTGTCTGGATAGTTTGGTAAATATGTATCAGGACAGCACTTCAATTCAACAGAATGTTAATTCGATATTGGTAAGAAAAGCAATGAATTATATTGCCAGTTCCTATACGGACAAAGTCTCTCTTGAGGTAATTGCGACTCAAATGAATGTTTCTTCTGAATACCTGAGCCATTTGTTTACGAAAGAGGTAGGCATTAGTTTTTCGGATTATTTAAAGAAATATCGGATAGATGTTGCAAAAAAACTGATGTTTAACTCAAATTATAAAATTTATGAAATAGGGGAGAAAATCGGCTACAAGGACCCAAAGTATTTTTGCAAAATGTTTAGGGAAGTCACCGGCCTTTCCCCTAAAGAGTATATGATAAAGCGATAACTGTGTGTTCCTATAAGTTCAACTTTCCGGTACGGGAGATTCGGATGGTATTTTTCCCTGGTTGGGTCTGCTCATGAAAATGAGGGTCACGCCTCTACAAAACGGTATGTATCTTATTTTAGGATAAATTTGAAGATAAAATCTAGGACAATAAGAATGTATTTTGTCTTACTGCAAAAAACTATATATAATTATTATTGAAGGCATCAAATGGACTCAAACTGAAAAGAATATTATCATCGATATTAAAGTTTAATAACAAGGGGTGATGCCATGAATAAGAATAGTATACCCAACCAATTGATCCATGAAAAATCCCCGTACCTTCTTCAGCACGCGTACAATCCGGTGAACTGGTTTCCGTGGGGAACGGAAGCCTTTGAAAAAGCAAAACGGGAAGACAAACCGATTTTTTTAAGTATCGGTTATTCGACCTGCCATTGGTGCCACGTTATGGCTCATGAAAGCTTTGAGGACGAAGAAGTTGCCGCCACCTTAAACCGCGATTTTGTAGCGATTAAGGTGGATAAGGAAGAACGCCCGGACGTGGACGCAGTTTACATGGCGGTCTGCCAGGCGCTGACCGGCAGCGGCGGATGGCCGCTTACCATCCTGATGACACCAGATCAAAAGCCTTTTTACGCGGGCACTTATCTGCCCAAGCAACGCCGGTATTCCATGCCCGGACTTCTGGAGCTTTTAAATGCCGCGCAGGAGCAGTGGAAAACAGACCGCGAAAAAATATTAAAATCCGGCGAGCAAATCACACAGGCCATTCATCAGGAAACGGGCGCCGGCGGCAATACCCAGCCGAAACGGGAAGATCTTTCTGCGGCCTATGCTATCTTTTCGCAAAGCTTTGACCGTGAATACGGTGGGTTCGGTTCCAAACCGAAGTTCCCCAGTCCGCACAACCTGATGTTTCTGCTGCGCTATTCCGCAGCGGAAGAAAATACCGATGCGCTTGCCATGGTGGAAAAAACACTGCAGCAAATGTACCGCGGCGGCATGTTTGACCATATCGGGTTCGGTTTTTCCCGCTACTCTACAGACGAAAAGTGGCTGGTTCCGCATTTTGAAAAAATGCTTTATGATAATGCCCTTTTGACTATCACATATTTGGAAGCGTATCAGCTGACCGGAACGGAGTTGTACGGAACGGTCGCGACAAAAATATTAAAATATATTCAGCGGGAAATGACGGACAGCGACGGCGGGTTTTATTCCGCGCAGGACGCCGACAGTGACGGTGTGGAAGGCAAGTATTACGTTTATACTCCGCAGGAGGTTGCCGAGCTGCTTGGGGAGGAAGACGGGCGTTATTTTGACCATACTTTTCAGATTACGGAAAAAGGAAATTTTGAAAAAAAGAGTATTCCGAATTTAATTCATGCCAAACAAATCGATCCTCCGGACAAGCGTGTGGAAGCGTTGATTCCGAAGGTGTACGATTACCGCCTTACCCGGACAAAGCTGCACCGGGACGATAAAATTCTTACTGCGTGGAATGCGTTGATGATTGTGGCTTTTGCAAAGGCTTACCGTGTTTTGAAGGATAAAAAGTATCTGGATATTGCGGAAAAAGCCATGGACTTTTTGAGAAATCATCTTTATGAGGACAGTGGGAAGCTGCATGTCCGTTTTCGCGCGGGGGATGCGACCGGCACCGGGCATATCGACGATTACGCTTTCACGGTTTGGGCGCTGCTGGAGCTGTACGAATCCAATTTTCACGCGGATTACTTGGAGCAGGCGTTGTTTTTTCAGCGGAAGCTTCTTTCAGATTTTTTGGATGAAAAAGACGGCGGCTTTTTTCTGACCGCAAAAGATGCGGAACATTTGATATACCGCCCGAAAGAAACGTATGACGGTGCAATTCCTTCCGGTAATTCGGTTGTCGGCTATAACCTGATGCAGCTTGCAAGGCTGACCGGCAGCCCGGAACTGGAGGAAACCGCCGCGCAGCAGCTGCAGTTTTTGGCAGGCGCAATGCAAACTTACCCCGCTGGATTCAGCTTTTCATTAATCGCGCAGATGCTTGCGCTGTATCCGGGCAGGGAACTGGTTGCCGTCATAAAGGACAACAGCGATTTGGAAGAGCTAAAACAGTTGCTTTGGAAAAAATTCCTGCCGAATCTTTCCGTGTTGGTCATAGACGAACAAAACGCGGATAAAATTCATTCGCTGGCTCCGTTTACAAAGGATTACGGCATGAAAAACGGAGAAAGCACGTATTATATTTGTCAGAATAACGCATGTTTCGCCCCGGTCAATGACCTGACCGAGCTTGCGAGCATGCTGTCATAATAACAGTCACCTCTGCGCATAATAAGCGCAGAGGTGATTCTATGTCTAAAGCAAGCATGTATTTTGACCTGGAGGATGTCAGCGGGAAACGTGACGTGGCAAAACTGAAGCAGCAGCTCGACACGCTCCCCGGCGTAATTTCTGTCAGCGTAAATAAAATAGAAAACCGGGTAGCAGTGGATTTTGATACCACGGGAACCAGTCAGGATCAGATCCGCAGAAAAGTAGACAGTCTCGGTTTTACGGTGACCGGGGAACATTTTGAAAATCATATAATGTAGGAGGGAATACGATGCCGAAAGACAGTCAATCCGACAACAAGCAGGACAGAATGCGAAAAGCAAACGGTCAAACACCGATTACAAGGGAAAATCAAAATCAGAATAAAAATGCCAAAAAACAGTCTGTAAAAAATAACGATGTCTGACAGGAGGAAGTCATATGGCAAAAGCCGGCATGAGGCGGCCCGACCCGAAGGAACCGCACGGAACGGAAAGCAACCATAAAACGCATATTCCAAAAAATAATGTGGAGCCGGTACCGGAATTGCAGGGAAAGGCGAAGCATACGAAGGAAAGAGTCCCACTGGTATAACTTTGTTCGAATAAAAAAGCGCCGTGCTGTAATTGCACGGCGTTTTTATTGCGGAAATCACACCCGGCCTATGTAGCTGCGGGTAATATTCAGTACCAGTATTTCATCGCTTTTACTGTATTTTACGAAAAGCTCCGTCAGTCCTTCTACGAATTCTTGGTAGCCCGGTTCGGTTTCTCTCGGGGCGTATGAGGCGGACAGATTGCGCCCGATAAAGCCTTCCAATGTCATTTTCAGGTTGTGCGGGAATTCCTTTTCATCGTATTCCCCATTTCGAAAAAACAGGCGGTAAACGTCCGGAGTTTCTTCAATCCCGTTGCTGTAGCCTTCAAACTGAGGGCAGAACTTTTTACACAGTTCCGCGTTTTCCTGAATCAGTTCACTGGAGGTGTCCCTGCTGTTCCATACCAGTGCCACATTTGCGTCCGGTTTTAAAATACGGCTGCATTCCGCTTTGAATTTCAGGGGGTCGAACCAGTGAAAAGCTTGGGCGGCTGTTACCAAATCCACGCTTTGTGCAGGGAGTTCGGTGTTTTCTGCGGAACCTTTTTGGGAAGTGAAACCGGGGTATTCCTTTAAGTTTTTTTTCGCTAGCCCGCGCATGTCGTCGTTGGGTTCAACGGCGATGACCCGAAAGCCCTTTTCCAGAAGATGACGGCTGAAAATTCCTGTGCCGGAACCAACGTCGGCTATGGTTGCGTCAGCGGGCAGGCGGTTGTACGTAATGAAATAGTCTAAATATTCTTCCGGGTAGCCCGGGCGATACTTTGAGTAAATTGCCGCTTTTCCGGTAAATTTTATCTTTGAGTCCAAAATGAATACCTCATTTCTCCGGTCAATTATTCGTTATAAATATCTTCTGACTTTTTTACAGTATTCTGTGTACTCATTTCCGTAATGCTTCTTCAAAAAATCCTCTTCCCGTAAAATCTGCCGGTGAATGGAAGCAAATGCCGCAAGCAGAAAAAACGTGAATATCGCATTGGGGTAAGACAAAAAAATCCCAAGGAAAAAGGTAAGAAACGAGACATATATGGGATTCCGGCTTACCGAAAACATTCCGGTGGTCACTAGCTTGTCGGGTGTGTCGCGGTCAATTCCAATGCGAAACGACTTTCCGAATGAAATCAGGCACAATAAAATGCCGACCAGTGCCAATGCACACAGGATAATACCGATTGTGGCTGTGATTGTACTGCTAAAAAAAGTCAGGTTTAAAACCGAAGCAAAAGGAAGTGGTAGCGTAAAAGTTTCCGCCACGATTTCGTAAAGAAACAGGATGGCAAAGGGAAGCAGAACATAATCGGAACCAGCGAAGATTACTGCGTTTATTCCGCTTTTCCTCAACAGCATAACGCGTGTAAAAATCATGGCAAAAAACAGGACGGTAGCCGTGAACACAACAGTGCCGTACATAAAAAGCCCCCTGAAATATAAAGTTTTAAATTATCGCGCGGATGTCAGCTTTTCCGCCGCTTCTTCTTGTGTGGAAACGAAAAAAATATCGTTGCCGCGGTTGCTCTCGTACATAAAATCTTTCAGCGGTTTGCTGGTATAGTGCGAAAAATCACCCACAATAGCAAACTTTACGCAGTAATTGATGAATTTTTGCAGGATCTCCCCCGCAAGGCAGGTGCTCAGTTTGAAAAAGTCTTCGGTAATCGCTTCTTTATTCAGCGCAATCCGGTCGCATCCGGCCTCGTATTTTACGGTCGCCATAAAGTCGAGGGCAGACGTAACGTCTGTTATAACCGGCTCGTCACTGTGCACCAGCGCCGCTGTATTTCCGTTTTTCTGTACTGTTTTAATCTCCATTGTTTTATTTCCTTTCTGTGTTAAAATATTTTACCATATTGAGGGGAAGAAGTCGACAGGAACTAAAATAACCGAGCGGAAACAGCGTTTAGGGGCATATGGCGGCGCCTTTCGTACAAAATAATAGTTCAGCGGAATTACCGCAAATTTAATCCAGCAGAGGAGGAGGAACATGTCTTCTCGCTCCACGTTTAACCGCCTGAATAAAATATTTCAAACCGCACAGGAAATTCCTTTTGATGATGAATCGAAAATCGTTTTAATCAGCGACTGTCACAAGGGGGACGGCAGCTGGGTGGATGATTTCAGCCATAATCAAAATTTGTATTACTGCGCGATCAAATACTATTATCAAAATGGATTTACGTACATTGACCTTGGCGACAGCGACGAATTGTGGAAGAATCAGCATTTTAAGGACATCACCAATATTTATAATGATATTTTTAACCTGCTGCATGACTTTTATAAGGAAAACCGGTTTTACATGATTTACGGCAATCATGATATTGTGAAAAAGTACCCCTCTTTTGTGAAAAAGAATATGGAGAAATATTACGACAGCCATACGGACAAAGAAGAACCCCTGTTTGAAAATATAAAAGTTCACGAAGGGTTGGTATTGAAACATATTGAAACGCACACAAAAATATTGCTGATTCACGGGCATCAGGGCGACTTGCTGAATGATTTGTTCTGGAGGGTGGGAAGGTTTTTAACAAGGTATGTTTGGCGCCGATTGGAATTTTTCGGCCATAAGGACCCGACCAGCGCGGCAAAGAATTACGATAAAAAAAGGAAGGTGGAACGAAAGATTCTGGAGTGGGTAGCAGTCAACAAACAAATGGTCATTGCGGGGCATACGCACCGGCCCACTTGCCCACCGGAAGACGAACACCCTTATTTTAATGACGGCAGCTGTGTTCACCCCAACTGCATTACCTGCATTGAAATTCAGAATTCGGAAATTACTCTGGTAAAATGGGACGTAAAAACGAAAGAGGACAGAACGGTTTTCGTTGACCGGGAACCTATTGCTCTGCCCAGAAAAATCAAAACAGTTTGAACACCCGTTTTTTTAACTGACCTCCGCGGAGCAATCTGTAAAAGAGGAATTGTAGCATCATTGAGCCTGCTGTTTTTCAGCAGGCTCTTTTTTGGTTTCAAAGCAGGTAAGCGGCCGGTCGGAAACAGAGAAAAGGCGGCCTGCATATTGTAAAAGGGGGCAAGTCTAAAAGCAAAGAAAAATTTGGGGGCTGAGAATGATATTGGTTTGACTTGCCGCTGCAGTAACTTTGCAGGAGGAGTTAATTACGGATAATCGATATTTTAACGGAACTTTGGGTGCGATTCCCTCAAAAGTGGACGTGCGGGATTATAAATTAGCACGTACTGCAATCGAGCACGCGAAAAGTTTTCACCTTAGCGCGCCGCAATTTATTAAAGATCAAGGGGATGTGGGTTCCTGTGTAGCCCACGCATTAAGCTATACCATGGAGCACATCCGGTTTTCTCTAACGCAACTATATAAGCGGTTTTCAGTGGGGTTTCTTTACGGGAACAAAGAGGACGCAACCTCGCCCGGAATGGAGCTGCGGGATGCACTGAAAATTGCGCAGTCAATCGGCGATGTGAATAATACTGATTTCGACTATAACCTGGAAGTGCCAGAAATTGAACAGAAACTTCAACAGGTTGGGCTGGATAAGCTGAAAGAGCTTGCGGCCGACCATAAAATATTGACTTATTTTCAATTGCTGGGGGCGGATGATATTAAAACCGCGCTGGAAAAGTACGGTTACGTATTCATCGGCATTCCGTGGTTTAATGACAATTCATTTGATTTNNTCATGTGGATGAAAACGGCGGTTTGACCTATATTCTGCATCGGGGGTACGACCTTGCCGGGTACCACGCGATTGCGATTATTGGGTGGGATGATGATTTGGAAGGCTGGCAGATTGTAAACAGTTGGGGCGCCGAATGGGGAAACAACGGCTGCGCTATTCTGCCGTATTCTTATCCGCTTATGGAAGCATGGGGTGTTTCGGGCGAAACCATTTCCCCTGACGATGTAAAAACGACATCAGAGAATCCGTTTCTCCAATTCATTATGAAAATCATCAACTGGATTGTGAATTTGTTTGTTCACTGATAAATAGGCTAAGGACGGAAAAGCCGCATGAACGCAGGTTCATGCGGCTTAAATAGAACACAAAATATAAACGGTTATTTACGGTACTGCTGATTCAGGGCAAGCTGCAAATTCAAGTCTGCTTTTTTCATCAATGTTTCCACATTTGCGTTTTTGTCCGTTACAACCTTTTGAAGAACGGGGACAAGTTCGAGGTACAGGCTGCTGGCCGAACCGGGCTCTTCCAAACGGAGCTTGGGCGTTGGCTCCGTAATAGCCTGAAAGAAAGGCTGAAACATCGTTTTGCTCACATTGCTGTACTCCGGAGGAATCGCGTCAAAGGGATCCGTTTTGTCAGTCCACAGCGGGAAACGGGGCAGAACAGGGATGCCGCTCGCTTTTCGGTTCGCAAAGTCCGTCTTTCTCTGGGCCAGTACGGCATCGGTTTCGACGGGCGATTTCCCCGCCAGCTCAAGGTAATCCAGGCATGCGTTAATCTCGTCCGGAGCGGCGTCCTTGGAAAAGGCGTACATCGTTCCGCTTGTCAGGCAATACGCGTCGCCTTTTGGCCCGGCTGGAAATGCGCACATGGCCAGTTTGTCGGGAGCAAGGCCATTTAACTTTGTCGGCTGGTCAACCGCGTCGTTTGCCGCAATACACATTGCCGCATCACCTTTTCCAAGGGCGGTAAAAGCGGTGTTCCAGTCCTCCTTTTCCGGTTGATCAGTAAGAACATTGAATTTCCACTTTAGGTCTTTTACAAATTGCATGGCGGCAATCGCTTCGGGGGAATCCAGGTTAGCGGTAAAGGTACCGTCGTTGTTTTCGCTGCAGAGTTGCGCGCCGAAATTCCAGGCAATCTGGGTGAATTGCCAGCTTCCCATAATATCTTTTACAGGAAGACAAAGGCCCGCTTTTCCCGTGGCCTTTTTAATCTTCTGAGCAGCGTCGATCAGTTCGTCTGTGGTTTTAGGGTAAATGGGGCTGCCGTCTTTTGCGGTCAGCCCGGCCTTTTCAAACAGCTCGGCATTCATCATCAGCCCGAGCGCATATCCGTCGGCGGGAATACCGTAAATTTTTCCGTCCTTGGACAGCAAATCTTTTATTTTCGGGTTCATTGCTTTGTCCCAGCCGCGTGCGGCCAGTTCCTCGGTAATATCGGCGGCATAGTCAAATGGAAATTGATTGTTTGGACGGTACAGAACCAAAGAAAAAACGGTTGGCAGGGTTTTGGACTGCGCCATGAACTGGAAAGCTTCAAAATTGGACAAATCGCACGGAGCGGGCACTATTCTAACGTTGGGGAAAATCTGCCGCATTTTTTCGGCATAACCTTCGGCAAGTTTTACTTCGTCGGTCGAAGCGGAGTCCGGCCAAATTCCCAGCCGAATGGAAATCGGCTTTGCCGCCGGCGGAACGGACTGCGGTATGCTGTTGGATGAAGGAACTGATAGGGCAGGAACGTCTGTGAGAACGCTTTCAGTATTCTTTTCGGCTGAAAAGATACGGAGGGCGATGAGCGTTACCGATACCAGGACGATGAGTGCAATTCCTGAAATTACGAAAATATGCTTTCTCTTCACATGAATTACCTCCTCTTTCTGCGGAACTGTATTATTCAGCTCTTAGTTTAACGTTAAACTAACCTTAATAATAACTATATATTATTTCGTATAGGGAATCAATACCTTCCTGCAAGTTTTATGCGTGAAAAACAGGCAGATTTTCCCGCAAGTTGACAGTTCCTATTGCAATACGGCGGAGTGTATAGGATAATAACAGAAATAAGAAGGATGTAGATTCGGTTCAATGAATAACGCTCTGTGGAAAAGCGGTGCAGAGACGAAAATAGAAGGACGTGTGTTTCCGTATGAAATTTACAAAGGACAGGCTTGAGTCGTTCAGCGACGGAGTAATTGCCATCATCATGACTATTATGGTGCTGAATATTCCGCTGCCGAACAGCTTTGGCTTCAGCGATATTATGTCGCTTTTAATGGCTGTGCTGGTATTTTTTGTAAGCTTTTTTATCGTGGGATTTTTCTGGCATCAGCATTACCGCCTGTTCCATATGATTGACGAAATAACGACGATGATTAGTTGGCGCAATATGCTGTTTTTATTTTCGCTGTCTTTAATGCCCGTTTTTACAAAATGGGTAATTGAAAATCTTGGGCAGGTAGTTCCGGCATTGGCGTATACGATTGTATTCATTTTCGTGAATCTAACGTTTCAATTCCTGTTCATCGGTGCAAGGAAAAACAAAGAGGAACGAAATTTTAACGCTTCGGGCAAAGTAATGATCATCTTTTTCCTGGTTTGGTTTATTCTGTTTGCGGGGATTATAACACTTTGTTTTTTCCAGCCGCTTGTGGCCAGCATATTGCTGATCGGTCTGCCCGTACTGTTTTCTTTAAGCAATCTTTGGTTTGAGCACCCGCCAAGAAAGGAGCGCCGCGGTTTTGCGGGAAAGGGCGGCGCCCCGGGCTTTCCTCTGAAAGGAGCCAACCCAAAGAAAGAACAAACAAAACGCCGCAGGTAACTGCGGCGTTTTCTATATCATAATTACGAGATTCGTTTTTGCTTTTTAGGGAAGGGGTTTAGCAGGGGGTGAGGCGCGCTGTTGTACGGGTAAGAAAGCCCGAGCGTCTTGAGGCATAGCCAGTAGAATAGATCTTTGCCGGGGAAAACTATTTTCCAAACGACGGTTTTAACCCTGCGCCGGATCAATCCCCGTGCTGTTTCTTAATTCCATTTCTACTTCGCTTATACTTTCTGAAAGAATATGTACCTTCCCTGTTTTCTGAAACCCGTGTGCTGTGTACAGGTCAAAGGCGATTCGATTATTTTCCAAAATCCAAAGGGACGGTGTTCCGCTGCATTTTGCCATTGCAAATAATAATAGTTTCGTCCCGTACCCCTGACGCTGCTTTTCGGGAAGAACATACAAATTTTCAATCAGATTATTCCATACGGACACAACGCCAATCGGTTCCTCTTCCAATAGTAAAAACACTTGCTTACCCTGCTCTGCTTCCTTTTTCAGGTAAGCAGTCTGATGTACAATTGTGTGTTTGGCTAAAAATTCTGGCGTACAGAAGGCTTTATGGCTGTCTTGCCACGACAAAGTGTGTACTCTTGCCGCATCGGATAGATTTTTTTCTGTGACCGGTACAATCATTTCAATTTCGCCTCCCGTATTTAATTTTAATAAGAGACGCATACTGAATCATTTGGAACATTCCTTAACTGTGTTTTGCGCGTACTCGCTTATTTGCGCTAAATCCGCTTTATTGGGCCGATTGGGGTTCAAAATAAGCCAGGCTTTCCCTTTACAGGTGAAAGGTTCAGCGGCAACCTTTATGCCTTTGTTTTGCAGAAGATTTTTTATTTCATTGCCAATTTGAGCTTGCCCGCCGTAGGTTGCAAAAACAGCTGCCTGACGAACCTTTGTTGGGTCGAGCCGATCAATAAAAGACTGCATCTCTTTGCTGACTTTCCCGTAATATATTCCGTCACCGAGAAAAAGTAGGTCA
>DFRY01000067.1:0-7996 GCA_002378845.1 Ruminococcaceae bacterium UBA3451 | reverse complement strand
AAAAGCCGCATAAACGTTATGTTCATGCGGCTTTGGTGGAGAAGAAGAGTATACCATCATGAGCCACAGGAAGTGCGGCTTATCGACTTATCATTTGCCAACCCACAATCGAACAATGCAGTTGTAACGCCGCCTAGTAACAATGGGTGGCGTTTCTTCGTAGATTCAAATAAAACGAGCTCAAGTCCTGTTACTCGAGCTGGTCCGAGTGTTCATAACGACAAACTCGGGAACCCGCATAAAATAAAGATTTTCGGCATTAGGCAAGCGAATATTACATCTAAATTCAATCGCTTTTATGAGGTATCACTTCGAGCCAACTTAGCCCGAAGTTAAAAAAGAGGAAAAGTGCATCCTGACGGGTCTGATTTTTAATCGTTGCAAAACAGCCTCTTCGAGAAAACAGTGCACAACAAATGCGTCTTGATTGCGCTTCCTAAGCCGTCTCAAGACGCTTTTGTTTGTTTTTATGGCGAATACTTTGTGCAATTCACTATTGTAAATCGCCCATCAGATTACTTGCTTGAGCTTAGCAGCTGTACTAGGTGAAGCGGTAAAAATCATTAATTGAAAATTGGGATAATTAGACAGCTGTAAATCCACATGTTCAAATTCTAGTGAACCAATTTGAGGATCATTCCATAATTTATGACAGTCAGTAACTGTAGCAATTTCATAACGGGGCCACCAATGCCGAAATATGTCAATTTCTTGATTGTATTTCGATATCATTTCAATTAACCTTTTATCATTAGGGTAACGTGCACAATCCGCCCTGAACCGTGCTATCATTACTTTCACATGTTCCTCCCAATCAGGAAATACTTCTTTTAGGAACGGATCGGTTAAAAAACGATAGAGCATATTGGGTTTTTCAGTTAAATCTATAGAAAATGGAGGAAATTTAAAAATAAATTCTGCAGCATGATTCCATAATAAAACATCCCAGTATTTGCCCAAGATATACGCAGGATTAGGATCCAGCGCAAAAACCGTTCTTTCTAATCCAATACTTATCTCTTTATATATTTCAGATTCTTCTATTTCTGATGATTTAGATAGTAAAAAAAGATAATGCTTCTCAGCAGGGGATAACTGTAATGCAGTTGATAAGCATTCTAAAACTTGTTGAGAAGGTTGTCTGTCTTTCCCCTGTTCGATAGACGTATACCAGGATACACTTATATTTGCAAGCTGCGCAACCTCTTCTCTTCGTAGGCCTGGTGTACGGCGTCGGCCGTATGATTTTAAACCAACTTGCTCTGGTGTAAGGCGCGCTCTGGCAACCCGTAGAAATTCACCTAGCGAAGGCTGAATATTTAATTCATTCATCTGAATTCCTTTCCGGATATCCTACTACTCTTAATCGTACGATAAGGAGGCGGTGGATACATCCATTTATACCTGATATATTAATACTATATCATAGAAGTTACAAGTAAACAAATAGATTGGAGTGAATGAAAAAATGAAAGTTTTTGTGACGGGCGCAACAGGTAAGGTAGGAAGTCGTTTTGTACCATATTTAATTGAGCATGGATGCGATGTACGTGTTCTTGTGAGAAATGCCGAGCGAGCTCAAGCGTTGAAGGAACAATGCGTAGAAATTGTAATTGGGGATCTTTTGGAAAATGATGATCTTGCAGGAGAGATACAGGGTGTGGATGCTGTAGTTCATCTTGCAGCTCAATTTAGAGGTGTTAGCCCAGAAGTAGCGCAAGCATCAAATATTGATGCGAGTATTAAATTAGCAGAAGCTGCTCTGGACGCAGGAGTTACAAGATTTATTTTTAGTAGTACAAGTCTTGTATATGGTGGAATCCGCAGGGATAGTCCTTGTAATGAAGATGATGTCATCGAGCCGATTCTGGAATATCCTAAGACAAAAAAAGTTGCTGAAAATGCATTGATTCAAATGCACCATGAAAAGGGATTAGATTTACGCATTATGAGGTTTGCTTTTGTTTATGGTGATGGCGATAGACATATTGAAGAATTTGCTCCGATAATGCGCACGTGGAATCCTACACAGAAACTGTCGCTTGTGCACCATAAAGATATTTGCCAGGCATTGCTACTTGCTGCGATAACTCCGGATGTAGGTGGTCGCATCTACAATGTTGCAGATGATGTTCCAATGGAAGTCGGTGAGATAATTAGACTAGTTGGTTTACCGAAGCAGGTAGAGCCGGATGCTGGTTGGGTTGGTTTTGGTCCATTTGATATGATCGATAATACAGAACGAATAAAGAAAGAACTAAAGTTCTGTGCAAAATATCCATCGTTTGTTTCGGCTAGGGATAATCAGGCTTTATAAAGATTAATTCAGAGTGATAGTACTCCACATTGGCATCTTCAGTAGCCTAGTTCTGCAAGTAATCAGTAAATGAAGCAAGAATAGAGTTAGCCAGGAGCCAATTCTGCAGTCGCTAAAAGAGGGTACCACGCTTATAAAAAATAATTGTATATGAATAATGGCCGCTGGATCAACACCAGCGGCCATTATTTTGCAAATCATCAAAGTAGTACCTAAATAAGTAGTAAAAAGTAGTAGTAAAGTAAGTATTACAACAATTTTTATTAAGTTTTAACAAGTGAGTTTCATTTTCAAGGCAAAAAGAAAAGCCGCATAAACGTTATGTTCATGCGGCTTTGGCGGAGAAGAAGGGATTTGAACCCTTGCGCCAGTTACCCGACCTACTCCCTTAGCAGGGGAGCCCCTTCACCACTTGGGTACTTCTCCATGTTGGTGAATTTCTTAGCTTGTACTATTCTTTTTAATGGAAGATGGCGGAGAGGAAGAGATTCGAACTCTTGGTCCCTTGCGGGATCACTAGTTTTCAAGACTAGCTCCTTAAACCACTCGGACACCTCTCCACTCACAAGTGCGAGAATAATAATATCATATTATGGGTGCGAATGTCAATCAATTCTTAAAAAAAACCTTCCGAAAGTTAAAAAAACTTCGGAAGGCCTTACTTTTCTATTTTGACAGATATTTGGATTTGTCAAACAGACCGCAAATCCCCATGGCCGGAATGGTCGCGACAAACCATAACAGGGAAAACGGCAAACAAATTTGCCCCAGAATATTCAGCGGCATCTGCGAATAATCCCATACATCCATCTTCAATACTAAATTCACAAGCACTCCGATGATGAATTCCACGCCTGTAATAATTCCGGAGCCGGCAAAACATCGAACCGCCAGCGGCTGCAGCTTTATATTCTGATTGCACACGCGGTCAATCAGGCAAAGGCAAATTCCGCCCGCTGCCGCCATGGAAACGTCGGTTCGGCCGCGGAAGGCAACTTCCAGAGCCGGGTAAATTGTTCCACCTGTCAAAAATATAAGTGTGTACTTTTTCAAAAGATCACCCCGTTCTGTACGTTTGCAGTGTTTGCAGGGCAGGGCAATTTATTCGCTGTGTGGCTGAAATTTCACCATCTTTGTTTTAGGGATTGTTTTTTTATAGCAGTGTGCTATAATAAAGTAAATAAAATTATTTTTTTAAATTCATTTTTTAAATGAAAAATTTTTTTGTCAAATCAACAAACAATAACAGGGAATGTTATAATTCGAAAGGGAGATTTCAATGAAAATTATCAGCGCACCGGATTATCAAAGCATGAGCAGAAAAGCGGCAAATATTATTTCGGCTCAGGTTATTCTGTTTCCGGATTCCGTTTTGGGGCTTGCAACCGGCTCGACTCCGGTTGGCGTTTACAAACAACTGATTAACTGGTTTGAAAAAGGTGACATCGATTTTTCGAGAATTCACAGTGTTAATCTCGATGAATATTGCGGACTTCCGGTAGAACATGAACAAAGCTACCGTTATTATATGGATCATAATTTCTTTAACCATGTTAACGTACCCAAGGCAAACACCAATGTGCCCAACGGCCTTGCGAAGGACTTCGACGCAGAATGCCGCCGTTACGACAAGGTCATTGCGCAGCTGGGCGGAATCGATCTGCAGCTTTTGGGTATCGGTCACACCGGCCATATCGGCTTTAATGAGCCGGACGAAGACTTTGACAAAACAACTCATTGTGTAAAGCTGAAGCAGCAGACCATTGAGGCAAATTCCCGCTTCTTTGCAAATGAAGATGAAGTTCCGAAGTATGCGCTGACCATGGGAATCAAGGCGATTATGCAGGCGAAAAAGCTGCTGCTTATTGCTAACGGTGCGGACAAAGCGGAAATTCTTTACCGTTCCCTGTTTGGCCCCATCACTCCGTCAGTACCGGCTTCCATCCTTCAGCTTCATAACGATGTAACAATTGTGGCCGACGAGGAAGCACTTTCGGTAATTCGTGAAAAATGCCCCGAAGCAATCGGTTAATTCTAAATACAATTTGATTTCTGTTTGGTCTGGTCATGTTGGCTAAGCCGTTAAACAAAAGAACCGTCATTGTTACAAATGAGTTGTAGCAATAACGGTTCTTTATTTTTCTAATCTTTTCCTTACCGGGTATGTAATTTATTCCGTTCGTGCTATAATAAAGGCATATTGTGATTGAAAGGATGTAACCGAATGAATTTTGGAAGTAAGATATTAAAGTACCGGGAAGATATTATAAAGGATATGGCGAAGTTGGTCGCCATTCCGTCCGTGCGCGGCGAGGCTTCGGAGGGCATGCCCTTCGGAAAGGAATGTGCCGACGCGCTGAAACTGGCCTTAAACATGGCGAACAATATGGGTTTTGCCACTAAAAATGTGGACGGTTATGCAGGTCACGCAGAGTACGGCGAAGGCGACGAGGTTGCCGCGGTGGTCGCACATGTGGACGTGGTTCCGGCGGGTGAGGGATGGGACACCGACCCGTTCACCGTAGTGCAGAAGGGCAATCTTTATTTTGGTCGCGGTACAGCAGACGACAAAGGTGCGGCAGTAGTCGCGCTGTATTGCCTGAAAGCGCTGAAGGACGAAAATGTAAAAGCAAAGCGCCGTATGCGCGTTATTTTCGGCGCGGGGGAAGAAACCGGAAGCAACGACCTGGAAATGTATTTAAAGTCGGAGGAGATGCCCGTTATGGCATTTACGCCCGACTCGGAATACGGCATCTGCAACCGGGAAAAGGGAATTCTTCGCCTTACCGTTACAGACAAAAAGAACGATTCCGAAGTGATTAAGGAATTTGTTTCGGGTACGGTCGTCAACGCGGTTCCTTCCAAAGCGGTTGCGTTGATTACCTGCTCGGAAGAAGAATTTACCAAGCTGCAGAAAACCGCGCAGGAATCAAAAGGGGAATTCCGCTTTGAAAAGACCGATACCGGAATTCGCATCACTTCCATCGGTACCGCTTCCCATGCCATGCAGCCGCAGGAGGGCTTTAATGCCGCCACACATTTGGTTGCTTTGCTGTCACAGGTGTTCTCATACGATCGGCTCGGCGGTTTTGTCCGCTTCCTGAACGAGCGAATCGGCACGGAACTGGACGGTGCATCGCTCGGGATTTGCCAGAGCGACAAAGAGTCCGGCCCCCTTACTTTAAACGTTGGCTTGCTCAATATTGGCGAAGATTACGCATCCGCGGGGATTGATATTCGCTATCCGGTTCTTTCCAACGGGGATAAAATTTTCTCCAAAATTTCAGAATATGCCGATCAGTACGGTTTAGACGCTACCGTCCTTGGCCATACAAAGCCCCTTTATCTGCCGGAAAACAGCGCCTTTATTTCTTTGCTGAAAGATTCCTACGCAGAAGTAACCGGCCAGCAAACCAATGTGTATTCCACGGGCGGCGGCACATATGCCCGTGCGTTTGAAGGCAGAGCCGTAGCGTTTGGCCCGTTCTTCCCGGATGAGCCCGACCGCCGTCTGCACAATACCAATGAAAGCATTGATATTGACCGCTTTTTGCTTCACGCACAGATTTGTCTGGAAGCAATGTACCGCATGATTACGGAATAATTAGAGATTAATAAAATTAATAAGATTGAAATTAATGCGAGGTTCTTGAGGTTCTTATGGAAAAATACAGCCATGTTACATTGGAACAGATTTTAAAAAATGATGAAATCAACGCGTATATTACTAACGGAAACCAAAACTTAGGGGTAATCGGATATACAGAGCACGGGTTTGCCCACGCAAAACGCTCATCCAATTACGCCAGTTACATTTTGCAAAGCCTGAACTACGACGCCCGCATGTGCGAGCTTGCCGCAATCGCCGGTTACATGCACGACATCGGCAATGTGGTTAACCGGGTTGCCCATGCGCACAGCGGTGCTTTAATGGCGTTTCAAATTCTGAATCGGCTGGGTATGCCGCCGGAAGAGGTGGCGCTGATTGTCGCGGCTATCGGAAATCATGATGAAGGAACCGCTTCCGCTGTGAACCCCATCGCGGCGGCGCTGATTCTTTCCGACAAGGGCGATGTCCGGCGCACCCGTGTGCGTGACAAGGAGACCGTGAATGTGGACATTCACGACCGCGTAAATTATGCTGTGGAGCGTGCCACAACGGAAATTGACGCCGTACGCCAGACCGCAACGCTCAATATTACCATCGACACGGAAATGTGCCCTGTAATGGAATATTTCGAGATTTTTATGTCCCGTATGGTACTGTGCCGTCAGGCGGCAAAATTCCTCGGGCTGCAGTTTGAGCTGATTATTAACGAAACGCGGCTGCTGTAAGGAGTTTAAATTCGAATAAACTAAAGAAAAAGGGCCGGAATCGTACAAACGATTCCGGCCCTTCTGCCGAATTTCCAATGATCATCGGAACGATTTGTCGTAAATTGCTTCTACATCACGATCCGAAAGCGGTGCCGGGTCCCCGGCAAACAAGCCGCCCATAGTTGCACGCGCATTCACAGCGTACATCGGAAGATTCTCTTTCTGTATGCCGTAATCGCTCATTTTCAGCTGATTCACGCCGCATTGCTCCTGCAGGCTGACCAGTGCCTTTACAAAATCCATCTGTTCGGTGGCGTCTGCCATACCGAGCGCTTTTGCCATGGTAACAAGGCGCGCGTCACAAGCACCGGTTTTTGCAAAGTGGGTGTAATATTCGCGGCTAATCATAATCAAACCCGCGCCGTGCGGCAGTTCGTGATGGTACGCGCTCATAGCATGCTCCATAGAGTGCTCGGACGTGCAGCTGGATGTGGATTCTACCATACCGGCCAGTGTGTTTGCCAGCGCAACATCGCTTCTTGCCTGCTCGTCGGAACCGTTCTGTACCGCTTTTGCAAGGCTTTTCCCAATCAGTTCAATGCTCTTCAATGCATAAATATCGCTCAGCGGGGTCGCGATTTTGTTTATATACCCTTCCGTGCTGTGAAACAGCGCGTCAAAACCCTGGTAAGCAGTCAGGTTAGCCGGAACAGTCATCATTAAGTCCGGGTCAACTACAGACAAAACCGGGAAAGTTTTTTCATAGCCAAAGCCGATTTTTTCATTGGTATCTTCTTTGGTGGTTACCGTCCAGGGGTCGGCTTCCGTACCGGTTCCCGCAGTTGTGGTTATGGCAACAATCGGAAGCGGGTCGTTCGGAACAGGCAGCCCCTTTCCGGAACCGCCGGAAATATAATCCCAGTAATCGCCTTCGTTGGTTGCCATGACCGCGATTGCTTTCGCGGCATCAATGCTGCTGCCGCCGCCAAGGCCGATTACAAAATCACAGCCTTCGCTTTTGGCCAGCTGCGCACCTTCCATTACATGGGTTTTAACCGGGTNNCACACCGGCAAGCTTCAGCTCGTTTTCCAGCCGCTCAAGGTAGCCGTACCGTTTCACCGAGTTCCCGGCGGAAGTGACGATCAGCGCTTTTTTGCCCGGCAGTTTTTCACTGTGCAGGTTTGAAAGCTGCCCTTTGCCAAATAAAATTCTTGTCGGAATATAATAATTAAAGCTCATTCAAACATCCCCTTGTCTTTTTAATTTGTTTGGTGTAATATAATCATAAACCTTTGAGTCTACTCTAATGCAATGCCGATTTTTATTTTTGGCGCTTCATACAAATTGGAACGCTTTAATTC
>DFRY01000060.1 GCA_002378845.1 Ruminococcaceae bacterium UBA3451 | reverse complement strand
TCGGCAGGGTAAATTCCGCAGAACACCATGGACTGCACCGCACGGTAGCCCGGAAGGGGCCGCTTTGCCGGGTTCTCGGAAAGCGTTACCGTATCGCCCACGCGCGCTTCCTTCATCGCTTTGATGGAAGCGGCAATGTAACCTACTTCCCCCGCGCTAAGTCCGTCGCTGGGCTCCAGGCACGTAGCACGGCCATACCCGCACTCTACCACCGTGAACTCCGCGCCGGTCGCCATCATGCGGATGGTATCGCCCGGGTGTACCTGCCCGTCCTTTAAACGGACATGTATAATAACGCCTTTGTATGCGTCGTAATACGAGTCAAAAATCAGCGCTTTCAGCGGTGCGTTTTCGTCGCCTTCCGGCGGCGGAACGCATTTGACCACCTGCTCCATCACCTGGTCAATATTGGTGCCCAGTTTCGCGGAAATCAGCGGCGCGTCGTCCGCGGGAATTCCTATAACATCCTCAATTTCGGCTCGAACCTTTTCCGGCTGTGCACTGGGCAGGTCGATTTTATTGATTACCGGCACTATCTCCAGCCCCGCGTCAACGGCAAGGTACGTATTGGCAAGAGTTTGCGCCTCAATGCCCTGCGATGCGTCCACCACCAGCACCGCGCCTTCGCACGCGGCGAGGGAACGTGACACCTCGTAGTTAAAGTCAACGTGGCCGGGGGTGTCAATCAGATTAAAAATGTAATCCTGTTCATCCTTTGCGTGGTAAACAAGCGTTACGGCATGCGCTTTAATGGTAATGCCGCGTTCGCGTTCCAAATCCATATTGTCAAGCAGCTGGTTTTCCATATCGCGCAGAGCGACGGCCTTGGTCTGCTCCAGAATTCGGTCCGCAAGCGTGCTTTTGCCGTGATCTATATGCGCAATGATACTGAAATTGCGTATTTTATCGCGTGATATTGCCAAACTGATCACCTAATCCTCAATTTTCAAAATCTTTCTCGTGGTAATAATATATTATACCATACATACTGCAAATTGAACAATGAATAATTCAGCCAAATCCACCGACTGTACCTGGAAGATACAAAATCCAAACAAATACGGCCAAACCGAAACATCGGCAGAAAAAAGGCGCAGCCAACGCTGCGCCTTTTGTGTGATTTAATATTTCATGTTCCGGTAATATTTGTCGTTCAGCAAGCGTTTCTTCTTCGATTTCACCGGGCGATGGTAACGCCTGCGCCCGGAACCGCCTCTCGGCGGACGGCGGTTGCTGAAAACAACAGCCAAAACAACCACAACGCCCAATGCAATCAGCGCCCAGGAGCCGATACCGATCCAGTTCATTTTCTGGTTTGCGGCCTGATCCACAATTACGGAACTTAGCGGATCGTTTTCGGCAATACTGCCGACACTGGGAAGAACAATTTCACTGGAGGCCTCACTGGAAACTTCGCTTGAAACCATGCTGGAATCCCCGCTTGAGTCGCCGGAAGATACCGCGCCGGACTCTGCAGAAGAAGAATACGTTCTGCTCGAAACCGACGGTTTCGAACTGACTGCCGGGGACGACGAAGTCTGCGCTTTGCTTGACGCCTGATTTTTCAAAATCTGATCCACCTGATCCGGCGTAATCACCGTAGCAAACGCGAAAACGGAACAATAGGAAACCACCAACAAAAACACCACTAAAAACATGCATAAAACCCTTTTATGTTGCTTCATTGGCACTTTTCACGTCCTTTTCCGTCAGTAATGATATAAAATCATTATACCATACTTTCATCGTATTGCAAGATTCCTGCCAAGTTTTACCGGTAATTTGGTAAACCAGTGTTTTATCGTCGCCAAAACCGATTCTGCGGGAATTCACATCTACCTCCGTCAGCCCGAATAACAGGGCAAATACGCAAAGCGTACCGAAAAATGCCGCAAAGAAAATTCTTCGATTTCTTCTCCTCATTTTTTCACTTCCTTTTCCGGCTTCAGGTCAGCTGGTTTAAGGTATCCACCAGCGCCTTCCCCAAATATTCGCCGGTGCGTTTTACTTCATCCAACGTGTTGACCTCGGTTCCGATTTCAATCAGCAGCGAACCTTTCGTCAGGTTTTCATTGTATTTTTTGGCGGCAAAATCCAGCGGCCGCGCAAGGCCGGGGTACATTTCCGAAAGCGACTTCTGCAGCCGCAGGGAAAACCGCAGGTTGTATTCCCAGTTCGGGAAGCCCAGGGTACCGTCGTCGTCGCAGCCGGAAATAATCATAAGCTGCGCCGCCTTCTGGCCGTTGATTACCGCAGTGGGCTTAATCCGCGTTCCGTCCGCGGAACCCATGGCGTCGCGGTGAATGTCGAGCGTAACCTGCAGCCCCGGATATTTTTTCAGATTATTCAGCACTGTGACCTTCGAACGGTCATACGAACCGTTATAACTGGGATAATCGTGCATGGTAGTATCGTGCACCACATTGATGCCCGCCGCTTTCAGCTGCGCGGCAATCTGCTCGCCCACAGCGACCACATTCCGGGAAGAATCCTGGCTGCGCGTGTCGCCCAAAAACGCTTCGGTGGTGTGCGTATGATAAATGAGCACCTGAGGAGTGGAGTTTTTGATAATTTTAATGGCCGGCTGCTTTGCAAGCTCGGCGGGAATGTCGATGCCGTGGTTTTTATTATAGTTTTTTACCCAGATGTTTTTATACTGGACGCCCGCGTTTGCAAGGGCCACCTCCTGCACTCCGGCGGGAAGCGATGTGGAAGCGGGCGGGGTACTGGAAGCGGAAACAGAGGACGAAGCAGCGGAAGAACCGGGCGGCAGACTTGACGGCGGCTCAGAGCCGGGAAGAGTTGATGACGCCTCGGCCTGGGGCTGGCTGTCCATTTCAGGCGCAGCACTGCCCTCCGGCGCGTTGTCTTCCTCGTCTTCCTCCAAATAGTCAGACAAAATCGCGTCCTTTGCGCCGCCGGGAAGAATAAACCCCGCGGCGGCCATCGCTGTATTCTGCGCCGCAACTGCCGGCAGGCGGCCGGCCGCGCACACAACCGCCACAAGCACCAGCGCGGCGGAACAAACTCCCGCCGCCTTCTGTGTCCATCTGCTCATATTTGCCCCCATAAAATCATTACTGATCCGCTCAGGGAATATTTGCCGTATTCCACAGTTCGGCCAAATTGCTCGTACCGGTTTTGGCAATACAACAACCTGTATGAAATTTTATGCGGGTAAGCCGAGTTTCATGATGCTTTTCAAAAAGTCTGCTCTGAAGAATCTTTCTTATTTATGTCAACTCTTCAAAATCCTCCAGGGAAAGGCTGGGGTTCAGCGCAAGGTTGATTCCCATAGCAATCAGCCGCGCACCGCGTGAAATAATCAGGTCGATTTCCCGCGGCGTAACCATCATAACCGCACCGCGCGGCTCCACTTTTTCTTTTTCTTCGTGCAGCTCCCCGCCAAGCAGGTCCGCCGCAAGGGTTTCGGCATCCACGACAGTGGGAATGCCCATGCCGATGACCGGAATCCCCAGTGTTTGTTCGTCAATCTGCGGCCGGGAATTGCCGACCCCGGCTCCGGGTGAAATACCTGCGGAGCAAAGCTGAATGGTACAGCCCAGCCTTGCCGTGCTGCGCGAAGCAAGCGCGTCCACCGCAATGACCGCCGCCGGTTTTATTTTCTGCACCAGTGCTTTAATCAGTTCAACGGCTTCTATTCCGGTACAGCCCAGCACCCCCGGGCTGACCACCGCCACCGGACGAAGATCCTCCAGCCCGGTCACCCGTGCGATTTCCCCTTTAATATGCCGTGTTGCCATTACTTTTTCCGCGGTAAGCGGCCCAATTGCGTCCGGCGTAATGGCGCGGTTGCCAAGCCCCGCCACAAGAACTGGCCCGCTTTCCGGCAGAAGAGGGGTCAGTTCCTCCACAATCAGTTTAAGCACGCCGTGGTCGCTGTCCAAATGGTCGGAAATCGCTTTTACCTCAATGGTAATGTAAGAATTGCCGCTGTCGTCAATATGGGTAACGACGCAATCGTCCACTTCACGGCGAACCTGTTTGCTTGGTTCGGTGTTTTCCAGTGCCAAATCGGTACGATATACCAAAAAATCAGCCCCTATCATATTTTTTTGAAAATCACTTGCAATTTAAGCTTGCAGATGATATTATTATTGATACGTGACAACGCCAAAGGAGGTGGAATCATGCCAAACATTAAATCAGCGAAAAAGCGCGTAAAGGTTATCGCAACAAAGACTCTGGTTAACAAGTCCATCAATTCCGGACTCAAGACAGATATAAAGAAGGCAAACCTTGCCGTTGAAAGCGGAGATGCAAACAAAGCGGAAGCTGTTAAGGTTGCAATCAAAACGATTGACCAGGCTACTGCAAAGGGTATCCTGCACAAGAACACTGCTGCTAGAAAGAAGTCTGCACTCGTTCGCAAACTGAATGCAGCGAATGCATAATTTCATGCAGAACCGTGCTCACCGCAATAAATGCATGCTTTGACCCTGCATGAAATTTTCGCTCTGTGCGCGGCCGCCGTCTGTGCCAAGCGTACAGTGTCACATCTCTTTATTGCCGTTTTCCGGCAGTAAATCATACGTGGTTTAAAAGCAAAAGCAGAGCCTTGTGCCCTGCTTTTTTACTTTTTACAAAAGTTTGCGGTGCTGCGGATTGAATAAATATTTCCGGTGATTGACTTTTTCGCAATTATTGGTTATCATAGGACTATACTATCTGATGTTCAAAAACGGAGGTGCTCGTTTTGAAAAAGTACAATACATTTGCCATATTTCTGTCGGTTGTTTCTGCAGTAGCCGCTGTGGCCGCCGCCGTCATCGCCGTCGTTCTGTTCTTTGAAAAGAAGAAAAAGGACGAAGAGGAACTTGAGCACTACCTCGATTGTTCCATTCAATAAAAAATCGGCAGAAGCATAATGGTGCGGGCAGGTATTCACCTGCCCGTTTTGTTTCGTATCCTGTTATGTCCCGTTCCTGCGGCTAGCTTTTATCTCCCGATTTCGATACCAGCGCGGCAACATATCCGAAGAACACTGCTGCCGCAATTCCCGCGGCACTTGCCGCCACCCCGCCGGAAAATACGCCCAGCAGCCCGTGTGCCTGAACGGCCTCCATCGTACCTTTTGCCATCAGGTAGCCAAATCCGGTCAGCGGAACCGTGGCGCCCGCGCCGGCAAATTTTACAAGCGGCTCGTACAGCCCTAACCCGGTCAGCGCAACGCCCAACGTAACAAAGAGCACCAATATGCGCGCCGGCGTCATTTTCGTGAAGTCGATCAACACCTGACCCACCACACAAATTGCGCCGCCGACGACAAACGCCCATACATATTCCACATCTTTCACCTCAATTTTAGTTTCGCCGCTTCTGGGAAAGATATACATTAGAAGGAGTTTCAAATGAACAAAAAGACCATATTTTTCGATATAGACGGAACCCTTCTCGGCACGAAAGACGGCAGCTATTTTTACACGCCGCCCAGCACGCTGGAAGCGCTTGACCTGCTGAAAAAGAACGGCCACCGCATCGCCGTGTGCTCCGGCCGCCAGGAATCATTCATCCATAAGTTTTTCCCGGGTTACTTTACCAGCTTTGTCGCCATGAACGGAACGCATGTTGTATTTGACGGTACCACCATTTACGACCTTCCGTTCCCCACCGAAAAGGTCGCCGAACTGATGCGGCACTTCGATTCGTTCGGGTGCAGCTATACCTTTATTGGCAAGGACCGCGCCTGGGGGCGCAACCTTCCGCAGGAATACATAAAAAAGCTGAACTACCTGTACGGTTTCGATGATTTTTTAAGTAACCAATGGGAACCGGAAGAAGTTCAGGCCAACATGATGGATTTTATTTTTCGGAACGAAGAGGATTACGAACGCTGCCGCGGCGCGTTTACCGAAGGGATGATTTTAAACCGCCACCCCGGCAACCTTGCCGCCGACCTCANNAGGCACCGACAAGGCAAACGGAATCCGCTATTTTCTGGAGCATACCGGAATCCCGAAAGAAGACACCATCGCCTTTGGCGACGGGTACAACGACATTACTATGATGGGCGCGGTTGGTTTCGGCATTGCAATGGGCAACGCCGTGGACGAGGTAAAGCAGGCCGCCGGTTATGTGACCGACTCCATTTTTGAAGACGGAATTTTCAATGCTCTGAAGCATTTTGAACTGATATAAAAAAGAGGAGTACCGCCACAGGCGGTACTCCTCTTTTTTATTCTTCCGGCGTTGAAAAGACATAGGAAGTCATGGACAAACTGCCCAATGTGCAGGTTGCATTGTACACTGCGGCCTCATCGCTCTGTTCCGCCGCACCCAGCGCATACAGCAGCGGGTCGAAATGCTCCGGCGTGGGAAACGCGTACCTTGCGCTGTCCCCGGCCTGTTTATAATTCAGAACCCCGCTGAAGTCCTTTTCCAAAATTTTGCCGCGAATATACGCATCGAATTCTTCGGCCCAGCCGTAACCTCCGTTCATGGAAAAATTCACTAATCGCAGATTATGCACCACATTCCCGCTCCCAAAAATCAGGATTCCTTCGTTCCGAAGCGGTTTTAACTTTTGCCCCGTCTCGAACATTTCCTGCGGAGTAAGCCGTCGGTTTATGCTCATTTGGCATACTGGAATGTCCGCATCGGGATACATCCATTTCAGAACGCTCCAAGTGCCGTGATCAATCCCCCACGAATTGTCGGTAATCGCACTGCCGACCAGCCCCATTACCCTGTCCGCCAGCTTTGGCGCGCCGGGCACAGGATATTCGATTCGATACAGCTCCTCCGGAAAACCGTAAAAATCGTGCACCGTTTTCGGGTTTTCTGCTGTCTGCACACGGGTATCTTCCGTAAACCAGTGCGCGGAAACAGCCAGAATTGCCTTGGGTTTCGGTATTTTCTCCGCAATTTCCTTCCAACCGCTTGTAAAATCACTTTCCTCAACTGCATTCATCGGCGAACCGTGCCCGACAAAAATCACAGGCATCATTCTGACCATCCCCCTGTTTTAATTTCTAAGCTCATTATAACATAATCTTTCAAAAAAATTACACCGGCTAACCTTTACATGCTCTGCACTTTTCACTTTGTCTACCCTGTACTGCAAAAAGCGGCGGACTTAACGTCCGCCGCCATGTTTATTATTTCATATCCGGCAAATCGCCCGGGTTATGGGAACCGCCGTTAAAATAAATATCGTACCAAATAAGGAATACAAAAATCGTCCAGATTTTGCGGTTGTTGTCGCGCTTTCCGGCATAATGGTCGTCCAGAAAAGACATGAGCGCGTCGGTGTTGAAGAACTGCTTCGCCGTGTCGCTGGTAAACGCGTCTTTCACAATATTGTAATATTTTTCTTCGCGCAGCCATACTCTAGTAGGCACGGGGAAACCAAGCTTTTTCTTCTGTGCTGTCGCCGCGGGCAAATGCTTTACGGCAGCCTTGNNTCCTTATTCACGCGCAGCTTTCTCGGAATACGGGAAGCCAACTTAAATACCTCTTTGTCCAGGAACGGCACGCGCAGCTCCAGCGAATTCGCCATGCTCATGCGGTCGGCTTTCAACAGAATGTCGCCTACCAGCCAAACGTTAATGTCAAGGTACTGCATCTTGGTCACATCGTCTTTACCCTGTACGCGGTCGTAATATTTCTTTGTCAGTTCCTGCGGGCGGGTAATCGGCATATCACTCTTCAGCAGACGGCGTTTTTCGTCCATCGTGAACATACTGCAGTTGCCGATAAAGCTTTCCTCAATCGGCAGCGCGCCGCGAATGAGAAAGTTTTTCCCTTTAAAGGAAAACGGCAGTTTTTTTACAAAAGCAGCCAGCGCTTTGCGCAAACCAAGCGGAAGCTTTTTGTATGCTTCAAAATCATCCGGTTCGTGGTAAATGTTGTACCCGCCGAACAGCTCGTCCGCGCCTTCGCCGGAAAGTACCACCTTTACGTATTCACTTGCCATTTTGGAAACAAAGTACAGCGCAATGCACGAAGCATCGGCAAGGGGCTGGTCCATATGGTACTGTACCTTGCGAATGTTGCCCCAATATTCGTCGGCGGAAATCACCTTGCAGTGATGCTCCACGCCGACCTCCTGCGAAAGGTTTTTCGCCCAGTCAATTTCATTGTAGCGTTCGCCGTAATCAAAGCCGACGGTAAAGGTTTTTTGCCCCGCGAAATAGGTGGAAACATAACTGGAGTCCACACCGCTGGACAAAAAGCAGCCAACTTCCACATCGCTGATTTTATGGGCGTTCACGGAATTTTCAAATACCTTTTCTATTTCGGAAACAGCCTGTTCTTCCGTCATGCTGTTGTCGGCTTCAAACTTCGGTTCCCAGTAACGGTGTGTTTCCACCTTGCCGTTCCGGTACCAAAGGTAATGCGCCGGCATCAGACAGAACACATTTTCAAAAAATGTTTCCGGCGGAACGGCGTATTCGAACGAAATATAATTGTTAAGCGCATTCCGGTTAAACTTCTTTTCAAAGCCCGGAAAATCAAGAAGACTTTTAATTTCAGAACCGTACACGAAGTGGTCGCCCACCTGAGTGTAATGCATGGGCTTAATTCCGAAAAAGTCGCGCGCTACAAACAGGCTTTTGTCCACCGTATTCCAAATGGCAAACGCAAACATGCCGCGCAGCTTATTTAAAAGCTCCTCATGCCATTCCTCAAAACCGTGGATCAGCACTTCGGAGTCCGTATGCGTATAAAACTGATGTCCTTTTTCAACCAGGATTTCCCGCAATTCCTGATAATTGTAAATTTCGCCGTTAAACGTGAGAACCAGGGTCTTGTCCTCGTTGAAAATCGGCTGGTCGCCTGTAGAGGCAATGTCGATAATGCTCAGACGGCGGAACCCCATGGAAATTTCGTCATTGGCGAAAATGCCGCTGGAATCCGGCCCGCGGTGCGTAATTTTGTCCGTCATCGTTTTAATAACGGCGTCGCGGTCAATCACTTCACCCGTAAATCCACACAGTCCACACATCTTTATTCCTCCTCGCGGTAAATCCGCAGAACTTCCTGAGCCGCGGCCATGTCCACCAGCCGAAACTCTTCCCCGGCGGCCAAAGCCCCCACATTTTCCACTATTTCAAGCGATTTATTGTAAACGTCAATCCGTGTACCCTGCCGCACCGCTTCCGTTTCCCCCTCCAGGAAAAACGAAAATTCAATTCGCCCCGCTTCTTTGTCCACGGAATAAAAATAACCCGCGTCCACTGTTCTGCCGTGCTTTTTTTCCGCTACATCCGAAAGCGCCAGCTTCACCAGTTCGACCGCAAGGTCATTGAGCCCTGCTTCATAAATTAAGATTTTTTCTTTCAGCTCCGCCAGTGACGAAACCACGCGCTTATTCATATTGTTAAACTGAGGAAACGATTCCCCCACGTTCACCGACTGCAGCGCGCAGTCATTGCCGTTCGGCACCACGTAAATCATATATTCAAGGGTTCGGTCGTGATAAAGGCAGGGGTAAATAAATTGTGCTTCGTAACCGCAGGCAGGGCACTTCCAGTCGAACAGCGTTTCGTCAAGAATATGGGCCCTCAGCTCCGGATTTTCCTGTGCGTCGATACCCGGCCACATCTGCGTCTTTACTGCGGCGCCGCAGTGCGGACAGCTCACATCCTTGTTTATCTGCGTTGACATTCCGGTTTCCTCCTTAGCCTTTGCGTATTCGTTAATTATATCACACCGGAAAAGAAAAAGAAACAAATTTCAAAAACTGCACCCGCTCCGAAATAATACTGTTATTTTGCCCACTTTTGCGATATAATAATGGCAAAGGAAATTCCTTAATTGACTACCGCGTCAGCGGCCGGAGGTATGCTATGAATCTGTTTCAATCTGTGTCCAGTAACGTTACAAAAGCAGTCGACTTTGTTGTGGAGAAAAACCGCAAAGCCGCGCTTATAAATCGTATTCGGATTGTTATTAAAAACGAACGGGAAAACGAAGCCCGGGCGTATGTTGCGCTGGGCAAATATTATTATGAGCATCTGCGCGATGCCCAGAATGAGGAAACAGAACACCTGTGCCGCGCCATTGATTTTTCCGACAAACGCATGAAAAAAGCTTTTGCCAAGCTGGATGAAATCACTGCGCCGGAAGATGGAGCGGACTGCGACGAGGACTGCGATTACTGCCCGTATTACAATGAGGAGGATTCCGACCCGGAGGAAACCTATGAAGCTCCCGCGGCCTCCACAGTCAATGAAAATAAAAGCGAAAGCTTTGATTCCGCGCCTGCTTCCGCTTATGCGGACGTAATAGACGAAGAAGCGGCGGAAGACGAGCCGATGCACCCGGAGCTGTAATGAAGAAAAGAGTAATGTTAGGCATGAGCGGCGGAGTGGACAGCTCCGTGGCTGCACTTCTGCTGCTGAAAGCCGGATACGACGTAACCGGGGTGACCATGCGGCTTCGCCCCGACGAATACATGCAGCAAAGCGCCGCGGGCGGCTGCTGCTCCCTTGACGATATTGACGACGCCCGCCGGGTCGCCTACAAGCTGGGCATTGACCATTTGGTTCTGAATTTTCAGGATACGTTCGAAAAAGACGTCATCGATTATTTTGCCCGGCAGTACGCCGAGGGATTGACCCCGAACCCCTGTATTGCCTGCAACCGTTATGTGAAGTTCGACGCCATGCTCCGCCGCGCGCAGGCGCTGGATTTTGATTATATTGCAACCGGTCATTACGCTATTATTGAACAAAACGACGCGGGGCGCTGGCTGCTGAAAAAAGCACCCGCAAGCAAAGACCAAAGCTATGTGCTGTATTCGTTCACACAGGAGCAGCTTAGCCATACTTTAATGCCGCTTGGCGACTACACCAAACCGCAGGCGCGCGCCATGGCTGAAGAAGCCGGACTGCCCGTTGCCCATAAGCCGGACAGTCAGGAAATCTGTTTTGTGGAAAACAACGACTACGCGGGATTTATTGAAAATTACACCGGCACCAAAGCACCGGCGGGCAATTTCCTCGACGCGGACGGAAAAGTGATTGGCCGGCACCACGGCATCACTCATTATACGATCGGCCAGCGCAAGGGTTTGGGCGCCGCGTTCGGCAAGCCAATGTATGTGACAAAAATCGACACCATACATAATACGGTCTCGCTCGGCGAAGAAGGCAGTCAGTATTCCCGTTTTCTTACGGCGGCGGACTTGAATTTTATTCCGTTCGACACCCTCGATTCCGCGCGGCGCACACAGGTGAAGGTACGCTACCAGGCGCACCCCGCCGACGCAACCCTAATTCCGCTGGAAGGCGGCAAGGTTCGCGTGGAATTTGACACCCCGCAGCGTGCGGTCACGCCCGGACAAGCCGTTGTATTTTACGACGGGGACTTAGTGCTTGGCGGCGGAACCATTCAGGCGGAATAACATAAAACAGAGGGAAAGCCAAACTGGCTTTCCCTCTGTTTTTTATCTGATTTCGATTTTCGAAGAACCGGAATGTCCACAATAAGGGCATTTCGGGTAATCCATATCATATTTCTTTCCGCAGTTTGAACAGGTAACCTGCTGTATTTGATCCTCTTCTATCTCAGGTTGCCTGTAAATGTTTAAATTCTCTTCAAGCCGGTCTACCCTGTCCATTAAATCCCCCACCGCAACCAGCGCCAGGCCCAGAATTGCAGAAAGCACCAAACTGAGAATTGAAACCAGGTTCCACTCTTCCGTTGCAACAAAATAGAAAAACAGTACCACAATAAGAAGGAAGGAAAGAACCCCGGTCGTTTTAAATAATTTTGCCATATCCATACCCTTTCGGATTGCTGCTTATTTTATATTCTATTATATCATTATTTATCGTAATGTAAATGTACCTTTTCAGGAATATAGTGCAAAAAGTGGGAGGGACATGTCCCTCCCACTTTCAGTTCAGCCTGGAAAAAGAATATCCAATTACTTTGCCAAGGCGGATGCGTGCCTTTTTCAGGTGTTTCGACGCCGTCGGCGGCGTCACCCCCAGCAGAAGCGCGATTTCGCTTACGCTTTTTCTTTCTACATACCGCAGGCGAATGCATTCTTTCTGGCGTTCTGTTAATTCACCGTCCACCGCACGGTGCAAAGCATGCAGCATTCTTCTGTACTCTGCATCCTCCCCATCTGCACCGCGGCTCACATTCAGCCTGTCCCCAAACAGGTCAAGACTAAGGTCAGCTTTTCTCCTCATCGGTTCCCTCCGTATTCAATCAGGTATTTTCCCGTGTGCAGGCAATCAAGGTACATATCGTTCAACAATGCGATTCTGCGGTACAGTTTTGCCGCCGTTTCATTATCTGCTGTTTTTGCCTGTCTGCGCAGGGGGCTCAGGCGGTCTTTCAGTTTTTTCGCTTCCGCCAGGTACTGTTTGCCCCATTCGTTATAATCCATAGTGCTCCTTTCCTTTACGGTAGTCTCTATAATTCAATGTTAGTACGAAAAGGGCAACATTGCAATAATTTTTCGAACATATGTTCTTAGTTGGCTTAGTAGAGGGACATTTATGGTACTGTAAGCAAAAGAAAAGCTTGGATAATCTTCCATTATTTCAATATAGTTACAATTCTCGCGCCCCAATTGTGAAAAGAAAATAATTGTGTTAGAATATTCATACACTAAGTTCGAAGGAGGACTGCAGATGAAAACAAAGATTATTATTGTTCTGACGGCATTATTTTTGCTGCTGTCCCTCGGGGGATGTCAGGCGGTTGCAGCCAACACCGGCAGCGGCGACAGCATCGTTGGCACTTGGAAGGATTCTTACGGCCTAACGGAGTACCGGTTTGAACAGGGCGGAAATTTAAAGCTGGAAGCCTTGAACATGGGTGCATTTAAAGGAACGTATCAAATTGACAGCGATCAAATTACGATTCAATATCGTGTTCTTGTAAAAAATGTTACAGACACCTATCAGCTTAAAATGGACGGCAATACCCTGTATTTAAACGACAATCAATTTACCCGCAAAAAGTAGGAGCCATGCTCCTGCTTTTTCTATTGCAGCAGAAAAAAGAAATGAGGTATTACAATGGCTAATTCCGCACTTATCATCATCGACATGCAGGTTGCTATGTTTTCTTATCCCGGGGAAAAACCTTTTCGCGGCGACGCGCTGCTGCACAACTTAAGACAGTTAATCGACCGGGCACACGCGTGCGGGGTTCCTGTCATCTACATACAGCACTCCTCCACGGAAGAATTCGAAAAAGGCACTCCGACCTGGCAGCTGTACCCCGAAATTTATCCGCTGGAAAACGAGCCTGTGGTGGAAAAAACCACCCGCGATTCTTTTTATAAAACCGGCCTGCAGGAAGTCCTGAAAAAACTGGGCGCAGCCAAACTGGTTTTTGCCGGAATGCAGTCCCAGTACTGTGTGGACACCACCTGCCGGCGTTCCAACCGATTGGGATACGAAACCATTCTGGTCGGGGACGCACATTCCACGTTTGACGGAAAGGCATTAAAGGCGGAACAGATCATCCGCTACCATAATCAAATCCTCAGCCGGGTTCTGACCGTCAAAAGCACACAGGAGGTCCTGGATACCGACCTGGCTCTTTCGGAAGCCGGAAATTAATCTGTTACTATAAATCTGCACAGCAAAAAGAGGAAGCCCATGGGCTTCCTCTTATTTTTTATTTCTTAACTTCTGAAAAAAGTCCGTTAAAAGCTTTGCACATTCCTCTTCCAGCACGCCGCTGACCAGCTCCGGTTGATGGTTGTACGGCAGTTCAAACAGATTAACAACCGAACCGCATGACCCGGCTTTTTTGTCCCTTGCGCCGAACACAACACGCGGAATACGCGCGTTGATGATTGCACCGGCGCACATCGGGCAGGGCTCCAGCGTAACAAACAGTTCGCACTGCCAAAGCCGCCAGCCGCCCAACGTTTTGCATGCCTGATCAATGGCTTCCAACTCCGCGTGGCAAAGCGCGTTTTTTCCCGTTTCACGGCGGTTACGGCCCGTTCCGACCACCCTGCCGTCCTTTACCACCACCGCACCGACGGGAACTTCCCCTTCGGCGGCGGCTTCCTGCGCCAGCAGAATCGCCTGGCGCATAAAAATTTCATCCCCGTTCATAAGATACCTGTCAGTAATTGGTCAGAATCTGAACGGAGGCATAAACGGCGAAAATCAGCATTGCCACTCCGCCCGGATTAAAGAACAGTGCGCCAAGCCGTGTGGAAAGGCGGAACATGGGGTTCTGTGCCGGGAAACGGAAGAAATGCTTTTCCTTGTTCAAAAGGTATATCAGCGAGATCGCACCAAGCACCACCAAAACACCGATGACAACATAATTCACCTGATTTGCCACATCATCGCCTGCGTAACGCTGGGTCATTTCCAAAGCATAGGAAATGGCGTTATTGGTAAAATGAATCGCAATTGAAATCCACAGCGAACCGGTGCGCACCACCAGCAGCGCCATGACAAGTCCCGCAATAAACGCAAAAACCATTTGTACGAAATTGCCGTGGTAAAGGCCGAATAACAACGCGGAGCCGACAATGGCAAAACCGTCGCCGAATTTTCTTAACCCGTGCAGAATCATACCGCGGAACATAAGCTCCTCCACAATCGGGGGAATAATTGCAATGGTAACAAAGTAAAGTACCAGCACCCATGGGTCGTCGGCCAAAGGCATGTTCGGCATGTTGCCGCTGAACCCAAATGCTTTTTCAATATTCACTACAATATTTGCGGGAATATTGGCCAGCATGCACACGGCGGAGCCGAAAAACACGCACGCCATCGCCTTCACAAAACCCACTTTTCCAAACGGCAGAGCGTCGTCCAGGTCAATCTTTCGGATACCGAAATAAAGCAGTACCGGAGCCGCCAGACCGATCAGATACCCTACCCCGTTGACAAGGTAAAACAAAATCGGCGTATAGCCGTAAAAATCGCTGTTTGTGTTGTCGGCAGTGTATCCAACCTGGCTCAGGTATAATCTGCCGAAAGCCAAAAAACTGCTCATCAGGAATAAAGCGATCAGCAAAGTCCAGCAAAGGCGGTTTGAAGTACGCCTTAAATCGCGTTTCGCCTCACGCGTCACATTGTACATATTCGGTTCCTGGTACGGATAATACGGAGGGTAATACATGAACGCTCTCCTTTTCAGTCACATCGTAAATTCTGTAAAAGTCAGCTTTTGTAAGTTCTGCAAATAAACGAAATCGCGCTCCGGAAGAGCGCGAAGTTTGAAGAGCCAAAACAGCAAACACTGCAAAAAACGAATTTTGGCGTCCCCGGCGCGATTCGAACGCGCGGCCTTTCGCTTAGGAGGCGAACGCTCTATCCTGCTGAGCTACGGAGACAAGTAGATAAAATATCGCATTTTATTGCAGGGCAAATTGCTCGGGCGAAAACCCGTATCCCTGCATTTCATCCAAACGGATGAGAAACTTGCGGTGCGGCAAAGGCATACAACTTAACTATTATAAAGTAATGCTCCTGCTTTGTCAATTCATAACAGCGAAATTCCGTTTTGCCCGTCAATCTTCATTTTTCGGTATTTCCGGTATTTTCCACCGGCGGGGTAGACAAAAAGCCAAAAATCAGCAGCAGCATAGAAGCAAGGGATACCATCACCAACAAATACGGAAGTTTAGACATGGCCGCGTAATCCACCATTTTTTGCGCGGCGGCGGTGTAAAAGCAAGCAGAAGCCGCAGTGTAAAGCGCGCTGAGCACGGTGGCAAAACCGAAATTTTTCCGGTCTTTTAAAAACAGAACCGAAACCACAATAGCGGTCGGAAAAAAGCAGGCAAGTATCACATAAAACAGCGCGTCGTCCGAAAATCCCATGCCCGCATAGCGCGCAATCATACCGAACACGCTCAGGGAACTGTCCCCCGATTCGGTGTATTCCAGAATTCTGCCCGCCGGCAAAAACAATGCCCCAACCAGGCAAAGCTGCAAAACTACCGTAAATATTTTAATCTGTTTCTTACTCAATCCCGTTGACCTCCTGTTTCAATCATATCCACTATGATACACCTGATTTTCTATTTTCGCAATCATACGCCGTAAATTCAGCGAAAAGCCAAAATTGCGCAAAAACAAAGGTTCCGTCAACGGCGGCTCCCATAGGACATAACCGAAGCATTCCGGCAAAAAAACAATCCCCCATGCCCGAAAGCATGGGGGATCTTATCGCAGAGAGAAATTACTTCGCTCTCTTCTCTTTTACAGCAGCCTGAGCAGCGGCCAAACGTGCGATCGGCACGCGGAACGGTGAGCAGGATACATAGTTGAGGCCAACCTTATGGCAGAACTCGACGGAAGTCGGGTCGCCGCCGTGTTCGCCGCAGATACCGAGGTGGATGTCAGGTCTGGTCTCACGGCCGAGCTGTACAGCCATCTTAACCAGTTTGCCAACACCGTTCTGGTCAAGGTGAGCAAACGGATCGGACTCGTAAATCTTGTTCTCGTAGTAGTAGTTGAGGAACTTGCCGGCGTCGTCACGGCTGAAGCCAAATGTCATCTGGGTCAGGTCGTTTGTGCCGAAGCTGAAGAATTCAGCATGCTTTGCAATCTCGTCAGCGGTCAAAGCTGCACGCGGAATTTCAATCATGGTACCAACCTGGTACTTCAGTTCAACGCCTGCTTCTTTAATGACCTTGTCTGCTGTGGAGGTAACAATATCCTTAACAAACTTAAGCTCTTTCTCTTCGCCTACCAGCGGAATCATGATGCGGGGCTCAGTTTTGAATTCCGGATGTGCCTTGTTTACCGCGATAGCCGCATTGATTACAGCGGTGGTCTGCATTGCTGCGATTTCCGGATAGGAAACAGCCAGACGGCAGCCGCGGTGACCCATCATCGGGTTGAACTCATGCAGGCTTGCAATAACGTTCTTCAGTTCTTCAACAGTAATGTTGAGTTCGCCGGAGATTTCCTTAATGTCTTCTTCCTTGGTCGGGAGGAATTCATGAAGCGGCGGGTCGAGGAAGCGGATGATGACCGGACGGCCTTCCATTACTTCATACAGACCTTCGAAGTCGCCCTGCTGGTAAGGCAGCAGTTTTGCAAGAGCCTTTTCGCGCTCTGCAGTTGTTTTGGCAACGATCATTTCACGCATTGCCTTAATGCGCTGGCCTTCAAAGAACATGTGCTCGGTACGGCAAAGGCCGATACCCTGCGCGCCGAAATCTCTGCCCTGCTTCGCGTCCTTCGGTGTGTCCGCATTGGTGTAAACTTCCAATGTACGGAAATCATCGGCCCACTTCATAAAGCGGTCAAAGTCGCCGGAAATGCTTGCGGCAGCGGTCGGAATTGCCTGTGCGTAAATATTGCCGGTAGAACCGTCAATCGAAATATAGTCGCCCTCTTTAATGGTCTTTCCTGCAAGGGTGAACTTCTTTGCGTCATAATCTACGGTGATTTCGCCGCAGCCGGATACACAGCAGGTACCCATTCCACGTGCGACAACCGCAGCGTGGGAGGTCATGCCGCCGCGAACAGTAAGAATACCCTGTGCGACTGCCATGCCTTCAATATCTTCCGGAGAAGTTTCCAGACGAACGAGAACGATCTTCTCGCCTTTTTCATGCCACTCTTTTGCGTCTTCTGCAGAGAAGACAACTTTGCCGCATGCTGCGCCCGGGGAAGCTGCAAGGCCCTTGCCGATTACTTCAGCCTTTTTCAGTTCCGCTGCGTCAAACTGCGGGTGGAGCAGTGCGTCGAGCTGTTTCGGTTCAACTCTAAGAACAGCCTCTTCTTCGCTGATCATACCTTCGTCAACAAGGTCAACTGCAACCTTCAAAGCTGCGGCTGCGGTTCTCTTGCCGTTTCTGGTCTGGAGCATGTAGAGCTTGCCGTTTTCAATGGTGAACTCCATGTCCTGCATGTCGGTATAGTGTTTTTCGAGGTTGTTTGCAATGGTTGCAAACTGCTCGTACACTTCCGGCATGTCGTCTCTCAGGTGGCTGATCGGGGACGGAGTGCGGATACCGGCAACAACGTCTTCGCCCTGTGCATTGATGAGGTACTCACCGAACAGAGCTTTTTCACCGGTAGCCGGGTTACGGGTAAATGCAACGCCTGTGCCGGAATTGTCACCGGAATTGCCGAATACCATGGCCTGCACGTTAACGGCTGTACCCCAGTTATAAGGAATTTCGTTCATGCGGCGGTAAACGTTTGCACGGGNNCATCAGCTGAACCTTCGGTTCGGTCGGGAAGTCTTCGCCCTTCTGCGATTTATAGAAAGCCTTGAACTTCTTGACAAGGTCTTTCAGATCGTCCGCGTCCAGCTCGGTGTCTAATTTAACGCCTTTTTCCTGCTTTTTGGCTTCAATGATTTTCTCAAACTCTGTCTTGGAAAGCTCCATAACAACGTCGGAGAACATCTGAACAAAACGGCGGTAGGAGTCATATGCGAAACGCGGGCTGTTTGTGATTTTTGCAAGTCCCTCAACAACGGTATCGTTAAGGCCGAGGTTCAGAATGGTGTCCATCATGCCTGGCATGGAAGCGCGGGCGCCGGAACGAACAGAAACAAGCAGCGGATTTTCCGGGTCTGCAAACTTCTTTCCGGAGATCTTTTCCATTTTTCCGAGATACTCGTAAATTTCAGCTTGAATGTCGGCGTTGATTTCGCGTCCATCCTCATAATATTGTGTGCAAGCCTCTGTCGAAATTGTGAAGCCCTGCGGAACAGGCATGCCGAGAACGGTCATCTCAGCTAAGTTAGCACCTTTGCCTCCGAGCAGCTCTCTCATTTTGCCGTTGCCTTCGGAGAACAGGTAAACATACTTGTGGCCCATTGATAATACCTCCTAAAAAAATATTTTGATTTTAACGAGCATAATTCTGTCATATAATAATTTAATCGCTCAAAGTGTATTATATCAAAAAAAAATAGTGATTGCTATATCTTTTTCAATAAAACAAACGGATATTTTCAATTAAATCTAAGTAAAACAGAGTATCTTTAACAAAAGACGACCAAATATTTAATTTTAGCTTGAAAAATTGATATCTTATGAGATAATAGACTTACGCAGACGACATAATATATACGTAAAATTACTGATGATATAATATAATTTACTCAAACAATACACTTTTTCATATAATTGAATATTTCGGAGGGAAAGCAATGCCAGAGAAAGACTGTGCAGTGATTCTTGCCGCCGGCGAGGGAAAACGGATGAAATCCAACCGTCCCAAGGTACTGTCACCGGTGCTTTTCAAGCCCATGCTTCAATGGGTGATCGATTCCGCCCAAGAAGCGGAGGTCGACAGCATCTGTGTTGTAACCGGCTACATGCACGAAAGCGTGGAGCAATACCTTGCCGAACTGAACGAGCGCGACACGGCCCACGCCGCTATTTCGCATGTCCTGCAGCCCGAACGAAAGGGCACCGGCCACGCCGTAATGATGTCCGCCGATTTTTTGCGCGCGCATCACGGGGGAAACGTGCTTGTGTTGAACGGCGACGCGCCGTTTGTTGATTCCGCTATTATTCGCGAAGCACTGGAAGACCACTTGCAAAACGGCAACGCCGTCACGGTAATTTCCGCCGTGTTGGACGATCCGACGGGTTACGGCCGCATTGTGCGCGACCCGGAAACCCACCTTATCGACGCTATTGTGGAACAGAAGGACGCCGACCGCGCCACACTCGCAATCTGTGAAATAAATTCCGGTGCGTATTGGTTTAACGTAGACGACCTGCTGGACATACTATATCAAATCAAAAATGACAATAAGCAGGGTGAATATTACCTGACCGACGCTGTCAAGCTTTTGATTGAAGCCGGAAAAAAGGCAAATGCCCACACAACAGGAGACGCTCACACCGTTCTGGGTGCGAACGACTGCCTGCAATTAAACGCGCTCAATTCCATTGCGAGGGAGCAGATTCTTTCGGCGCACATGAGTGCCGGGGTTGAAATTCCCTGCCGCGATGGTGTTATTATCGGCCCGGATGTGACTATCGGCAGCGACACCTGTATTTTGCCCGGAACCATTCTTCGCGGTAAAACAGCAGTCGGCTGTAATTGCACATTGGGACCGAATTCATTTCTTTCAGACTGCTTTGTCGGTGACCATGTCGCGCTGAATTCGGTTCAGTGCGAAAATTGTACCATCGAACCGAACCAGGCTGTTGCGCCTTATTCGGTTATACGGAGCAGATAAACAGAGAAAACAGAATACAGGGGGATATGCAAATGAATTTTCACGGCAAGGACATTAAGATTTTTGCTGCCAACGCCAACCAGCGCGTAGCAAAACAGATTTCGGAGTGCTTGGGGCTTCCAATGGGAAAAAGCGAGGTTGGAACCTTCAGCGACGGCGAAATCTCAATGTCACTTTTTGAATCCGTTCGCGGCTCAGACTGTTTTATCGTACAGTCCACCTGCGCTCCGGTGAACAACAACCTGATGGAGCTGCTTATTATGATCGACGCGATGAAACGCGCATCCGCAGCCCGCATCACCGCGGTTATGCCATATTTCGGCTATGCACGCCAGGACCGTAAGGCCAAGGCCCGCGACCCGATTTCGGCAAAGCTTTGCGCCGACCTGATTACCACCGCAGGCGCCGACCGCGTGCTTACCATGGACCTTCACGCCGCACAGATTCAGGGCTTTTTCAACATTCCCGTTGACCACCTGCTCGGTGCCCCCCTGCTTTCTTCTTACCTGAAAGAGCGCGTCGGCGACAATACCGACGAATACGTTGTGGTATCGCCCGACCTTGGCTCCGTAACCCGTGCCCGCAACTTTGCCGCACGTATCGGCTGCCCGCTCGCCATTGTGGACAAGCGCCGCCAGAAGGCAAACGTCTGCGAAGTAATGAACATCATCGGCGACGTAAAAGACAAAAAGGTCATTCTTGTTGACGATATGATCGACACTGCCGGAACCCTCTGCAACGCTGCCGTTGCCATTATGGAAAAGGGTGCAAAGGAAGTCAACGCATGTGCAACCCACGCCGTGCTTTCCGGCCCCGCAATCGACCGCATTAAGGCCAGCCCGATTAATGAGCTCGTTCTGCTCGACACCGTGCCGCTGACCCCGGAAAGAGAACTTCCGAACTTTACCGTGCTGCCGGTCGCTCCGCTGTTTGCCGAAGCTATTGAGCGCATTTATGAGGACAAC
>DFRY01000068.1:2667-6110 GCA_002378845.1 Ruminococcaceae bacterium UBA3451 | reverse complement strand
TGCCCGCATATGAAGAACCCCCAATTGTGCTGAGGGGAACGATTGTCGTTTCGAAAAAACTGTAAACAAGAAGCTTGGTTTTCGAAGAAACAGGTTGTACGGCGGCACGAATCATTTAGCTTTTTGCGTAAGAATGATCCTCTGAATTTTTTACGGTTTATATTTTATGGAGCACTATAAACATCAAAATCCCGGATTATTTGTATGATTTGACATAGTTCGACACTTTTTATTTAGCTACTTTTTTTATTGACTTTACACGAAAGAAAGGATATTATAAAAACATAAAATCTTCGTAAACGTTTACGGTAACGATCCCGTTAACGATTACGAATTTAATTTCTCTTATTTTATTGTGAAAAATATACAATCGCATAGTTTACGCTTTTTTTGAAAGTCAATTTCCATTGGTGAAAGCCGGTGGTTTGAATTTGAGGCCGAAGCCTCTTGAAGAATAAAGCGTGCGCGCAAATTCAAACGGTCGAAAATCGGTCAAACCGGTAAGGCGATGGCTGTAAACCGTAATTGACTTTAGTAAATNNCGGTTTAGTAAACGATGTTAGGGGGACCTAAATGAAAATTACCATCAGAGATATAGCCCAGAAGGCGAATGTCTCTACAGCAACTGTCTCGCGTGTTTTAAATAATAAACCCGATGTGGGAAAAGAGACGGTAGAAAAAATCAGAAGTATTATTGAAGAGCTCGAATACCGCCCGAGCACCATTGCGCGGGGACTGGTGCTGCAAAAGACTTCCACCATCGGCTTGATTATACCGGATGTGTGCAACCCGTATTTTCCAGAACTGCTGAGGCATGTTGAAGATGAAGCGAAAAAATTCAAGTACTCAACGATTTATGTAAATACGGACGACATCGTGGGCAATGAAATTAAAATGATCAATCTGCTTCGCAGCAAACAGGTGGACGGGCTGATTATTTCCTCGTTCGGCGACAGCGATGAAATTTTGGAGCAGCTTACAAAAATGCACGAGGAGCGTTTTCCGTTTGTGCTGATTGGAATGGTCGGGAAAGACGACGCCTATAAAAAGTTTTCGTCCGTTACCATTGACAATTTTGAATCAGGATATATGGCAACGAAGCATTTGATTGACCTTGGGCATACAAAAATCGCGCATATCACCGGACTTCCGGACTTAAACACCTGCATCGGAAGACGAGAGGGCTATAAACAGGCATTAAAAGACAACAATATTGAATTCCGGCCGGAATGGCTGGTACAAGCCGGTTTTACCGGAGAATCCGGGTATGGCTGCACAAAGCAGCTGCTCAGCCTGAAGGATCGCCCAACCGCTATTTTCACAGCAAACGACCTGCTTGCACTCGGCTGCTACCAGGCGCTTTCCGAAGAAAAGATATCAATTCCGGACGAAATGTCACTGATTGGCCATGACGATGTATTTATGATTTACCCGGCCATTACAACCATGCGGCAGCCGAAAAAGGAAATTGCGCAGAATGCGGTGGAATTTTTAATTCGCCAAATTAACGGAGAAGAAGAGGCGTTTGGCGCTTCCGAAGTATTGCATGCAGAATGTATCGTTCGCAAGTCTACCGGAAAAGTACATTCTGCTTGAAATAAAAATTTACAAGAGACAGGAAAGGGGTAAAGCACGATGGCAAACTATTCAATGTGGCTGCTGGAATATTCTTATGTGCCCGTTCAGGCAATAAGCAGCGTAATGGCAGGGCAGCATAACAAGGGGACACGCACCATATCGTTCACATATCTTGCGATCAAAGGGGAAGGTCATAATATCCTGATTGACTGTGGAACCGATGCGTCAAATGAATATACAAAAAAATTATCCGAAAGAGACAGTATTACAAACTGGAATCCGCCGGAAAAGGTTCTCGCAAACATCGGACTGAAGCCGGAAGATATTGACACAATGATCTTTACCCATGCGCATTACGATCACATGGATAATATGGCAGCTTTCCCGAACGCACATTTTTATATTCAGAGCAAGGAACTGCTCGGCTGGATTCAGGCAATGAGCCTTGGCAAAAAGTTTGCCAGCCTGCAGATGGCACTTAACCCGGACGATATTGTTACCGCTGTGAAAATGCTGGCGGAAGGCCGCATGAATCTGGTAGACGGCGAAAAGAAAAACTTGCTGCCGGGTATTCATGTTTACCCCGCATACGACGGCCATACCTACGCCTCACAAATGGTTGAAGTGGAAAATGACGGCGGAGAAAACAAGCGCATTGCAATTGGCGATCTTGCTTATGTGGACGCAAATCTGCTTGGAATTGACAACGACGGCGTTTACGTTCCGGTCGGGCTGGGCGTCGGTTCCCCGTACAACATGATGAAAACCTATGAGGAAATTCTGGAACGTGCCGGCGGTGACATGCAGAAAATTGTACTCTGCCACGAAACCAGCAACTGGACCAAGTATCCTTCCTGGGTTACAAAAGAAGGTCTTCATGTTGCGGAAGTTTGCCTGGCCCCGGGTCAGACAAGCTTAGTACCCGTAACAAAGTGAAAAAGTAGGAATTAATTAAAAGAATTAATTTAATAAGAAAATCAGGAGGAAAATATGTTTAAGAAAAAGGTATTATCAATTCTCATGGCTGCTCTTCTCACAGCATCACTGACACTCACCGGATGCTCCGTAGATTCTCCGGCAGCTTCCAGCGCAGCGGGTACAGGTGCGGCTAGTGCTGCCAGCAAAGCGGATGATGGAAAATTCGACCTTGCGGTTGTTTCCATTTCTCCGTCCGACGCGAACAACGCAACTTACATTAAAGGCCTTCAGGCTGCCGCAGCGAAATACGGCTGGACCGTCAGCGTAACCGACGCTCATGGAAGTGCCGACGAAGCAAACGCAGCAATTCAAAACTTTGTAACCAGAGGCGCAGATGCAATCATCGACATGGTATTCCCGACCACATCTCTTGCTACCGGTCTTCGCGCAGCAAAAGAAGCAAAAATTCCGGTTGCCACATGGGGCGGCGGAATGGGTGACGGTGTGGCGGTCACCAACGGCACAGGCGGACTGTTCGCAGTTCCGATTGTACAAATGATGATGGATCAGATTGGCGACAATGGCGACATTCTTGCTCTTACCTACCACACGGGCCAAGTTGCCAGAGAAAGAGAAGCAGAGCTTGACAAGGTTACTGCAAACAAACCCGGCATAAAAGTAACAAAGAACGAAGTAAAAATTCCCGGCACACTGCAGGACGGCGCACAGTATGCGAACGCATGGCTCGCAGCTCACCCGCAGGGCGGCAAACTGGCAATCTGGGGCTCCTGGGATGACCCGGCACTGGGCGCTATTTCCTCTTTGAAGCAGCAGGACAGAAAAGACGTTCTTGTTTTCGGTGAAAACGGAAATGCAGACGCGATTAAAGCAATTCAGGACGGCTGGATGACCGCAACCGCATGGGAAGATGCTGCCGCAGAAGCCGG
>DFRY01000068.1:0-2654 GCA_002378845.1 Ruminococcaceae bacterium UBA3451 | reverse complement strand
AAAACATTACTCTGGGCATGCCGAAAAAGACGACTGTCGGCATGATCGACTGGGGTAAAATGCAAAAAGAAGTAGAAAAAGTCACAAAAAGACTGAAACTAGATATGCCGCTCACAACGCAGGTCAAGGAACTGAGCGTTGCCAACAAGTGGCTTGTTTCCATTGCACGTGCTCTTTATCAGGACGCCAAATTAATTGCTATGGACGAACCGACAGCATCCCTTTCGGAATCCGAAGTAGAATTGCTGTTTAATGTAATAAAAGATTTAACGGAAAATCAAAATATTGCCATTGTCTATGTTTCACACCGTTTGGATGAAATCATGGAGATTTGTCACGAAGTTACCGTTATGAAAGATGGCAAGAAAACATATTACTCCAAAACAAATGAAACTACAAAAGAGCAGATCATCGATGAAATTGCAGGATTCCATCTGTCATCTGAAAAACATGAGACAATAAAATCTGAGCAGGCGGAAATTCTGCTGCAGATAGACAATATTAGGGCAGCCGAAAAAGTACATGACGTTAGCTTTCAGCTTTATAAGGGTGAAATTCTCGGCCTGACCGGCTTAGTCGGTGCAGGGCGCAGTGAATTGGCCAGAATGGTTTTCGGCGCAGACAAAGTAAAGGGCGGAAGTATGACCTTCCACGGAAAACCGTTTACACCAAGGCACCCTAAACATGCCATTAACGAAGGGATTGTGCTGGTGCCGGAAGACCGCAGAACGGAAGGTATGATTTTAAACCGAAGCGTGGATTTTAACGTAAATCTGCCGAACCTTTCCTATACCCGCAGAATCAAATGGCTTCCCGTTGTGGATGCAAAAAAGTCCGCGGATATTTCGAAAGATGTGATTAAGCGCCTGCTTGTAAAAACCAGCAGCGAGCATACCAACATTCTGAATCTGAGCGGCGGAAATCAGCAGAAAATCGTCATTGGCAAATGGCTGAAACGCAAGCCGGAACTGATTATTATGGACGAGCCCACACGCGGCGTGGATGTCGGCGCACGTGCCGAAATTTACAATATTATTAAAGAGATGGCCAAGCAGGGAACATCCTTCTTAATTATTTCATCCGACTTTGAAGAGTTGCCCGGACTGTGCAGCAGAGTAATTGTAATGCGGGAAGGCAGGGTGTCCGGCGAACTGACGGATGCGGATATTTCCAAGGATACAATTTTAAAACTTTGCTATACCCATTAGAATATTGTTTTTAATTTATAGTAAGGCGGAAATGCATTATGAATAATCAAGCAATCAAGAATGATCGAGCAAGAAAAAATTTAAGGTTTGTTTCCAAATACGGCACGCTGATCGGCTTACTTGTAATGATCGTCATTTTTTCAGTTTTAAAGCCGACTTCATTTGCATCGTTCAATAACTTTCTCAATATTTTCAATCAAGGCTCCCTTTCCGCAATTATTGCCTGCGGTCTGACCGCGGTCGTTATTGTGGGTGAGTTTGACATGAGCATCGGTTACGTGGCCAGCTTTGCGGGCGTTTTGGTAACCGGTTTGATGGTTATCCAAAAGCTTCCGATGGCTGTCGCCATCCCGATTGTTTTAATCGCATGCCTGTTTATCGGTTTGGTAAACGGATTAATCGTGACAAAAGCCAAGGTCAGCTCCGTTATTACCACCATCGGTATCGGCGGCATTGTGGTCGGACTGAACTACGCATATTCCAGCGGTGCTCCGATTGCAACCGGCGTTCCGGAGGAATTTTTAAACCTTACCCTGCTTAAACTGTTTCATATGATACCTGCTGACATTATGTACATGATTGTTATCCTTGTCATTCTGTGGGTTGTATTAAACCGTACGGAACTCGGCCAGTGGATTCAGGCGGTCGGCGGCAATCAGAACGCAGCAAGACTGTCGGGCATTTATGTTGACCTTGTAAAAATTATTTCCTTTATGATTAGCTCCTTCTGCGCCGGTATCACCGGAATCCTGCTGGCATCCCTTATCGGAAGCGGTACCACAGGCGCTGCGGACTCCTACATGATCAATGCATTTGCCGCGGTATTTCTCGGCTCCGCAACCTTAAAAGACGGCGAGTTCCACATTCTTGGAACATTCATCGGCGTGTTTATTATTCAAATCGGTTTTAACGGACTTGCTATCTTCAGCGTTCCTACCTTCTTCCAGTACATCTTCCAGGGTGTAATTCTGGTTGGCGCGGTTGCACTCAGCACAGTAGCAAGCAAATACGCTTCCAAATAAGCCAAATTGATTACCAACCCGGCCTTTTCGTACATATGGCCGGAGAACAGATGATTGGATTGAGAGGAATCGTAAGATGAACAAAAGACCGAAGATATTGGTAGTAGGCAGCTTCGTCATGGATTTGATCGTCAGCACAGAAAAGTTCCCGAATTCCGGGGAAACGGTGCTGGGCAAAAGCTTTCGCACCGCGCCGGGCGGCAAGGGAGCAAATCAGGCCGTGCAGGCGGCGCGTCTGGGCGCCGATGTGACCATGGTGGGCAAAGTGGGAAACGACGACTTTGGAAAAAGTCTAGTCCATTCCTGCGAAGAAGCCGGAATCCACACCGAATTCATCGCCGTTGACCCGGAGGTCTCCTCCGCCGTGGGCGATATTATTCTGGAAGTCGGCGAAGGAAAAGTCGCTAAGAACCGCATTATCGTG
>DFRY01000076.1 GCA_002378845.1 Ruminococcaceae bacterium UBA3451 | reverse complement strand
TCACAAATTGAAGTGTATGAAAACAATACCGAAAAAGTCGAAAACCGAATTCTTCGCGACCAAATTGACCTCGGGCTGGTGGAAGGGGATACCACTTCGCCCGACGTGCTGAGCCGGGCGTTCATGGAGGACGAACTGGTGCTGATTTGCGGTGCACGGCATCCCTTTGCTGCGCTTTCCGAAGTGGAGCCACAGGCGCTGGAGCGGGAAAATATTATTATCCGTGAGCCGGGCAGCGGCACCCGTAAAACGTTTGAAGATGCCATGCTGGCCAATAATTTAAATTGGAAAGTAACCTGGACCTGTAATAACGCCGATACGATTAAAATGGCAGTAGAAGAAGGACTGGGTGTTTCCGTTATTTCAAGGCGGTCGGTAGAACGGGAGGCAATGGCCGGCCTGCTTCATATCAAATCGGTGCGCGGAATGTCATTTTACAGGAAGTTTAAAATTATCTACCATAAAAATAAGTATCTTACGGATTCTATGGAACAGTTCATTTCGTCCTGTATGGATGAAATGAAACCGCAAATTTAGAATGATATGAATACAAAAAATCCCGGGAGAAAGCATGGTACAAAATGTACCTGCCGTATCCCGGGATTTTTTATTGGCAACCTGTTCCGTAAGCCTTACATAGCAACTTTTCAAAATTCTAAGTTTGGTTTAATAAGGAAAAAAGAAAAATCAATTCGGTACAGATTAAAGCAGTGCTGCCTTAGGTTTTTTGGTATGTAAAATTTACATATTTACTCATGGATGATACATAATATCGTTAATTCTATTCTGTTTTGGGGGCCTGTTTATGTTCCATTTCTTTTCAAAAGCAAAGGAAAATATTATCAACCAAGAAGCGAAAGATTTGAATAAACCGATTGAGGAAAGTTCGTTTTCCAGTTCATTGAATCAGAATATTGAAATGTTGCAGAAACTTTTTGCCGATGTCGATGTTTTTGTTGTCAGAACATTTCAAAATAACTATAACAGCGCAATTCAGTACGCGCTGATCTATTTTGACGGGGTAGTCAATTCCACTATCATAAACGACAATATTATCCGGCCGTTAATGCTTTCGCAGTCTGTAGAAGAAGGCAGTAACTTAACGGATAGCCTGTCAAAAAATGTTGTTATGATCAATGAGGCAACTAAAACAAAGAAAATAAATGAAATTATCGATTCCATCACGGTTGGCGACAGTGTTCTTCTTGTAGATGGCTCCGACGAAGTTCTTATTCTTAACACCAAAGAAATAAGAACCCGGGCAATTCAGGAACCGGAAAATGAAAAGGTCTTAAGCGGCCCCAGGGAAGGTTTTAATGAATCTTTAATACAGAATCTTGCCATGGTTCGGCGCAAGCTGAGAACCAATGAGCTAAAGATGAAATATCTTACGCTGGGCAAAATTACAAAAACAAAAGTTTGTGTTTGTTATATTGAAAAAGTGGTAAACAAGCAAATCCTTCAGGAACTTTACCGCCGTCTGAACACAATTGACATTGACGCCATACTGGATGTCAATTATATTGCAGAATTGATTAAGGACTGTCCTATGTCACCGTTCCGAACCACGGGGGATACGGAACGCCCCGATATGGTAATCGGAAAAATTCTGGAAGGCAGAATTGCCATTTTTATTGACGGCAGCCCGGTTGTTCTGACCGTTCCGTATTTAATGATCGAAGATTTTCAAAGCGATGAAGATTACTACATGAATTTTTATTACAGTTCTTTTTCCCGCATTTTACGGATTTTGGGGTTCCTCTTGTCTATTTCCGTTCCCGGAATTTATGTTGCGGTGGTGGCCTATCATCACGAACTGCTGCCTACTTCACTGCTGACCAATATTGCCATTGAACGAATGAGCGTTCCTTTGCCGGCGGCGCTGGAATGTTTTATTATGCTGCTTGTCTTTGACATTCTGCGTGAAACCGGAATCCGTATGCCAACCAATATTGGGCAGGCGCTCAGCATTGTCGGCGCCCTGGTTATCGGGCAGGCGGCTGTGGATGCCAAGCTGGTTGCCGCGCCCATGATTATTGTGGTGGCGATTACCGGAATTACCAACCTGCTAATTCCTAAAATGAACGCGCCTGTAATATATGTTCGGGTATTTCTGCTTTTGTTGGCCACCTCATTTGGTTTGTACGGGTTTATGCTGGGAATGTCCTGCGTTATAATTCATTTAATGAATTTGACCTCCTTTGGGATCCCCCGCATTGCAACGACAGGTTCTCTGCAATTTCAGGAGGTGAAAGATGTCTTTATCCGTGCTCCGTGGTGGACGATGATTACCCGCAGAAAAAATATAGCCCGTGACCATATACGGATGCGGAACAACGGCGGAGGCAGCCATGGTTAAAAAAGTGACGTGTGTGCTGCTCTGCCTCGCTCTGATTTTTCCTTTGGCGGGATGTTGGAGCTATGTCGGTCTGAACGAAATTACCATTGTGGCGGGCGTGGGGATCGATTTTTCTGCAAAAACNNCCTCCAATAAAATGACGGGAATTAAGGCAAAACTGGTGGAATCGGACGGGAGAACGATATTCGACGCGGTGCGCAACGCCAAAAAACGGCTGATCAGCAAGCTGTACTGGGGCAATGCGCAGGTTCTTATTCTTGGGAAAGAGCTCGCAGAGCAGGGGAATATCAATATGGCAATTGACTGGTTCCTTAGCGACGCCGAATGCCGTGACACCATTGCAGTTGCCGTTTCGCAGGAAAAATCCGCAAAAGATATTCTTTCAATTTATGGACTGGACAATTCAGTCGTATCTTATGAGATAAAAAAAATAATCGATGATGACCAAAAAGATACCTCTTCGCTGCGTGACGTACCATTATACAAGCTTTACAGCAAACTGAGAAGCCCCGGCGTTTCTGCAGTTGTTCCGGCATTCCGTGTGGTGGAAAACGACGATAAACCCGCGGTGGAAGGGAACGGAATCGCAATATTCAAAAGCAATAAGCTGGTTGGATTTCTCAGTGCGCTGGACACAAAATATTATCTTTTTGCCACGGACGGAATAAAAGGAGGAATTTTAACCTTTTCATCGGGCGGTCAGAAGGACGATGATGTTTCTTTGGAAATCGCACACAATACAACAAAGACCTCCTACGATTATACCGGCGGAAAATTGAAAATAACGATTGAGATAAACACGGATGTTTATTTGGAGGAAGTAAAAGCAATNNAAAAGCAAATACCAATATGATGGATGAAAAATATATCACAAAGCTGGAAAGTCAGGCGCAGGACAAAATTAAAAGCGAAGCAATGCGGGTAATCAAAGCCGTGCAGACTCAATATGATTCCGATATTTTTGGATTCGGGAATATGATCTATAAAAAGGACCCCAGACTTTGGGATAAGCTTGAGCCTCAGTGGGACAAAACGTTTCAGTCTTTGAGTATTGAGGTAAAACCAAAGGTTAATATCTTAAATTCCGCCTATTTGAAGAGCAACTGAACAGGGGGGCCTAAATGGAAACCTTTATTATTTTAATTCTGTTTTTTTGCGTTTTTGCATTTGATCTTCTTCCCCTTATTAAAAATAAGGAAAAGAAAGTTTACTGGATTTATATGGTACTTTTCTTCGCCAGCTTTTGTGTGCTTATTTTATACACGTATCATGTGGACGTTCCCAGTCCTTCCCCTGTGATAAAGCAGATGATACTAAAAATGTTTCCGAAGTTAAAATAAAGGCAGCAGAAAAATACGCCGGAAAGGAACGAGCTCTATGAAAAAAGAGTTTATGACGGTACGTCAGGCTATTTGCCTGATTGCGGCATATATATGCGGAAGCGCCGTAGTGCTTGGCGGAAGCAACGACGCGGAACAGGACTCGTGGATTTCCTTGATTTTTTCACAGGTGATTGTTGTTCCCCTTATGATTGTGTACGCCAGAATGATGCGGCTTTATCCGGAAAAAAATTTGTATGAAATGTTCAATTTGGTCTTTGGCAAGTTTATCTCAAAAGTGTTATCAGTTGTAATGGTATGGTACGCCATTCACCTTGCCGCACTGGTGCTGCGGAACTTTTCCGAATTTATTGAAATCATCTCCATGCCCGAAACACCACAGTTGCCGCTCATGATTATCATGACATTGGTATCAATCTATTTGGCACGAAGCGGAATAGAAACTATGGGAAGATTTTCCATGATTGTGGCTCCTTTTATTTCGCTGACCACTGTTACAACAATGTCCTTGTTAATAAATCAACTGGACTTTCAGAATTTACTTCCGGTAATGAATCACAGCGCGCAGGTAATACTGGGCGGCTCCTATAAAATAGTTTCGTTTCCTTTTGCGGAATCCGTTTTGTTTCTGACCGTGGCTGACAGTATACGGAAGGAGGACAGCCCGTATCGGGTGTATATTGGAGGGGATATTTTTGGCGGACTGATTCTGATTTTTGCCATATTGAGAAATATCACGGCATTGGGCCCCATTCTTTTAAAATCAGAGTATTTTCCTTCCTATGTATCGGCCAGACTGATTAATATCGGCGATTTTTTAGTTCGAATCGAAAGTCTGGTGGCTTCCAATTTCGTGCTGGGTGGAATCGTAAAAATTGCGCTGTGCCTTATTGCTGCGTCAAAAGGATTGGCATATTTGTTTAATGAGCAGGATTACAAAAAGATGGTGTGGCCAGTTGCCCTGTTTGCACTGGCTTTGGGGCCAATCGTTTATGACGATATTATGGAAATGGCAAATTTCCTTATTATTTATGCGGTTTACGCCATTCCGTTCCAAATTATTATTCCGCTCTGCCTGTGGGTGGGGGCAGAAATTAAAATGCACGGAAAATCAAAACAGCAAGGGGCGTCTTCCGGCAGTTCTCCCCCTAATGCATCGTCCGATTCTTCCTCCGGAAGTACGTCGGGGGATTCTTCCGGCGCCTCTTCAGAGCAGCCTTCGGGTTCCTCCCCCGGTACACCGCAGCCTGCGCCTTCCGAATAACGTTTCTTATTGATTGCGAATAGCAAAAAAGGTTCCTCCGCGATAGCGAAGGAACCTTTTTTAAAATAAAAAATTACAGTTTATTAATCATGGAAGCATTGTATGCCGCGCCGAAGCCGTTGTCAATGTTCACCACACTCACGCCGCTTGCGCAGCTGTTCAGCATGGAAAGCAGTGCGGATATTCCGCCGAAGTTTGCTCCGTAGCCCACACTGGTGGGAACGGCGATAACCGGTTTGTCAACCAGACCGCCAACAACGCTCGCCAGCGCGCCTTCCATTCCGGCAACTACAATAACAACTTTCGCCCCGCGGATGATGTCCAGCCTTGCGAAAAGCCGGTGAATTCCGGCAACCCCCACGTCAATCACGCGTTCCACGCGGTTTCCCAAAATGCAGGCGGTTTCCGCGGCTTCTTCCACAACGGGAAGGTCGGAAGTTCCCGCCGAAACAATGGCAATATAGCTTTCCGTCAGGGGTTCATCATTCAAACGAATGGTAATGGTTCTGCCCAGCGGATTGTACTTGGCGCCTTCACAAATTTCCTTTACAGCAAGGTACATTTCTTCACTGGCACGGGTCGCAAGAATGTTGTTTTCTTTGGTCAGCATGTACTGAACAATGTTTTTTACCTGCTCCACCGTTTTTCCTGCACAGTAAATAACTTCAGGGTAGCCGACCCGCATTTCCCGCTGGTTGTCGATCTTGGCAAATCCAAGATCCTTAAAAGGCAGTTCCTCAATGATGTTTACGGCATCGTCAATTCCGATTTCATTTTCTTTTACACGTTCCAGTAATTTTTGCACATCGCTTTTATTCATTCTTTTCCTCCTGAAAAGCCGATTGAATTTTAATGTTTCAAGATAGTTTCATTCATACTTCCGGTGCGGTAGCCCTTCATATCCAAGGAAACATAAGTAAAACCGATCTTTTTTAATTCATTATACACTTTTTCCATGAATTCGTCGTTGAAAAAGCGGCTGCGCTCGTCTGCGCCGACTTCAATTCGGGCCAAATCGCCGTGGTGGCGCACCCGTACCTGACGGAAGCCAAGGTCAAGCGGGAACTGTTCCGCTTTGTCCACCATAGCCAGTTTTTCTCTGGTGATTTTTTCCCCGTAAGGGAAACGGGAGGCAAGGCAGGCAAAGGCCGGCTTGTTCCAGGTCGGCAGGTCCATTTCTTTTGAAAGCAGGCGAATGTCGTCCTTTGTCAGTTCCGCTGCTTTCAGCGGGCTGACAACTTCCAGTTCCTTTACGGCCTGCATGCCCGGGCGGTAATCGCCAAGGTCGTCAATGTTGGAACCGTCGGAAACATAGTGAATCCCCTTTTCCTTCGCAACGTCTTTTACCTTTTCAAACAGTTCGTGCTTGCAGTAATAGCAGCGGTTGACCGGATTGTCCGCATAGCCGTCAATGTCAAGTTCTTCCGAATCAATTACGATATGGTTTGCACCGATGCTTTTTGCAAAGGCGACCGCCTCGTTGAATTCTCTTTCCGGGTATGTGGAAGAGCGGGCGGTCACGGCAACGGCTTTGTCGCCCAGAACGTCAACGGCTACCTTCAACAGGAAGGTGCTGTCCACTCCTCCCGAAAATGCAATGGCAAGGCTCCCCATATTTTGAATGTCGGCCTTCAGTTTTTCTAGTTTCTCGTGTGTATCCATATTGAATCACCTTTCTGAAATAAATCGTAAATGCGTTCTTTATTCGTTAATGGTTTCCATCGCCCGGTCTACCGCGCGGGCTATTTCCGCAATGGCTAAATTTTGTTCTTCCGCAATCCGGCGGCAGTCTTCGTACTCGGCTTTGTATTTTACCGGTTCTCCCTCATAAAAGGACTTTTTTACTCGCACTTCGCCGTACGGAGTGGTAACCGTTAAAAATTCGCGGCTCAGCATGATTTTTTCTACTTTGAATTTCCGCAGGCCAAGGGAAGTGGTCTCCTTAAAAATGATGTCGGTAATCTCTTTCAGCGTTTCCTGCTCCGTCAGAACACTCAGCTTCACGGCCGGCCGGCCTTTTTTCATAATGATCGGCGTTTTAAAAACATCCAGCGCGCCTGCTTTAAATAGCAGTTCTTCCGCATAGCTGTAGTATTCCGGGTTCATATCGTCAATGTTGGTTTCAAGCAGGTACTGTTCTTCCGTTTCCTCGTGCTCTTCCGACTGCCCCCAGAATACCCGCAGAACATTCGGAATGTCCAGGTCGCGGTTCCCCAGTCCGTAACCGATTTTTTCCACGGAAAAATTTGTCGTTTCCGTAAATTGGCTTACGTTCGCGGGAAGAATCGCCGCGCCGGTTGGGGTGGTAGTTTCAAAGGGAACAATTCCCGCACGGGTGGGAATACCTTTTAAAATTTCTGCGGTAGCCGGTGCCGGAACAGGCATAAGCCCATGGGCACATTTTACAAAGCCGCCCCCAACCTGAACGGGGGAAGCCAGAATTCGGTCGGCTTTCAGATAGTCCAGTGCAATCGCCGCGCCTACAATGTCTACAATCGAATCCGTTGCGCCGACTTCATGAAAATGCACTTCCTCAATCGGTTTTCCATGCACTTTCGCTTCTGCTTCCGCAACCTGCATAAACATATTTCGGCTCAGCTCTTTCACGTTGTCACTCAGGTCCGCCGCATTGATAATGGCTTCAATGTCGTACAGATTCCGGTGGTGATGTTCGTGGTGTTCGTCGCTTTCATTTTCATTGTGCGTGTGGTCTTCCGTGTGTTCGTGGTGATGCTCCTCTTGTGTAAGAATCACATCCACTTTAGTGCCGCTGATTCCTTTTTTGAGTCCTTTACTGATGATTATTTCGAATTCGGAGTCCAGCTTAAGCTTTGCCAGTTCCTTTTTCAGGTACTCGCCGTCAACCCCAAGGTCGACCAGAGCGCCCAAATTCATGTCGCCGCTGATCCCGCTGAAACAATCGTAATATAATATTTTCATTTTCAATCTCCATGGATTCCGTGTTTTGCAGCACGACCGTTTCTTATTTAATGTTTAGACCGCGTTTTCCCTGCATTGGCATGCCTGTGTCGGGCACACATGCCGTACAAAAAAAATTGCCGTCTGCCGCTTTCTGAATCTTCCGGTCTGTTTGCCGTAAAAACAGCCCGCAAAATTGAAAGACATAGTTAGTATACAGTTTAGAGTTCACTCTAAGTCAATAGAAAATTAGAAATTTGCGCAGCGCAGGGAGTAATTTTGATTCTCCAAAATTTTCATGTACAGGGCTGTTTAAACGATTGAATAAGAATCCACAATGAATTGAAGAAACAGGTAAGATTTTTATATATTATCCACATCAAATTTTATATAAATTAGAATTATGCTGTGCTATGATAGCAATGTGATAAAAATCACTTAATTTGATGCTCATGAATTAAAGGGAGGAAAGTCAATTGAAAAAGAAACTGATTCAAGTGGCGTCCTTAATCATGGCGGTGGCAATGATGGCCCNNGTTGTGGAAATTCCGCACCGGCAAACTCGGCGGCCGCACCCGCGCAAAGCGATACTCCGTCCACGGCAGCCCCCGGGGAAAAAACCGAACTGACCTTATGGCACATTCAAACTACCGACCCGGTTAAAACAACCATTCAGAACAGTATTGACCGATTCATGAAAGACAATCCAAATTACAATGTTACCGTAGTTCCTATTCAAAATGACGCCTACAAGCAAAAGCTGACCATTGCAATGAGCTCCGGCAAAACACCGGATATCTACATCAGCTGGACGGGCGGGCCGATGATCGAGTACATAAAGTCAAATCACTGCGCAGACATCACCGAATTTATGAATGCCGACAATTACAAGGATAAGTTTATGGATGCCGCAATTTCGCAGGCTACCTACGACGGCAAAATTTATGCCGTACCGATTGAGAATGTTTCGGTTGCAGGTTTCTTCTATAACAAAGACATTTTTGCAAAGTACAATTTGCAGGAACCGAAAACGATTTCGGAACTGGAAACCATCTGTCAGACTTTAAAAACAAACGGCGTCACACCGTTTACCCTTGCCAATGCCACAAAATGGACCGGTTCCATGTATTATCAGTATTTTGCAACACGGTTCGGTGGAACAAAGCCGTTTATCGACGCGGCGGCGGGAACCGGCAGCTTTGAAAACGACGCGTTCAAATACGCGGGCGACCAGATTCAGAAGTGGGTCAAAGCGGGCTATTTCAACGAAGGATTTAACGGAATGGACGACGACAGCGGCCAGGCAAGGCAGCTGCTTTACACCGGAAAAGCGGCAATGGATTTAATGGGCTCCTGGTTTAGCAGCACGGTTTACGGGGAAAACAAAGATTTCATGTCCAAACTTGGGTTCTTCCCGTTCCCGGCGCTCGAAGGCAAAGAAGACAACGGCAAGCTGGTTGTCGGCACAGTGGGCGACAACTTCTATTCCGTGTCACAGGAATGCAAGGACAAAGCGGGCGCATTCAAGGCCATTACTTACCTGCTCGACGACAAGGCGGTCGAAGAGCGCACCGCGGCCGGCAAAATTCTTCCCTTTAAAGATTTCAAAACTTCCGATCCGTTGACTCAGAAGATTGTTGACACCGTGAACGCGGCACCCTCCATTCAGCTGTGGTACGACCAGTACCTGCCGCCGGAAGTCGCCGAGGTACATAAGTCAACTTCTCAGGAAATATTCGGGCTGACTAAAACACCGGAGCAGGCTGACACCGAACAGCAAACCGCGATGAAAACCTATTTGGACAAAAACAAGTAAAACATTATAATGAACTCCTGTCTTGAAAACAAAAGCATCACGTTAAGGTGGTGCTTTTGTTTTCAGACAAAATTATTGCGATACCGTGCTGCGCCGGTGTGCATTCAGCGGGGTTATTTCATTGAAAACGAGGAAGAGAAAGTGTGGGTTAGATATGGGGATGAAAGAGATTTCTCTGCGAAAGCAAAAGCAGAGGTCAACCCGTATTGCGGCAGCCGTTTTTTTGGCTCCCGTTTTAATTTTGCTGTCAGTCTTTATTGCGTACCCGATTATAGATTCCTTCATTACCAGTTTCTACAGCTGGAACGGAATCAGTGCCGTGAAAGAATTCAATGCCTTCGGCAACTGGAACGATTTATTGCATGACATGGTTTTTTGGAATGCATTTCGAAATAATCTTCTTATCGTCGTTCTGTCCATCTGCCTGCAGCTGCCCATCGGGCTGGCACTGGCCACTTTTTTGGACATTGGCGGGAAAAAATTCAACTTTTTCAAAACGGTATTTTTTGTTCCAATGCTCATGTCTTCGGTGGCTATCGGGTTCCTGTTCAAATACGCGCTGGACGCAAACACCGGAATTTTAGCAGCCATATCCGGGTTGTTCGGCGGGGGCTCGTTCGACTTGCTCGGCAACCCAAACCGTGCAATTTTTGCCATTATCGGCGTGATTTGCTGGCAATTCATTCCGTTCTACATGATTTATTTTCTTGCCGCTTACAGCGGGCTTCCGCTGGATGTGTACGAAGCGGCAATCATTGACGGCGCAAGCCGCAATCAGTATTTCTGGCGGATTGCTCTGCCTATGATGCGGCCTACTATTGTCAGCGCAACGGTACTTTCCATGATCGGTTCGCTGAAATATTTTGATTTAATCTATGTCATGACCGGCGGCGGGCCGGGGAACGCGACGGAACTAATGGCAACCTACATGTACAAAAACGCGTTCGTTACTTATAAAATGGGGTACGGCTCCACCATCGCTTCCGCAATGTTTCTTTTAATTACGGCATTTTCCCTTATTGTAATGAAACTGCTGAATCAGCGGGAGGGGGCATAAGAAATGGAGGCACGTACTGCACATACAAAAAGAAAAAAAATTTCGGTTTGGATACTGGTGTTTTTGTTGGTTCTTCTTTGGCTTGCAATTACCGGCACGCCGTTTGTATTCATGGTTCTTTCCGCTTTCAAAAAACAGCTCGAAATGCTCACCAGCGGGGTATTCACACTGCCGAAGGAGTTGTACTGGGGCAATTTTACGGAAGTGCTGAACGGCCATTTTTTTAATTACTTTTTTAACAGTGTTATCGTACTGGTTATATCTCTTTCGGCTTTGCTTATCATCAGCGCGTTTGCCGCGTACCCGCTTTCGCGATTCCGGTTTACGCTGAATAAACCGATTTTTGCCCTGATTGTCGCCGCAATGTCCGTTCCAATCCATGTTACGCTGATCCCCATTTTTATGATGGCGAAGGATTTGAATCTTTACGATTCCATCTGGGCGCTCATCGGGCCGTACATTGCGTTCAACGTGCCGATTTCCGTGTTTATTCTGACCTCGTTTATGGCGGAGATTCCGCTGGAACTGGAGGAAGCGGCGCAGATTGACGGCTGCGGAAAATACCGCACGTTTTTCTCTGTCATTTTTCCGCTTTCCAAACCGGGACTTGCCACACTGGCAATTTACAACGGCGTTATTATGTGGAACGAATTCAGCTTTGCGCTGGTGCTGACCCAGTCGACCGAAAGCCGCACCCTTCCGCTTGCAACATGGGAATATCAGGGGCAGTACGCAATGAATGCTCCTATGATAATGACCGTTTTGTCCCTGTCCGTTCTGCCCATGATTATTGCGTTTTTAATCGGTCAGGATAAGCTGATTAAAGGAATGATGGCAGGTGCCGTTAAGGGGTAATTCTCCGGCTTTGCATAATCAATACAATTTGCGCGGTGTTTCTCTGTATTGTGTTCCAATGGAAAAATCGGCGTAAAACAATTATAATGGACTCAACATTATAGCAAAACAGAATAATTGTTGAAAATGGGCACGAATACATTCGGAGGGAACACAAATGACGCAAATGAATTTCATTCGTAAAAAAGTCAGCCGAATCAAAAAGCTGAACTTCAATAAAAAGATATCTTTGTTTCTGGTCGGTGAAATATTGGTCATCTCGATTATTGTGCTGCTTGTGTCCGCTATTTCAAACTGGATTTCCATTCACGACAAATCAAGCGCGCTCGCCATGAAACAAATTGACTTGGTGGCAAATACGCTCGAAGCTTCTCTGCGAAGCCTTGACGACAGCGCAGAGCTGTTAATGTATGACGGGCGTATTCAGCAGTACCTGAGCGAGCCCAATACATCCTACAGCGATTCCATCAGCACCACAAACGAGGTGTACAATGCGCTTTATTACATGATCAATACCAAAAGCGAAATCAGTTACATATCGGTGATCAATTACAGTAATAACAGTATGATTTATATCGGAACGCCCGTCATGGGGAACAACTTTATTGAACAGGCAAAGCAGGATTACGAACGGGCCACGAAAACCTCTTACGGTAATATGAAGGCCATCGTAACCCGGAAGATTTTTTATCCCGATGAATATTCGCTGAATATTTACCAGCCTCTGTACGACGAATTTGAAATCAGCAAGGAATGCGGCCTGCTTTGCATCAGCATCGATGAAAAACAGCTGCAAAAGGTGTACGATGCGCAGAATTCCGAGCTGCCCTTTGAAATTTACCTGACCGACAACAGCGGAAAAATTATTTCGAATCAGGATCAAAGTCTGCTTCTGACCAAGTCGCCCTACGCCGCCAGCTTCGTGGGGGAAAAGGGGAGCTTCAGCAAAAACAACAATTTGGTGCTGTATCAGCACATCAAATCGTGGGACTGGTATGTGGTAGGAACCATTAAAAACGGGTATCTGTATTTCGATACTTATGTCACCATTCTGATTCTCTTGCTGCTGGTCACCGTATTCTGTATTTTGGGCGTGCTGATTGCTTTTAAACTGAGCAACAGCCTCTACCGCCCGCTGAAGGATATTGTGTACAACATGGCTGTGGTTTCGGGCGGCAGCTTAAAGGTTCATATGGATCAAACGTATGACGGCGACGATTTTCGGCAGCTTGCCGACGGCTTTAATGAAATGATTGATGAAATACAAAACCTGATGGTTCAGGTCAAAACCGAACAGCATCAAATCGAACAGATTAAGCTGAACGCGCTGCAGGCACAGATAAAACCTCATTTCCTTTACAATACCCTGGAATGTATCCACTGGCAGGCACTGACGGACGGAAACGACAAAGTTTCCATGATGGTGAAAGCGCTGGCTCGCTATTACAGACTGTGCCTGAGCAACGGGCGCGACATCATTCCGCTTCTGCAGGAAATGGAACATGTAAAAAGTTACCTCATAATTCAGAACATGCGGTACAGCAATATCATCGAAGCCAGATACGAGGTCGACAAAAGCTTTTACAATGTGCTCATTCCCAAAATGACTTTGCAGCCTTTGGTGGAAAATTCCATCAATCACGGAATCAACATTAAGGAAGGCCACACCGGCGCCGTTATTATCCGGGCCAGCGAGCAGGATAACTGCATTGTGGTGTATGTGGAGGACAGCGGAAACGGAATGCCACAGGAAAAAATTGACGAAATGAACAGTTCGATCAGTGAATACGACGAGTCCGGTGGATACGGCGTGCGGAACGTGCATAAACGAATTCAGCTTTTGTTCGGGGAGCAGTACGGCCTTTCTTACCGGAAAAATGAGCTTGGCGGCATTACGGTTGAAATCCGGCTGCCAAAGCAGCATTAGGAAAGCAGGCGGTGAAATGTACAAGGCGATGATTGTTGACGACGAAGAAATGATTCGAACCGGAATCCGTAGCATCATTCCGTGGTCGGATATTGAAATCGATAAAGTCCTCACGGCGGCGTCGGGAAAAGAAGCAATGGAAATTATCCATAAGGAAATGCCCCACATTATGCTGACCGACATCTGCATGGTGGAAATGAACGGATTAACGCTGATAGAACAGGCGAAAAAAATTAATCCCAAAATGAAAATTCTGGTTTTAACGGGTTACGACGACTTTAACTATGCGCAGCAGTGCTGCAAGCTGAATGTGCAGGACTTTATTTTAAAGCCGGCGGATGAAGAAGAGCTGCTGCTTTCCATCAAGAATCAGGTAAGGGAACTGAATCTGGAGCGAAGCATCGCTCATAAGCAACAGCTTATGAGAAGGGTGCAGGGGGTAGCCGAACAAGCGGAACTGGAAAATCGGCTTCGCAGCCTGCTGGATGGGGAAGAGCCGGATTTCGCCCTGCAAAAGCTTACGGAGAAATACGGGCTGAAAGCCGGCCAGCTGCTTCAAGTTGCTATTATGGTACCCATTGTAGAGGATGAAAGCGCATGGAAGGAGCAGCATGATTTTTTGCAGCTGTCCGTAAAAAACCTCTGTATGGAAAGGTTCGATTCCAGTCTGAATGGAATCACATTCGAGGACAAAGCGGGCAGAATTGTGATAGCCGTATTTTCCGGCAGCGAATTTGACGAGGTAGTGGAGCGGATTGGGCAGGTAAAGGATTTGCTGAAAAATGAGCTCAATGTGCGCGAAAATGTGGTGCTTGGCGGGGTTGCCTGCGGGCTTTCCAAGCTCAAAGCATCTTACACCGAAGCGCTGCGGCTACTTGGTACGCTGCAAAAACGAAAAGGAGATATTCTTCAAACCGAAGAATCCGAGCAAAGACTGCTGACTATTTATCGTATTTTTGGTGAGCAAAAAAAGGTGATGGTGGAACATATAACGGATGTTGACGTACTGATTGATGCGTTTGAAATACTCCGTAATACGGTGAACCGATATAACCTTTCCAATTCCATGGCACGCCGGCTTTACTTCGACATTGCTTCCGCCCTTTATTTCATCTATATCAGCAACACGGGCAGCAATGCGGACGGCAAGCTGAATGTGCTGCTGGACAGCATGCTGGTTGCGAACTGGGACGAAGCGTTTCAGTTTTCCAAATCGTTTGTAATCCAGCTGTTCAGTCAGGAGGAAAATAACACCCATGAACTGGTTACTACAGCGAAAAAATATATTAAAGAAAATCTGGAAAACGAGCTTACGGTTTCCAGTATTGCTTCCATGCTGTTTTTAAACCCAAACTACTTCTCGCGGTTGTTTAAAAAGGTAGTGGGGGAAGGGTGCAACGAGTACATTGTTCGGAAGCGGATGGAAAAAGCGAAAAGTCTTCTGGAATCAACACAGGAAAAAACAGGAAGAATTGCGCGTATGACCGGGTATCACGACACGAATTATTTTTCATTGGCGTTTAAAAAGAATACGGGAATGTCCCCTACAGAATACCGGGAAAAAATTCATTGCCTGAAAGCGGAGGATGCATGATGAACAAGCCGATTTATTTGGATGAAAACTATACGGTGGAAGAGCGTGCCAAAGATTTGGTGGCGCAAATGTCGCTGGAAGAAAAAGCGTCGCAGCTGCGATATGACGCGCCGGCCGTCGAACGCCTGCATATTCCCCGGTACAACTGGTGGAACGAGGCTCTGCACGGCGTGGCAAGAGCGGGAACGGCCACCGTCTTTCCGCAAGCCATCGGACTGGCGGCCATGTTTGACGATGTTTTTTTAAAGAAGATAGCGGATGTAATTTCAACCGAAGCCCGGGCGAAATATAATGAAGCGGTGCGTAAAAATGACCGCGATATTTATAAGGGGCTTACGTTTTGGTCGCCCAACGTAAATATTTTCCGTGACCCGCGCTGGGGCCGCGGGCAGGAAACGTACGGGGAAGACCCGTATTTGACTTCCCGGCTGGGTGTTGCGTTTGTGGAAGGGCTGCAGGGCAACGGAAAACATTTGAAGGTGTCTGCCTGTGCAAAGCATTTTGCCGTGCACAGCGGGCCGGAAGCGCTGCGGCACGAGTTTAATGCAATTGCGGGGAAAAAAGATATGTACGAAACTTATCTGCCCGCATTCGAAGCCTGCGTTAAAGAAGCGAAGGTGGAAAGTGTGATGGGTGCTTACAACCGTACGAACGGGGAACCGTGCTGCGGCAGCAAGGCTTTGCTTCACGATATTCTAAAGAAAAAGTGGGGTTTTCAGGGGCATATTGTTTCGGACTGCTGGGCGATCCGTGACTTCCATACAAAACATATGGTTACCAAAACAGCGCCGGAATCCGCCGCGCTTGCCATGAAAAACGGGTGCGACGTAAACTGCGGGAATACCTACCTCCATTTGCTCGAAGCGCTGCAGGAAGGTTTTGTCACAGAGGACGACATTACCGCGGCGGCGGAGCATCTGATGCGTACGCGGATCAAACTGGGTATGTTTGACGAGCATTGTGAATACGATTCCATTCCGTACGAAGTCAACGACTGCATAGAACACAACGCCGTGTCACTTCAGGCGGCTGAAAAATCCATGGTGCTTCTAAAAAATGACGGACTGCTGCCAATTGACGCTGCAAAGCTGAAATCTGTTGCGGTAATCGGGCCCAATGCGGACAGCCAGGTTATGCTGAAAGGGAATTACTGCGGTACTACGTCGGAATACATTACCCTGCTGGAAGGAATCCGCCAGGCGGTTGGGGAAGACGTGCGCGTATATTATTCCGAAGGCTGCCATATTTTGAAAGATCGGGTGGAAGGTCTTGCCCGTGTGGACGACCGCCTTTCCGAAGCGCTGTCCATGGTGGAACGTGCAGATGTTGTTTTCCTTTGCCTTGGGCTGGATTCTCTGCTGGAGGGTGAAGAGGGTGACACCGGGAACTCTTATGCCTCGGGTGACAAGCTGGACTTATATCTGCCCGGGTTGCAACAGCATCTGCTGGAACAGGTGACCGCAGTCGGAAAACCCACGGTGCTGCTGCTGAGCACCGGCAGCGCCCTTGCCATTAATTGGGCACAGGAGCACTGCAATGCCATTCTTAACACATGGTATCCGGGCAGTCACGGCGGAAAAGCAGCGGCGGATATTTTGTTTGGAAAATGTTCCCCCAGCGGAAAACTGCCTGTTACGTTTTACCGGTCGGCAGAAGAACTGCCGGATTTTGAAAATTACAGTATGCAGGGCAGAACATACCGTTATATGGCACAGAAGGCGCTTTATCCCTTTGGTTTCGGCCTCACATACGGGCGTTGTGTTGTTACGCAGGCACGGCTTGCGAACGGAGAAGCGCGCCCGAACGAGGACGTTCCTGTGGATATCACTGTGCGCAATAATGGAAGATATGATACAGACGATGTGGTACAGCTTTATATTCAAGACGAAGAGTCAAAGTGGGCGGTTCCGAACACCAGCCTTTGCGGTTTTCAGCGGATTCATCTAAACGCCGGGGAAGAAACAACGTTTCGGTTTGTTCTGGGAACCTCTGCTTTTCAGGTTGTGGATGACGAAGGGAACCGTTTGCGGGACGGCAGTCTGTTTCAACTGTATGTAGGGACTTCTCAGCCGGATGAGCGCAGTTTTGAACTGACCGGTATTCGGCCGGCTGAAGTTGAAATCCGCTTTCCAAAGTAAGTTTACCTCCAATAAAAAGCTGACATAATCCGAAGAAAATGTCAACCTTGGAATGAAAATATCGCGGGGCAGGATTTTATTCATCGTTGTTCAGTTCACAAAAGCATAAGACTTGCACCAGCAAAGTTAGGGTTCCTGCCCCATCAATTCTATTATTTTTTTCGCCGCTTCCCATGCGGAAATACCGCTTACCTCAATTTTTACGGTGCTCATGGCGTCGTATAAGGGAAGCCGAAGCAGGCTGCGCGCAATAATATCGCTTTGCCGCAGACCGTTCGCAACATCAGTGGACAGCCGGTCGGTCAGCGCCTGTTCAGAACAGGTCAGTGTGAATTTGTGCAGTTCGTATTCGGTTTCTTCCAATCGGGACAGAACCTGTTCCAGAATGCTTTCTTCGTGCATGACCCAGCAGAAAATAACATGGTCATAAACGGAGCAGGTGAGGAAATTCCTCAATAAATGTGTGATGTTGTCCATCACCATGTCTTTGGTTTCCTCCGTTACGAGAAAAGGGTTCATGTTCCAGCACCAGTCGCCGTCTAAAAACACACTGCGCGGCAGCAGGGCAAGCAGTTCTTTGCCGGTTGCGGTTTTACCTACTCCCATCGTACCGTTGATCAGAATCAATTTTTTCATTGTTTTGTCGCTTTCCTTGCTTATGCCTATTTTTTGATTATACGCTATTATATCATAAGCGTTTCACCAAATACAAACAGGGCGGCAGTGACCGCCCTGTTTGTATTTGTATGAATGCTCAATTAGAGTTCTGCCTAGAAAAGGATTGAAAACCAAACTAATTTTCTATATAATTATTATCAATTTAGGAAGAAGGTGTTACGGTGGCTTTTGAAAATACGATTTATCCGCGCAAAGGGGACCGTGAAGTCGTCTATTTGAAAAACGTAGTGAAAAACCCGAATATCATGGTTGGGGATTATACTTTTTACAATGATTTTGTCAGTGATCCGACCGAATTTGAAAAGAATAATGTTCTTTATCATTATCCGGTAAATCATGACCGGCTTGTCATCGGCAAGTTTTGCTCCATAGCCTGCGGCGCGAAGTTCATTTTCACCAGCGCGAACCATACGATGCAGTCCCTTTCCACATACGTCTTTCCCATTTTCTTTGAAGAATGGGGGTTGGACGGGAAAAACGTTGCGGATGCCTGGGACAACAAAGGCGATATTGTAATCGGAAACGATGTCTGGGTCGGTTACGAAGCGGTCATTCTTTCCGGCGTTCATATTGGCGACGGCGCGATTATCGGCGCCAGAGCGGTTGTTACAAAGGACGTGCCGCCGTATACCATTGTCGGTGGGGTGCCGGCGAAAGAAATACGCAAACGTTTTTCCCCCGAAACAACGGAAAAGCTGCAGCAAATTCGCTGGTGGGATTGGTCGATTGAAAAAATTCAGGAGCATCTGCCGGAAATTATAGACGGAAAAATCGACGGTTTGGAATGAGGAAAGCAAATATGAATATTTTAGTCAGCGCCTGCCTGCTCGGGATGGACTGCCGCTACTGCGGCACGGGCTGTGCAAATGATCATGTCATAGAACTCAGCAGGGAGCATTCTCTGATTCCGGTTTGCCCGGNNCGAGCCGTTACCTTACAGGGAACAGACTATACAAAACAGTTTGTCAAAGGCGCCGAGGAAGCGCTTAAATTGGCAAGGCTGTTCCAGTGCACCCATGCGGTATTAAAGAGCCGTAGCCCGTCCTGCGGCCTTGAAAACGTGTATGACGGCACTTTTTCCGGCAGCTTGATAAAAGGCAGCGGGATTACTGCGGAACGGCTGCAAAAGGAGGGCCTGAAAGTAGTTACGGAAAATAATCTGGCTGAACTTTCTGAACGTTAAAGTATTGCTGGTTCAGTCAAAAAATACCAGATTGTTTCCTTTTTCGATTTATTTTTGCGTTTATTACGTTTATGTTAAAATTTTTTTAAAAAATATACAAGAATGCGTTGACATTTGTTTGAAGATATAGTATTATAAACCGCGTCGCTAATGAACGCGGCACATGGGAGCATAGCTCAGCTGGTNNCCCGATCCGAGTCGCCATTTGCCTCTGTAGCTCAGTCGGTAGAGCAGGGGACTGAAAATCCCCGTGTCGGTGGTTCGATTCCGCCCGGAGGCACCATATCTGCGAATGTAGCTCATCTGGTAGAGCGCCACCTTGCCAAGGTGGAGGTAGCGAGTTCGAGCCTCGTCGTTCGCTCCATAATTTTAAGAAAAGCACCGGAACATTGTTCCGGTGCTTTTTTGTTGTCAAAACAGTGCTCCACACGTTCCGCAAGTCCCTCCAATTTATCCAAATTTGCTCGGCGTTCTCGCAGACCAATATATTGCTTATTTATAATTTTAATAAAACATAACTAATTTAGCACATACGTAAATAAGATGATATAATAGGAACTGGTTATACAAATTTTCAACGACCATGTCTGTTATATATTGTTAAGAACAATTTTATTTTTAGGAGGCATGAGGCATATAGATGAAAATTCAATATATTCTGTCGGTTTGTGTATCGGTCCTCTTTTTATCCACAGCAGGCTGCGGCATATCTGGCGCAGGTAAAGCAGCGGATTCCGTTGGCGATTCATTTTCTCAAGTCTCCGAAGTGGCCGTCGTACCAAGCTCTTCCGAAGCGTTGGGCGGTAATTCTGAGGTGGTTTCCGGTAAAGGAGAACTCGATTCGAAAACCGACACCGAAGAATCCGCTTCCCCTGTAACGCAGATTAATTCCGAAGAGTCGGAAGATGATAATGGGTGGGTGGTATACGTCACAAATGAAGATACCTATAAACTTCATATTAAAAGGGCAGATGGAACCGAAGATAGGGTTATCCTAGATGATATTGCGTTAGCACCATGTGTGGCAGGCGAATGGGTATATTACATTAATCCTTTAATAGAGATTGACAAGGTGAAACTGGACGGTTCACAGAAAACAAAAGTATGTGATATTCCGGATATAATGGAGATAAACGGCAACGCAGAAGTTACCGCAAAGTATAAGGATGGATCTATTTTGTATAGAACGGTTCAATTGCACGAGGTGGGGAACAATAGCTCCTATTCCCCGCACTATTATAAGCTGAATCCGGAAACCAACACAATGACAGAAATAAAGGGTTGGTGAACCGGCGGTGGACTCGCACCGGCGTTCTCACCGATCCTCATGAAAAAGAAAAACAGCACCCGCAAAAGCGGATGCTGTTTTTTTGGCGGAGAGGATGCGACTCGGGTAGTGTAATTGCATCGCGCGTTCCGCGAGTCCCTCCGTTTTAATTTATAACCTTATAGTTAGTACTTTCTCCAAACTTGCACCGGCGTTCTCGTTGACCCTCATGCAAAAGAAAACAGCACCCGCAAAAGCGGATGCTGTTTTTTTGGCGGAGAGGATGCGACTCGGGTAGTGTAATTGCACCACGCGTTCCGCGAGTCCCTCCGT
>DFRY01000035.1 GCA_002378845.1 Ruminococcaceae bacterium UBA3451 | reverse complement strand
ATCATTTTTCCGATAATGAAAACAGATTCAGCCTAATGTTTTTAGAGTACAAACTAACCCTTTCCCTATAGACGATTGGGTTTTTCTTCTTTATAATAAGAAATATGAATTATACAATAGGGGGAGTGCGTTCATGTTTAAATTGAATCTTACCGGCGAGGTACAGGAAGTGGAGCCGGGGCTTCAGCTGCTGCTTTCTGAGTCCTTTTTCTCCGAACTGACCGGAAAATATCACCTTGCGGTAAAAAAGGAAACCGAACCCGGTTTTTCCGTAAAAATAAAGCCGGACGGCGCGGAAATTGGCTACGGTGAAAAGGCCGATTTTTTCCGTTCCCTTTCCTTTTTTATACAGCACCGGCAGGAGCCGGGGTATGAGATAAAAGAAAAACCCTGTTTTGATAAAACCGGCGTAATGTTTGACTGCTCCCGAAACGCAGTGCTTNNCCGTTGCCACTCTGAAAGGCCTGCTGCGCAAAATGGCGCTGATGGGGTTAAACCTTGGCATGCTGTACACCGAGGACACTTACGAAGTGAAAACCCGCCCGTATTTCGGGTACATGCGGGGGCGTTACACCGAAGATGAGCTGCGTGAGCTTGACGATTTTGCCGACGCACTCGGAATTTGGCTTGGCCCCTGCATTCAAACTTTGGCACATCTGGAGCGCGCGCTGCAGTGGCCCGCCATGGAACCCCTGCGTGACAGCGAACGAAGCCTGATGGTCGGGGAAGACGCGACATACAAATTTATTGAGGAAATGATCGTTGCCGCCACCGCGTCTTACCGTTCCAACCGAATTCACATCGGCATGGACGAAGCGTGGGAGCTGGGCCTGGGCCGCTACCTGAAAAAATACGGTTATCACACCTGCGCCGAGCTGATGGCAGAACATTTAAAGCGCGTGAAAGAGATATTAAACAAACACAATCTGCACGCCATGATGTGGAGCGACATGCATTTTACGGCAGCGTCCCCTACCCGCGATCTGTACGATGAAAACTGCAGCCTGACGCCGGAAATTCTTGCCGGCGCACCGGAAAACATCGATTTGGTTTACTGGGATTATTATAACGAAACCGAAGCACATTATGACAAACTGCTGAAGCTGCACGGAAAATTTTCGGCAAAAACAGTTTTTGCGGGCGGAATCTGGACCTGGATCGGCCCCGAAACAGACTACCGAAAAACCATTGCCGCCAGTATTCCCGGACTGAATCAGTGTGTAAAAAAGNNCTACCATGTTCAGGAAGTACTTGCTACCTGTTGGGGGGACGACGGCGCAGAGGCAAACCTGCAAACTGTTTTGTACGGGCTGCAGCTGTTTGCCGAATTCCGCTATACCGGAACCTACTGCGAGGATTCCGTACGGGAGCGTTTTTCCGCCTGCTGCGGTGCGGATGCGCAGTCGTTCCTCGATATTTCGCTGTTCCATGAAATTCCCGGCGTAAAGTGGATGGAGCACAGCACCGTGACTCCGGCAAAAACCCTGCTGTATGAAGACCCGCTGATGCCCCTGTTTGAGGAAGACTTCCGCGGTACCCCCTGCGCGGAGCACTTTAGCATGCTGGCCGGGCGTTTTGCGGACTACGCGGCAGCACAGCCGCAGTTCCACCTGTTGTTTGAGTTTTATGCGAAGTACGCGAACGCGGTGTACCAAAAATGTATTTGGCGGGAACAGGCCTCTGCCTGCGTGCGTGCGTGCGACCGGGATGCTGCCGCAAAGCTTCCCGCGCTTGCCGATTCGTGTATGGACGCCGTGCGGGACCTGAAAACCGTCTGGGCAAAGCTGTGGTATTCCACCAACAAGCCGTTTGGTTTTGAAGTAATTGACCTGCGGTTGGGCGGGCTGATCGGCCGGTTCGAAACCGCAAAAATCCGCTTGGAACAGTTTGCCCGTGGGGAGCTTGACACCATCCCCGAACTTTCAGAAGCAAAGCTCCCCTATTTGCGGGAAGCAGACGGCACGTTCCGCTGCATGAATTCGTGGGGTTCCATCGCGACCGTGTGCCGGATTGTAGGATAAACCGAATCTGTCAGAAACAAAAAACGCCCCGGAATCCAATTGGATTCCGGGGACTTTTTACAGGTGTGAAAGGTACAAAAGGTCTAGGAGGAAAATTCTATCCAATTCTTCGCAACACGCTCAAGCAATGATTCGACGGTTGTGATTTTTAATCCAACAGAAAATTTTCGAGCTGTTCGCCCGTAGGGTTCACCGGGTCGGGAACCAAACCCGGAATATAGCGGCAGGCTTCGTAAAGCGCCGCAGCCACGTTTCCGTGTACGCCGGTGCAGTGGTGCACGTAAGGCCCGCGAATCAGCCGGGTTTCGAGCTTCGGCCAGTTTTCAAACTCCGTCCAAAGGTAAGTTCCCTTATTTTTCGGGCCGTCAATGCCCTTTCCCTCGGCGAGCAGCAAACGGTATTCGCCGTTTACGCCGTCAAAACGGGTAACCGTAAGATTTCCGCCCTTAATTTCCCATTCGGCCGCGCCGGGGAACCCCGCGCCGTAATGGTTGTTCAGCGCAGAAATACTCTTTTCTTTCTTCAGGCTGTGCGGGAACACGCCGCAATGCCACAAAAGCTCGGCATTGTCGTTTTCCGGGTGACGGATAGTCATGTCAGCAAGGAAGGTTGCCGTTCTTCCCTGCACCGCGGCCTGCGCCATCAGGGAGCTGATCGCGCCGTGAATGTCGGTCTCACAGGCCACCGGGAAGCCGTCATCGGTCAGTTCCGCCATGGTGAAGCAGGAGCAAACACCCAACAGTTCGCGTACCGCGCCGTTGCATAGCATAGCCGCGGCAGAAAGGCCCTCGGCCTGAGCCCACTGCTGAATGGCAAGCTTCATTGCAGCCACAAGGGTGAGCGCCTCTTCGGAAATATCGATTCGCTGAATCCGGGAACGGATTCCGGTNNATTCCGGTTTTAATGTCTTCCACATCCATACGATGCTCTTTTATCGCAGCATCAATCATTTTTTTAAGTTCCGGTACAGAAATTGGAACCACTTCAATTCCGAAGCGCTGTAAAAGTTCTTCTTCGTTATATTTCATCGTCCAGAATGCGCCCGGACGGGTACCGATCTGCCCAATACGCGCATGCTGAAATGCCTTAACTACTGCGGAAGCGGCGACAAAGTTCTGAAATCCTTTTTCAAATACCGGGTCGCCTACCCTGGAATTCGGAATGTAGGAAAACGGTACGCCGAACTGCTGCAGTACCTTAGAGGTGGCAAACAGGCCGCACTGGCTGTCGCGCAGACGGTTGCCGTCCGCTTCCGGGGCGTCGTCACGCGGGCCCCACAGCAGAAGCGGCTTATTTACCATTTTGGCCAGTCGGGCAACGGCGTCTTCCGTACCGAAATTGCAGTGAGGAGCAAACACCGCGTCCACGCCAGCATCAAGAAAACTTTTTGCTGCTTTTTCGGCGTCCATGCCCAAATGAATAAGCCCTTCCTCGTTCAGAAAGTCGAGGTTTACAAACTCAATATTTTTTTCGCGGAGCATTTTCTCGACTATATCTTTTTCCACTTTTGCGTCCGCTTTATCAAAAAAGTTTTTTCTGGAGAGGTTTCTTCTAGTCGGCGCAAGGCCGATTTTTACCTTATGTTTCTCTTTATACTGATTTAACACCGCAAATCACTCCTTCTGTCGGCTTTCTGTCCGTTTCGGGCAAAAAGGAGGGGGATTCTTCCCCGTTTATTCTGATAATTTTAAAACGATATTTTTCAGTTCCGATTCCGGAGCAGTCTGGAACACATCCATGACTCCGGGGAAAGAAAGCGCTCTTTTCACCACGGACTGATCCATCTTCACCAGGATTTCTTCCATGGGAAGATGCGCGATGCGGGAAAACTCGGCCAGCTTTTTGCGGGCGGCAATCTGAATTTCCCCACGGGCTGTGGGGTAACCCTGACCGTAGGTGTCGTTAAACAGCTTTTCCAATATATAACGCACGTTGATGTCACCGGCAAGTCTTCCATAACCCTTGTTGAGCGGAAGCGAAATGCAGTTGCCCGCATTTACCTGTGAGAAAAGCCAAGCTTCCACCGGGTCCATAATCAAACCGCAGGCCACACCCGGGTACTGCAGAACGGCGTTCATAAAGCCTTGCCCGGTGCCGCAGCCGCCAACGACAAAATCAACTGCTCCCAAATTGAGGGAAAGAGCGGCCAGCAGAGCGGTTTCCATGTAGGTAAGGTCGGGTTCACCCTCCACGTCCTTCATGCCGAGGTTGAACACCTCGTGTCCCATGCCGTCCAATGCTTTTATCACATCCGCATTATGGAATTTTGTGCTGCCTTCCGTAATTACTGCAATTTTCATATGTTACATCCTTTCATAAAAGACATGACCTGATCAAAACTTTCCACCGCTGTATTTGGCCCGACCTGCGAAACACAGATTGCGCCGGCTGCGCTGGCAAAACGGCAGCAGTCCTGAATTTCCCAGTTGTGCAGCAGGCCGGTAATAAAGCCGGACATAAAGTTGTCCCCCGCGCCGGTGGTGTCCACCACCTTGCTGGGGTAAACAGGAAGATAAAACTCCTCCCTGGCGTCTTTAAAATAACAGCCGTCCCTGCCCAGCTTAATGCCCACATGCTTCGCACCTGCGCTGAGGAAAACGTCTGCTATCTCTTCGGGGCGTTCTTTCCCGGAAATAGCGGTCGCTTCTTCCAGACTAGGGAAAAAGTAGTCCGTATTTTTCAATGTATCGCGAATTCCGTTCAGCCCGATTCCCCAAAGGTCTTTTTTGGTATCGGCAACCGTAATCGCGCCTGCTTCCTTTGCCAGCCGGAACAATTCCGCCGAACCCTTTCCGTCAAAGTTCGGCAGCGACATCAGCCCGCCGATGCTTACAATTCGGGTGTTTTGGAGCACGGAGACATCAATGTCGTTCAGTCCGAAATGGAGCAGCGCGCCCCGGTTGGTACAAAAGCTCCTCTCCCCGTCCGGGCGAATCATCATTGCGCACACGCCGGTGCTGTCTTTCTCATCCGCCGCAATTTTCGAAACGTCGATTCCGTTTCCGAAATCGCGCAGCAAATCCAGCATGATTTTCCCGAAGTGGTCGTCGCCCCGTTTGGTCAAAAGCGCCGTCCGGTTCCCCAACCGGGAAATGACAATGGCCTGATTGGCCGCGTCCCCGCCGGGCAGAAGAACAATCGGTTCCACCTGTATCACATCGCGGTGAAATATTGATTCATCCACGGGGTAAATCGGGAAATTTACCATGGACAAACCGACACAAATAACATCATATTCCTTCATACTATATCCCCTAACCGAACGCGGCGGTATAAAACCGCCGCGTTCGACCCGTTAATACGCTCTTTTCATTCCGAACAGCAGCATATGGTCTTTTACCACATTTTTTACAACTTCGGTCAAATCCTTGGTGTAATCAAGGTACGCGCCGTATTCACTAAAATGCTCGTTATTGAACTGTTTTGCAGCGGTATCCATCGCGGTGTAAATATTTACTTTGTTCACGCCGCATTTAATAGCCTCCACAAAATCTTTGTCCTGTATCCCGGAACCGCCGTGCAGTACAAGGCCGCAGTCAACCACCTTGCGAATGGCGCGCAGTCGGTCGAAATCGAGCTTCGGAACGCCTTTGTACTGGCCGTGCTGATTGCCGATTGCTACAGCCAGCGCATCCACACCGGTGCGGGCGACAAAATCCTGTGCCTGTTCCGGCTTAGTGAAGCCGTCTTCAGTGACCGCGTCGATGCCGGAACGGCCGACATAGCCCAATTCGCCTTCCACAGAAACGCCCATTGCATGCGCAATCTTAACGATTTCCGCAGTCTGTGCCACATTTTCTTCGTAATCCAAAGAAGAACCGTCAAACATAACGGAGGAAAAACCGGCGTGCAGCGCGGTCATCACGCCCTCGAAATGCTTGCCGTGATCCAGATGAATGGAAACCGGCACTTTGGAATTTTTTATCATCGCTTTGCATGCCTGCGTCATGCTGTCCACGTCATAAAACTGCAAAAAACGCTCCGGCATGCCCAGCATGACCGGCAGATTAGTTTCCTGCGCGGCGTCAAAAATTGCTCTTGCAAATTCCAGATTTACAATATTGAACATTCCGATGCCAACCTGATTTTTTCTGGAATAATCGATAATTTCGTTTAATGTTGCGGGATTCATAAGTAAGATCTCCTTCGCTTTTCAGTTTTCTTTATACTTCAAGGCAGCCATATTTCTTTATGACTTCCAGCCGTTTTTCATCAATGGTGCAGTTTTCAAACGCAAAGGATGCCGCTAAGCGGTCGAGCTTCTCTTCGTTTAAGCCGGCAAACTTTTTGCCGAGCATTTCCGCCAGTTCCGTAGCTAGCGCGGTTTTCATAGCATCTACTACCGCTTCTTTCACTTTGCCGTAAACGTCGTTCATACCGTTGGGATTCTTCAGGTCAAGCAGACTGGTCATACCCCAATCTTCGTTTACGCGGAAGTTTTTGTCCACAAAGTACTTTTTCTTCAACTCAATAATATCGTTCGCAAATTCCATCCACGGGGAATCCGGTTTTACGGTTACTGTGCTGAGGTAGCCGATGTCCTTGTAGCTCCAGATAGAATAATGGTGCTCCCGCTTGCAGATGCAGTCGAGCTGGTCGCCGAACGCCCTCAGACGGTCATCGCTGAAGCCGACATAGTTCAGGCGCACGCCGAACTCGCCCACCCAGCAGGGAACGTCGTATTTGCGCATGAATTCATCCAAACTGTTCATCTGATGCTCAATCAGGTTCCTGTCGTACGTAATGTTGCCGAACTCGCCAGGGTAGCGCATGGGTGTGGAAGTGCAGGCGTCCAGATAATAGTGGCAGGTGTACGCCAGATTTTCAGCAAACGGAGCTTCCAGCTTATCAAAATGCTTATTGTAGCAGTTGCCCGCAATAAAAATAATGTGATTCGGGTCAACGGAGCGAATTGCTGCCGTTACCTCACGGTAAATCTGATTCAGCATATCCTCGGCTTCGTCCGTTACAGCGTCCGGCTCGTTGATTACATCGTAGCCGGCAATGATGTCTTCATTTTTGTAATGCTCTGCAAGATATACCCACAATTTATAAAAGCGGTCACGCTCGGTAGCGTGGGTAAAAAGGCGGGCCGGCTTGCCGTTGTTGTCGCAGTGCCAGCATACGCTTTGGTACCCCTGTACCGCGTGAAGGTCAAGAATGACATAAATTCCGTATTTTTTGCAGAGGTTTACCAGACGGTCCAATTGGTCCATTGCCTTCTGGTTGTATTTGTAAGGCTCGTTGTCCGATTCGAAATGCCGATAGTTAAAAGGAACACGGATGCAGTTCACACCGATTTCTTTCATAAAGGCAATGTCTTTTTCCCCTAAGAAGTAATCGAGAAAACGGTCAAAAAAATAATCGTATTTTTCCTGGCCCGCGTACTTTTTAACGGCGCTGCGGAATTCCTCTTCTTCCCCCGGGAAACCGAGCATGAAGTTTTCCATCATCATCCAGTTGCCAACGTTGTAGCCTTTCAGCACAACCTTTTGGCCCTGTTCGTTAACAATTAATTTTCCCTGAACTTTTAGCATGTGCTCATCCTCCTTACACAGAAACGTTCCGTGTAACAATCACAGTTTTTAAGTTTGTTAAGTTCAGCCCGCGCCGGGGGAAATCATAAAAAACCTCCGGCGCAAACTGAATTCGGTGTAATTGATGTAGTGATTCGGTCAGCCCTTTACCGTACCGGCCGTTAACCCGCTGACAATATGCTTCTGCATAAAAATCAGGAAAATCAGCACCGGAATAACTGCCAGTGTAGACGCTGCCATCAGGGAGCCCCAGTCTGTGGTATGCTCCTGCATAAAGGACTGAAGACCGATGGTCAGGGTACGCAGGCCGTCTGTTTTGAGCAGCAGGCTTCCCAGCAGGTACTCGTTCCAGCAGTAGTTAAACGCAAAAATTGCAACGGAAGCAAGGCCCGGGCCGGAAACGGGAAGTACCAGGCGGAACAGGCACTGCAGGCGGCTGCAGCCGTCAATGGTGCCCGCTTCCTCAATTTCATAGGGAATTCCGTCGAAAAAGCTCTGCATCATCCAAAGGTTCAGCGGCAGTGTAAAGGTGGAATACGCAATCAAAACCGAAAGATGCGTATTGGTGATACCCATACGCTGGAACGTAAGATACAGCGGAATAATCAGCTGTACGACCGGAAACATTTGAAGTACGAGCAGAAAAATAATGTAAATGTTAATTCCTTTTACTTTTTTACGGAACCGGGAAAGCGAATATCCCCCGAAAACAGAAAGCAGAGTGGAAAAAAGGGCTACGATGATCGCTACAAAAAAACTGTTTTTCAGGTAAATCAGGAAATTCGATTTGGAAAGCACGTTTCCATAATAATAGAGCGTGGGCTTTTCCGGCAGAATAGAAACCGAGCTCAGAATGGTTTCCGGTGATTTCAGCGAGGTGCAAACCATGCTGATTACCGGAAGCAACGCGAGCAGCGCGGCAAGCGTCAGAAGAAGGTATGGCAAAACAACGGCTATTTTCCGTTTTATATGTAATTGATTCATAATTTCTCCTTCTTACTTCTCACGATTCTTTTCTTAGCATGATCTTTATGTAAACCACGGACAAAATGATCATGAATACCAGCATTACGGTGGAAATTGCGGAAGCGTAGCCCATGTTCATTCTCCAGAATGCGCTGTAGTACGACAGAATAGATACAACCTGCGTGGAATTATCCGGGCCGCCCATCGTCAACAGATAAATGTTGTCGAAATTGTTGAAAGTCCAAATGCAGGTCAATGTTGTACACACCATGGTAATGGGGCGAATCTGCGGCAGTGTTACCTTGAAAAACACCTGCGGCATGCTGGCACCGTCAATGCGGGCCGCTTCTTTTATGTCTTCCGGCACATTCTGCAGGCCAGCCAGAAGACTTAGCGCCATGTAGGGGTAGTTCTTCCACGCGCTGACCATAATTGCCGTCATTTTCGCGATTAACGGATCTGCCAAAAACAAGATCGGTTTTGAAGTAAGGTGCAGATTCATTAAAATCAAGTTAATAATACCGGTCTGATCATTCAGCGCCCATTGCCAGGATGCGCCCGCCACAACGGACGGAATAATCCACGGAATCAGCAGCAGTGCGCGGAACAGTCCCCGGTGCTTTATTTTCATATTCATTAGCATTGCGATTATTAACCCAAAACAGTAGCTTAGCAGCACCGTAAAAAGAGTGTAGATGATAGTGTAAATAATCGCGTTCCAAAATTCTGTATCCTGTGTAAAAATTTTAATAAAATTGTCTAAACCAATAAACCTGGTCGGCCTGTCATTCAACAGACGCCGGTTCGTAAAGCTCAGTCCCACGCCTTCCACGAGCGGAACAACACGGATAAGGAATAAAGCAAGGGTAGCCGGCAATATCAACAGGTATGCGAATACGCCGTCTGATTTTAAGAATTTTTGGGCTTTTGACATGTCTGTAACACACCTCCTGAATTGCTTATAATGGGGAGGACTGCGGCGAACACCGCAGTCCCTCCTTCTTCATGCGATACATTTCGTTTACGTGTTCGTGTGAGCTTATACGCCCAAATCTTTAATCAAGTCCTCAGCCTTTTTCTGCATTTCATTCAGAATATCCTGATTGCTCTTCTTGCCAACCAACACCGCCTGACCGACACTCGTCCACCATCTTTCGGCATCAAGCGTATTCTGGGCTAGGTTTGCGCTCTTGGCAGGGAACATGGTGCTCTTCATTTCCGGAACCCAGTTCTTTCCAAAATCTTTGAGGAACGGGTTTTCCGCCATGTTTGCATAGCTGGGGTCGTTCAGGAAAGAAAGTCTTGCCGGCGGGGAACCGCACTTTGCAGCGCCGGTCCACAGTGCAAGGTTGTTTTCAGACCACCACTTGACGAAGGCCTTTGCCTCTTCGGGATGCTTTGTCTGTTTGTAAACCATGTACGCGTTCAAAGCAGATGCCATTGCGGGGTCTGTTGCGGATGGGCCTTTCGGCATGGGCATTAAAGCAACGTTGTTTACAAGGTCTTTGTTTGCCGCAATCTGAACGCCGAAACCAACGGATTCCACGATCATAGCTGCTTTGCCCTGCAGGAACATTTTATCCGCGTCTGCCTGGGTGTAGCTGGCCATGCCTGCCGGGAACACCTTGTCGTCACGCATTTTTGCAATAAAGTCAAGTGCTTCCAGATTATTTTTGTTTGTCCAGTCCGGAGTTTTCCCGTCTGCTTTCCACACACCGCCGCCGTTACCGGTAAACCAGGTGAAGAAGCAGATGTTTGCGGAAGAGTCGGATGCCGGAGATACCATTCCGTAGATACCTGCGGACGGATCTGTCAGCGCTTTGGCGTCTGCCAAAAGCTCATCGTAAGTAGTCGGAACTTTCAGACCTTTCTTCTCAAACAGATCCTTGCGGTAAATAATGCCGCGGGGGTCAATGTTGAACGGAATACCGATTTGAACGCCGTCCTGTTTAAAGAAGTCGATCATGCCCTCCGGGAAGTCGTTTAACTTGCCTTCCTGTTTCCACTGGTCAATAATGGAATCCAAGGGAAGGATTTCGCCTGTAGCAGCAAACTGATGCTGCTGATAACCGCCGCCTGTGCTGACGTCCGGCGCTTCGCCGGAAGCAACTGCAACGGAGAAGGTCTCGTACCGGTTTTGCCATGGAATACTTTGATACTCGATTGTGACATTGGGAGCAACTTTAGAATAAGTTTTTGCAAGTTTTGCAGCTTCGTCTGCGTAGGATGTGCCGCCCCAAACCATGTCCCAGAATTTCAGGGTGATCGGTTCGGCGCTTGCACTGCTGCTGGAAGTTCCAGCCTCGGCAGCGGATGCCGGGTTCGCAGGCGTGTCAGAAGTCGCTTGACCGCCGCACGCAACGGTCGTCAGCAGCAATGAAGTAGCCAGTGTAATGCCGGCTATCTTCTTCAACCATGCTGCATTTTTCATTGTCATACCTCCTAATTTTTATTCGGGCTAAGTTGTGCCCCTATCATATCAATTTCAAACGAATCGCATAACCAAATATTTTTTCTAAAAAGTTTTATTTTTTTTCCTGTTTGCAACGCGGATTCAAAAAAGGTTTTATTTTTTACTGATAATACCATATTTTTTTGCATCTTGCCTATTATGCATATATGAAGTTGACTTTTTTTATCCATATATGCTAATATATCTATACTTTCAGCGGGTATTCACCGAAAGTCAATTGGAAACGGACGAAGCAAGCGGTATAAAATTGAGGCAAAAACCTCCGAAATCATAAACAGATAAACCATTGCATGTCATTTTTCAACCGCAATAAAGACAAACTCAATGTTCACCCGGAATTGACTTTTATCTTTGTTTTTAAAGGAGGAGAACCTATGATACGAGTAATGCTTGTTGACGATGAACCGTTCATTCGGGTCGCAATCAAAACGCTTTTCAATTGGGAAGAGCATGGGTTTCAAATCGTATCGGAAGCAAACAACGGGGAAGCCGCTATTTTAAAGCTGAAATACAATCAACCCGACCTCATTATTACAGATATTAAAATGCCGATAACTGACGGCATAGAATTAATTAAATATGTTAAGGCGCATTACCCCCAGACAAAATGCGTCGCACTTTCCAACTACGATGATTTTGAACTGACCCGCTCGGCCTTTGTGGAGGGCGCGGTCGATTATCTGCTAAAAAACGATTTAAACACCGAAAATTTCGCAGCTTTGGTATGCAGACTGAAAAAGAACTTTTTCGGCGACACAGCCGCGGCACAGGCGGGACAAACCGGAAAAACAGACCAGGAGGAAATACCGGAAGCAAAGCCGAACCATTTCAGCCAGATTGACGGAAAAATTTCCGCGATTCAGTCCCTGATTCATGGCAGCCAGACGGAACAGTCCCTTCAGGCGCTGGAAGAGAATTTGCCCTATGTTATTTGTAAAATTTCACTTGACCTTGGGTTTATTCCTTCTTCCCCCACCGAAACAGCCGGGCGGAACCTGAACCTGATAAAAAGCACCGTACTGAAAATCATTTCCGAAATTTCTGAATTCAAAAACTTTTACTACAGCGATTCGCTTGAACAGTACATTATTATGGTGTACAACACCGAACACAGCGACGCGCTGTTCTTTGAAAAGCTGGATTCGTTCGTGCAGTCCTTATGTTCCAATATTCAAATGTACCTGAACGCGGTGGCTTCCATAGGCGTAAGCGAAATTAAAACCAGTATTGCCGACCTGCCCGCCGCTTACGAACAGGCTTCGCTTCTGTCACAGAATTTGTTTTACGACAGCAAGTCCGCCATGTATTACTATCATAAAACGCCTAAGTCGTCACAGGACATCAGCAAAATGGTGAGCGAGTACCTTAAAAAACTTCCAAACTATGTAAACGAGAACAATTGGGATTATATCACCGAGCTGATGATTCAATTATGCAACATTATTAAAACTGAGAAGTATCCCCCGCAAAAGGTGAAACGCCTGACCACCAATTTGATTTTTTTGCTGCAGGAAGAAATTATGCACCAGCAGCGGAACAATGGAGAATCCCTTCCCGACAACGAAGCCCTGTTCGATCAAATTGCGCAGGCACGTAAAATGACGGAAATTGAGGACTGCATTCAGCAGTTTTTGACGCAGGTAAAAGCAAAACGGGATTACTGGGAAACCATGTCGGGGAACTATTCCATTATCATCAATCAAACAATCGAGTTCCTTCACCAGAACTTTCAGAACCCCAATGTCAATCTGAGCACGGTAGCAAAATCCATTTCCGTAAATCAAAGCTATTTAAGCCGCCTTTTCTTCAAGGAAACAGGCAAGCACTTCAATTCTTACCTGACCGACCTGCGATTGAGCGCTTCCAAAAGCCTTTTGCTCCGAACCAAGGAAAGCATTAGCGCCATTGCGGAAAAATGCGGATACAACAATTCAAAATATTATATAAACCTATTTAAGCGGACGGAAGGAATAACCCCCAACACGTACCGCAACCGGGTTCGCGGCGGCGAAATACAGGCAGAGGGTACCGTATGAAGTTTTTTAAATCCATGAATTTTAAAAATAAGATTTTTCTCGTTTTCACCCTTACCTTTCTGATTATTATTCTGCTGAGCGGCTTTAGTGTATTCGGCGTTGCCATGCCGTCTATGGAAGAAAGCAACATTCAATATGAAAACGAACTGGTGCGGCAGTCTTCGCGCCGCATTGACGACTACCTTGAGCAAATCAACGCTCTTTGTATTCAGGTATCCTATTCTTCCTACACCAGAACTATTTTGGGAAAGAATTACAACCGAAACATCACGGACAGCGTGGAGTATTCCTCTGATTTATTTGAATCTTTCAAATTTTATCAGGATTTTTCCAGAACGTCGGACGGCATCATCAGCATTTTCATTTATAACGCCAACGGCTACCCCTATTTCTTTTCTAGCAAGGGGCCGGTCGTAAGCGACTTTAACGCCCACAGTCAGGACTGGTACCCCACTCTTGCTTCGGCAAAGAATTACGGGTTCACCCTGTTTTCCGGCATACATCACCCACCCCAAATTGACAGTTCGCGCAGCTATATTGTTTCCCTTATGAGGGATGTTCGCAACATTTCCGATTTCCGTATTCAGGGGCAGGCGGAAATTCAAATTGACCCCAATGCTTTCAAAAAGGTGCTGAACGACACCGACCTGCAGAACACCAGTTCCGCAAGGCACATGACGCTGGTAGACTCCACCGGGAAAGTAATTTATTCCGACAACGACCGCTACACGCCGGGCGATACCTTTAATCCTGAAATTTTCTCTTATGCGCGAAATTCTTCCGACCCGGAACTGCAGCCAAAATCGGATTCCATTCTGGTCAGCGTACAGCATTCCACTTATTCCGGGTGGTACCTCATTGGGGAAACCAACCGCGCAATTATCACAAGGGATATTCGTAAAATTGTCAGCCTGTTCGTCATTTTCGGAATTATTTCTGTTTCGCTGATTATCATACTCGGATTTTTCATTTCCCGCGAAATCACCAAACCCATTGAGCTGCTGAAACGCAAGGTCACCGAATTGGANNACGGGGATTTCGACAGCCAGATTATTCTGAACAGCAACGATGAATTCAGCCGTCTGGCAGACAGCTTTAACGAAATGTCGCAAAAGCTGAAAGAATACGTCCAACGAATCTACACCGTGGAAGGACAAAAACGCGAAGCGGAAATTGCCGCCCTTCAAGCGCAGATTAACCCGCACTTTACTTTAAATACGCTCAATACCATTAAGTACCTGGCCACGCTGCAGAATTCCACCAATATTGTGGCTATGCTTGAGGATTTTACCATATTGATTAAAACCGCACTCAAATCCCCTAACGAACTGATTACACTGGAGGAGGAACTGAACCGGATTCAGGCATTTTTCCGGATTCAGGAAATCAGCTCCTTCGGCAAAATCAAAATGGAACTGAAATACGACGAAAACGTCCTGGACTGCCTCACAATCGGCCTTATTTTACAGCCGATTGTGGAAAACGCGGTATTCCATGGGATTAAACCCAAAATGGAAAGCCACCAGATACAGACCGGGCGGATTCAAATACTTGTTGACGCCATTGAGGATAACGTGCTGATTCACATCATAGACGACGGTGTCGGGATGGATCAGAATGACGCGGACCGGCTGTTGTCCCAAAGTGGCTCTGGAATTGGAGTCAAAAACGTGAATACCCGCATCAAACTGCGCTTTGGAGAACAGTACGGGCTAAGTATCAACAGCGCGGTTGGAAAAGGATGCGACGTATTAATACGTTTACCTCAAATCAGAAAAGGAGCTAGCTAGTATGGATAATTTAAGAGAAAGGGCAGCTTTGCTTTCTGTCAAAGAATGCGACCTGCGCGCAGACGCCCTTTTTCAATGCAGCTCCTCCGTGGACAAAGGAATTCATATTGGCGGAGCGTACTCCGCCATTTCCCCAATGACTGCCTTGTACTACGGCGGATTCATGCATTATGACATTAAAAACCCAACCACACAGGAGCAAGACCTGTTTATTCTTAGCAAAGGCCACGCGGTAGCGGCGCTGGCTTCCGTTTACGCGGACGTGGGCTATTTCGACCGAAAATATCTGGAGCATTCCAGGGGATACGGCGCCCTGATTAAANNCCGGGAGTTCCGGTCGCAACCGGCCCGCTCGGCCACGGCATTTCCCTTGCGGCAGGCTACGCGCTTCGCCGTAAGGAAAATAAGAACTATAATGTTTTCTGCCTGGTAGGCGACGGGGAGCTTCAGGAAGGCTCCTGCTGGGAAAGCATTATTTTCGCGGGCGACCGCCGTTTAAACAACCTTTGCGTTCTTGTCGATAAAAACAACGGCCAAAGCGACAACACACAGCAGCTTGTCGTCAGTATGGAAAACGTGGGAAAAGAATTCGAAGCCTTTGGGTTCCGCGTACTGGAAGCCGACAGCGACAACATGGGCAGCCTGCTCTGCGCACTGGAGGAATTTACACGCTGCCCGCAAAATTCCAAGCCCACCGCAATTATTTGCAATTCCAGCAAAGGACTGGGCGGTTTTGCCGGACTGACCAACAAACACAAAGCTTCCATCGACGGCGCCGCCATGGAAACCGAGCAGCAAATGCTTCAGCGCGCGCGCGAGCAGCTGGTACATAATCTGAACCGGTTTGACGCAAAGGTGATTACCGCCCTTGCCAAAGGAATCGGCTACGACATCACTTGCTACAACGGAACCGTTACGGAATGCATTCGCCTGGAACCCAAAGTTCCGATGCAAAAAGCAGCAGTACGCAACAAAGCACTGCAGTACGACGCTTCCGCTCTTCCGTCTCTTGACCGTTCCAAGGAATACGGCGCCGGTGAAATTACCGCCAAAACGATGAGCGTGTTCGCGCAGGATTCCCGTCTTTATACCATTGACGCCGACCTTTCCAATGCAAGCGGACTGTACGACGGAACACGCGTTACCAATCGCGGTCATGCCATTAATGCCGGCATCGCCGAATGTAATATGATGTGCATGGCGGAAGCCCTTGCCTCCGAAGGCGGCAATGTGTGGGTTAGCACCTTTGCCCCATTCTTTGACTGGCAGGCGTTCCGCCGCATTGCGGTCAGCTATCAGGAGCGCATGGAAACCATCGCTCAGGCGGATGGCTGGCTGAACGAGGGCCACAACCTCGATATCACCTTTATTGCCACCGCCGCCAATCTGGACACCGCCGTAAACGGTGCCACCCACATGGCCAACGATGACAGCTGCTTTTTCAGCCAGCTTGCCCATGTTAAGCTCATCGACATCAGCTGCCCGCAGCAGCTCCTTTCCGTTTTAAAATGGATTGCCGCCGGCAACAAGGGGCTTGTCTACCTGCGCGTTATGCGCAACCCTTCCAGGGTTCTGTATAGCCCCGACTTCCAATTTGAATACGGGAAAGGGTATTATCTGAAAAACCCTGCGGACAGCCGCGCGGTTATTGTTTCCAGCGGGCACGGCATTTTGGAGGCACTGGAAGCCGCAGATCTTCTGGAAAAAGAGGGAATTCCGGTCAAGGTACTCGACATGCCCTCCTTCGATTCCGAAATTCTGGATGAACTGCTGCAACAGGGCACCCCGATTCTGTTCGCGGAACAGAACAATGGCGCATTGTTCAACCAATTCAGCCGTCACCTGCTACAGCATCACATTTCCTGTGATACCGGCAAAATTCACCAGCTCAGCACGCTGACGGCAGATCATCAGCTTCAGTTTATACAGTCAGGTACATATTCCCAGTTGGCGCACGCCTTTGGCCTGGACGCCGGGAACATTGCCGATACCATAAAAGCCAACTTGAAATAGAGGATAGAAAAATGACCAGATTGGAAGAATGCAATACCAAAGTCGAGCGGGTGCGCAAAGAACTGAAAGCAACCGGATTCGACGCGGTCGTACTGAAAAAACAGGCGAATTTTTCGTGGATCACCTCCGGCGGGCGCGGGTTCATCGGCCTAGCTTCGGAAAACGCCTGCGGTTCCATTGTCGTAACACTGGATGGGGTTTTTCTTGCCGCGAACAACATTGAATCCGTCCGTCTTCTGGCAGAAGAGCTTCCGGAAGATTTCGCACAGCCGATTACACTGAATTGGACTGTAGACGGAGATTTGGATTCTGTACTGCAGAAAAACTTCGGACACATTACAAACGACACCCAGATGGACAGTTGGTTCAAGCAGCAGCGCACCATATTAAACGAAAACGAAATTCTGCGCTACCGCGAACTGGGCACTGCCACCGCGGAAGTTCTGGAAAACGTATGCCTTTCCGTGCGCCCCGGAATGACGGAATTTGAGGTTGCCGGCGAAATTTCGAAAGGCCTTTGGAGCCGCGGAATCGAACCGATTACCCTATTGGTTGCTACGGACGGCCGCAGCGAGCGCGTGCGCCATTACGTACCCACCGGTGGGCAGGTGCATAGCGGCGTGATTGCCTCCCTTTGCGCACGTTCCGGCGGACTGATTCTTTCCGCTACAAGAAGCGTTGCGTTTCAAAAAGGTTTTGCACAACATTACACGAAACTGTTGAATGTGGAGCAGGCCGCCTTTGAAGCAACCAAGGAAGGCGTGACTTTAGGCGATATTGTAAAAACCGTTATGGCGGCATACGGCGAAAACGGTCTGGCCGATGAGTGGAAAAATCACCACCAGGGCGGCATGACCGCTTACCTTGCAAGGGAATACCGCCCGGACCCGAACTGTCCGGTTCCGGTACAGCTCAATCAGGCCTACGCCTGGAACCCGTCCGCTGTCGGCGCAAAATGTGAAGATACCGCAATTCTTACCGCAGCCGGGCTGGAGGTTATTTCTCCGGCATCCGCCCGCTGGCCGAAGGTTCGGCAGGGCAGCTGGCTGCGCCCGGATGTTTTGAAAGCATATTAACGAAATCCCACTTCAGGAGGTATTATTATGTCTGAAATTAAAAAATTACGCCCTTACATCAACGGACAGTTTGTTGAGTCCAAAGCCACAAAATACACCGATGCCTATAATCCCAGCACCGGTGAAATCATTGCAAAAGTCCCCTGCTGCACACCCGACGAAGTAGAAGCCGCCATTGCAAGCGCAAAGGCCGCTTTCCCGGGCTGGTCCGCCACGCCGGTAATCAAGCGCGTACAAATTTTGTATAAGCTGCGCGACCTGATTATCGAACACATGGATGAACTCACCTATCTTGTTGCGCTGGAAAACGGCAAGGCATGGTCCGAAGCACAGGGCGATGTACTGAAAGCAAAAGAGGGAACCGAGCAGGCAATTTCCGCTCCTTCTCTTATGATGGGCGAAAGCCTGATGGACGCTTCCAAGGGTTACGACACCGTATTGTACCGTGAACCGCTGGGCGTATTTGCCGGAATTGTGCCGTTCAACTTCCCCGCCATGATCCC
>DFRY01000041.1:17132-34152 GCA_002378845.1 Ruminococcaceae bacterium UBA3451 | reverse complement strand
GTTAATCTGTGACTAGCTGGCTCTGCGTGGGGGCGCACGACCGTATTTTATGTTTAGTGGAGAGTATCATGGCAGATTTTAAACTGGTTTGCCCCTGCCTTCTCGGTGTGGAAGGCCTTGTTGCAGAAGAGCTGAGAGCAATGGATGCAAAAAATGTGGAACCGCAAAACGGAAGAGTGGTGTTTGACGGTTCGGCGGAAATGATAGCCCGGGCCAACATCGGTTCCCGGTACGGCGAACGAATNNCGCGCAGCTTTGAAGAACTTTTTCAGGGCGTAAAAGCACTGCCGTGGGAACGCTGGATTGGCAAAAGCGACGCGTTTCCTGTGAAGGGAAGAAGTCTGAATTCTAAACTGACCAGCGTTCCGGACTGCCAGTCCATTATTAAAAAAGCGGTGGTAGAGCGCTTAAAACAAAAATATCACGTAAGCTGGTTCGAAGAAACCGGTACATTGTATCAAATCCAGTTTCTTCTTATGAAAGACAATGTGAGCATTCTAATCGACACTTCCGGCGCGGGACTGCACAAGCGCGGGTACCGTGCAAATTCCACCGAAGCGCCGATTAAGGAAACACTGGCGGCTTCCATGGCATACCTTGCCCGTGTTCGCCGTGACGCGAATTTTATCGATCCTTTCTGCGGTTCCGGCACCATTCTGATTGAAGCGGCTTTGTACGCGCTTAATATCGCCCCGGGCATGCAGCGCCATTTTTCTGCGGAACGCTGGGAAAGTATTGATAAAGACATTTGGATGAAGGAAAAGGTGCGTGCGCAGGATTTGATCCGCCGTGATGTTACCTTTACTGCACATGGCTACGATATTGACGGCGCCGCGGTTTCACTTACGTTGGAAAACGCACGAAAAGCGGGGGTAATTTCCCAAATTCATGCGGAAAAACGCGACATTGCCGATTTTAAATCGATTGGCGAGTACGGCTGCGTTATTTGTAATCCGCCGTACGGCGAGCGGCTGCTTGACATTCGTCAGGCGGAAGAAATTTACCGTAAAATGGGACAGGTCTTTGAGCAGAAGCACGGCTGGAGCTATTCCGTAATCAGCCCGGATGAAACGTTTGAAGACTGCTACGGCCGTAAGGCGGACCGCCGCAGAAAGCTTTACAATGGCATGATTAAATGCCAACTGTATATGTACTATAAATAACCTGCGATTCATGCGAGCCGGTCAAACGGATTCGTGTTAAAGCTTGAACCGTAATAAATATGGAAACGCCCCGGAGCGGCAGTTTATATCCTGCACCCCCTTACCCCGGGGCGTTTTTCAGCACAGATTTGTAATATTTATTTTCTTCAGGAAATTTTGACCTCTGTTTTTTTGGGGAGCAGCTCGCTGAAGCAGGTTGTTCCCAATATGAGTATGGCTCCCGCTATTTGAAGCAGGCTTAGCTTTTCATTCATCAGAAGACCGGATAGAAGTACGGCAGAAATGGGGTCGATATAACTGAATAGGGCAATGGTCTGCCCTTTTAGCTCTTTCATGGAGGTAAAATACAGTAAATATGCCAATCCAGTGTGTAGCAGCCCCACAATCACAAGGGTGATGACAGACGTTTGTGTCAGAACAACCGGTTTCCCAAACTCCGTAATCAGAACGTAAGGAATCAGCACAAGCGAAGCCATACCGATTTGAACAAACGTGGTTTCCAGACCGGACAAATTTCGAATGAACTTGTTCATGAGAATAACACTTGCATAAAGCACGGCCGCCGAAAGGCCGTAAGCAATCCCAAGCAAATGGTTGTTTTCCGCGCTGCCGGAACCGGAGCCGACGACCAAAAACATTCCTGCCATTGTACCGAAAACCGCAATTCCTTTTGCAAAGGAAAGCCTTTCTTTCAATACAAACGGGGACAGAAAAATGACGAAAACAGGAGCACAGTAATAGCTTAGGGTGGCGTTTGCAATGCTTGTGTATTTATAGGCCTCGAATAACAGAATCCAGTTAAACCCGATTGCCGCCCCCGATAACACTAAAAGGAGCAGGTTTGGTTTGATTGCCTGCCAGTTCGGCTTTTGGCGAAGCATCAATCCGGCGGCGAAAAGGAACAGGCTGCCGATGATTCCCCGTACCAAAGCAATTTCGCTGGATGCAAGGCCAATGTGTTTTACGAATATTCCGACGCTCCCGAAAATAAGCATCGCAATCATCATTCTAATTTGCGGCTTCATGTACTGCGATTTCTCCTCTTTTCATTTTTCCAATCATTTTATGGGCATTTTTTTCAACAATTTATTATAGCAGGGTTTCGCTTTGCTTCCAATAGTAATTTTGCCTTGCACAACTTGGTACAAACCGAAACAGAGTTCCAGCGAGTGGGGAAACGGTTTCGTTGTGCTCCGCGTCGGTTTGCTGATTCGCGGTAACTTAAAATGCGATCAGCGAAAAAAATATGTATAAAAAAGGAAATCAAGATAAAAACAATAGAGGCTTTTTTCGTTTTTCGGCGTAAATGTGTGCCGCGAAACGTTTCTTCCGGGTGCTTTTCTCTGCCGCTAATGTCATTGACTCTATTCAGGGAATAAGTAAATTAACTTTTGAAAATCGGAAGACAAAAACGAATGTGCTTCTATTGATAAAAGCAGGAGGCGGCACAATGCGTTATGTATTTATAGTGAACCCGGCTGCGGGAAAGAAAAATCCCTACAATTCGGTGTTTCCCTTAATTCAGGAATATTTTCGGCAAAATGGATTGGAATGCGTCACTCACATTACAAACCAGCCGAAGCAGGCAACGGAACTGACACGGCAGCAGGCAGCAAAAGGGGACGCGGTTCGTGTTTTTGCTGTGGGCGGGGACGGAACGCTCAGCGAAGTTGCTGCGGGTGCGGTCGGCATGGAAAATGTGGAGGTTGGGGTCATTCCCTGCGGTTCCGGCAACGATTATGTAAAAACATTCGGTGAAATCTCCGATTTTCTTTCCCCGGAAAAACAGCTGCGTGCAAAATCGCGCTGGGTGGATATGATTGAGTCGGAAGGGCATTTTTCTATCAATTTATGTTCTATCGGGCTGGACGCCAAGGTTGGCTATGAAATGGTGAAATTCAAAAATATTCCGTTTTTAAGCGGGCCTGCGGCGTACAATCTGGCGGTCGCTAAGGTGTTGGCAGGCAAACTGGGCGAGCACCTGAAAATCACCATTGACGGGGGCGAGGTTTACGAAGGAGACTATCTGTTTGCACTCGCAGGCAGCGGGCGCTATTACGGCGGCGGTTACTGCGGCGCGCCGCAGTCTCTTCCTGACGACGGTCTGCTCGATTTTATCTTAATTAAAAAACCCGGCATAACACGGATTCCGCCGCTGATTAAAATTTACAAAGCCGGCGGGCACTTGGAATCGCCGCTTTTTCGCGATATTCTTACTTTCCGCCGCGGGAAGCGGATGGATGTGGAGGCGAAAAAACCGACGATTACCAATTTTGACGGGGAATGCCATGTAATTGACCGTGTGTATTTTCAGGTGGTACCAAAAGCAGTGCGGTTCATCGTGCCCTAAAGGCTTCCTGTCTTTTTTACTGTAATTGTAAATAATTTATTAACTTGCATTTTTTAGTGAAAAATCTATTGATTTTTTATACTTAAATAGATAAAATAATCTTAGCACTCATACATAGGGAGTGCTAAATAAATTCAGACTTTTTAATTTTAAGGAGGACATATTATGACGATCAAACCATTAAGTGACAGAGTACTGATTAAAATGGAAGAAGCCGAAGAAACAACGAAGAGTGGTATTCTTCTTGCCGGTTCCGCAAAAGAAAAGCCCCAGATTGCCGACGTTATCGCAGTTGGCCCGGGCGGCGTGGTCGAAGGAAAAGAAATTACAATGTACGTGAAAAAGGGCGACCGCGTTATTACCAGCAAGTATTCCGGTACGGAAATTAAACTTGACGGTGAGGAATATACTATTGTTCGTCAAAGCGATATTCTTGCAGTTGTCGAATAAAAATTAATTAATTTAATTTGGAGGAATTAATATGGCTAAACAAATTATTTACGGCGAAGACGCCAGAAAAGCTCTTTTGAGCGGTATTAATCAGCTTGCAGATACAGTCAAAATCACACTTGGTCCTAAAGGTCGCAACGTTGTGCTTGATAAAAAATTCGGTGCTCCGCTTATTACAAACGACGGCGTTACCATTGCGAAAGAAGTTGAACTGGACGATCCGTTTGAGAACATGGGCGCTCAGCTGGTAAAAGAAGTTGCAACCAAAACAAACGATGTTGCCGGTGACGGTACCACAACCGCTACTTTGCTTGCTCAGGCACTTATCCGCGAAGGCATGAAGAACGTGACCGCCGGTGCAAACCCGATGGTAATCCGCAAGGGCATTCAGAACGCGGTTGACGCTGCAGTAAAGTCTTTGACCGATAATTCCAAGAAGGTTTCCGGTTCCGAGGATATCGCCCGCGTTGCCACAATCTCCGCTTCCAGTGAATTCATTGGCAACCTGATTGCAGAAGCAATGGAGAAGGTAACCAGTGACGGCGTTATTACGGTAGAAGAGTCCAAGACTGCCGAAACATATTCCGAAGTAGTAGAAGGCATGATGTTTGACCGCGGCTACATCACTCCTTATATGGTAACCGATACCGATAAGATGGAAGCCGTTATTGACGATGCTTACATCCTCATTACCGACAAGAAGATTTCCAATATTCAGGAAATTCTTCCGCTCCTCGAAAAAATCGTTCAGTCCGGCAAGAAGCTTGTCATCATTGCAGAAGACATTGAGGGCGAAGCTCTTACCACACTGATTCTGAATAAACTGCGCGGTACCTTTACCTGCGTCGGCGTAAAAGCTCCGGGCTTCGGCGACAGAAGAAAAGATATGCTCCGCGACATCGCAACCCTCACAGGCGGCCAGGTCATTTCCGAAGAGCTCGGTCTGGAACTGAAAGAAGCTACGGTTGAACAGCTCGGCCGTGCACGTCAGGTTAAAGTTGACAAAGAAAACACCATCATTGTTGACGGTGCAGGCGATAAGGAAGAAATTAAGTCCAGAGTCGGTCAAATCCGTTCTCAGATTGCTACCACCACTTCCGATTTTGACCGTGAAAAGCTTCAGGAACGCCTTGCAAAGCTTTCCGGCGGTGTAGCAGTCATTAAAGTCGGTGCTGCAACCGAAGTAGAAATGAAAGAGCAGAAGCTTCGCATTGAAGACGCTCTTGCAGCGACAAAGGCAGCTGTGGAAGAGGGCATCGTAGCCGGCGGCGGCGTTGCTTTAATCAATGCTGTGCCGGAAGTAGAGAAGGTTGTTACTCAGAGCGAAGGCGACGAAAAGACCGGCGCAAAGATCGTGCTTAAGGTTTTGGAAGAGCCTATCCGTCAAATCGCAGCCAACGCAGGTCTGGAAGGTTCCGTTATTGTCGAGAATATTAAGAAGGCCGGTAAGGCCGGTTATGGCTTTAACGCCCTTTCCGAGGAATATGGCGACATGATTTCCTTCGGTATTGTTGACCCGACTAAGGTAACCCGTTCCGCTCTGCAGAACGCTGCTTCTGTTGCGGCTATGGTGCTTACCACCGAGTCCCTCGTAACCGATAAGAAAGAGCCTGCTGCTGCTCCTGCAATGCCTGCTGACCCGGGCATGGGCGGCATGTATTAATTCGCAGCAAATAAAAAATAGCAGTTCGAAACGGGCGCCTTTTCTGGCGTCCGTTTTTTTGTCGTTACATGCTTTCACGGCCTGCAAAACAGTGGATTTCTCAACGTCGCGCCGACTGTGCCGGGGTGATTGTATCCTGCATTTTCACGGATACGGCACAGTGGCAAACGCGAGAAAAAAGAAGCAAGAAGCAGAATAAGCGTGTTATTCCAAAAAAACAGAGACGAAATGGCTTAAAACAGCCTGAATATTTTTATAAAAATCAGAAGAAAAAAGGCCGAAAAATATCGAAAATTCTATATTTTGTCAAACAATTAACGATCCGGTGCGCCCCGTCAAGCCCCGGCTCGTTGGGTTTCATCTAAGGGAGTAGAAATAAAAAGTCCTGTGAAATAAGCCAAAATCGGCTGTTTTCCGCATTTTTACGCCGTTGTGTTCTTATACTACTTGTGTTAGTATATTCTCAACACCATGAAGGGGGTGGAAAAAATGGAGGCATATTTACCGTATCTCTGGCTCGCAGTAATTGTTGTGGCAGCCGTAGTAGAGGGAGTAATACCTCAGTTGGTATCTATTTGGTTTGTCGCAGGCGGCGTCGGAGCGTTGATTGCAAATCTGTGCGGCGCAACCCTATGGGTTCAAACGATTGTTTTTGTTTTGGTAACTGCGCTTACTTTGGCAGCAACCCGGCCGCTGGTGAAAAAATTGCTGGACTTTAAGCGTGTGGACACCAACGCGGGCCGCTACATCGGAAAAATCGGAATCGTGACCATGCAGATCAACAATACGTTGGGATCGGGTCAGGTGAATGTTTCCGGCAGTATTTGGACCGCGCGCAGCGAAGACGGCAGTACCGTTGAAATTGGGGAACATGTTTTGATTAAATCCATCGAAGGTGTAAAACTGATCGTANNCGTAGTAAAAACGAAGGAATAATGGAGAGAATACATAGGAAGAAGAAACTGCTTGCGGGAATTCTAAGTGTATTGCGAATCCTTCCCTTTGCTGGCTATGCGCCGCTGGAACGATGGGGCAAAGATGGAAACCGCGATCTTACGGGCGGACTGAATCGGGTATTTTATATTTACAGTCTGAACGGAAAAAGATTGCTTCTTACGAAGGCAAGTTTACTGCGGACAGCAACGATTCCGGCAGAGTCAAATTTGGCCTAAACAAAAAACGGCACCTTTACAGCAATGCAATTATTGAAGTAATTGAAAAATAAAAAGGAGGAAATCAGTCATGAACATTGGAACAGCTATTTTGGTCTTGCTTTTGGTGGTTATTATTGCTATCGTAATTCTGAACATCAAGGTAGTACCGCAGGCACACGCATACGTTATTGAACGTCTTGGCGCATACCACAGCACATGGGCAACCGGTCTGCACTTTAAAATTCCTTTTATCGATAAAATTTCGAAGAAGGTTTCTTTAAAAGAGCAGGTCATCGACTTCCCGCCGCAGCCTGTTATCACAAAAGATAACGTCACCATGCAAATTGATACGGTTGTCTATTTTCAGATTACCGACCCTAAACTGTATGCATACGGTGTGGAGCGCCCGATTTCCGCAATTGAAAATCTTTCGGCGACTACGCTTCGTAACATTATCGGCGATTTGGAACTGGATCATACCCTGACTTCCCGTGACGTCATCAACACTAAAATCCGGATTATTCTTGACGAAGCAACCGATGCCTGGGGCATCAAGGTGAACCGCGTGGAACTGAAGAACATTATTCCGCCGCAGGAAATTCAGGAATCCATGGAGAAACAGATGAAAGCGGAACGTGAACGCCGTGCACTGATTCTGACCGCCGAAGGCGAAAAGCAAAGCGCCATTCTGGTTGCACAGGGCGAAAAAGAATCCGCCATTCTTCGCGCTGACGCGCAGAAGGAAACAAAAATCCGTGAAGCACAGGGTGAAGCGCAGGCAATTACGCTGGTTCAGCAGGCTCTTGCGGACAGCATCAAGCTTTTAAATGAAGCCAATCCGAATGAACGTGTCATTGCGATTAAGAGCCTGGAAGCGTTCGGCAAGGCTGCAGACGGCAAAGCAACTAAGATTATTATTCCTTCAAACATTCAATCCTTAGCCGGTCTGGCAACGTCTTTGAAGGAATTGGTCGTGGATGATGCAAATCTGGCGAAATAAGCGTGTCATATTACACAAATTCTTTCCTTGCGAAGTTGCCGCATCACTCTAACTTTACAAAAATGACTTTTTCGCGTAACACCTATTGAATTTAGCTTTGTAATCAAATACAATAAACACATAATATGTGCCGGAGGTAAGCGTAAATGACAGGATCTTCCGTTNNATTCGAATGGACAACTGCCATACTGCGCCAACATCCCTTTTGTTAAGATAAAGCTGCAGGCTGCGCCGTAATATCGGTGCAGCCTGTTTTTATTTTAGCGAATGACATGAATAAATAGGAGTGTGTAAAATGACATCGAAAAAAGTAGCAGTCATTATGGGAAGCGACAGCGACTTTCCAACTGTTTCGGCTGCAGTAAAGAAATTAAAATCTTTTGATATTCCCGTTGATGTGCATGTAATGTCTGCCCATCGTACCCCGGTGGCAGCTGCGGAATTTTCTTCTCCCGCCAAAGAAAACGGGTACGGTGTAATTATTGCCGCGGCGGGCAAGGCAGCCCATTTGGCCGGTGTTCTTGCGGCTCATACCACATTGCCGGTAATCGGTATTCCGATTAAGTCCTCCACACTTGACGGCTTGGACGCGCTTCTGGCAACCGTGCAAATGCCAAGCGGAATTCCCGTGGCAACCGTAGCAATCGACGGTGCGGACAATGCGGCGATTCTGGCCGCACAGATGCTCGCTCTTTCCGACGATACCCTAGCCGCGAAGCTGGAGAAAATGAAGCGGCAGATGGCAGACGGCGTTGCGGAAAAAGATGCCGCAATTCAGGCGAAAGTTCGGGAATTATAATAATTATATAATCTGGAATTTAGTAATACGGAGGATAAAACATGAATAGCTTCAGCGATAGTTATAAAGCGGCCGGTGTTGACGTAACCGCAGGGTATAAAGCGGTTGAGTTGATGAAAAGTCACGTAGCGCGCACAAACATTCCGGGCGTTGTTTCGGGAATCGGCGGATTCGGCGGGTTGTTTCAGCCGAATTTAAGCGGAATGAAAACGCCCGTTTTCGTCAGCGGTACAGACGGTGTGGGTACAAAGCTGAGAATCGCTTTTTTAATGGACAAGCATGACACCATCGGCATTGACTGTGTGGCTATGTGTGTTAACGACGTTGTCTGCTGCGNNTGGATTATCTGGCGGTCGGCAAAAACTACCCGGAAAAAATAGCGCAGATCGTTTCCGGTGTGGCAGACGGCTGCGTACAGGCGGGCTGTGCGCTTGTCGGCGGTGAAACCGCGGAAATGCCGGGCTTTTATCCTGTGGATGAATACGATTTGGCCGGTTTCTCCGTTGGTATGGTGGACCGTGACAGAATGATTGACGGTTCCCTGATTACAGAAGGCGATGCAATTATCGGGTTGCAGTCTTCCGGCGTTCACTCCAATGGCTTTTCGCTGGTAAGAAAGGTGTTTAATATCAGCGACAAGAACATTAACATGTACTTGGAAGATTTAGGTCACACCATAGGGGAAGAACTTTTGACTCCGACTAAAATCTATGTGAAGCAGGTTCTTGCCTTGCGGGAAAAGGTAGAAATCAAAGCTATTTCTCATATTACGGGCGGCGGCTTCTTTGAAAATATTCCTCGCATGCTCAAGCCGAACACAACCGCACAAATTGAACTGGCTTCTCTGCCTAAAATGCCGATTTTCTCCCTGCTGCAGCGTCAGGGCAATATTCCGGAACGTGAAATGTACAATACGTTCAATATGGGTATCGGCACGTCTATGATCGTTTCCAAGGAACAGGCGAACCAGGCGGTTTCCGAACTAAACGCATTGGGCGAACATGCCTTTGTAATCGGCAGCGTAGTAGCCGGTGAAGAGGGTGTCACCCTATGCTGAATATTGCCGTTTTGGTTTCAGGCGGCGGTACCAATTTGCAGGCATTGATCGATGCACAAAATAACGCGGAAATTTCGGGCGGAAAAATGGCCTTGGTTATTTCCAGCAAAACCGACGCTTTTGCGTTGGAACGCGCAACCAAGGCGGGCATTGCTGCGGAAGTCCTGCTGCGGAAAGGGTTTTCTTCCCAGCAGGAGTACGATGAAGCGCTGCTTTCGCTTCTGGCGCGTTACCGGATTGACCTGATCGTGCTTGCCGGTTTTATGACTATTATCAGCAATACGGTAATTCAGCATTATGAAAACAGAATTATAAACGTACACCCGGCGTTGATTCCCTCTTTTTGCGGCGAAGGTTTTTATGGCCTGAGGGTTCATGAGGCTGCGCTTGCCAAAGGGGTAAAGGTGACCGGTGCAACCGTGCATTTCGTCAACGAAATCTGCGACGGCGGGCCGATTATTCTGCAGAAGGCGGTAGAAGTTATTCGGGGGGACACCCCCGAAACGCTGCAGCGCAGGGTAATGGAGCAGGCGGAATGGAAGCTTTTGCCGAAAGCGGTTGCTTTGTTTTGCGAAGGGAAAATTTCTGTGGAAAACGGAATTGCAGTCATTAAGGAGGATTAATATGGAAAGAAAGAATGTGGAATCGATTCTGGCGGCAAACGCGTACCCCGGCCGCGGAATTATTCTGGGGAAAAGCGCCGACGGCGAAAATGCGGTAATTGCTTATTTTATCATGGGCCGCAGTGAAAACAGCCGAAACCGTATTTTTGTGGAGCAGGACGACGGAATTCGTACTCAGGCGTTTGACCCTGCAAAGTTGGTTGATCCGTCTTTGATTATTTATTCCCCGGTTCGCGTGTTAAATGGAACGACCATTGTAACCAACGGCGATCAAACCGATACCGTATTCGACGGCATGCAACAGGGCGGCACATTTGCGGCTGCGCTCAGAACCAGAACCTTTGAACCGGATATACCGAATTTCACTCCCCGTATTTCCGGTGTAGTAGAAGCCGACGGAAGCTACAAGCTTTCCATTTTAAAAAGCGCAAACGGGAACCCCGATTCCGCACAGCGATATTTCTTTGAATACGAAGCGCCGCTGAATGGGGAAGGGCACTTAATCCATACGTATCAGGGGGACGGAAATCCTCTTCCTTCCTTTGAAGGGGAGCCGACTTTGGTCAATATAACAGGGGATATTGGTCAGTTCACGGATTCGGTTTGGAACAGTTTGAACAATGAAAACAAGGTTTCTTTGTTTACCCGCTTCATCAGCTTAAAAACCGGAGCGGTAAAAACAAGAATCGTCAATAAAAACCAGTAATATATCGGAGGTAGCGGAAATGTCAAATGAACTTACCTTAAAATACGGCTGTAACCCGAACCAGAAGCCGTCGCGGATTTATATGCAGGACGGCAGCGAGCTGCCCATTCAGGTGCTGAACGGTAAACCGGGCTACATTAATTTTCTGGATGCCTTTAACAGCTGGCAGCTGGTGCAGGAGCTGAAAAAAGCCACCGGGCTTCCGGCAGCGGCTTCGTTTAAGCATGTCAGCCCGGCAGGCGCTGCAGTCGCAACTGAACTTTCCGACACGTTAAAGAAAATTTACTTTGTGGATGATCTGGAACTTTCCCCGCTTGCCAGCGCGTATGCCATGGCGCGCGGCGCAGACAGAATGTCTTCTTACGGCGACTGGATCGCACTTTCCGATATTTGCGACAAACAAACCGCCACACTGATTGCGCGTGAAGTATCCGACGGGATAATCGCACCCGGTTATACGGACGAAGCNNAGCGCTTGAAATTCTGAAGTCTAAGCGCAAGGGTGGTTATAACGTGGTTTCCATGGATCCGAATTATAAGCCGAACCCGGTGGAGCATAAAGACGTTTACGGCATTACGTTTGAACAGGGCAGAAACGAAATTGTCATTGACGGGGAAATGCTCACAAATCTTGTAACTGAAAACAAATCGATTTCCGAAGAGGCCAAACGCGACCTGTTAATTTCGCTGATTGCACTGAAATACACCCAGTCCAATTCCGTCTGCTACGCAAAGGGCGGGCAGGTAATCGGCGTTGGCGCGGGCCAGCAGTCCAGAATTCACTGCACCCGACTGGCTGGCAACAAAGCGGATACCTGGTATCTGCGTCAGCATCCAAAGGTGCTGGGTTTGAAATTCAAGGAAGGCATTCGCCGTCCTGACCGGGACAATACCATTGATGTTTATATTTCCGAAGAGTATATGGATGTTCTGGCGGAAGGTACCTGGCAGAATCTTTTTGCCGAAAAACCGGAGCCGCTTACCCGCGAGGAAAAGAGAGCTTGGCTTGATACGCTGACCGACGTTTCCCTCGGTTCCGACGCGTTTTTCCCATTTGGCGACAATATTGAGCGTGCCCATAAAACCGGTGTAAAGTACATTGCCCAGCCGGGCGGTTCCATTCGTGACGACAATGTAATCGACACCTGCAACAAATATAATATCGCAATGGCGTTTACCGGAATGCGCCTGTTCCATCACTAATAAGGAAACCGGACAGACTTGAATTCATAAAGTCAGGAGCGATACAATGAAATTATTGGTAATCGGCGGGGGAGGCCGCGAGCATGCGATTATCCGCAAGCTGCGCGAAAGCCCCAAAGCAGATGAAATTTACTGTGCTCCCGGTAACGGCGGCATTTCAAAAGACGCAGTGTGTGTGGATATTCCGGTAACGGATATTGACGATATTGTGGCGTTTTCCAAGGAAAAACAGATTGACCTTGTTTTTGTCGCGCCGGACGACCCGCTTGCCGCGGGTATGGTGGACGCACTGGAGGCGGCGGGCATTGCCGCTTTCGGGCCGCGAGCCAATGCCGCAGTGATTGAAAGCAGCAAGGTGTTTTCCAAAGATTTGATGAAGCAATATCATATTCCGACAGCGGGTTACGCGGTGTTCGACGATTCCCATAACGCACTGGAATACGTAAAAGCCAACAATCAATATCCGATTGTGATTAAAGCCGACGGTCTTGCGTTGGGAAAAGGCGTTATTATCGCGGCGGATTTTGCCGAAGCACAGGACGCAGTTCGTACGATTATGGAAGACAAAATCTTCGGTGCTTCCGGCAATCAGATTGTGGTGGAAGAATTCATTACCGGGCCGGAAGTGTCGGTTCTGGCATTTACCGACGGGAAATGTGTAAAGCCAATGGTCTCGTCCAAGGATCATAAGCGCGCGCTTGACCATGACAAGGGGCCGAACACAGGGGGAATGGGCACCATCAGCCCGAACCCGTATTACACAGACGACATTGCTGAAATCTGCATGAATACGATTTTTCTTCCGACAATTCACGCCATGAATCAGGAAGGCAGGGTGTTTAAGGGATGCCTGTATTTCGGGCTTATGCTGACAAAAGACGGTCCCAAAGTAATTGAGTACAATTCCCGTTTCGGCGACCCGGAAACGCAGGTTGTACTGCCTCGCCTCAAAACTGATTTGATCGATATTCTTCTTGCAGTTGTGGAAGAACGTTTGAAAGAACAGCCGATTGAGTGGAGCAGCGAAGCCTGCGCCTGTGTGGTTATGGCTTCCGGAGGATACCCGGGGAAATACGAAAAAGGAATTGAAATTACCGGGTTAAAGGAAGACGGCCAGGTGGGCGGCGCTACGGTTTACCATGCGGGAACCACTTGCAAACAGAATCGGTATTATACCAACGGCGGGCGCGTCCTGGGCGTTACGGCGCTGGGCGAAACTCTGGAAGAAGCGCTTGGTAAAGCGTATGCCGCCGTGGAACAAATCCATTTTCACGGTGCGCATTACCGCTGTGACATTGGGAAAATTAATTAACAAGTTTGTGAAAGCCGATGTTAGTCATTAATCCCGGCGAAAATACAGCAAAAAGGCGATACGGAAACTTCCGTATCGCCTTTATATATTTTCATAAAGTTTTTTATTGTTCAGACAACGCTCTGGAAAGCCATGCGTCAGCAATATCAATTGCAAGGTAAAGGCCTGTTTTTTCACTGGACTTTACAATTTGTTTGCGTGCCCGGATCGTCGGATCCGTATACATCAGCTGAATTAAAACCTTATCTGCAACATCCAAATCCTGAACTTTTTTCTTGCTCTTGATTTCGAGTTTCACAACATATTTATCTTTCATGCTTCCGTAATAAATCACATCACCGCAGCGCACAAGCGGCTTGCCCTTGTAAGTAGGGAATTGCGCAGCGGCTGAGTTGTTCTCATTCATTCAATTGTGTCCTCCTTTTGTTCGATTGGTAAAGTGTTCGAATCCCTGTGCTGTGATTTACTCACCTAAATAAGATTTTAATAACACCTGCAACAATTCATCACGGTCTATCCTGCGAATAAGACTGCGCGCATTATTATGTGTGGTAATGTAGGTGGGATCTTCCGAGAGAATATAACCTACAATCTGATTGATCGGATTGTAACCCTTTTCTTTCAGCGAATCATAAACAAGGGTAAGTATTCTTTTAATGTCGCCTTCCCGATCATTACCGAGTGAAAAAGTCATCGTCTTATCAAGCATGGAAACACCTCCAATACTGTCATGATACAACATACAATAGAATAATTCAAGAACTAAATTATGAACAAGCGCTTAAGAACGTAAAATCGCTCCCGCTTTTTCGAGCTCTTTCATTACTTTTTTCATTACTCCGGTTGTATGCTCTTCCGTCAGTGTACTGTCATTGGAACGCAGTACAATGCTGAATGCAACGCTCTTTTTGTCCGCTTCAATCTGCTCGCCTTTATAAACGTCGAACAGCTTAATGGTTTCAAGCAGATTCCCGGCGCCCTGTACAATAGCCTTCTCCAGGGTAAGCACCGGAATGCTGTCGCTGCAAATCAAAGCGAGGTCGCGGGTAACCGCAGGGAACTTCGGCAGCGGCACAAATGTTTTTTCCGACTTTGCATATTCGATCATCAGGTCAACATCCAGCGTGAAGCAGTAAACGCGTTCGCCGATTCCGTAATTCTCGGCGGTTTTCGGGTGAATTTCGCCAATAATACCAAGGCGTTTTCCGTCAATGCTCAGAACGGCGCAGCGCCCGGGGTGGTAACTGTATTCTTCGGAAGTTGCTTCAATTTCATAATCGGTTACGCAAAGTTTTTCCAAAATTTGCTCTGCCATACCCTTTGCTTTAAAGTAATCTGCCTGATCGCCGTACATACCGACGATTAAAGTTGTTTTTTCAATCGGAAGCTTATCCTCTGTGGTCGGCAGGTATTCGCTGGCCAGTTCAAACAGGCAGGCCGCGGCGTTTCGGTTGTTGTAATTTCGTGCGAGCACTTCTATCATGGAAGGGAGTGCGGTAGTTCTCATAATGCTGGTATCTTCGCCGAGCGGGTTCATAATGGTAATGGATTTGCGCAGCGGCGAATCGGCCGGCATCCGGATTTTATCGTAATATTTCGGGCTGATGAAAGAATACGTCATGATTTCACTGGCACCCAGCGCAAGCATCGTGTCGTTAATGGTACGCTCGAACTTTTGGTGTACGGTATATTTTCCCTGTGCGCCCCCGGCAATCGCGGTGCCCGGAATCTTATTGTAGCCGTAAAAACGGGCAACTTCTTCGGCAATGTCCGCTTTATGCTCCAGGTCGGGGCGGAAAGTCGGCACCAGAATCTCGTCGCCGTCAAATTCACAGTCGGNNCAGTCCAGTTTTTTCAGGATTTCTTTCATTTCCTCTGTGGTAAGGTGAAGGTCGAGGAAGCGATTGGTCCAGTCGGTGTCCAAATGAATTCTTCTGCGTTCGCTGCTGGAATGGTTATCCAGAATTACATCATCCAGTACGTCGCCGGCGTCCAGCAGTTCAATCAGTTCGCAGGCACGCTCCAGTGCGGGCAGGCAGTTGTTTGGGTCAAGCCCCTTTTCATAGCGGGATGACGCGTCGGTTCTCATACCTTGGTCTCTTGCGGTGGTACGGACGGAAACGCCGTTAAAGCAGGCAGATTCAAACACNNATAACACCGGCAATGGCAATCGGCTTGTTTGCGTCGGCAATGACAAGATTGCTGTTTGTCAGCGTATGCTCTACGCCGTCCAGTGTGGTGATGGTTTCTCCGTCCTTTGCGCGGCGAACACGAATTTTGCTTTCGTCAATGAAACGCAGGTCAAACGAATGCATCGGCTGGCCGTATTCCAGCATGACATAGTTCGTAATATCGACGATATTGTTAATTGGGCGCACACCCATGGCGCGCAGGCGTTCACGCATCCAGCGCGGAGAGGGCTTTACGCGTACGTTCTTAACAATTCGTGCGGAATAAATGGAGCACAGGTCGGTGGCTTCCACTTTCACGTCGAGCAGTTCTTTACAGGAGCCATGCCCTGCTTTAACGACGGGTTTGTGCAGCATAAGCGGCTTGTCAAAGGTCGCGGCGGCTTCCCTTGCAAGGCCGATTACAGAAAAGCAGTCCGGGCGGTTGGATGTGATTTCATATTCGATTTTCGTATCGTTAAAGCCAATCGCTTCGCCAATCGGCTGGCCAAGCGCGCAGTCTTCCTGCAAAACAAAAATACCGTCTTCCACCGCGTAGGGGAAATCGTGCTTTGTCAGGCCGAGCTCGCCAAGGGAACACAGCATTCCGTTGCTTTCAATTCCGCGCAGCTTGCCCTTTTTAATCTTTTTTCCGCCCGGAAGAATGGAATTGTTCATTGCAACCGGTACTACGTCGCCTACGGTCAGGTTCTGTGCGCCGGTAACGATCTGAACCGGGGCATCCGCACCGACATCAATCTGTGTAATCCAAAGGTGGTCGGAGTCCGGATGCTTGTCAAGGGACAGTACTTTACCCACGATCACGTTTTCAATTTCGCTGCCTTCGACTTCCCAGCCTTCTACTTTCGAACCGCTCATCGTCATCGCTTCGGTGAAATCGCGAATCGGCATTTCATCCAGCGTTACAAATTCCTTAAGCCATTTCATTGAAAGATTCATTTTTCACGCCCCCTTAAAATTGCTTCAAAAATCTAACGTCGTTTTCATAGAAAAGGCGTAAATCGTTGATGTTNNTATTTCCGCATTACGACGCGTTCCAGACCCATTCCAAGTGCAAATCCGCTGTAAACCTCCGGGTCAATTCCACAGTTGGCAAGCACCTTCGGGTGCACCATACCGCAGCCCAGAATTTCAATCCAGCCTTCGCCTTTGCAAAGGCGGCAGCCTTCGCCGTGGCAGTTAAAGCACTGTACGTCAACCTCGGCGGAAGGTTCGGTAAACGGAAAGTGATGCGGGCGGAAACGAACAACGGAATCTTCGCCGTACATGCGCTTTACAAACGTCTCCAACGTACCTTTTAAGTCTGCAAAGGTGATTCCCTTGTCAACAACCAAGCCCTCAATCTGATGGT
>DFRY01000041.1:0-17091 GCA_002378845.1 Ruminococcaceae bacterium UBA3451 | reverse complement strand
GCGTCGAGTTCAATGCTGAGCGGATGTTTTGCACCCAGCTCATGGCAGGTGCCCGGCAGCGTAACGTCGATTTTTTCTTTTTCCAGCCTACGGGTCATTTCTTCTTCTTTCAGTTCCGCGGCGCGCTTGACCAGATCCTGCTCGATAAAAGCGCGAATTTCGTTGGCCAGCTGGCCGATTACCGGGCGCTCCTCTGCGGAAAGTCCGCCCATTTGCTTTAAGATGGAAGTCAGTTCTCCCTTTTTACCAAGGTACTTAATGCGCAAATTTTCTAAAATCTGCTGACCTTTTGCCTCGTTCAGCTCACGCAGGGCATTTTCTTTAATGGCCTCAAGCTGCTGCTTCATTGCAAAATCATCCTTTCAACTATCTGAATTTCATAAATAACAAAATAAAAAAAGCCTCATCCCTACAAAGGGACGAAGACTTTTACTCCGTGGTACCACCCTAATTCAACTCGAAAGCCTATAACGGTGCCGGCCGTCGCAGCCTACTGAAAAGTTCAGCCGCGCCACTCCAAAGGGAACTTCGCCTTTTCTTCCTGCAAGCGTGTTTTCAGCCGCGGCACGCTCTCTNNAAAAAGGGTACTTCCTTTTTCAACGTGTTATCATAATAACCAATCATACCATCATTATCCCGGAAATGCAAGCAATTTGTTAAAGTCAGGTTATGCTTAAGTGAATCGGTTAGCCAAAAGTCAGTTCTGCAGCACAGTGATTTCCGGCTGGCGTCAGCCGGTGACAATTCGCCTGCCGCCCGTGCACATTCCTGCGGAATTCCGAACAATCAGTTCCGGCTTCAACAGCAACTTGCTGATGCTTACGCCGCCAATCAGCTCTTCCAGCATCATAAACGCACTCTTGCCAATAGCGACCCGGTCCTGTCGGATTGTGGTCAGCGTGGGGGTAAGGTGCTGCGCAATGGGAAGGTCGTCAAACCCAATCACGCTTACATCCTCCGGAATTCGTTTCCCCAGTCGTTTCAGCTCGGCGATTACGCCCGAAGCAATCAGATCGCTTGCGCACAGAATCGCAGTTGCACCGTTCTGCAGAAAGGAACTTACATGGTCTTTCGCGCATTCCGGTACATAATAGCCGTTTGCAATCAGCGCAGGTTCAAGAGGAATGTTGTGCTTTGTCATGCTCTGCGTGAACGCCTGAAAGCGTTCATCCGTGACCATGCTGTTTTTTGAGCCGTTCAGCAGCGCGATTTTTTGATGGCCGTTGTCTGCAAGGTATTTAATCGCCAGGTCAATTCCGTTAAACCCGTCTGTTCCAACATAGCCGACATGTTTGTTTGGAATGTAATTGTCCAGCAAAACAGNNCGGAACGGTTGTTTTGTAAAGCTGTTTAATGTAATCGTCGTGAAGCGCGAAGCCGAGCAGAAACGCACCGCTGTAGCCGTGCTTCAGCATAAAAGAATCGAATTTCTCCTGTGTCTGCATGTTCAGGTTGGTCGGAATTACGGACACGTCACAGTGGCGACGTGCCGCGCTCAGCTTGAATCCTACAATAATTTCATACCCAAATTGGTCAATGTTTTCGTATTCCATATTTTCGATTAAAATACAGACCTTGCGCTTGCCCAGCCGCTGTACTTTTTTAGAAGCATAGCCCATTTCCACGGCGGTGTCCAGTACTAGCTGCCGCATTTCCTCGCTGATGTCGCTGGCGCCGTTTAACCCTTTGGAAACGGTACTTACCGCGATTCCGAGCTTATTCGCAATGTCTTTAATCGTTGGCATGGTATCCCTCATTTCTGAATTTAATTCAAGTATATACTCCATCTGCCGTCGATTTCAATACCTGTCCCGGAATTTTCGAAAACTTATCGTTCCGGGTGAAAAAACACATGGAATCCTTTTTACCGTTTTTTAATTGATTTCAACTGCAATTTCTATTGACACACATAGCGATAAATGCTATCATTCAAAAAGAATTTTCGAAAAATTACGAAAAAAGGTGACGGGATGACTAAAAAATGGTGGAAAGAGGCCGTTGTTTATCAAATATATCCCCGAAGTTTTATGGACTCCAACGGAGACGGTATTGGTGATTTAAACGGAATTATTTCGAAACTGGATTATCTGAAGGATTTGGGTGTCCAAGTGGTATGGCTGTGCCCGGTGTATCAGTCGCCGAATGACGACAACGGGTACGACATCAGTGATTACCGCGAGATTATGAATGAGTTCGGGACCATGCAGGAATGGGAAACCCTTCTTTCTGAAATGCATCGCCGCGGTTTGAAACTGATTATGGATTTGGTGGTCAACCATACGTCCGACGAACACAAATGGTTTGTCGAATCGCAAAAGTCAAAAGACAGTCCCTACCGGGATTATTATATTTGGCGCGATGGGAACGGGGACGCTCCGCCGACGGAGTGGCAGTCGTATTTCAGCTTCGACGCATGGCAGTACGACGAAACGACAAAGCAGTATTATCTCCATCTGTTTTCCAAAAAGCAGCCCGACCTGAACTGGGCAAACCCCGCTGTGCGTGCCGAAGTGTTTGACCTGATGAAATTCTGGCTGGATAAGGGAATTGACGGATTCCGCATGGACGTCATTAACGCAATCGGAAAGCCCAACGTGTTTGACGGCGCATATTTTGTTCCCGATGACAGGAAAACACATGAGTACCTGCAGGAAATGAACCGGAAAGTACTGTCAAAATATCCGGGAATTATGACGGTCGGGGAAACGCCCGGTGTTACGCCGCAGACAGCGGCGTTGTTTACGGATGAACGCAGGGAAGAACTGAACATGGTGTTCCACTTTGAACATATGGGAGTCGAGGGGGACAAATATTCGCTGAACCGTTTTCGCCTTACCGACCTCAAACGGATATTATCGAAATGGCAGACAGAACTTGGCGAAAATGCATGGAACAGCCTGTATTTGAATAATCATGACCAGCCCAGAATGGTTTCCCGCTTCGGGAATGACGGGGAATACCGCGTACAAAGCGCCAAAATGCTTGCGACCATGCTGCATACCATGCAGGGTACGCCGTACATATACCAAGGGGAAGAAATTGGAATGACCAACGTACCGTTTTCATCCCTGGACGATTACCGGGATATTGAAACGCTGAACTGGGCGAAAGAGAGCCGGCTGCAGGGAAAAACAGACGAGGAACTGCTGCTGGTCGCCAATCGCAAAAGCCGCGATAACGCGCGGACGCCCATGCAGTGGAGCAATGCACAAAATGCCGGTTTTACCGCAGGTACCCCATGGATTTCAGTAAATCCGAATTACCCCGAAATTAACGTGGAAAGCGATTTGAGAAATCCCGATTCCATTTTGAACTATTATAAAAAGCTGATTCAGCTTCGCGGTCAGTACGACGTGATTGTGTACGGCGATTTTAAAGAGTATTTTACCGAAAGCGAGCAGGTTTATTGTTACACCCGAACGTTGGGAAACGAAAAACTGCAGGTTTTTCTGAACTTTACCGCGGAACCGGTTGTGCTTCCTTTGCCGCAGGAACTTATTCCGGAAAAAGCAAATCCGCTGCTTTCCAATTATGCGGGGCAGCCGGAAGTAAAGTCCGGTCAGCTGAACTTGAGGCCATACGAAGCACTGGTGTATTATTGCGAACTAGCGTAAAGTTTGAATAGGGTGATAACAATGCTGTTAAAATCAAAAACCGGGCGCGGAGCCGGTATCCTGCTTCCTGTCAGCAGCCTTCCTTCCGATTACGGAATTGGTGCGTTAGGGGAAGAGGCATTCCGGTTTATCGACTTTTTAATTGCTGCCGGCCAGAAATATTGGCAGGTGCTTCCGGTGGGGCCGACCAGTTTTGGTGACAGCCCCTACCAGTCTTTTTCCGCGTTTGCAGGCAATCCGTATTTTATTGACCCGTGTTTATTGGTGCAGGAAGGGCTTTTGACCGAAGAAGAAGCAGCGGCGTACGACTGGGGTGAAAATCCGACCGACGTGGATTATGCCAAGCTGTTTGATTCCAGATACAAATTACTTCACAGCGCTTTTTCCAAAAGTAAGCACTTTAATACAGCGGAGTACCGGGATTTTTGTGAAAGCAACGCGTATTGGCTTAGCGATTACTGCCTGTACATGGCGCTGAAATTTGAATTTGAGAACCGCCCTTGGCTGCTCTGGCCGAAAGAAATCCGTTTTTACGAGCCGGATGCGGTCAAAGTCTATGCTGAAAAGTTGAAACGGGAAACAGACTTCTGGAAGTTCTGCCAGTTTAAATTTTTTGAACAGTGGGGTAAGGTCAAACAGTACGCGAACCAAAACGGAATCCAAATCATCGGCGATATTCCGATTTATGTTGCGCTTGACAGCGCGGATGTGTGGGCGCACAGCGCTTTGTTTCAGCTGGATAAAGAGCGCAGCCCGGTAAAGGTAGCGGGTGTTCCGCCGGACATATTTTCGAAGGACGGTCAACTGTGGGGAAATCCGCTTTATGATTGGTCTGTTATGGAACAGAATGGGTTCGACTGGTGGAAACAGCGCATGGCCTATTCCGCAGGAATTTACGATGTTATTCGAATCGATCATTTCATCGGCGTGGTGCGTTATTATGCCATCCCCGCGGCCGATACAACCGCGGCGAACGGCAGCTGGCAGCCCGGCCCCGGGCGAAAGCTGACTGACGCCATCCATTCCGCAATCGGTTCCGCACAGGTGATTGTGGAAGACTTGGGCGTTGTAGTGCCGGAAGTGAGAAAATTGCTGAAGCATACCGGATACCCCGGAATGAAAATATTGCAGTTTGCATTTGACAGCGGGCCGAAAAACGAATACCTCCCGCATAATTATATACAGAACTCAGTCGTGTACGGCGGTACTCATGACAATGAGACGTTGGCCGGTCATTTTCTTGCGCTGAACGCGAAGGATGCAAAGTTTGTGAAAGATTACCTTGGAGTAAAGCGAAAGAAAGACATTCCGGCGGCGCTTATTCGGGCGGCTTACGCAAGCGTAGCAAATACGGTGATTTTTCAGGCGCAGGATATTTTGTTCCTGCCTAACAGTGCCAGAATGAATTTTCCTTCCACCATCGGCACCAATTGGCGCTGGAGGCTGGAAAAAGGGCAGCTGACCGACCGGGTGGCGGAACAGCTTCATCATTTGGTGACAACTTACGCCAGATAAGTTTCCCCGGTGCCACAAGCGGTGTTTCGCTGTTTGTGCTGTGCTTGACAGCTTTACAGGAGGATTTTAATGAATACGTTTAAAAGTGATATTTTAAGTATTTTGGAACTGGATTACGGCAAAACCATAAAGGATTCCGGTACAACCGAACTTTACGACGCGGTATCCCGCGCGGCACTGAAAACGGTGCGTGAAAAATGGGAAGCACCGGTTCCGGGCAAAAAAGCGTGCTATTTTTCCGCTGAATTTTTAACGGGGCGGCTAATTTACAGCAATCTGCTGAATCTCGGTCTGCTCAATCAGTTAGCGGAACTGTTCAATGAAAATAATATTGATTTGAACATTTTTGAAGAAATTGAAGACGCCGCGCTGGGTAACGGCGGGCTGGGCCGCCTTGCCGCCTGTTTTTTGGACTCCGCCGCTACACAGGAAATTCCGATGAACGGTTATGGAATCCGTTATAAATACGGTCTGTTCCGTCAGTATTTTGAAAACGGCTTTCAGAAGGAAACAGCGGATGACTGGCAGCGGTTTGGCGACCCATGGTCGGTTCGCAGGGAAACGGAAAAATTGGAAGTGAAGTTTAAAGACCAGACGGTTTATGCGGTTCCCTACGATATGCCTGTGATCGGATACGGCGCGAAAATGGTGAATACGCTGCGGCTGTGGCAGGCGGAACCCGTTCAGAAATTTGATTTTGCTTTGTTCAACAGTCAGAAATATGAACAGGCGGTGCGGGAACGGGATGAAGCGGAAGCGATTACCAGCGTCCTTTATCCAAACGATGAGACCGACAAAGGGAAAAAGCTTCGGCTGAAACAGCAGTATTTCTTTTCCAGCGCTTCGCTGCAGGACATCATCCGAACTTATAAAGCAAAGTACGGTGCAGATTTTTCCCGCTTCTCCGGTGAATACGCTATTCAATTAAACGATACCCATCCGGTTGTCTCTATTCCCGAACTGATTCGCCTGCTCAGTCTGGAAGGCGTTCCATTCCACAAAGCGCTGAAAATAGCCAGGAACACATTTTCTTATACCAACCACACCATTATGGCGGAGGCGTTGGAAAAATGGGACGTTCGGTTGTTTAAGGCAGTCCTTCCAAACGTATACCGCTTTGTGATTCTGATTCAGAAAGCGCTTTTGAAAGAGCTTTCCTCCATGGGAATCACCGCGGAGGATCAGAAAAAATACATGATTATTGACGAGACAAACCGAATTCATATGGCACGTCTTGCTATTTTTGCCACGCACTCCACAAACGGTGTTGCGCAAATCCATACTGACCTTCTCAAATGTAAGGTTTTGAAAGAATGGTATGAAATTTATCCCAATCGCTTCAATAATAAGACAAACGGCATTACCCAGCGGCGATGGCTGGCGCTTTCCAACATGGAGCTGTCCGGTTTTATTACGAATAAAATCGGTTCCGGATGGGTCACCGATTTGGATAAGCTGAAAAATTTGGAGCAGTATAAAGATAATTCAGACGTAATTGTTCAGTTTGCAAAGATCAAACGGATCAAAAAGCAGCAGCTTGCGGAATATATTAAAAAGCACGACGGAATAACGGTGAACCCCGACTTTATTTTTGACGTTCAGGTGAAACGGCTTCATGAATACAAACGACAGCTTTTGAATGCGTTTTCCATTTTAGATTTGTATTTCGGGTTAAAGGACGGAAGAATCCGCGACTTTCATCCGACGGTATTCCTGTTTGGGGCGAAGGCCGCCCCGGGTTATCACCGTGCAAAGGGCATCATCAAGTTTATTAACGAAGTAGCCGATAAAGTCAACCAGGATCCGGCGGTAAACAATTTGATGAAAGTGGTATTTGTGTCGAATTACAATGTGTCCTACGCGGAAAAAATCATGCCGGCGGCAGATATTTCCGAGCAGATTTCCACAGCGGGCACCGAAGCTTCCGGCACAAGCAATATGAAATTCATGCTGAACGGCGCGGTTACGCTGGGTACCTACGATGGGGCTAACGTGGAAATTGTAGCCCAGGCGGGGGAAGAAAATAACTACATTTTCGGCGCGAGGGTGGATGAAATTGAAAAAATTTCGGATTCGTACAATCCCCGTGCGCTTTATGAGCAGAATCCACGCATTAAGGCGGTACTGGATACGCTCATAGACGGTACTTTTGACGACGGCGGAACCGGAATGTTCCGTGAACTGTATGACGCGATTCTGGTCGGTGCAAGCTGGCATAAGCCGGATCATTACTATCTGCTTCTCGATTTCCTTTCCTATTGCAACGAGCGGCTGAAAGCAAACGCGGATTACAGCGACCGGTTTCGGTTTACGCAGAAATGCTTTTTGAACACGGCAAATGCCGGCCAATTTTCCAGCGACAGAACCATANNGCTTTGTTCTGGTGGCGGTGTGCGCCGGTGCGTATTATCTTATTTCGTCCAGAAATTTGGAATATGAGTACAGCGTGACCAATGGGGATATTACAATTGATAAAATCATCAACCGCCGCAGCAGAAAGCGCGTGATTTCTTTTGACGCGCACAATGTGGAAGCTATGGGAAAATACAATCCGCAGGAACATGCCGCAAAATCCTATGCCTCCCGTCTGGTGGTTTCCGCAACGGAAGACGGAGCGGACGCCTGGTATTTTGCGGGCAACGACACAAAGAAGGGCAACGTTCTGGTTGTGTTCAGCCCAAATGAAAAAGTGCTTCTTTCTATCAAACCGTTTCTTGCAAGGCAGGTATCGCTTAATGCTTTCGGTAGGAATTGATTTAGTTGAAATAGATCGAATTGAACATGCTATGAAAAATCCGCGCTTTTGCCGCCGGGTGCTCGGTGCTGCCGAGTTCGCCCAGCTTGAAATGCGCGGATTTCCCATTCAGAGCGTGGCTGCGAGCTTTTGCGCAAAAGAGGCTTTTTCGAAAGCGCTTGGCACCGGCGTACGCGGCTTTGAATTGCATGAAGTAGAGCTTCTACGCGGGGAAGACGGAAAACCCAGCCTTCACCTGAGCGGCAGGGCTTTCAAAATTGCGCAGGAACGCAAACTGGATTTTTCGGTCAGTGTAACGCATACCCGCGCGTATGCGTCTGCGGTGGTAATTGCTCAGGAGGCGGAACAATGAAGGTATTAAACAGTGCCCAGTCGAAGGCTCTTGAAAAAAGAGCGGTGGAAGCGGGGAACGATTATTTGCAGCTGATGGAAAACGCGGGGACTTCCGCCGTGCGTTTCCTCAATAAAAAATTCAGCTTTTCTCAAAAACATGTAGTCATTCTATGCGGAAAAGGTAACAACGGCGGCGACGGCTACGTTGCCGCGCGCCAGCTGGCGGAATTGGGTGCGCTGGTTGTGGTGGTACTGGTGGAAGGACTGCCAAAAACCGATATTTCGCAGATTATGTATTCCCGCTTACAGAATTCAGCAGTTAAAATAATAAGTTTTTCCGAAAACCCGGAACTGGTTCAGCCGCTGCTCAGCACAGCGGATTATGTTATCGATGCGATTTACGGCACCGGGTTTCACGGCGCTGTATCGCAGCACCTGCAGCCCTTATACAGCGCGGTACAAAGTTCCGAAGGAACGCGCATCGCATTCGACATTCCCAGCGGTGCAAACTGTGACACCGGCGCGGTAGAAGGAATGTGCATGGATGCGGATTATACGATTTCTTTTTCTACTTTGAAAAACGGGCATCTCATTCCGCCTTCTCAAAGCTTTTGCGGGCAGGTCGTGGTGGTTCCCATCGGCATTGACGCAAAGCTGATTTCCGAACAGGAATCGACGTTGGAAGTTACTGAATATGAGGAAGTAAAGGCCGTTTTTCCGGCCAGAGATCCTGCCAGCAACAAAGGAAATTACGGCAGGTTGCTTTGCGTGTGCGGCAGCGAAGGAATGGCCGGTGCCGCTGCTATGAGCGCAAAGGCAGCCGCTCGCTGCGGCGCGGGAATTGTGAACGTGGCGCTGCCCCGTTCAATATACGGAATTGTTGCTTCGCAAACGGCGGAACCGGTGTTTACCTTGCTCGACATCGCTTCAAACGAGGAACTTACTGCGGAGTCCGAGGAAGCGCTTTTTACCGCGCTGTCCCATGCCAGCGCATGCCTGATCGGCTGCGGGCTTGGAAAAAGCAGAGCCGCGGCTGCCATGCTGGACGAACTGCTTGCCCGAGCCCGGGTCCCTTTAATTCTTGATGCCGATGGCATAAACCTCCTTGCTCAGAATATAAATAGATTGGAAGCGGTTGGGGTACCGGTTGTTTTAACGCCTCATCCGGGGGAAATGGCACGGCTNNAGGTTGGAATATGCCCGGCGCTTTGCGGCGGAACATAACGTGATTCTGGTGCTGAAGGGCGCGGGAACAATCATTGCCGAACCGGACGGCATGACTCACCTTAACATGACCGGCAATGCCGGTATGGCCAAGGGGGGCAGCGGCGACGTTCTGGCCGGAATGATCGGTTCATTTCTTGCGCAGGGAATCGAGCCCGCCAAAGCGGCGATGGCTGCGGTGTATCTGCACGGAATGGCGGGTGACCGCTGTGCTGCGGAATTTTCCCAGTGCGCCATGCTGCCGACCGACCTGATCAACATGCTTCCAAAACTGTTTTTAGAAATCGAGCGGTAAACGAAGGATGCTTCGGCGCTCGTATTGGGGAGTGGGCAGTGTATGCGCCGAGTGCTTCTGATTTTATTACCGCTTTTGTTCCTTCTTTCCGGGTGTTCTCAGCCGGAACTGCAAGCGGAGGATATTGATTTTACGTTTCAGTGCAAAGCAGACGTCACGTACAACGGGCAGAAAAGTGCCTGCGCGTTCAGCCGTTCTGCGCCCGGAATTGCCACTGTTCAGCTTTTGTCCGGCGATTTAAGCGGCTTAACGTATTTTTGGAGCGGGCAGGATTTTACTGTCTCGTACGGTGAGCTCACTTCGAAAAGTGACGAGTGCGTGCTTCCTCCAACTTCCTTTGCTGTTATTTTGCAGCAGGCGGTTGACAGTGCCGCCACGAACGGCGTTCTAACCAAAACACACGGAAATGAATTTTCGGGGCATGCACCTGATTTTGATTTTACCGTAACCGTAAACGAGAAAACCTGTAAAATGCAAAAAATTGAAATACCAAGGTACAGCATGACTTTTGAACTGTACGATTTCGGCGAGGTGGGACTTTAGCCGATCTTTAATCCCTGTGGGTTAATCAAAGCCCTTTATCCGCAGTTAATTTTTGTATTCTGAACCACTTTATAATTAATTTAAGGCTGTAACAAATGTTACGGCCTTTTTTATATTTAATTTTATGTCAAGCCCCGCTGTCAAATAATATTATGTGTTAGGGACTGCAAGCGAATAAATCCCTGAAAGAATGTCAAGACTATTTGCAGTTCCAATAGAATAAATTATGCGGAGCGTGAAAAACGTGAACATTAGAAGAGGAGATATTTATTACGCTGACCTCAGTCCGGTAGTGGGTTCCGAACAGGGCGGAGTACGGCCGGTGCTGATTGTACAAAACAATGTAGGCAATCGTTTCAGTCCCACGGTTATTGCTGCCGCAATTACCAGTCAGCGGGCAAAAGCAAATCTGCCGACTCATATTATGCTGGACGCACAAACTACCGGACTTGCAAAGGATTCCGTCGTTTTGCTGGAGCAGGTTCGTACAATCGATAAACACAGACTGAAAGAGCGCATGGGGCGCCTTGATAATACGTCAATGTCACAGGTCGATCAGGCTTTATCTATCAGCTTTGGACTTGAGCAGGAAGAGGAAGAGCGTGAGGCTACATAGAGATGCCTGGCATTAATAAAAAAGACGTATATTTCATAAGCCATGTAAAACAATAAGAGGATAAAAAATAAAAAGGAGTGTTCAAATTGGCATTAACCGAAAAGGAACTGTCTGCAATTGAGGATCAGCTGAATGGCGAAAAACTTCTTGTGACGAAAATCAGGGCATATTCCCAAATGTGCACAGACCCAGCATTAAAGCAGAAGTGTGACAACATTGCGAGTAAACACCAAACTCATTACGAGCAGTTGCTAAGCTTTTTAAACTAAGGAGAAGTGAAAATGAATAATACACAAATGCAGGAAAAAGAGCTTTTCAATGATGTTTTGGCATCACAGAAATTCATTACCGACAGCTACAATACCTTTACGAATGAGTGTGCAACCCCTACCGTACGCAACGAATTTATGCGGATTCTAACGGAAGAGCATCAAATTCAGGCGGAAGTGTTCGACGAAATGCAAAAGCGCGGTTGGTATCCGACACCGGCTGCAGAACAGCAGAAAATTCAGCAGGCGAAGCAGAAGTTCCAGAACATGAGTCAACAATAACAGTAATCTGTAAAGAACAGCGTCAGTTTGTAAAAGAACTGACGCTTATTTTTGTACTGTTTGCCAATACTAGTTTTTCACCGCAAATACAATTTATGACACAATGTTTTATTCCCCACAATTATAATTAATTGTAAAGCGGCGGGGAGGGTTGCCCTTTGAAACCGGTGGTTTACGTTGATGTTTTAGTCGGACTGAACCTGTTTATTAACTTCTTTTTGCTATTGGCCGTTTCAAAATTTTTATCTCTGCCGGCCAGGCGTCCGCGCATATTGGTCGCGTCTTTGCTGGGGGCGGCGTATTCCCTTACCATACTTCTTCCCGAAATTAATCCGTTTCTCTCGCTGTTAATTAAGTTTGTAATGGCCGCGACCATTGTATTGGCAGCTTATCCGTTTCGCGGGCTGAAACAGTTTTTGCGGGAACTGGCTTCGTTTTATATTATTAGCTTTGCCTTTGCGGGTTTTATGCTGGCATTATGGTACTTCATTGCCCCGCAGGGGATGATTATTAAGAACTCGGTAGTATACTTCAATATTTCGCCGCTGCTGCTTATTGTGCTAACCGTTGTGTGCTACCTGATAATTCGATTGATTCACCGTTTGACCGGGCGGCAGGCACCGGAGGATATTTTTTGCAAAATAAAAATTGATTACAACGGAGAATCCGTTTCCTGTTTTGCAAAGGTTGACACCGGTAATTCCCTTGCAGAGCCGTTTTCCAATTACCCTGTGGCGGTGGTCAATGAAGAAAACATCGCTTCCATGGTACCGGAGGAAACCAGCGGGAAAATCCGGCTGGTTCCGTATCAGGCCGTTTCCGGCGGCGGTTTGCTGCCGGCCTTTAAACCAGACCTTTTGACTGTGATCTGCGGAAAAAAGCAGATTGAAATACATAACGTTTACATTGCGGTTACCAAAACAAGGTTCGGTGAATTCAGCGCGCTTTTAAATCCGGATTTGCTGCAAAAAACGTCCGCCTAAATTTGGCCGTAGGCAGGCGCGTTTATCAAGCCGCGGCGGCAGCGGCAAAAGGGAATGTGTGAAAATGGGAGTGAAGGAACTGATACGGGAAATCGGAAATAAGCTGTCATTAATATGGCTGCGACTGGGGCTTGGCGACGGGGTGTACTATATTAACGGGCCGGAAACCCTCCCGCCGCCGCTGACAAAGCTGGAAGAAGAACGGGTGATGCAGAATATTCTGAACGATGTTCCCAACGCAAGGGAACCGCTCATCACCCATAACCTTCGGCTTGTCGTTTACATTGCCAAGAAGTTTGAATCCAGCAGCGCCGGGGTAGAGGATTTGATTTCAATCGGGACAATCGGCCTGATTAAAGCAGTAAATACCTTTTGCCCGGAGCGGAATATTAAATTGGCAACCTATGCATCCCGATGTATTGAAAACGAAATCCTAATGTATCTGCGGAAAAGCTCGCAGCTGAAAAACGAGATCTCCATTGATGACCCGCTTAATGTGGATTGGGATGGCAATGAACTTTTGCTGTCGGACATTCTGGGCAGTGAACAGGATACCGTAAACCATGACATTGAGCAGGAAGTGGAACGTGACCTGCTACTTAATGCGGTTTCCCACCTTGCACCGCGCGAACGGGAAATTATGCAGCTTCGGTTTGGACTGAACAATACGAAGGAGCACACCCAGAAAGAGGTGGCCGATACGCTCGGAATCTCCCAATCCTACATATCTCGCCTGGAAAAACGAATCATCGAAAGGCTGAAAAAAGATTTGGAGCGAGTAAGCTGAACAACACCAAAGACGGGCATCAAATGATGCCCGCCTTTTTATCATGTGCAAGGGTTTTTATATAAAAGATTTCTTTTGTATAATACAAAGTCGAATAGTAGGAAACCCGGCTGAAAAGAATCAGCCGGGTTTTGTGTATTGTAGAATAACTTGATATGCATCTTTTAATTTCTCAAAATTATAATGCCTGCAATTTGCAGGGCTTGTGGAGGGGAGCGCAATGGCCTTGCCCGCGTCTTTTTGGCAGAAGCGCTTATAAAGCGCGGCAGCTTTTGTGCCAGTGGTAAATACGGTACGGATTTGTGTTTGCGCAAGCNNGCTGCTGTCGTCCGCGCCGTCAATTCGACAGCTTTTCAGCACATCCCAAAGGGCAATGCGGTTCCGAAGCAAAAACGCGGTTTTTTCTTCCTTGTTAGCCGGTACCGGTTCGTCATACAGTTCCGCCGCCACGCGCCAGAAACGGTTTTGCGGATGGGAATAATAAAAGCCGTATTCGCGTGACTTGGGGGAGGGCATGGTGCCAAGAATTAAAATTCTTGAATTCTGGTCATATACGGGCGCAATTGTATGCTCAATATATTCCATTCGCTTCGTCCGCCGAATCCTTTAACAGTCTGGCACGGTTCATCAGTGCCCAATGTTTGTTGGGGCACTTGTCGTCAATGACCTCCGTCAATAGGACAGCAAGAATTCTTCCGATTTCCGTTCCCTGCGGAATCCCCAGCGAAATTAGGTCGGAACCGTTGATTTCAAGGCTTTTCAAAGAAAAACACAGGTTTTGGCGAATAATATCATCCACAACCGCTTCGGCCTGCTGCAGGCCGTTTTGCCTTTCGCGGTAAGTAGGATTCTCCGGATTTTGCGCCGCCGTATCGGCGGCTTTGACCTTTAGAAGCAGTCGGAGCGTTTCTTCTTCCAAAATGCACAGCATCCGGCGCAAAAGTTTTTGGTTCGCAGGCAGCGAATAGTCGTGGTATTGTATCAGGGTTACAACCTGTCGAATTGTATCCCCGTCATATTTCAGCCTTTTCAGAATTTCTTCCGCCAATTGCACGCTGATTTTCTCGTGGCCGTAAAAATGTCCAATCCCGTTTTCATCCTGTGTAAAGCAGTGCGGTTTGCCAATGTCGTGCAGCAGCATAGTCAGGCGAAGCGCGGGAACGGCGTCTACGGCTGCAATTGCTTTCAGTGTGTGCTCCCATACGTCGTAAATATGGTATTGGTTATGCTGTTCAAACCCGAACATCGCTTTGATTTCAGGTATAAACTGCGCAATGACATTGCGGTAGTTCCGCAAAACAGTTTCCGCATTGCTTCCGCAAAGCAGTTTTGTAAATTCCGCTTGAATCCGTTCCTGCGCAATAAAATTCAACAGGGAACCGCTGCGAAGAATGCTGTCGGAAACCGTTTCCTCAATGGAAAAGCCGAGAACGGCGGCGAAACGCAGTGCGCGCAAAATTCGAAGCCCGTCTTCGTGAAAGCGTACATCCGGTTCGCCGACGCAGCGAATTCGTTTATTCCGAATATCATCGATACCGCCGAAGCAGTCGATGATCCCGTCATTACAGTTGTAAGCCAGTGCATTTACGGTAAAGTCCCTGCGGGCCAAATCTTCCTTTAAGCTTCGGGTAAAACGGACTTCGTCGGGGTGGCGGTTGTCCGAATATTCGCCGTCAATCCGGTATGTCGTGACTTCAATCGGCATTTTATCGGCCAGCACGGTAACGGTGCCGTGTTTCAGTCCGGTTTCGATTAATTTGTAACCGCTTAGCGCTGCCATCACCTGCTCCGGCAGTGCGGAAGTGGTTACGTCCCAATCGTGGGGCGGAATTCCCATTACGCTGTCACGAACACAGCCGCCTACTACGTATGCCTCGTATCCGCAGTTTTCCAATTTTTTCATTATTGTATCGACCGGAGAAGGAATGTTAATTTTCATAATACATCCTCGCTTGTTTTCTATCGTAAACTTCATTTTTTTCATTGCTTAATTACCATATAGTATACACTGAAATGTGTCGAAAAAGCAATTGTTACCCACTTTAATATTTATATTTTGCTCTGCATGATATCCCCGGTTCATGGCAATAATGAAACTGTATTACCGTGACATAGGGGGAATAAAAAGTGCAGTATAACAAAGTGGAAATTTGCGGAGTAAACACATCAAAGTTAAAGGTACTTACGGAAAAAGAGAAAATGGAATTGCTGCGCCGAGTAAAAGACGGTGATATGAGGGCCCGTGACGAACTGATTAACGGTAATCTTCGTCTTGTTTTAAGTGTCATCCAGCGTTTTACAAACCGCGGCGAAAATCTTGACGATCTTTTTCAGGTGGGATGCATCGGTCTGATTAAGGCGATTGACCATTTTGACATTACACAGGGAGTACGTTTTTCAACGTATGGAGTTCCCATGATTATCGGTGAAATCCGCCGCTATCTTCGTGACAACAATTCAATCCGTGTTAGCCGTTCCCTGCGAGACACGGCATACAAGGCAATGCAGGCGAAAGAGAAAATGACGGCGGAAAACAACCGGGAACCGACCATTGACGAAATCGCGAAAGAACTCAATTTGCCGCGCGAAGACGTTGTTCTTGCACTGGAATCCATTGTGGAGCCTGTTTCCCTTAACGAGCCGGTTTTTTCCGACGGCGGCGACACCATTTATGTGATGGATCAGGTGGGGGATAACAATGACGATTCAAACTGGCTGGATGAAATCGCTTTGAAAGAAGCAATCAAAGACTTGAATAACAGGGAAAAACGAATTCTTTCCATGCGGTTTTTTCAGGGGAAAACACAAATGGAGGTCGCTTCCGAAATCGGAATCAGTCAGGCACAGGTGTCCCGCTTGGAAAAGGCCGCTCTCGATAAAATTAAAAAAGATATTTAGTTTCGCAGATCTTTAAACAGCCACCATGGAACCGTAACACAAAAAATTATACGGGGCGCTGTAACGAAAAGAGCGGCGGAGGCAATTCGGAAAGTTCAGAATTGATTTCCTATGTCAAAGAAAATGCAACGTGAATTGATTCCGGCGAATACGATCGGAAGGTTCCAATGGCGGTCAGCTTGGAAGCCGGGGCGGAACACTGTATCTTTTTTAAATAAACCGATTAAAATAAAAAAGCCGCTGCGGAATTCCGCGGCGGCTTTGTACGTTGCCAATGGGTTATTTACAGAAGTGCTCCAAATACGAATCCATGCATTCCTGAATAATGGCTTTTGCTTCCTCTTTGCCCTTCACTTCGTCAATGGCGGTTACTTTTCCTTCCAGTGCTTTGTACACCGAGAAAAAATGCGACATTTCGTCAAAAATATGTTTCGGCAGGTCATTGATATCGTGATAGCCGTTATAGGTTGGGTCGTCGAACGGAATTGCAATAATCTTTTCATCCTTCATTCCGCCGTCAACCATTACAATTACGCCAATTGGGTAGCAGCGCACCAAAGAAAGCGGANNGCGGGGAATAAAGCCGTAGTTCGCGGGGTAGTGGGTGGAAGTGTATAGAATCCGGTCCAAAATAAGCAGCCCGGTTTCCTTATCCAATTCATACTTAGACTTGCTGCCTTTCGGAATTTCAATAACAGCGCAGAAGTCTTCCGCTTTAATCCTTTTTGGTAATATGTCGTGCCAAATGTTCATTACTAGCCTCCACTCGCATATTTATTTTTATCTTATCATTTTTTTACCGTTTATTCAATTAATTAATGTTATGCCTAAATTTGGCATATAATCTGTTATGGAGGTGGCAGCGTGACTTGCAGAATAGTTGATATGCGCCATAAAGAGGTTATCAATGTGAAGGACGGCATACGCCTTGGATGTGTTTGTGACGTTGAATTTGACACGACGGATGCAAGGGTGGT
>DFRY01000026.1 GCA_002378845.1 Ruminococcaceae bacterium UBA3451 | reverse complement strand
AAGAAAGCACTTGGCAAATAAAACAAAATTGATTTAATTGGTATCTATATAATCAACAACAAGGAAAACCGGCACCCGTTTGGGCGCCGGTTTTTTCTGTATCTCCCAAAACAAAAAAGCAGGCCTCCGAACAATTCCGAAGGTCTGTTTTCTCTGTTTTATCGGTGTTAAGCGGGAACGTGGTTTTTCTTGTTGCCAAGATATGCCGCCTTAACGTCGGCGTTTTCCAAAAGATCGTGTCCTTTGCCGGAAAGCTTAATGCGCCCGGTCTCCAGAACATGGCCTTCGTCCGCCACACGCAGCGCCAGATTCGCGTTTTGTTCAATCAAAAGAATTGTCATGCCCTGCTTGTTGATTTCTTTAATAATTTCAAAAATCCCTTTCACGACCAAAGGAGCAAGTCCAAGGGACGGTTCATCCATCATAATCAGTTCCGGTTTGCTCATCAGCGCGCGGCCAACCGCAAGCATCTGCTGTTCGCCGCCGGACAGAGTTCCGGCAAGCTGCCAGGAACGTTCCTTCAGGCGGGGGAACAAATCGTAAACCCATTTTACATCATTGGAGTAATCGTCTTTTCGCATGTAAGCGCCAATTTTCAGGTTTTCGTAAACGGTCAGGTTCGGGAAAATGCGGCGGCCTTCCGGCACCAGGGTGATTCCGTGTTTTACAATTTCCTGCGATTGTTTGCCGGTAATATCCGCGCCGTTGTATGTAATGGTTCCGCTCTGCGGTTTTACCAGGCCAACGACCGTACGCAGCGTTGTACTTTTGCCCGCGCCGTTTGCGCCGATGAGGGTAACAATACTTTTATCCGGTACCTCAAAGGTAATTCCCTTTACCGCTTCAATTCCGCCGTACGATACATAAAGGTTATCAATTTTCAGCATCGTCATCCACCCCCAAGTATGCTTCGACTACGCGCTGATTGTTCTGGATTTCAGACGGCGAGCCTTTGCCGATCATCTGACCAAAGTCCAATACGTAAATTCGATCCGAAATTTCCATGACCAAATCCATGTGGTGCTCAATCAGGAACACGGTCAGGTTAAAGTCCTTCTGAATCTGTTTGATAGAAGCGGTCAAATCCTCCGTTTCCTGCGGGTTCATACCTGCGGCAGGTTCATCCAGCAGAAGAAGATGCGGGCTTGTCGCAAGGGCACGGGCAATTTCCAGGTGGCGCTGCTGGCCGTAGGGAAGAGAACTGGCCACATCGTGCCGCACGTCGGCAAGTCCCATCCGTTCCAAAAGCGCCTCGCTTTCCTCGCGCATCCGTTTTTCTTCACGAACGGCGCCGGGCAGGCGAAGGGTAGCGCTAAGCAGGTTGCTTTTCATACCGAAATGCTTTGCGATAATAATATTGTCAAATACCGTTAAATCTTTAAACAGACGGATATTCTGGAACGTACGTGCTACACCCTTACGGGTGATTTTGTCCGGGCTCAGACCGGTAATGTCCGCGCCGTCCAGCACAATTTTTCCACTGGACGGCGTGTAAACGCCGGTAATCATATTGAAAGCGGTGGTCTTTCCCGCTCCGTTTGGGCCGATAAGCGCTACAATCTGGTGCTCCCGGATAGTCAGGTTCAAATTGTCAACGGCAACTACGCCGCCGAACTGCATGGTCATGTTTTCGGTTCGCAGAACAACATTTTTGTCGATAATGGGGTCAAGCACAGGAGTTTTGCTGCTCATTTCGCACCGCCCTCCTTTGCTGGTTTTTGGGTCAGTTTCTGTTTGATATTCGCGAAGAAATCAAAGATTCTGTCCCAGGTAAGTTCGGTTCTGCCCATTAAGCCTTTGCGGTAGAATAGTACGATTACCATAAGTAAAACGGAGAATATTACCATGCTGAAGCCGGGGCGGAACAGAGAAAGTTCGTACCCCATGAAGGTGACCGGTTCGTCAAAGGCGCGCAACAGCTCCAGGCCGCCGGTTACGATAAAGGAAGCAATTACGGTACCGCTGATGCTTCCCATGCCGCCCAGAACGATAATCAGCAGGAAGTTGTAGGTAAGCGTAAAGTAGAACTGCTTCGGGTCAACCGTTCCAAGCAGGGAGGCGTACAGTCCGCCGCCGATTCCGGCGAAAAAGCCGCTGATGACAAACGACATGACCTTATGCTTAAACAGGCTGATACCCATTGCTTCCGCCGCAATGTCGTCTTCGCGAATTGCCTTGAACGCGCGGCCGTAGCTGGAGTGAATCAGCAGGGCAACCAGAATCAAAACAATAATTGCCGTACCGAACGACCACCACATGTTGTTGGCATTGTCCGGAANNTCAGGCGAAGCACCGGGGCGCCGATCAGCAGGGCGGCCAGCGCTGCCAGCAGCCCGCCCAGAATCAGTGCAGGCACAAAGGCAAGGTGCAGGTTTGCAATCGCCGGGTTCATCGGTTCCATGTAGTAAACGGTGGAACGCACGTCGAGCGGCAGCGTGAAAATGGCGACGGTGTAAGCGCCGATTGCCATGAACCCCGCCTGACCAAGGGAAAACAGGCCGGTAAAGCCGTTGACCAGATTCATGGAAAGACCGATGATTGCGTAAATGGCACAAAGATTTAATGTTCTAACCACATAGGCGTCCAAATTGTTGTTCGCAAAATTAATCAGGAACAGCACCACCACCGCTAGAACCGCAGTGCATATGATATTTCGTTTCTTCTTTTTATTCATCATGTTACACCTTCTCCGTCGTCTTTTCTCCAATTAGGCCGGTTGGCTTAATCAGAAGAATTACTATCAAAAGGATAAAGGCGAACGCATCACGGTAGCCGGTAAGCGGCGGGAAAAGTGCAACCAGCATCACTTCGATCAGCCCAAGAATAAATCCGCCGAGCACAGCGCCCTTAATGTTGCCAATGCCGCCGATTACCGCGGCAATAAAGCATTTCAGGCCGGGCATAACGCCCATAAGCGGGGAAACCTGCGGGTACTTCATGCCCCACAGGATGACTCCGACCGCGGCAAGACTGGAGCCGATACCGAAGGTAGCCGCAATAACCAGGTTAATATTGATGCCCATGACGCGCGCGATTTCGTAATCCTTCGAAACCGCGCGCATTGCCATGCCAAGCTTTGTCTTATTGATGACAAAAAGCAGAACTGCCATGCAGATTACAAGTACAAAAGGAACGACAAGCGCAACCTTCTGAATGGAAACCGTTCCGATTTCCACAGTGGACATCAATCCGATAAAGTCCGGGAAAGCCTTCGGCTTGCCGGTGAATATGTAAGTGGCCAGGTTTTCCAGCAGGAACGATACGCCGATGGCGGAAACCAGAACGGAATCCTTCGGCGCGTCGCGCAGCGGGCGGTAAGCCACTCGTTCAATCAGCATGCCAAGCAACGCGGTGAAAACAATTACGAAAATGCAGGCGAAAAACCAGGGCAGATGAAAAACCGCAATCCCAAAGAAGGTGAAATACGCGGCCATCATGAATATATCACCGTGTGCAAAATTGATCAGGCGCAGAATTCCGTAAACCATTGTGTAGCCGACGGCTATCAGTGCATAAAGGCATCCCACGGCAATTCCATTCGCTAAATTTTGTAAAAACAATTCGATCGTCATAGCATAACTTCCTAATCCGTCAATTCGTTATTTTTGAACAGTAACCGTATCCTTATAAGTGAATTTTCCATTTTTCACTTCTTTGATAATTGCGGAGTTTTTATCGGCATCGCCGTCTGCGGTAAAGGTGATTGCGCCGGTCGCGCCCTGAACATCTTTGGTTTTTGCCAGTGCGTCGCGGATTGCGGTCGGGTCGGAAGAATTAGCCGCTTCAATTGCTTTCATAATTACAAGATATGCGTCGTAGCCCAGCGCGGAAACCGCGGCCATGTTTTTGTCCGGATATTCCTGCTTGTAAGCTTCGACAAACTTTTTGCCTTCGTCCGTTACCGGTGCCGCGTCGTCAAAGAAGGTGGAAATCGTTGCGCCTTCTACGTCTTTGCCGCCAACGGTTGTAAATTCATCAATGTCCCATGTATCGCCGCCGAGGAACGGAACGGTAATCCCGAGCTGACGGGCCTGTTTCATGACCAGTGCAGATTCGGTGAAGTTGCTNNGCTGCGCGCCGAATTCCTGGTCATTTGTATTGTAATTTACTGTGGTGACAACGGAGTTCGGGTCACCGGTCAGCTTTACAAATGCTTCCTTAAAGTATGTAGCAAGGCCGACTGCGTAGTCGTTTGAAACTTCCTGTACAATGGCGGCTTTCTTAGCGCCGGTCTTAAACGCGTAGTTCGCCATTACGGTGCCCTGGAACGGGTCAAGGTAGCAAACGCGGAAATAATAATCGTTGCCCTTTGTTACCAGCGGGTTGGTGCAGGAAGCGCCCACTGCGGGAACCTTGTTCTTTTTTACAAGTTCACCGGCAGCCATGGAAAGGCTGGAACCCCAGGAACCGATAATTGCCGAGACCTTGTCTTTTTCAATCAGACGGGCAGCGGCTGTGGTAGCCTGTGCTTTATCCGATTTATTGTCCGCGACGACAAGCTCAACTTTTTTGCCAAGAACGGTTGGGTACAGTTTATTTGCAATTTTAATGCCTTCGACTTCCGCTTCGCCGCCGGCAGCGTTTGCACCGGTAAGGGGTTCAAATACGCCGATTTTAATGGTGTCGCCGCCACCTCCCTGTGTTCCTGTAGTGGTTGAGTCCACCTTTTTGCATCCGGTAAAGGCGGTAGCCGTCATGACCAATGCCAACATCAATGCTGCAAATTTTTTCATTTCCATATTCCTCCTCGGTAAAGTTGTTTAGTCCGGCTGTACCTGCAAATGCCGCAAAAACAGGCCGGTATGGTAAGATATAAACTTTTTGTATTATATCACTTTAAACTGATAAATTCAAGCAAAAATGAATTTCTCGTGGACGAATCCATCATTTTCGTGCTTTTTCACGAGAGCGGGAGGGGGCTTGTTTTTTCAATTTTTAGCTGATTCTTAGCCCGGTTTTACAAATATACATAATAGATAACGAAAGAAGCTCATTTAGCTAAAATACACAAGATGAAATTATTTGTTAATAAAATCACGAAATTTTGAAATTTTTTAAATAATAGTTGCAAAATACTTTATTTTATTCGGTTAAAACAATCAGTGTGACTGCTTTTACAGCGAATCCACTGATTATTAAGCTGCATTTCATGTAAAAGCGCATTTTTGCAATGTAATTTCTGGAATGAAGAAAAACAAATTTTTTCCTAAACGGTTACAACTCTGTTACTATTTTAAACTATGCGCTGTCTGCGTTTTCACTGTTTTAGCAAAAAAATTGACAGCGGATTTAATCGAAAAACGGCTCGTGCTGACAAATCTTGGGGTGTTGAACTTCGTATACCCCGGGACTATAATTGAGACAAATCTTTCACAAAAAGGAGAAAACGCAATGAAAAAGATGAACAAGAAAAAGGTCATGTCAATGCTTTTCAGCTTATTATTGGCATCGAGCCTTGCAGCCTGTTCTGGTGTTTCGCAAACACAGCCCACAACTACGGCACCGACAACCGCTGCTTCCAACCTGACGGCTTCCGGAATTGCGGCATCCGATGCAGGGAAAGATAGTATATTAAATGCTGTTGCTTCCATCGCTCCGTCCGGCACCGCCGCAAAGGTTGCGGAAAGCGCCGCTCCAAAGTCTGTGGCGACCGCGGCACCGAAAAGCGCGACAGCAAATAAAACTGATGCAAACAATACGGATAAAGCAAAGGCAACCGCCGCAGGGGTAAAATCCGCTGCCACAGCCAATACCTCATCCTGTCCGTATACTTCAACCAATCCGACAAATAACACTTCCGGTAATTTATCCGATACTGTAAATTCTTTAATCAATTCTGCAAAAGCATCCCTGCCAAACAACGGTTCTACCTGCACCAACGGCGGCAAAGTTTATACTTATGTAATTTCCGGCAGCAACTGTCCGACTACATCAACCAGCAAGCCGTCCACAAGTACTTCTTCCAGCAAGCCGACCTCCAGTACCCCCTCCTCCGGAACCACAGCTTCGGCTCCGACTCAGGCTAACGGGAGTATGGCCGAACAGGTTCTGCAGCTGGTAAATGCGGAACGCGCAAAGAACGGGCTCGNNGTTTCCAAAGCAGCACAGCTCAGAGCAACGGAAATTGTAACGCAGTTCTCCCATACCAGACCAAACGGGCAGGATCCGTTCTCCGCATTGAAACAGTTCGGCGTTTCGTATTCTGCCGCGGGAGAAAATATTGCCTACGGTTATCCGGATGCGAAATCCGTTATGACCGCATGGATGAATTCTCCGGGTCACCGTGCCAATATCTTAAATGGTAATTTTAAGCAAATCGGCATCGGCGTTTATCAGGCAAAAGGCACCTATTACTGGACTCAGGAGTTCATTGGATAAAAAATTGATACTTCGGATTACAAATATTTAACTGTCAAATTCATTAAAATAGAATATAATGTAGATATAGGTATTTTTTAAATGATATTTGGTGAAGGCAGTGTATATATATGATCCGTCGTAAAACAACTTGGAGCAGAAGAATCAGGCACACTATCATTGTGTCTATTCTTCTGCTCTTTTTCGTGTCAATTGGGGTGGCGATCAATCATGTTACTGANNACTGCGCAGACCGATTCCCTTGCGTCTTTGGCTTCGCCGCCATCCTCTGAAACTCCGGTCAGTCTGGCGTCCTCCGCAGTTTCTTCTACGGTTTCCGCGGCATCTTCTTCCGTTGTGTCGTCACGACCACCGGTCAGCCAGCCTCCGGCAAGCAAACCGGTTTCTTCCACGCCGGCAACTTCCCATCCGGTGAACCCACAGCCTCCCGTTCCGCCGATGGACCCACAGGTGTACCAGCCGCTGTATCCGCAGTTGTACGCGCCGAAGGCGGAACCGCCGGTTCCGGTTACGGGCAAAGTGGTTTACCTTACGTTTGATGACGGAACTTCCAACCTAACCATTCCTCTGTTGGATGTGCTGGACAAATATCAGGTTAAGGCAACGTTCTTTCTGGTGGGGAAAACGGATTCTATGGACTTGAAAGCGATGAAAGCCATTGTGGACCGCGGCCACGCCATCGGCGTTCATTCCTATACGCATCAGCTGACACAGATTTATAAAACCCCCAAAGCATTTTTAGACGATTTTGCAAAAATGCATGATTTAATTTTAAAAACAACCGGAGTTGACACCTCCATTTACCGCTATGCGGGCGGAAGCGTGAATGATTACAACAAAACGACGGCAAAAGCGATTATTACGGAAATGAACCGTCGCGGCTACACATATTTCGACTGGAATGTGGATTCCGGCGACGCCGAATACGGAAGCACAGCGGCTTCTATCTATAATAATGTAATCAATCAGGTACACGCACATGCCCAATCTGTAATTTTGTGCCATAATACGGCGGCAAAGCAGAACACGCTGCAGCAAATTCCGAAAATTATAGAAACGCTGCAAAAAGAAGGATATCGGTTTGAAACATTGAGTCCCGCTGTGGACAATCGGCCGTACATATTCCGGGTTCCAAAATAAACAAATAAATAAAAAAGTAAACAAAAAAGAAGCCCGCGTCAGCGGGCTTCTTTTTTTGCTCTGTATTCCGCCAGCAGCAGGTCGACCATCCTGCCGTAGCTTTTTACTCCGTCTTCCTGCCGGTTTGCTTTCNNGCGCCACCGGGCCTTCGAACTGTTTCCAGTAAGCGGAATTGTCCGCCATATCCTTTCGTACCCCGTCGCTCAGCTTTGCGAAAATCGGATTTGCGGCGGTACTGTCGGCACTGTACAGCGCATTGGAAGAATAAATAAACGCGAGCATGTTGCCTGAATATTCAAATTCCGCGTTTCCGCTGTTTTCACAGACAAGGTAGCCGATGAAATTTGCTTCATCTTCGCGCATAAAGCCGCGCAGATGGGAAAGTTCGTGGCACATTGTAACCGGTATCGAATAATCTGGAATATCAATATTTACGTTTGCTTCGTAAGTAAATGGGAAGAATATCCCTGTAATGTTACCGTAAGACATTACCCGGGAACCGAATACCGGTTTCGGCGCGCCGTAACCCGCGCGTAAAAGCGGATATTTTAATCCGATTTTGTCATAAGCAATTTGCGCCTCTTTTGCCGTTCCGTAAATAGTCGGCTCGTTCAGTGTCATAACAGAGTTTGAATCCGTATTCACAGTTTCGCGCAGGGCGTTTACATTGTCCGCAAGCTCATTGCACAAGGCGATTAATTCGGTTTTGGACGACGGTTTTACGTCAAGCCCCGAAGTCTGTGCAAAGGAATACCGGTTGTAGTTGACTCCACAGGTGACCATAAAAACAAAGTAAAGTACGCTGGCAAAACATACAAAGTTCAGAAGAAATTTCACGCCGATCAATGCCCGAAGCCCTTTGTTCCGTATCATTCGTACTATGCAGCGGACAAGGAAATACAGGAATCCTAACGGAAGCAGAATTACTAAAATTTCCGCCAGGGAAAAGGGAACCAGNNGTAAAGCACAGTCGCGTACCATTCCGCAAAAGCCGGGCTATTTGCCGACGCTATGCTTAAAATCAGTGCAGCGGGAGCAAAGGCAATCAGCCACAGCCGTTTCAGGCCGAGAAGTTTTTTCAAGGTATCATCTCCGGTTTTGAAACAAATTTAGCTTTATTGTATTATATTGTCGCCGTAACGTCAATTCTTATTTCCGATTCCCGGTTTTGTGCCTTAGAGCAAAGTTGTTAGAACGGCATTTTGATTCTTTTTTCCCATTTCCTTTTAAAAATTTGGTTGCCTGCTCTGCGTAAAGATGCTATTATTAATTACAATCGGGTACACTGTAAATATAAAGTAAGGAAATAAAGCAAGAAAAACTTTTATGTTATATCTTTTCAGAATTGTGAGGTGACCGCATTGAAATTCTATATTAAACAGAGTACCGAACCCGATGCTCTGTTTACCGTGATGGATTCACTCGGTCAGCTTATTTACCGTGTGACAGGCGATTCGTTGTCGCTTGGAAGCAAAATATATCTGGTCGATCAAAATAAAAACGAGGTTGCCCGAATTTTCAGCGTCGGTCTCACTTCAATATCGAAATATTCCGTTTTTATCGGCGACAAGGAACGTGCCCGCATTATGCAGAACCTGAACGCCACGCGGCAGCCGATTAAAATCAAAGGAATCAGCTGGCGCTTCCGCGGCGACCTGGTTTCGCGTTCTTATGATATTATAAATGTAGACTCCTCTGTGGTAATGTCGCACGGCCGCTGCTGGAACGCTTCCGGCGAATGTTACGGGATTGACGTTGCCAATGAATCCGACGTTCTTTTATGCCTGTGCCTGTCGGTAATTCTTGACAGCATTGTCATTGTCGGCTCGACTGCCGCGGTTCCGGCGAATTAGAAAAAGAATTGACAAATAATCCCCGCAATGTCATAATAAATAAGTTGTACAATTATAGAAAAACCCGGATTTGATCGGGATTTCGATATTGACTCGGCATAAAATTCAGGAGGATAAAGTATGAGCAGGGAACTTGCGAAAACCTACGATCCACAGGAAGTGGAAGACCGAATTTATGATTTTTGGCTTTCCGGCGGTTACTTCCATGCAGAACCGGATCCGGAAAAAGAACCATATACAATTGTGATTCCGCCCCCGAACATTACGGGCCAGCTTCACATGGGACATGCCCTTGACAATACGCTTCAGGATACCTTAATCCGTTGGAGAAGAATGCAGGGTTATTCGGCACTTTGGCTGCCCGGCACCGACCATGCTTCTATTGCGACGGAAGCGAAAATCGTGGAAGCCATGCGCAGCGAAGGGCTTACCAAAGAAGACATTGGACGCGACGCCTTTTTGGAACGTGCTTGGAAGTGGAAAGAAAAATTCGGCGGCCGTATTATTGAACAGCTGAAAAAGATGGGTTCCTCCTGCGACTGGGAACGTGAGCGTTTCACCTTGGATGAAGGCTGCAGCAAAGCAGTGCGCGAGGTTTTTGTCCGTCTTTATGATAAGGGACTGATTTACCGCGGCGAACGTATTATCAACTGGTGCCCGCACTGCCGTACCTCAATTTCCGACGCGGAAGTGGAGTTCAGCGAGCACGACGGTTATTTCTGGCACTTGCGTTATCCGTTTAAAGACGGCAGCGGTTACATTAACCTTGCTACAACTAGGCCGGAAACCATGCTGGGCGATACCGCTGTCGCGGTGCACCCCGAAGACGAACGCTATAAGGACATGGTTGGCAAAATGCTGGTTCTGCCGCTCGTAAACCGTGAAATTCCCGTAATTGCCGATACTTATGTAGAACGTGATTTTGGAACCGGTGTGGTGAAAATTACCCCGGCACATGACCCGAACGACTTTGAGGTTGGTTTGCGCCACAATCTTCCTATTATTAATGTAATGGATGACAGCGGCAATATTAATGAAAACGGCGGCAAGTATGCCGGTTTGCCCGCACTGGAAGCACGTAAACGAATTGTGGAAGAATTAAAGGAACAGGGTTTCCTTGTCAAAGTGGAGCCGCTGAAACATAATGTGGGTTCCTGCTACCGCTGCGGTACCGTAGTAGAGCCGAGAATTTCAAAGCAGTGGTTTGTAAAAATGAAGCCTTTGGCCGAGCCTGCCATTGATAAAGTAAAAGACGGCGACGTTAAATTTGTGCCGGAACGTTTTGAAAAGATTTATTATCACTGGATGGAAAATATTAAGGACTGGTGCATTTCGCGTCAGCTTTGGTGGGGGCACCGTATTCCGGCGTGGTACTGTCAGGATTGCGGCGAAATGATCGTTTCCCGCGAAGAGCCGCATACCTGCCCCAAATGCGGTTCCAAAAACCTGAAGCAGGATGAGGACACGCTCGACACGTGGTTCAGTTCCGCGCTTTGGCCGTTTTCCACACTCGGTTGGCCGGACAAAACGGAGGATCTGAACTATTTCTATCCCACCGATACGCTGGTTACCGGCTATGATATTATTTTCTTCTGGGTTGCCCGCATGATTTTCTCCGCCATTGAACAGACCGACGAAGTGCCGTTTAATACGGTGCTGATTCACGGGCTGGTGCGTGACGCACAGGGTAGAAAAATGAGCAAATCCCTTGGCAACGGCATTGACCCGCTCGAAATCATCGAGAAATTCGGCGCGGATGCACTTCGCTTTACGCTCGCAACGGGAAACAGCCCCGGAAACGACATGCGTTTTTCCGACGAGAAAGTGGAGTCCAGCCGTAATTTCGCCAATAAAATATGGAATGCGGCGCGCTTTATCCTTATGAATATCGACGGGCACGACGTTAAGAATGAGTTGCCCTCCGAGCTTGCTCTTGAGGACAAGTGGATCGTCAATTCGTATAATCAGGTTGTAAAAGGAATTACGGAGAATCTGGAGCATTTTGAACTCGGCATTGCCGTACAGAAGCTTTATGATTTTCTGTGGGACGAATTCTGCGACTGGTACATTGAAATTGCTAAGATCCGCCTGAATTCGGAAGACGAAGCAACCGCGCAGAACGCACGCCAGGTTCTTGTGTGGGTCATGACCGGCACATTGAAGCTGCTGCACCCGTTTATGCCGTTCATTACGGAGGAAATCTGGCAGTCGCTGCCGCACGAAGGCGATTCCATCATGGTTTCCAAGTGGCCGGAATACGAAGAAGAACACAGCTTTACCCAGGCGGCGGAAGAAATGCGCCGTGTTATGGACGTGGTGCGCGCCGTGCGTAACCGCCGTTCCGAAATGAACGTGCCGCCGTCACGCAAAACGCATCTTTACATTGCGACTGCCGCGGAAGAAACCTTCCATGACGGTTCCGCCATTATCGCCAAGCTTGCATACGCCAGCGGGGTGGAAATCGGCAAAGAGTTCGAAATTGAGGGTGCGGTCACGATCGTAACCCCCGACGCCCGCGTTTCCATTCGCATGGACGAACTGGTGGACAAGAAAGCGGAACTGGAGCGCCTTGCCAAGGAACTGGAATCCGCCCAAAAGCAGTATGACAACACGCAGGCAAAGCTGAACAATGAAACCTTTATGTCCAAGGCACCCGCAAACGTGGTCGATGGCGTGAAGCAGAACGCAGCCAAGCTGAGCGAGCATATCGCGCTGATCCGTTCCAGTATGGACGCATTAAAATAACGATTGAATTGAGAAGGGGCGGACTTTGGTTCGTCCCTTTCCTGCAGAAAAGGAGCTGAAACTATATGACATATGAAGAAGCATTGGAAAAAATCTCATCCCTATTGGAGTTCGGTACCCGACCCGGGCTGGAGCGCATTGAAAAGCTGCTGGAACTGCTGGGTAATCCGCAGGACAAATTAAAATTTGTCCATGTTGCCGGAACGAACGGGAAAGGCACTACTTGCGTCCTGATTTCGTCGGTACTGCGGAAATCCAAGTATAAAACCGGTCTGTTTACTTCGCCTTATGTGACGGACTTTTGTGAACGGATGCAGATTAACGGCGAGATGATTTCTCATGAAGAATTAGCCGGGCTTGTGGAAAAAACGTTTCCGTTCATAGAACAAATGGCGCAAAACGGAGAAATCATCACCGAATTTGAATTTATTACCGCACTGGCTTTACAGTGGTTTGCGCAGAAAAGCTGCGATATTGTTGTGCTGGAAGTCGGCCTCGGCGGCCGGCTCGACGCAACCAACGTAATTAAAACACCGCTTGTATCCGTCATTACTTCCATTTCGCTTGACCATACCGCTATTCTGGGGGATACGGTAGAAAAAATTGCCTATGAGAAGTGCGGAATTATAAAAGAAAATGGAATTACCGTCTGTTACCCCGACCAGCCCACGCAGGCACTGGAGGTAATTAAGACCGTCGCATCGGAGCGCCACAATCGCTTTGTTCTGGCAGACATGAACAGCGTTGCGCGGCTTTCCGCCAATATTACGGGTACCGGTCTGGAATACCGCGGCCTGCTCATTCATCTGCCTTTTATCGGGGAGCATCAGGTGAAAAACGCGGTTACCGCGCTCGCCGTGCTGGAAGTTTTAAAGCAGGAAGGCTTTCCTATTGCCGACCACAGCTTTGAAGCGGGCTTCAGTTCCGCAAGCTTCCCGGCCAGACTGGAATTGCTGTCCCTATCGCCGATCGTCCTTCTGGACGGCGCCCATAATCCTGACGGCACAGCGGCACTGGCCGCGGCGGTTAAACGCTACCTAGGCGGCAGAAAGGTAGTCGCAATTATGGGAATGCTGGCCGATAAGGATGTTACCGCTGCGGTGAAAAATCTGGAGGGCCTGTTTACCCGTGTCATTACGCTGGCGCCTTCCAATCCGCGCGCTATGGATGCACAGCAGCTTGCGGAGCTGTGGCGCGCAGGCGGAACAGAGGCCGAGGCGGCCGATAGTACGGATGAAGCTTTGAAAAATGCGCTTTCCCTTGCCGGGAATGAAGGCGCGGTCGTTATTTGCGGTTCGCTTTATCTGGCAGGCGAGGTGCGCCCGCGCGCACTGGAACTGTTGAATGCAAAATAAAAACGGCCTGTCCACAAAATTCGAGCAATATTTTATATCCAATCCCTTATCTTTATAGATAAGGGATTTTTTTATACCTCAAAATGGAATATAGAGGGAAAAAGGGCGGAACTCCGCTTTTGGACAAGCATTCCAAATTATTTTTTTCCTTACAGAATCGGAACTTGCATATTATGCGGCGATTCTGCCAATACTAGAGAATTACATAAAATATGGAGGGATCAAAATGAGTGTCCGGCTTATTTTGAAGGAGTCAGAAATGACCGCAGTGCTGGGCGGCGAAATTGACCATCATTCCGCACGGGAAATCCGCACCGCGATTGACGAGGCGGCGTCAAAGGTAAAACCCAAACTGCTAACGCTGGATTTTTCCGACGTTCAGTTCATGGACAGTTCCGGCGTGGGGCTGATCATGGGGCGCTGCAAACTGATGCAGCTTTGGGGCGGGCGAGTGAAAATTGCCAATCTGCCCCCGAAAATAGAAAAAATCGTGTCGCTCGCAGGCTTAAACCAGCTTTGCATGATTGTAAAGGAAGTGAAAACCAATGAAGCTAATTAACGAAATGTCGGTCTCCTTTTTAAGCTGCTCCTCCAACGAATCCTTTGGCCGCGCGGCGGTCGCCGCGTTTGTTGCACAGCTGGACCCAACCATTGACGAACTCAGCGATATTAAACCCGCGGTTTCAGAAGCAGTGACTAACTGTATTGTACATGCTTATAAAGAGACCATCGGTGTTGTTTACATAAACTGTAAGTTATACGATAACGGCAAGATTTCCATTAAAATACGTGACAAAGGCTGTGGAATCGAAGACGTAGCGCAGGCCATGCAGCCGCTGTTCACCACAGCGGGCAGCGAACGCGCGGGGCTCGGTTTTGCGGTCATGGAAAGTTTTATGGATCAGCTGCACGTAACTTCCAGGCTGGGGCGCGGCACCAGCGTTACCATGCGCAAAACAATCGAACGCCGCCCCGTAACTACCGTAACATCAGTTAAAGGAAAAACGGCTGAATAGACATGGACAGAAATCAGACGATCAGTGAAAATATTGGTTTGGTGCATGCCTGCGCCAGACGCTTTAAAGGCCGCGGTATGGAATACGACGACCTGTTTCAGGCTGGGTGCCTTGGCCTTGTCAAAGCAGTCGACCACTTTGACAACGAGCGTGGCGTGCAGTTTTCGACCTATGCCGTGCCGGTCATATTGGGGGAAATCCGGCGGCTCTTCCGCGACGGCGGAGCAGTTAAGGTAGGCCGCAGCCTGAAAGAGCTTTCCATGCGCGCTGCAAGGGAGGCATCCTCTTTTGCGGAACGGGAGGGGAGAAACCCCACGGTCGGCGAACTGGCGGAAATTCTTCAGGTAGAACCTGCGGAAGCGGCACAGGCGTTAGGTGCGTCTCAGCTGCCATTGTCCCTGACCGCTTCACAGGAAGACGGCGGCGGGCAGATTGACGTCAGCGTAGAGCCGTCGGACGATAAAATTGCCGAACTGCTCTCTTTAAAGCAGGTGGTAACGGAACTGGAACCGAAAGACCGAAGTATCATTGTATTCCGTTATTTTAAAAGCCAAACGCAAACGCAAACCGCCGAAGCGCTAGGCATGACGCAGGTGCAGGTTTCCCGGCGGGAAAAAGTAATTTTAAGTCAGCTGCGGGAAAAGTTATCCTAGGCTATTGGGCGGACTCATAAAGGGTTAGCCTGTTGCTATATAAAAAGAATCTCTCTGCTAGTACAGCGGAGAGATTCTTTTTATATGTTTTATTGAATTCAAATGGCCGTCAGGTCCTTTAAGTCATACGGCGTCTGCTGATATACATAATAGTTCAGCCAGTTGCTGAACAGAAGGCTAGCATGGCTGCGCCAGACAAAGGGCGGTTCCTGTGTTACGTCGTCATTCGGGAAATAATTCTGAGGAATGAACGGGTGAAGCCCCTTTTTCACATCCCGAAAATACTCGCGTGCCAGTGNNCATACTCCAGGTGACCGGTAACGAAAAACTGTCTGCCGTTTTTCTTAGCCACCATATGAACGCCGGCGGCATTGGAAATACTAAGAATGACCAAATCGCCGTGCTTTGCAATGTCTTCCTGCCGAACTTCGGTATGGCGGGAATGCGGTGAATAAAAATTATCGTCAAATCCCCGAACCAGCGGGTGGCGTGTGTCAAGTACCCGGTGACGGAAGATGCCGGAAAGCTTTTGTTCCAACGGATACTTCGGTACGCCGAAGTGATAATACAGTCCTGCCTGTGCACCCCAGCAGATATGCAGGGTGGAATAAACGTTTGTGCGGCTCCATTCCATAATCTTGCAGAACTCGTCCCAATAGTCTACTTCCTCAAACGGCAGGTTTTCCACCGGAGCGCCAGTAATGATCATTCCGTCAAACTTGTCGCCCTTCAGATCATCGAATGTTTTATAAAAGGTATTCAAATGAGATGAGGAGGTATTTTTCGAAATATGTGTCGCCATCTGCATCAGCTCCACATCCACCTGCAACGGCGTGTTGCTCAGAAGGCGCAAAAGCTGAGTTTCTGTTTCAATCTTTGTTGGCATCAAATTTAAAATCACGATCTTCAGCGGGCGAATATCCTGTGTCATGGCACGCTGCTGTGTCATAATAAATATGTTTTCGGATTCCAGTACTTCAATTGCAGGAAGACTTTCCTGAATTCTTATTGGCATGTTAGCTTCCTCCTCGGTTCAGAATATAGGATTCATTATAGCAAACATCGATTCAGACTGCAATATAGAGGAAAACAATGATATTTTCATAAAATATTGCAAAAAGCGTTGACAAGCGAAAGATGGCGTGGTATTATAGCTAA
>DFRY01000028.1:4371-29942 GCA_002378845.1 Ruminococcaceae bacterium UBA3451 | reverse complement strand
TCGTAAACAGATGCATCACCGTGCGGATGGTAGCGGCCGAGCACGGCGCCGACGGTATCGGCGCATTTACGGTACGCTTTGTCCGGGGACAGTCCGTTTTCAAACATGGTGTACAAAATTCTTCTGTGAACCGGCTTTAAGCCGTCGCGCACATCCGGCAGCGCACGGGAAACGATAACGGACATGGAATAGTCCAGAAATGATTTTTTCATTTCTTTTTCCAGGTCAACGTTAATTATCCTTTGATTTTCGAATATTTCGTCCATTAGCGGGCACCTTCCTGCTGATATTTTTCTTGAAGCTTGGTCTGGAGGAGGGCTCTGACCTGACTGCATTCGTCCTCGCTCATTGCGCGTTTCGGAATAAATTTCATTTCGTCAATTCCTGTATATAGGATGAACACCCGCCCGTCCTCATACGCTTTATGAAAAAACGCATAGGGGATGGCGGCTGAATATCTGTCGGTTTTGAACTGCACCGAATCCGGTGTGAACTCTGTGTTCTGTGCGGTGAACTTTTCCTTGTTCGCTTCGTAATAATTAAACGCACGCCGGCGCACAAAATAGTGAAGCAGAAAATCGTAGTACGCCGCTACGACCACGCCAACCACACCCATTACGGTGTAAATTACATTCTGGTAAAAACCCAAACTGTAAAATCCGCGCAGTAACATGGCAGCCAGTAGCAGGGCACAGCCGGTAATGCGAAGAATATTCAGCTCGGTTTTTTTCACGCACGCCTTGGCGGCGGCGGTTTTAAAATCGGCNNCGTAATCCGGTTTTGTAATCAGAAAACTGACCGAAACAGGGTTGTCCACGGCAGTCCCTCCTTATCGCCCGATTTTTTGGTAATGCGAAGCAAACGTGTCGAAAAAATGAGCCGACAGCCTGTGCTTCTGCTCTTCGCTGAGCCCGGATTTTTTCAAAATAAGCAAATCCCGTTCACGCCCGCCGTTCATCACAAAGGCGTCGCGGGTTTCAATGCACCGGTAAAAATCTGTCCAATACAGCGTAAACGTTTCGCATTCATTAGCCAAAACCACACTGTCCCGGTAAACCGTTATTTTTTGCGGCATGGCCAGCAATGCATTGGAGCCGTAAAGCTCCGCCGCCCAGTTTTTTATGGTGTTTGGCTGAACAAAGAAGAAATTGGCGGCACAGGCCAAAAAAATAATTATTGTGCAAATCGGCCCCAATAAGGAGAAAAAACGGGAGTAATAAAGCGGAATCATGGAACCGATGATTATGGCAAGGCTGACACAAATGCCGGCTTTTACTTCCCGCTTATGCATCAGCGAAAGCGAGCTCTGCACCGAATAGAATGCCGATGCATAATCTTCGGCGGCAACCGTCTGTTCCACGGTTTCAATCGGCTTCCCTTCGTAAAATGTCGGCATAGTATCCCCCTTTATTTCCGCTTGGGCTGTGTTCCCGCAAAAATCATTGCCTGAACTTCGGGCAATACGGCGGGCTCAACGCAGCGCAGCGGCAAAATTACCATATTTTTTACGTCTATGTACAGAAGAATTAAATTCTTGAAGATAACCCGCTCACAGGTACCGTCAAGCGGAATTTCCCACTTTGTTTCTTCCCGGCCCATTTCAATGTGATCCGGGTAAATTTTCATTTTAACTTCTTTTCCGTTTGCGGCTTCCCGCGCCATGGTACGAATATGAAAAAGCGGCGTAAGAACAACAGCGATCACAAAAAGAACACAGACAACCGCAAGGGGAAGATACCCGGTAGTCCCGCTTACCCCCGCATGTACCGCAATTACAATCGCAAGTATTGCGCTGAATAGAATGGCCGCCGCCATCATTGCAATTCTGGTCTGGGTGTATTGGGTTTTCCGCATGGCAGTGAAGATTTCTTCGGCCTTCAGCACGTACTTCAGCTTAATTCCGGTTGTTTGTTCTTCATACTCCGCCGCTGTTTCGTCGGCAACCAGCTCCGCTTCGGAACCGTCCCACTCCACAGGCTCTTCATTTTCTTCCGGCATGGNNTCATCCAGCAGTGTTTCGCCGGACTCTTCCTCCAGCTCGCGCTGGCTTTTCTGCTCGGGGGTCCGATCCCCCCGCGGTTCCGGAGGTTTTGAGCCGGTTTCCTGCTCTTCTATGAACTGTTTCATAATAATTTTTCTCCTTACTGTATATATAAATTTAAAATATACAATACGTTAACTGTTTCAAAGGCAATCCGATCAAATGGATGTTCATTACACATCCAAATTCTGAACGTACTTTGCGTTTTTCTCAATAAATTCACGGCGGGGTTCAACTTTGTCGCCCATCAAAATGGTAAACGCTTCGTCCGCGGCAGCGGCGTCTTCCACTTCCACGCGCAGCATGGTACGGGTGTCGGGGTTCATGGTCGTTTCCCAAAGCTGTTCGGCGTCCATTTCACCAAGACCTTTGTACCGCTGAATTTCGTAATTGCTGCCCATTTCCGCCATAATACGGTCGCGCTGCTGGTCACTGAATGCATAAACGTGATTTTTTGACTTGCTCAGACGATAGAGCGGCGGCTGTGCAAGGTAAACATGGCCTTCTTCCACCAGGGGCTTCATAAAACGGAAGAAAAAGGTTAAAAGCAGAGTCCGAATGTGGGAACCGTCGACATCCGCNNCATCCGCATCGGCCATAATAATAATTTTTCCGTACCGCAGTTTATTTAAGTCGAATTCTTCCCCGATTCCGCAGCCGAGCGCGGTGACAACCGGCATCAGCTTTTCATTGCCGTATACTTTATCCAGTCTGGCTTTTTCCACGTTCAGCATTTTGCCCCAAAGCGGCAGAATTGCCTGGTATTTCCGGTTTCTTCCGCCTTTTGCGGAACCGCCGGCGGAATCGCCTTCCACGATGTAAATTTCGGTTTCATCCGGATTACGGCTCTGGCAGTCGGCCAGTTTTCCGGGGAGGGCGGCGCTTTCCAGCGCGGATTTGCGGCGCACCAGGTCACGCGCTTTTCGGGCGGCGTCGCGCGCGCGGGAAGCAGCCAGCGCCTTGTCAAAAATGGCACGGGCGGTAGCCGGGTTTTCCTCCAGGTAAGTAGTCAGCTTGTCGGAAATTAAATTGCTTACCAGCGAACCGATTTCCGTGTTGCCAAGGCGCGCCTTGGTCTGGCCTTCAAACTGTGCTTCTTTCAGCTTTACGCTGATAATCACCGTAAGGCCTTCGCGAACATCTTCACCCGAAAGGTTTTTATCGTTATCCTTCAGAATATTATATTTTCTGGCATAGTCATTCATGACACGGGTAAGGGCGCGCTTAAAGCCGTCCTCATGGGTACCGCCGTCCGTTGTATGAATATTATTTGCAAACGACAGCATTAATTCATTGTAAGAATCATTGTACTGCATTGCAACTTCCGCGGTCGCGGAATCGTCCGGAGCCACCGTGGTGAAATGAATGATGTCGGGGTGGACTACCTCAACTGCTTTTTTCTTGTTAATAAATTCCACAAAGCTGCTGATACCGCCGCTGTAGCAGTAGTTATTCTGAATCCGGTTCTCCGGCTCGCGCTCATCCACCAGTTCAATGTGAATTCCCGCATTCAGAAACGCCTGTTCACGCAGACGGGTCTGCAGGGTTTCATAGTCAAAAACCGTGCTTTCCTGAAAAATTTCCGGATCCGGTTTAAAAGTGATGAGTGACCCCACGCGGTCGGTTTCGCCTCGCTGCTCCAGTTCGGTTACCGCCTTGCCGCGTTCAAAACGCTGAAAGTATACTTTTCCCTCGAAGTAAACCTCCACTTCCAGCCATTCGGAAAGTGCATTTACCACCGATGCGCCAACGCCGTGCAAACCGCCGGATACTTTGTATCCGCCGCCGCCGAATTTTCCGCCGGCATGCAAAACGGTAAATACAACGGTTACTGCGGGAATGCCCAGCTTCGGCTGAATACCGATAGGAATACCGCGGCCGTTGTCGAGAACGCTGATAATGTCGCCCGGCAGAATTTTTACATCAATTTTGTCGCAGAATCCCGCAAGGGCTTCATCGATTGCATTATCTACAATTTCATAAACGAGATGATGCAGTCCGCGCGGCCCGGTAGAGCCAATATACATTCCCGGGCGCTTCCGGACTGCTTCCAGACCTTCCAACACCTGGATTTGATTTTCATCATATTTTTGCTGCGTTTGGGTAATTTCGCTAAACTCCAAGTTTAACCCTCCAGTTATTATACACTAAGTATATTTTATTCTCTTTTTTACGCGTTTCTTTTGCAGGGTAACGTCTAAAGTTTTTTATATCGAACGGTGTAAGGAATTAAAAAATAGATGATGATAACTCCAATCGCCGTAATTACCATAAGAAACGGAACGTTCATAGACGGAATCGTCAGAAGAGCACAGTCTAATCCGACAAATACAGCCAGTGCTGCCAAATATAAAACCCAGCGCCATGACCGGCTTACCCGAAACTCTTTTCCGCAGTGCGGACAAATTCCGGTTTTCTTTGTTTGGCTTTGCTTCACCGTGGGGAAAAGGAACCGCGCCCCGCAGTACGGGCAAAGGGGAAGTTTCAGCATTGCGTCATCCTACAGCTTTCTGAAATTGTCCATGACAATTGTGTGTTCCAAATTTTCCTTTTCTTTTCCGTTTTCCTCTCCGCTGCCGTCGGGGGTTTGCGGCCTCGGCTTTGGCGGGCCGGAAGGCGGGCGCCTTCGTACGACCGGTTTTCGCAGCCGAACCAGAAAGGCGGAAAGTACAAAAAACAGAACAAAGGGAAGAAGTACCAAAATCAGGCTGAAAATATTAAAAACTCTGACCAGCAGCATTTGCCCCACAAAAAACAGGGCGCTCAGCACCGCCGCAAAAACGGCAAGCAAATAAACCGCGCTGTCCAGTTCAATGTCGGCATAACCACCGCACTTGGGGCATTTGTATTCGCCCTGTGTTTTTAAAACCCATGTATTGAAAATACCCACTTTGTTCCCGCAATGCGGGCACTGGGCTTTTCGAAACTTTTTCATTGTTTCACCATCCTACACATTTGCAATTTCGTCAATATACCCTGTGCGTTTCAATAGGGTGGCGGAAGAAATCTGCGTAATATACACGGTCACATTACTTTCCTTATTGCAGCAAAGCACGAACGATTTCGGCATTTCCAGGGACACATTCACTACTTTTCCGGCTTTCTGTGCGTCGGCCAGATACGAGCGTGTGTATTTTGATATGGTCGATGTTTCCATGTCGAAAATTCCGACAATTTCATCAACTTTTATCACTGTGTCCTGTCCTAAATGAAGATACATAAAAGAAAAACCTTTCTCCACGCAACCCTCTAGGAAAATGCCCGCCGTTTCGCGTGGAAAGCGGCGACGGAAAATTTATGGAAATTTATTTTCGCACCAGTGTGCCGGCAGTCATTTCAAACAGCGCGCCTGCGCGCAGCCGCTTTACCGTGTCCGGTTCACAGCAGGTGATGAAAACCTGACAAAGATCCAAGTGATTCAGCAGGTAGTCCTGCCTGCCGGAATCCAGCTCGCTCATTACATCATCCAGAAAAATCACCGGTTTTTCGCCGGTTCGGCGGGACAGCACCTCGGCTTCCGCCAATTTCAGCGCCAGTACCACAGAACGTTTCTGCCCCTGGGAACCAAACGCCCGTGCGGATTGCCCGTCGATAGTAATTTCCAGATCGTCGCGGTGGGGGCCGGCGCCGGTATGGCCGGAGTAAATATCGTCGCGCCGCGAATTTTTCAGCGCCTGTGCCAAATCTTCGGCGCTTTTTTGGTAACTGAGGCCGATTGCCTCTTTATTTTCACAGATTCCGGCATAAATTTTTTGTACCGGTTCCCTGATTTGATCAATATAGTCCGTTCGGCCGCGCATAATTTCCCCGCCGTATTTAATCAACTTTTCATCCCATATTTCCAGGGTGTCGGCCAATTCGGAGTGGCGCGGAATATCTTTCAGCAGCGCGTTTCGCTGGGTCAGCGTATGATTATAACGCGACAGCAGTACGGCGTAGCTGGGCCGGATTTGACAAAGTGCGGAATCGATAAAATTCCGCCGGAAAACAGGCCCTTCCCGTACAAGGGAAAGATGCTCCGGAGAAAACATAACCGCACAGAACTTTCCAATGAGTTCCGAAACGGATTTTTTCGGCACTTCATTCAAAGCAGCGCTTCTGCGCCCGTTTTCAATTCGGATTTGTGCGGTCTGCTCGCGCTCTTCGCTGAAAAACTGTAAATTCAGTTCGGCTTTCGGCGCTTCGTACGCAACCAAATCCGCATCTTTTGAACCGCGAAAGGAACGGCCGCCGGTAAACAGCCACATGGCTTCCAGCAAATTGGTTTTGCCCTGCGCGTTTTTCCCGTATATTACGTTGATTCCGCTTTCCGGCACAATTTCGCCGGGCTGCAGATTGCGGTAATTTGAGTAATTCAGGCGCAGGATATTCACCCGTTACACACCTCATACGTCACATCGTTCCATTCGGCGCGGTCGCCGGGCCTCATTTTTTTGCCGCGCATGGTACAGGTTTCCCCATTGACCTTAACCTGACCGTTCTGCACCGCAAATTTCGCCTGACCGCCGGTGTCAAACGCACCTGCCAGCTTCAGCATGGCATCCAACCGGATAAACTCCGTGTCAATTATAATCTTTTCCGTTGTCATTTTTTTATCCTTTTCTGTAACATAGGCTTTTTTCGGGTGTTATTTGCCTGATCCGGCAAAACAAATAAAAGAAAATATCCGATTTCTCTGCGTTTTTGCCTTCATCAGTTCTCGTTTTTCAGACGAACCGGCAAAACAAGGAACAAAAAGGCATCGCCCTCACGCGGAAGCACCTTCATTGGGCTTAACGCGCCATTCAGCTGTATTTTTACCTCGTCGCCCTCCGTATTGCGGAGCGCGTCAAGTAAATACCGATTGTTGAATCCCATTTCAACATTACTTCCTGTAATGTTTGCGTCCAGCTGATCGTTGGCTCGGCCGATTGCCGTTGAGCACGAAACACGAATTTCATTGTCTTCAAACTGACAGCGAACCGGGCTTTTCAGGCGGTCGGTGATCAGAAGGGATACACGTTCCACACTGTTGATGAACGAACGGGTGGAAACAATGACTTCCGATGTACTGGATGCGGGGATTGCTGCTTTATAATCAAGAAATTCGCCTTCCAAAAGGCGGGAAATTACACAGTAACTTCCAATCTGGAATAAAATATGGCGTCTGCCAATCAGAATTTCCAGTTCGGTGTCGTCATCCTCCAGCAATTTAAGTACTTCGCTCAGTGTTTTTCCCGGAACAACAAAAGTAATCTCCTCTTCGCACTTGGCGGTTTCCTCCCGTAAAGCAAGACGGTAGCCGTCTACGGAAATCAGTCGGATTTTATTTTTGCCCAGTTCAAACAAGGTTCCGGTATGTACCGGTTTGGCATCGCTTTCCGCTACGGCGAAAATCGTTTGGCGGATCATGCTTTTTAACACATTATGAGCAATTTTAATGGAAGTTTCGCCGGTAATGGTCGGCAGCTCGGGGTATTCCTCCGCCGGAATGCCGACAATGGAAAATTCGGCCGGGCCGCTTTTTATGGTTGTAATGTTTTTTGGGTCGACGGAAACGGAAACCATGTCTGCCGGCAAACGGCGAACAATGTCGCCGAACAGGCGTGCGCTTAAGATGACGCTTCCCTTTTCTTCAACGGAGGCTTCTATCTTTGTGGTCATTCCAAGCTCAAGGTCGTAACCGCAGAGTGTGATTTCGTTTTCCTGCGTTTTAATCAGAATTCCTTCCAAAGCGGGTACAGAAGACTTTGAGGAGACAGCGCGCTGAACATTCAACACTGCGTCGTTCAATTGCTGCCTGCTGCATGTGATTTTCATAAACTCACCTTTCGCTTCCTTTTATAATAGATAGTAAAGATTTAATTTAGTAAGAGTAGTAGGGGGCGTGAAAATGTTGAAACTTTCTGTTTTTGTATGATTCATCGGGATATTTCGGATTTTTTTCTGAAATTTCCCTGTTAAACTTTTGTTAACAGTTTGTATTAAAATTTTAGAATTTAACATGCTGTTGAAAACTCTGTGGGGAATGTTGAAAACAAGTTAAATATTTCGGGGAAAAACAAAATTGCGAAAAATCGTAAACTAACCGTTTTTGTTTAAATGTGAAAAGTTTTTCCACATTTTCTGTTTTAAGGCCATTATAATGATACAAACGAATTTAACGGTCACGAATGTTCTTAATGATATCTTCTACGGTCGCTTTGGTCTTCGGGTCGCGCACAATGCCCTTTTCGACCTGCTGAATGGCATAAACCACAGTGGAGTGGTCGCGCCCGCCAAATTCTTCGCCGATTGCGGTCATTGGCATTTGGGTAATTTCCCGTACGACATAAATTGCGACCTGACGCGCGCTTGAAATGTTGGCGGACCGCTTGGACGAACGAATANNTACCGAACGTACGCGCAACCTCGTCAATAATTTTCTCGACGGTAAACGGAGTGGGCTGGTCGTTATTGATAATATCGCTGATCGCCGCCTGCGCGGTGGTAATGGTTAACCCCTCCCCGGCAAGCAGGTTGTAAGCTTTCATTTTTTTCACTGCGCCCTCAAGCTGACGAATGTTATTCTTCAGCCGGTTCGCTATGTATTCGGAAACGCTGTCCGGCAGTTCAATTTCCAGCAGCTCGGCTTTGCGTTTAATAATGGCGATGCGTGTTTCAAAGTCCGGCGGCTGAATGTCGGCGGTCAGGCCCCATTCAAATCGGGTTAAAAGACGTTCCTCCAGCGTGGCAATATCTTTCGGCGGCCGGTCAGACGTAAGCACAATTTGCTTTTTTGCTTCGTAAAGCGTATTAAAGGTATGAAAAAATTCCTCCTGGGTGGAATCTTTGCCGGCAATAAACTGAATATCGTCCACCAGAAGCACGTCCGCTTTTCGGTACCGGTTATGAAATTCCGCCGTGGTGCCGCGCCGGATTGCTTCGATTAATTCGTTGGTAAATTCGTCGCCTTTAATATAGATAATGTTCATATCCGGATGTGTCCGGCTGATTTCGTTGCAAATCGCGTAAAGAAGATGTGTTTTTCCAAGCCCCGAGTTTCCGTAAATAAACAGGGGGTTGTACAACGTTGCGGGTTTGTTCGCCACGGCCATAGATGCCGCGTGCGCAAATTTATTGGACGAACCGACAATGTAGGTGTCGAACGTGAATTCGTAATCGTCGTTAATCGGAGGCGTTTCATCCGTTTGCTTTTCCGCTTCCGCTTCGTCGGGCGTACAGATTTTTATTTGAATTTCCTGTCCGAATATCTGTTTAAATGCCTCGTCGAGCAAATCCTTATAATAATGAGTAAGGGTCTGGCGGTGAAGTTCGTTGGGAACTTTCAGTACGGCTACCCCCTGCGCAAAGTCAAGACTGACTGGTTCAATCCGGCTGATCCAGGTTGAATACGCAATTTCTGTTATTTTGCTTTTACAGTAGTCACAGACCAAATTCCAGACCTCGGTAAAGGATTCCATTCTTTAAACCTCATTTTATTTCTAAAATTTATACTCTTGGGCATAACATAAACTATATTATCACAAAATGACACTTTTTACAAATTTCATTTTCTGCTGTTTCTACATTATGTTGTATCGCGCGCGAAACCATTGTCTAATCTTAAAATTTTTTTTATTTTATTTTCTTTTTCTTTTATTTTACATGATATTGTGGTATATTTAATCACATAAGACAATCCGTAAGAAAATAAACCTTTCAAAGCCGCCTGAATCTGGATTTTTTTGCCTATTCGGTGCAAAAATATGGTTGACAGGCCGCAAGTATTTAATATATAATGCTAAATTGCAAGGTTTGTACCCCGAAAGGAGGATTTTTTTCATGCTGAGAACATACCAGCCTAAGAAGCTCCACAGAAAAAAGGAGCATGGTTTTAGAAAAAGAATGTCCACAAGCAACGGCCGCAAAGTATTGGCTCGCCGCAGAGCTAAGGGCAGAGCACGCTTGAGCTACTAAGCAAAAGGGCCACCATGAGTGGCCTTTCTTTTTAGCTTATGGTTTACGGATTAATCAGAATTGTGGTGCGGTTTTATTTTATGGATTATTATTTACCGATTAAAGAAAATAAAGATTTTCGCAGGATTTACGCAAAAGGGAAATCCTATGTAAGTCCCGTATTGGTCACTTATGTGCTAAAAAACCGCAGCAGCGACGTTCGCATTGGAATTACCACCAGCAAAAAAACCGGAAATGCCGTAAAGCGCANNCACCCTGGCGCCGACGGTAAAACCGGGGTTTGATTTTATTTTTGTGGCAAGGGGCAAAACACCCTTTGTAAAAAGTACGGATATCTGCCGCGCGATGGCGCAGCAGTTTAAAACTGCGGGGGTTCTGAAATGAAGCGCCCGTTGCTTTGGCTTATTCGGTTTTATCAGACGGCAATTTCGCCGTATAAAAAACCATGCTGCAAATATTACCCTACCTGTTCGAATTATGCGATTCAGGCAATTGAGCGTTTTGGGGCCATAAAAGGGACAGGCCTCGCGATATTCAGGATACTGCGCTGCAACCCGTTCAGTCGCGGGGGATACGACCCCGTACCGGAAAAAAGGGAAGAGCGATAACCAATATAGAGGAGTATTGCCTATATGATGGACATATTTAATTTTTTCGGAAGTATTCTCGGCTATCTTCTGTGGTTTTTCTACACTTTGATTCAAAACTACGGCATCGCAATCATATTGTTTACCATTGTAACAAAACTGATTACGTTTCCGTTTTCTGTCAAACAGCAAAAATCTATGGCTGCAAACAGCAAAATGGCGCTGAAACAGAAAGAACTTCAGAAAAAGTATGCCAACGATAAGGCAAAACTTCAGGAAGAAACACAAAAGCTGTATGAAAAGGAAGGCGTTAACCCTGCAAGCGGCTGCCTGACTTCTTTTGTTCCGCTGATTATTATGATGGGCCTGTTTTATACGGTTCAAAACCCGCTTGCCAACGCGCTGCACCTTTCGGGCGACGCGGTTGCAAAAGCGGTTAACATGCTGAAAATGATCCCCGGCCTTGGCGCCACGTTTAATACACAGTACGCACAGATTGAAATTGTAAAGCATTTTGCAGATTTAAAACCCCAGCTGACCATGTTCAGCGCGGGTGAACTTGCAAAAATGGAATCGTTCAGCCACGGGTTCCAGTTCCTTGGCTTAAACCTGCTGGATTCCCCCGCGGACGGCGCAAATATTTTTGGAACACTGTTCCGTTCCAATCTGTGGATTATTCCCGTACTCTGCTTAATTTCCTCTTTAATTACCCAGTATTTTATGAACAAACTGCAGCCCGGCATGCAGCAAATGCAGCAGGGATGCATGAAATATATGCTTTATATTATGCCTTTGTTCACTGCATGGATTGCCTGCACCATGCCCGCCGCCGTCGGTTTTTACTGGATTATTTCCACACTGACCGGCTTTTTGCAGACTGTCATTCTTAACATTTGGTACAGCCCGGCCGACCTGAATGCAAAAGCGGAAGCACAGCGTATTGCATTGCGGGAGCAGGAAGAAGAAAATATGCGACCTCTTCCCGCCGCGCAGCAAAAAAGTGCCGCAGTAAAAGTGCAGCAGCAGGCCGCCCCGGCAAAAACAGCACAAAAATCAAAATCAAAAACCACAAAATCGAAATCGGACGATTATTTAGGAATGAAGAAATAAGTGAAATATTGGGGGAGGTAATACTGTGATAAAAGAAGCGATCGCAACCGGCGATACCGTTGAGTTGGCCAGGGAAGCGGCTTGCAAACAGCTTGGCGTAGAAACCTATGATGCCGAATTTGAAATCCTTGAAATGCCTACCAAAAAGACATTTGGTCTTTTCGGCGGCAGCCCCGCAAAAGTAAGAGTATTTATTAAAAACAGCCCCGCAGACGCTGCGGCCGATTATTTGAGAACAATTTTAGGTCATATGGGACTTTTGTCCGTTGACATTAAGGTGACGGAAGAAGAAAACGGGGCGCTTTTGGCCCTTTCCGGCGACGACATCGGTTTTATTATCGGCCACAGGGGAGAAACGCTGGACGCGCTTCAATACCTGACCGGGCTGGTTGCAAACCATATTGACAATTCCTATTACCGCATTACGCTGGACATTGGAAATTACCGTGAAAAACGCAAAGAAACCCTTGAGGTGCTCGGGAAAAAGATTGCCGCAAAGGCGCTGAAAACCGGGCGGAACTCTTCCCTTGAACCGATGAATCCATACGAACGCAGAATCATTCATACCGCGGTACAAACGGTCGAGGGAGCAAAATCCTGGTCTGAAGGCGAAGAACTGAACCGCCATGTAGTCATTGGCCCGGAGGCCGGTGAACGCCCGATGAACCGCAGACCTCCTTACGGAAATGGAAAAGGCGGTCCACGCCGTCCCTACAATAACGACAAACGCGGCGGAAACCCCAATAACAACCGGGGGCCAAGGCCGGCACAGTCGTCTGCTCCGAAAGAACCCCGGGAACAAAGAGAAACCAGAGACAATAGGGAGCCAAGAGCTGATAAAAAAGCGCCGCTTTACGGCCGCGTCGATTATAAAAAATAGTTTTATGATTTCATTTGAGGGCGGTTCGTTTTGAATCGCCCTTTTTTCATGGATAAGTTTGCACAACCGATAGGCGGTTCTGTAAAATCCGGTATTGATTTGTATAATGATATGTGATATATACTATTTGTTGATTATTGATTGTGATTTGCTGTTTCAAAAGAGGTACGAATATGAGGGATCAAATGGAATATTCTTCTTCCGCCGCAACCATTGCGGCAATTTCCACTCCGCAGGCAGTGGGCGGAATCGGTATTGTGCGCATTTCCGGCCCCCGCGCGCGGGAAATCGCGCAAAACGTGTTCACTTCAAAAAGCGGTAAAAGGCTGGATGATCTGAAGGGGTATCAGGCTCTTTACGGGTTTGTATCCGACGGGGAGGAGCGGATTGACGACGCGATCGCTCTGAACTTTATCGGCCCTGCCAGTTTTACCGGAGAAGATGTGGTAGAGCTTTCCTGTCACGGGGGGCTGTATCTTATGCGGCGCGTGCTGAAAGCGGTTTTTTCTGCCGGTGCGGTGCCCGCAGGCCCGGGTGAATTTACCCGCCGCGCCTTTTTAAACGAGAAAATGGGCTTAACCGAAGCGGAATCTGTGATGCAGTTAATCTCCGCACAGGGGGAACAGGCGGCAAAGGTCGCTTTGTCCGGTCACGACGGCGCGCTGGAAAAGAAGATTATTCAAATCCGCGAAATGCTTATCGGCACGGCGGCGCATCTATCCGCCTGGGCAGATTACCCGGAAGACGATATTCCCGAAGTAAACACCGATGTTCTGGAAGGAACGCTGGTTGCCGCAAAATCGGAACTGGAAAAACTGCTTCGTCAGTTCGACGCGGGGCGTATTATTCGGGAAGGTGTTCACACCGTAATCGCCGGCAGACCTAATGTAGGAAAATCTACATTAATGAATCTGCTTGCCGGCTGCGAACGTTCTATTGTAACCGAGTATGCCGGAACGACGCGCGACGTAGTGGAAGATTCGGTCATTCTGGGGGGTGTTCCGCTTCATTTGGCCGACACTGCCGGAATTCATTTGACGGACGATCCCGTGGAACGAATCGGGGTTTTGCGCGCGCAGGAAAAGGTGAAGCAGGCGCAGCTTGTACTGGCGGTATTCGATTCGTCACAGGAACTGAATGAAGAAGACAAGAAATTGGTTGTTTCTATTGGGGATTCCCCTGCCATTGCAGTAGTAAACAAGAATGATTTGACTTCAAAAATAGACATTGAGTATATTAATAACTATTTTAAACATATAGTTTATATTTCAGCCTTGTCCGGAACCGGATTGGACGAGTTAAAGGACGCGGTGGCGCAGGTACTGCAAACGGCTCAGCTGAACCCGGCAGAAGGAATTTTGTTTACGGAGCGGCAGCGTGACGCGGCGCGTCGGGCACACGACTGTGTAACGGAAGCGCTGCTTGCCGTGGAGCACGGAATTACGCTTGACGCGGTCACCGTTTCCATTGAAGGGGCGATTTCCTCTTTGTTGGAGCTGACCGGCGAACGTGCGACTGAAGCAGTGGTCGATTCTGTTTTCCACCATTTCTGTGTGGGGAAATAATGGTTCGTTGAAATCATGTGACTCCTTTGTTTTGGTGACCGTAGGGGGCGCAGCTTACAGCGCATTGTGAAATACAAATTTAATTAATTTGCCCTCATGCCGGGCGGGCACCTCCTTTCGGTCTTGTCCGAAAGGAGGCAAAGTACGCGCAAGGGGGATTTTAAATCCCNNTGCAACCCCCGGGGTATCCCCAAGTAATGTGGTTGTATCAAATATCTGTAAGATCTTCATTGACGGTTTAGCGGGTTTATTATACCGTAGGGGTCGCCGAGTGCGGGGACCCAAGGGATAGCGATTATTACATATTTTGTAGATAAAAATATATATGACTTGAAACAGGAGGAATTCTCTTGAAATACGAAGCTGAAACATACGACGTTGTCGTCATCGGTGCGGGGCATGCGGGTATTGAAGCCGCGCTGGCCTCCGCCCGCCTTGGCTGCAGTACGTGTGTTTTTACAATAAATATGGATGCCGTTGGCAATTGCCCCTGCAACCCATCCATAGGCGGAACCGCAAAAGGGCACCTGGTACGCGAAATCGATGCGCTCGGCGGAGAAATGGGCCGTACCGCAGATGCCGCCATGCTGCAAAGCCGTATGCTGAACCTTGGCAAAGGCCCTGCGGTTCATTCCCTGCGCGCACAGATTGACCGGCGCGAGTACGGAAAAATTATGAAGCATAAATTGGAACTTCAGCCGAACCTGCAGTTAAAGCAGGCAGAAATTGTGGATATTACGCATTTAGAGGACGGTACCTGGCAGGCGGTTACCCGTATGGATGCGGTTTACCATGCAAAGGCAATTATTATTGCAACCGGAACCTTTCTTGGCGGAAGAATTTATCTTGGTGATGTTACCTATGAAAGCGGCCCGGACGGAATGTTCCCCGCCGCATTTCTGGGCGCTTCCCTGAAACAGCTCGGTCTGCGCCTGCGCCGGTTTAAAACCGGTACCCCCGCGCGCGTACTTCGCTCCAGCATCGATTTTACCGANNGAGCCGGTCGTCCCGTTTTCTTATGATACACTGATCCCCGGAACAAACCGCGCGGTTTGCCATATTTCCTGGACGAATGACGAAACAAAACGCATTATTCAGGAAAATATTCATCGGTCTCCTTTGTACAGTGGAAAAATTGAAGGGGTGGGCCCGCGGTACTGCCCCAGTATTGAAGATAAAATTGTGCGTTTTGCGGATAAGAAGCGGCATCAGCTGTTTATTGAACCCTGCGGACTGGATACGGAAGAAATGTACCTGCAGGGAATGAGCTCTTCTTTGCCGGAAGATGTACAGCTTGCATTTTACCGCTCGATTCCTGGGTTGGAACATGTGGAAATCATGCGTTCTGCTTATGCAATTGAGTATGACTGTGTTGATCCGCTGCAAATGGAACCTACTTTGGAATTTCAGGATATCCCCGGACTTTACGGTGCGGGGCAGTTTAACGGCAGTTCCGGTTATGAAGAAGCCGCCGCGCAGGGGCTGGTTGCCGGAATTAACGCCGCACTGAAGGTACAGGGCAGGGAACCGATGGTGCTTGACCGTGCCGGATCCTATATTGGAACACTGGTAGATGATCTGATTACCAAAGGCGTAACCGACCCTTACCGTATGATGACGTCGCGCAGCGAATACCGTTTGGTACTCCGTCAGGATAACGCCGACGAGCGCCTGACCCCCACCGGCCGTGAAATCGGGCTGATCTCCGACGACCGCTGGCAGCGCTTTCAATTGAAGCAGCAGCAGAAAGCGGAAGAAATGATACGTGCGGAAAAGACAGTACTGGCGCCCTCCGAGGCGTTGAATCAGCTTCTTGTTTCACATGAAACATCGCCGGTAACGTCCGGCGTCAGGCTGGCGGATTTGATTCGCCGCCCGGAATTGAATTATGACATTCTTACCCCTGTTGATGGAAACCGACCCGATTTACCGGCTGCCGTGTTTGAAAACGTGGAAATCGAGATAAAATATCAGGGGTATATTAAGCGCCAGAAGGCTGACATTGCGGAAATGCGCCGTCTGGAGGAACGCCGCCTGCCGACCCATGTGGATTACCGGCAGATTGTAGGGCTGCGCACCGAAGCACAGGAAAAGCTGGAAAAAGTAAAACCTGCCAATGTGGGGCAGGCCTCCCGCATTTCCGGCGTTAGCCCGGCCGATATTTCTGTACTGTTGATTTGGCTAAGCCGGAATAGAGAACCCGAAAAACAATAAATAAGGAACAAATAGAAACGGAGTTTTAATATGGAGGATATACAAGGTCTGCTCCTTTCATCCGCGCAGGAATACGGGGTGCAAGAAACCGCGGCGCAGGCGAAGCAGTTTCAACGTTATATGGAACTTTTAGTAGAATGGAATGAAAAAATCAACTTAACCGCCATTACGGAACCGAAGGAAGTAGCGATCAAACACTTTCTGGACAGTATTCTGCTGTTGAAATATCTGGATCTTCCTGAAAACGCCAAACTGATTGATGTAGGCACCGGCGCGGGGTTCCCGGGGTTGCCGCTGAAAATAATGAGACCAAACCTTAACTTAACTTTGCTGGACGGACTGAATAAGCGGTTGGTTTTTCTTCAAAATGTGCTGACGGAGTTGGATTTACCGGCGGAACTGGTGCACGCGCGTGCGGAAGAAGGTGGCCGGCAGCCAAAATACCGTGTAAAATACGACGTCGCAACAGCCCGTGCAGTGGCACCGCTGAACCTATTGTGTGAATATTGCTTGCCGTTCCTGAAAATGGGTGGTGTTTTCGCAGCGATGAAAGGGCCGCAGGCTGGGGAAGAAGTAGAAGCGGCGAAAAAAGCGATTTCCCTTCTTGGGTGCGAGCTGAAAAGTGTGGAAGAGTTTGTTTTACCCGGCGGCGACGGCCGCAGCCTAGTTTTGATTCAGCGTACAAAACCGCTGCCCGACTTATATCCGCGCCATGGCTCCAAAATATCCAAAAGCCCGTTATAATGATCGCAGTATATATGGAAATAGTATTTAAGGCGGATTATTTCCGCCTTTTCTTATGCTTTTAGCAGGAAAAAAGATTATGAGCGAGGTATTCCACAATATTTTACATTTTGGTGGAAAACAATCCGGCCTTTGATAAATGTATTGATTAAAGGCAGATATAGAAAAAGAAAAGACGACGGAAATACGGCAAAAAAGTTATTCACTCTTTTACCGGAAATGGTGGAAAACTTTTGCTAAATTCATTGATAAAGCCACCAAAAGAAAACGTAAATCAGGCGACGGTAATCCATTACAAATAGCGAATTCGACTTAGCCTGCCGTATTAGTATAAGATTACCCCGGAAATAACAAAAAAAATTTATGCTATATACCATAATTTTACAAATTTAAGCCGCTCTTCGTGCTATTCTTTACACAAAGGACAAGCAGGGAGGCGGCAATTTTGCATTTATTAAGTGAAAAGAACAAAGTAGTGCAGATTGATATTGATTCAATATACCCGAATCCGGCTCAGCCCCGGCGCGTATTTAACGAAGAGGAACTGATGGCGCTTTCCCGCAGTATCCGCACAAGCGGACTGTTGCAGCCAATCACTGTGCGTAAAGTGCGAAACGGATATGAATTAGTAGCGGGGGAACGCAGACTGCGCGCCTGCAAGCTGGCAGGACTGCCGACCGTTTCCTGTATTATTTGTGACTGCACCCCGGAAACCAGCGCGATGCTTGCCATGACAGAAAATCTTCAGCGCCAGGATCTGCAAATATTTGAGGAAGCGGAAGGAATCCGCCGTTTGATTGAGGAATGGAACGTTACGCAGGAAGAAGCGGCGCTTCGCCTTGGAAAAAGTCAGTCTACTATTGCCAACAAGCTTCGCCTTCTGCACTTGTCGGAAGAACAGCGAGCGCGCATTACAGAAGCCGGATTGACGGAACGCCATGCCCGTGCTCTTTTGCGTATTCCGGACGATATTCAGCGGGGTAAAACACTGGAAGAAATTATTGAGCATCAGCTTAACGTACAGCAGACCGATGCGTTAATTGAACGGATGCTAAGCGGCAAAAAGAAACCGAAATCGAAGCATGTTTTTATTGTAAAGGATGTTCGGGTATTCTTAAATACTATCAATCATGCGATTGAAACGATGAAACTGAGCGGAATCAACGCGCAAACATTAAAAAGTGAAAATGACGAGTACATTGAATGTGTTGTGCGCATTCCGAAAAGCGAGGCCACTGCAGGCGGAAGAAAGCCTGCCTGAAATTAATTACAAGAGTTTACTCCTATTCCCTATATCATTTCCCACAAAGCAGNNCCGGCCTGTTTTGTTTTTATTATAGTAAGAAATTTTCGGCACAGCCGGAAGGACAAGAAAAAACCAATTTATCGTCCCTTTAGCTATAATTCAAAATAACAAAGGAAGTCATTATGAAACGACAGGGGCTTTGGTAGAGTGGGGCAGTGGGTAAGAAGCGCTGTGTTATGCTTAAAGGGTTATGGGTGATTTGAGTCGCCGCCAGGTAAAAAGTGCTTTGTCCGCACAACTCTCCAGATGTGCCGCTAGAACTTCTCTTTGTTTTGCGCATGAGTAGATTGGTAAAAATGAGTAAATCAACAATATGCAAAAAGTTAACTGGTCTTAAGCAAAGGATATTTTCAGTTTTTTCCCTTCATCGGTAAAAAACAGCAATAAACTTCATATATATTTGTAAGATAGGGGTCACACCCCACATTGTTACCAGACTGGCCTGCGCATTCTACTGCAGCATGTAATATGAACGCCAATTCAAGCAGGCCGGGTGCGGAAACCGACGGTTGTTTCACATGAAACATTGTGAAAAAACATGCAAAAAATCTTTATCTTCCTTCCAAAGCGTGCTATAATAAAAACAATATTCCGCTGATACCCAATGGCGTATCCGGGAAATGTGTTTCGGAAGCGCGTAATGCGCGGCCGTGATGCATCAGGAGGAGAAAAATGGGAAAAATTATTGCAATTGGCAACCAAAAAGGCGGCGTTGGTAAAACGACAACCGCCGTAAATCTTTCTGCCGCGATGGGTGTAAGGGGAAAGAAAACACTGTTGGTGGACGTTGACCCTCAGGGGAACTCTACCAGTGGAGTCGGTGTGGACCGACGTAAGCTGAAAAATACGGTTTACGAGGTATTGACCGGCGAAGCGAAAATTCAGGATGTGATTATTCACACCGAATTTAAAAATTTGGATGTGGTTCCCTCCAGCATGGATTTAGCCGCGGCGGAAATTGAGCTTGCGGCATTGGAACATCGCGAAGCAATTCTGAAAAATGCGCTGATTCCGTTTCGGGAGAAGTACGACTTTATTTTTATCGACTGTCCTCCTTCTCTCGGAATGATTACCACAAACGCACTTTGCCTTGCAGATACGCTGCTGGTGCCGATTCAGTGCGAATATTACGCGCTGGAANNAAACGGCAGTACAACGAGCAGCTGGACATTGAAGGCGTACTGTTAACCATGTACGACGGGCGGCTGAATTTAACGCAGCAGGTCGTGGAGGAAGTAAAGAAATACTTCCCGCGCAAGGTGTTTTCTACCGTTATTCCGCGTGCCGTGCGTCTTTCCGAAGCGCCGAGCTTCGGTCGGCCCATTCAGTATTTTGACAAAGCTTCGCGCGGCGCCGCTTCGTACGACGCGCTGGCAGATGAAATCATAAAAAACAACCGGAAATAAAGGAGGCAAGGCGATGGCTTCAAAGAAAGGCGGGCTTGGGAAAGGGTTAGAGGCGATCTTCGCGGAAAACGATACCGAAGACCGCAACGCAACCGTTGCGCTCAAGGTGAGCGACATCGAACCCAACCGCACGCAGCCGAGAAAAGAATTTAACGACGCGGCTCTGGCAGAGCTTGCCGATTCCATACAGCAGCACGGTGTTTTGCAGCCAATTCTGGTACGACCCATTTTCGGCGGCGGGTACCAAATTGTAGCGGGCGAACGGCGCTGGCGCGCGGCCAGAATGGCAGGCATTTCTGAAATGCCCGCGGTTATCCGCGAAATGAGCGACGGCGAAGTGATGGAACTTGCGCTGATTGAAAACCTGCAGCGCGAAGACCTGAATCCGCTGGAAGAAGCGCAGGGCTACCAGTCTTTGATTGATACCTACGGATTAACGCAGGAGGAAGTCGCCAAAACGGTGGGGAAATCCCGCCCGACGGTCACGAACGCACTGCGTCTTTTGAATTTGCCGAAAGAAATATTAGAAATGGTGAATTCCGGCCAGTTATCATCCGGCCATGCACGTACGCTGCTCAGTTTCCCCAGTAAAGAAAGTATGTTGAAAGCGGCAAAGCTGGCGGTGGAGCAGGGCGTTTCCGTGCGTGAATTGGAAAAGATGGCAAAAAAAGAAACCGAGCGTGCGCAGATGAAACCCGGCTCTCAAAAAGAAAAGTCCCGCGTCCGTTATTATGACGAGGTTGCGTTGGCGCTGAATGAACATTTAGGCCGCAAAGTGCAGGTCAGCGGAACCAAAAAGCGTGGCGTACTGCAAATTGAATTTTACGGCGAACAGGATTTAAGCGAACTGATGAAACTTTTCAACAAAGATTGATGAAACCGTGGAAAACCAAGTATTTTAAGAAGAAAACAACGAACCACTCGCTGTTTATATTTATAATTAAGAATTATAATAAAGGAGTTTAAAAAATGCTGGACATTAAAGTAATTCGCAATGACCCGGACATGGTGAAAGCAGCCATGAAAACTCGAAATATGGATGCAGACAAACTGATTGACGACATCCTCAAAATTGACGTGGAACGCCGCGAGGTAACCGGCAAGGTCGAAGCCATGAAGGCCGAGCAGAATGCCGATACAAAGAAAATTCCCGAAATCAAAAAAGCGGGCGGCGACCCGAGCGAGCTGATGGCCCGCATGAAGACGCTTTCCGCCGAGATTAAGGAATGCGATACCGAACTGAGCCAGCTGGAAGAACAGCAGAAAAATTTGCTGCTTTCCATTCCGAATATTCCCTGTAAGGACGTCCCCGTCGGAAAAGACGACAGCGAAAACAAGGAAATGCGCCATTGGGGCGAACCGACTAAATTTGACTTCGAACCCAAGGNNCCCGGAAACCGCCGCAAAGGTAACCGGCGCACGCTTCCATTTCTATAAGGGATTGGGCGCAAAACTGGAACGTTCCATCGTGAACTTCTTCCTCAATACGCATACCGAACACGGCTACACCGAAATTTTCCCGCCGTTTATGGTCAACCGCAGCTCCATGACCGGCACAGGCCAATTGCCGAAGTTTGAAGAAGAAGCATTCAAGCTTGCGACAAAGGTTTCGAACGAAGATTATTTCCTGATTCCGACCGCCGAAGTTCCGGTCACCAACATGCACCGCAGCGAAATTCTGGACGGGGACAAGCTCCCGATTAAATACTGCGCCTATTCCGCCTGCTTCCGTGCGGAGGCCGGTTCCGCGGGCCGCGACACCCGCGGTCTGATTCGTCAGCATCAGTTCAACAAGGTTGAGCTGGTTAAGTTTGTTAAGCCGGAAGAGTCCTATGCCGAACTGGAAAAGCTGACCAACGACGCGGAGCGCGTGCTTCAGCTGCTGGGTCTACCTTACCGTGTGGTGTGTCTCTCCACAGGCGACCTCGGTTTCTCCTCCGCAAAAACGTACGACATTGAAGTATGGATGCCGTCGTACAACCGTTACGTTGAAATTTCCTCCTGCTCGAACTTCGAAGATTACCAGGCACGCCGCGCGCAGATTCGCTACAAGAATACTTCCCGCGACAAAGCGCAGCTGGTTCATACTCTGAACGGTTCCGGCGTGGCGGTGGGCCGTACGGTTGCCGCAATTTTGGAAAATTATCAGAATGCCGACGGCACCGTGACCGTGCCGGAAGCACTTCGTCCGTACATGGGCACGGACGTGATCAAGCATGTCTGATTTAGTAAAAGAATACTCCCGCACGCAGCGTGTGGCGAGCTATGAGGTGGGGGCGCAGTGCATTTTAAGGCTCAGCGTCCTCCTTCGCATGTGTCAGGATGTCAGCGAGCAAAACCTGGCGCTGCTGGGGCTTAGCTATGAAAAAATGCGTGCCGACGGGTTTGTATTTCTTCTTATCACAAACCGGGCAAAAATAACCCGCATGCCCTTGCACAATGAGGCGGTCACAATTAAGACTCATCCGCGCGGGGTCAGCGGCGCCCAATTCTACCGCGATTTTGAAATTTATTCCGGAGAAGAAAAAATAATTGACGTCATGCAGACCTCTATTCTTGCCGACGTTAACACGCATAAAATCCTTCGCCCAAAACAATTTTTGGATTACGGTATTTTTACCGGCGAGAAAATACCGGAGGAAGACCGCATTCCGAAAATTACTGTACCGGAAGGGCTTCCCCAAGTGGGTGAGCGCACAGTGCGTTATTCCGACCTTGATTACAACATGCACCTGAACAATACCGTCTATTGCGACATTATCACTGATTTTCTGCCCGGCGGCGCTCTTGGGCGCCAATATTCGGAAATTCAGATCAATTACATTACCGAAAGTGCGCTGGGCGATACATTGAAGATTTATGCGGGCGAACAGGACGGCCGCATTCTCATGCAGGGCGTCAACGAAAGGGGCTGCGGTTTCACCGCTTCCGCCGTAATGAAGCCCTTAAGCAAAAAAGCAGTCGATAATGCCAGAACGCATATTGAAATATGATATATCAGATGATATAATATCAAAATATATTATAAATCAGGAACATAAGGCGGCGTGAACCGGTACCGGTTGGCGCGAAGTGAAAGAGGAGGAAAACATGTTAAATACGAACTATTCCGGCAAGTTTGTAAAAGAGGGGCTTACATTCGACGACGTTCTGCTGATCCCGGCAGAATCCAACGTTTTGCCGAAAGAAATTGATTTGTCTACCTATCTTACGAAGGCAATCAAGTTGAATACCCCGCTTATGACAGCTGCCATGGATACCGTAACCGAAAGCAATATGGCAATCGCCATCGCAAGAGAAGGCGGCGTGGGCATCGTCCACAAGAACATGTCCATTGAAAAACAGGCCGATATGGTCGACCGCGTAAAGCGTTCTGAAAATGGCGTTATCGTCAATCCATTCTTCCTTTCACCGCAGCATTATGTTCACGATGCAAACGAAATCATGGCAAGATACCGCATTTCTGGCGTGCCGATTTGCGAAAACGGCAAGCTGGTCGGCATTATTACCAACCGCGACCTGCGTTTCATGACCGAAGCCGACTTTGACCAGCCGATTTCCGCGGTTATGACACGCGAAAACCTTGTTACCGCTCCGGTGGGCACCACGCTGAGCCAGGCACAGGAAATCCTGCGCAGGCACCGTATTGAAAAGCTCCCGATTGTGGACGACAAGGGCACTTTAAAAGGCTTAATTACCATTAAAGATATTGAAAAGGCAGTGCAGTATCCGCATTCCGCAAGAGACGCGGGCGGCCGCCTGCTTTGCGGCGCAGCCATCGGCGCAACACCCGACGTGCTGGAGCGCGTAGCCGAACTGGTAAAGGCACAGGTGGACGTAGTCGTGCTCGACTCGGCACACGGCCATAACAGCGGCGTAATCAACGCAGTGAAAAAAGTTAAGAAGGCATACCCCAACGTGCAGCTTATCGCAGGCAACGTGGCAACCGCCTCCGGTACGGAAGCGCTCATCGAAGCGGGAGCCGACTGTGTGAAGGTTGGTATCGGCCCCGGCTCCATTTGTACCACCCGCATCGTCGCCGGTATCGGCGTACCGCAAATCACCGCGATTTACGACGCGGCCTGTGCCGCATCCAAATACGGTGTTCCGGTTATTGCGGACGGCGGTATTAAATATTCGGGCGATATTGTAAAGGCGCTTGCCGCCGGCGCGAATGTCGTCATGGTCGGTTCGCTTGTCGCGGGCTGCGAGGAATCCCCCGGAGAAACCGAGCTGTACCAGGGCCGCCAGTTTAAGGTGTACCGTGGCATGGGAAGTCTGGCCGCAATGANNCAGGGCAGCAAAGACCGTTACTTCCAGTCAGACGCCAAAAAGCTCGTTCCGGAAGGTGTAGAAGGCCGTGTACCTTACAAGGGGCCACTGTCCGACACCATTTACCAAATGACCGGCGGCATCCGTTCCGGCATGGGTTACACCGGCTGCGGCAACATTGAAGAGCTGCATGAAAAGGCGCAGTTCGCCCGCATTACCGGCGCAGGCCTGAAAGAAAGCCATCCGCATGACATTCAAATCACCAAGGAAGCACCGAACTATTCGCTTTCTGTCTGATTATTATTTGGGAACCGGTATTTTGCCGGTTCCTTTTTTCTATGTGTAAGCGAATCGCGTGGATTAAAAGGCAATAAGAGATAACAGGAATAGCTAAAATAATCGGCAGATTACGGTGATTCTATATTTTAAGAGTAACGGGATTGACAATCTGTGTTAGTTTTATATAATGAGAAATACATTCTACATTCTTTTCAGTCGGTATAATTCAGTGTAATATAGTAATATAAAGAGAAGATAAAACAGAAGAGGGAGCCTATGCTGAATCAAATTAAGGGAAAACTGGTTGTGTCCTGTCAGGCGTTGCCGGAAGAACCGCTGCACGGCACCCTGATTATGGAACGAATGGCGCTTGCGGCCATGCAGGGCGGCGCGGCGGGTATCCGCGCGCAGGGCAGGGAAGACATTCTCGGCATCCGAAAAGCCACAAGGCTGCCTGTAATCGGTATTGTAAAGCGTTTTTATCCGGACTCTGAGGTGTACATTACCCCGACGGAAAAAGAAGTGTACGAGCTTCTGGAAACGGGCTGCGAAATGATTGCGCTCGACGCAACGCTCCGCGACAGGCCGAACGGGGAAACCATGGAGCGGCTGCTTGCGCTGATTCACGGCGCACATGTGCTGGCAATGGCCGACTGCTCCACTTACGAAGAAGCGGTGCACGCGGAACAAATCGGGTTTGACTGCGTTTCCACCACCCTGTGCGGCTACACGCCGTATTCGGAAGCGCTCGACGGGCCGAATCTGGAACTGATAAAACGCCTTATCGGGGATCTTTCTGTGCCGGTGATCGGCGAAGGGAAAATCAATACCCCCGAACAGCTGCGCCGGGTAATGGATGCCGGTGCCTTTGCCGCCGTAGTAGGCGGGGCGATTACAAGGCCGCAATGTATTACCCAACGGTTTGTTTCTGCCTTAAATGGGGAATAATGTTTGTTAATTGTTCCTATATCGACGTTAAAATTCGGATAAAATTTGAAAAACACAGAATATTTTCAAATTCATGAGGAAAATTACAAGAATGTGTTGACAAACAGGGGACAGCTAAGATATAATATAAAACGCTCCGCTAAACAAGGAGCACACGGCGGCATAGCTCAGTTGGCTAGAGCATTCGGTTCATACCCGAAGTGTCATTGGTTCAAATCCAATTGCCGCTACCATAATATGGCCCGGTGGTCAAGCGGTTAAGACACCGCCCTTTCACGGCG